>NZ_JAYDXP010000130.1:0-170970 GCF_036701605.1 Pseudomonas sp. FIP_A4 | reverse complement strand
TCGAAAGACTCGCAGACTTTTGCCCTGCAACTGGTCAAGCAGTACGCGCGGATGATCGAAGACGCCTACTTCCTGCGCCTGTACCGCGACCGGCCGATCCTCTGCTTCGATGCCTCGCGCGAGTTCGTGCTGATCAACCGCCACTACCTGCTGGCGCTTGGCGACGACGGCGAGCTGCTGGCCGGCAACACCGCCGCCCGCGGCCTGCTCGCCGAGCACGGACTGATGACGCCGGGACCGTTCGGCAGCCTGACGCGGGCGCGTATCGACGAATTCTTCGACTGCGAGCTGGCGGATATCTTGAGCATTCCCTACGCCAGTCACGACCAGGTACGCGCCTTCCGCACCCAGCGGCACAACCGGCTGTTCTTCGCCGCGCTGATGGAGCCGCGCCGCGCGGCACCGCTGCCCGCCGAGCGCACGCAGGGCGCGCCGCGCTGCGCGCTAGATGCCCTGGCCGACGACGACCCGGCGATGCGCAAGATGCTCGCCCGCGCCCGTCGACTGTGCAGCGAGCCGCTCAACGTGCTGCTCAACGGCGAAACCGGCACCGGCAAGGAGCGTCTGGCGCGCGCCCTGCACGAGAGCGGCAGCCGCCGCCAGGCGCCGTTCGTGGCGATCAACTGCGGTGCGGTGCCCGAGTCGCTGATCGAAAGCGAGCTGTTCGGCTACGCGCCGGGAACCTTCACCGGCGCACGGAGCAAGGGCATGCGCGGGCTGATCCAGCAGGCGGACGGCGGCACGCTGTTCCTCGACGAGATCGGCGACATGCCGTTGCATCTGCAGACGCGCCTGTTGCGTGTACTGGCCGAGCGCGAGGTCACCCCGCTGGGTGCCGAGCGGTCGGTCAAGGTGGATCTCCGCGTGATCGCCGCCAGCCACCGCGACCTGCGGCAGATGGTCGAGGCCGGCGAATTCCGCGAAGACCTGTTCTACCGCCTCAACGGCGCATTGCTGAAACTGCCGCCGCTGCGCGAGCGGGCCGACAAGGGCTACCTGATCGAACGGGTCTACGCCGAGCTGGCCCAAGGGCGCAGCAATGCCCCGCACCTGCGCGGCGATGCGATGAGTGCGCTGTTGGCCTATCCCTGGCCGGGCAACATTCGCGAGCTGCGCAACGTGCTGCAGTACGCGCTGGCTACCTGCGAGGGCAACGAAATCACCGTGCACGACCTCCCTGAGGAATGTTTGCCCCACGCGGTGACGCGCGTTGCTGTGCCGACCGCTGGTCCGGAGGCGGACGACGACCTGCGCAGCCTGCTGCGGCGCCAGCGCTGGAACGTCAGCGCGGTCGCCCGGGAGCTGGGTGTTTCACGGCCGACGGTGTATCGCCGCATGCGCTTGCAAGGTATCGAACCGCCGGTTTGAGCAGGGCGACCCCTAGGGGGCGAGGGTTGGGATTCGGGAGAGAATGGCGCCGGCGCCGGCTGCCGGCGCTGTTCGGAGGGGCTGCTTAGCGTCGCGTCGTCATGCCGGGCTTCGTTCATCGGGAAGCCGCATGTTTGCTCGCCGGCTCGTGGCTGGCGTTGCGCGCTACGGCGCCGTTCAGCGCCGCAGGTACGCGGTGAAATCGATATCGCCGGCCGAGAGGATCGCCTGTACGCGGTTGTGCACGTTGAGCTTGCGCAGGATCGCCGAGACATGCGCCTTCACGGTGGTTTCGGCGATGTCGAGGTTGTAGGCGATCTGCTTGTTCGACTCGCCCTTGGTCATGCGTTCCAGCACCAGCAGCTGCTTGCGCGTCAGGGCCTGCAGCAACTCCGGCGGGATCGACGGTTCGCTGTGATGGGTATGGCGGCTGGTGGCCTTTTGGCTGCGGATGATGTCCGAAGGCAGGTAGACGTTGCCGTTGAGGATCTGCTCGATGGCTTCGGTCATCTGCGCGCGCGGCGAGGATTTGGTGATGAAGCCGACCGCGCCATAGGTGATGGCCTGCAGCACGATCTGCTTGTCCTGTTCGGCGGAGACGATCACCACCGGGATGGTTGGCGCCTCGTTGCGCAGGTTGATCAGGCCGTTCAGCCCGTGCATGCCGGGCATGTTCAGGTCGAGCAGCACCAGATCGAGGTCGTCATGCTCCTGGGTCAGCGCCAGGGCGCTGTCGAGGTCGGCGGTTTCCAGGATTTCGCTGTCCGGAAAACCGTCGCGGATGACGTTGTGAATGGCCTCGCGAAACAGCGGATGGTCGTCGGCAATCAGAATCTTGTACAAGGCCGGTCACCTCTTTGTTTTGATTATGGTGAGCTTAGTCAGCGTGCTGGCTGCTCTGCACGGGCTCGGGGGTCGCAGGGTGCAGCGGCAGACCAGCCTGCTCCCAGCCATCAATGCCGTCACGGTACCAGTACAGGTCGGTGTAGCCCAGCGCACGGGCGCGCCGGGTGGCATTCCAGCCCAGCCAGCAGTCGGAGCGGCAGTAGAACACCAGCGGCCGTTGCAGGTCGCCCTCGGTAATGCGTGCCAGGTTCTTGCTGAAGTAGTCCGCCCATTGCGGTGTGAGCGAGCCGTCGCCGGTGTTGGCCAGCCAGACACTGCCCGGCAGGTTGGCGTGCGCCTCGTTGTCGATGAACTGACCGGCCAGCCATTGGCGGCGGTAGACATCCACCAGCAGCATGTCGGAGCGCTCGGCGAGCAGGCGTTGGAGCGTCGCGGTATCCACGGTTTGCGCGCCTTCGGCGGTCGCCGGGGTGGGGCTGCGGTATTGCGTCTGGCGGTAGCCATCGGCGGAGAACAGTGCCGGGTCTTCGGTCGCACTGGCGAGCGGACTCAGGCCGATCCCGGTGAGGGCGACGAACAGCAGGGGCAGCAACGACCTGGGCATTTATCTTTGTTCTCCGTACGTCGGTGGGGTCGATTACAGAGCAAAGGAGGTGTCTTTGAAATCCTACGATGGACGCGCCAACCAGTACCAAAGTACCGGTTGCCTTATGCCGAGCGCCGCAGCGCCGCATGCTGCGGATTGAAACTGGCCACCGCCAGCAGGCTGAACAGCACCGTCAGGCCGACGCACACGGCCAGCGCCGTCGGTTCGAGGCGCTGGTACAGCCCGTAGCGCACCAGCTCCACCGCATGGGTGAACGGATTGACCGCGCAGACCCAGTACAGCCACTCGCTGGCCTCGCGCATCTTCCACAGCGGATACAGCGCCGAGGAAAGGAAGAACATCGGGAAGATGACGAAATTCATCACGCCGGCGAAGTTCTCCAGCTGGCGGATGCCGTTGGACAGCAGGAGCCCCAGCGCGCTGAGCAGCAGCGCCACCAGCAGCAGCGCGGGCAGGGCAGTCAGCAGGCCGAGCGGCGGCGGCTGCACGCCATACACCCAGGCGATGGCGAGGAAGGCGTAGACCTGCAGCAGCGAAATCAACGCCGTGGCCAACAGCTTGCTCGCCAGCAGGAAACCGCGCGGCAGCGGGCTGGTGAGCAGCACGCGCATGCTGCCCATCTCGCGGTCGTAGACCATCGACAGCGAGCCCTGCATGCCGTTGAACAGCAGGATCATGCAGGCCAGACCGGGAACGATGTAGGTCTCGTAGGTGATGTAGGTGTCGTACGGTTCGATGATGGCGATGCCCAGTGCGGCGCGAAAACCGGCGGCGAACACCACCAGCCACAGCAGCGGTCGCACCAGCGCGCTGAAGAAGCGTGAACGCTGCTGAACGAAGCGCAGCCATTCGCGCAGCACGATGCCGCGCAGGCATTCCCAGTACAGGCTCATGACGAAGGCTCCGCTGCGGGATTACGGGTCAGGCGGTCGAAGGTCTGTTCCAGGCTGGCATCATCCTGAGCGAGGGTGTCGGCCCGGCCCTGCGCGACCAGCCGGCCGCGGTTGAGAATGAGCAGGTCGTCGTCCGTCTGAACTTCATCGAGCAGGTGTGTGGTCCACAGCACGCTCATGCCCTCTGTGCGGCACAGCTCGCGTACATGTCGGTTGAGCGCCTGGCGGCTGGCCGGATCGAGGCCGGCGCTGGCTTCGTCGAGCAGCAGCAGGCTGGGCTTGTGCAGCAGCGCGCGGGCAATCTCGACGCGCCGGCGATGGCCACCGTTGAGCTCGCGCACTTTGCTTTTGCGGCGGTCGCCGAGTTGCTGGCGCTCCAGTTCGCGCTCGATGCGCTCGCTGGCCAGCACGCGCGGCATGCCGTGCAGCGCGGCGTGGTAGCGCAGGTTCTGCTCCACGGTCAGATCGAGGTCCAGCGTGCTCTGCTGGAACACCACACCGAGCCGGCGCAGCGCCTCGCGCGGTTGCTGGCGCAGGCTGGCGCCGGCGATGCGGATGGCGCCGTGCTGCAGGTCATACAGCCGCGTCAGCAGCGCGATCAGCGTCGACTTGCCGGCGCCGTTGGGGCCGAGCAGGGCGGTGAAGCGCCCCGCGCTGGTGGCGAAGGTAACGTCGTCGAGCGCCTGCCGCGGCCCGTAGGCGAAGCGGACGCCCTCGACTTCCAGCGCATTCATGGCGCGACCACCACGCCCCACGGATAGCGGCCGACCTTGATCGACTTGGTCACCTTGAGCTTGGCGACATCGATGACCGACACGTCGCTGCTCACGCCGTTGGTGGTCAGCAGCAGGCTTTCATCGGGATTGAACGCCATGTGCCAGACGCGCCGGCCGACCAGCAGGTAATCCAGCACCTCGTAGGTTTTCGCATCGACCACGGCGATGTGGTTGGCCGGGCCGAGCGCGACGAAGGCGTATTTGCCGTCGGAGGTGAGCTTGATGCCCACCGGCTGGACCTTGTCCGGGTGGACGCCCTTGATCTTGAAGGTCAGGGTCTTGAGGATTTCGCGCTTGTCTACGTCGACCACGCTGACCGTGCCGCCGATTTCGGCCGAGGCCCAGAGGGTCTTGCTGTCCTTGGTGAACTCGACGTGCCGCGGGCGCTGGTCGACCAGGGTGTTGTCCACCAGCTGGTTGGTAGCGGTATCGATCCAGTGCAGCATGTTGGTGGTTTCACTGGTGTTGACCGCCCACTTGCCGTCCGGGCTGACCGCCATGCCCTCGGGTTCGACACCGACGTCGATCTGTGCCAGCACCTCTTCCTTCTCGACGTCGACCACCGTTACCAGTGCATCGTCCTCGTTGGAGATGTACAGCCACTTGTTGTTGGGGTGCAGGGCGAACTGCTCCGGGTCGGCACCGGACGGCAGCTGCTTGATGATCTGCCGCGTGGCCAGGTCCATCACCTGCACGGTGTCCGAATCGCTGGCGCAGATGTAGAGCAGCTTGTTGTCGTGCGAGAGGGTCAGCCCGCGCGGACGCATGCCGACTTCGAGGGTTTCGACCGTTTCCATCTTGTCCAGGTCGATGACGCTGATGCTGTCATCCTTCTCGTTGGAAACGTACGCGGTGGCGGCCAGGGCGGAGCCGGCCAGGCAGCTCAGGGCGCAGGCGATGGCGGAGGCAAGCAGGGTTCTGGGCATGAGGGAGTCCTTTGTTGTTATAGGCGTGGGCGTGTCAGCGGGCCGGCGCGCGGGTGGCATCCAGGCGCAGCAGGTATTCGTCGGCTTCGCTCTGCCCGCCGGCGGCGGCGCGTTGCAGCCAGTCGCGCGCAGCGACGCGGTCGGCCTCCACACCGCGGCCTTCGGCCAGCGCGACGCCCCAGTGATAGCGCGCCAGGCTCACGTAGCTGGCGTCGTCGGGTTGTTCGGCGCCCTGTTTGAGCAGCGCGGCGGACTTGCTCAGGTCCTGCTCCACGCCGTTGCCGCTCTCGTACATCTGCGCCAGCGAGATCAGCGAGTAGACGTCGTTCCAGCGCGCGACGCAGTCCTCGAAGATGGCCTTGGCCGCCTCGAAATTGCCGGTCTTGGCGGTGACGTAGCCGTACAGGCATTTGATGCGCTTGGGGCTGTCGACATAGGCCTCGTAGCCCAGTTCGTCGGCGAGCGCCGAGGTGCCGGGCAGGGCGGCCAATGCCAGCAGGGCGGCCACGGGAAGGCGCTTCATGGTTGGGCCTCGTTCAGCCGGCAGCGGCTCTCGGGGGCGTCGAAGCCCAGGGTGTCCAGCTCGCTGGTGGGGTGCAGAAAACCGTCCTGCGGCGAGGTGGAGACCAGCGCGCGCGGGTGGACCAGCGGGATCGGTTGGCGCAGCTGGCCGTTCCACGAGCGGAAGCTCAGCTTGCGACCCTTGAAGCCATCGAGCGGCAGCTCATCGCTCAGCGACAGCTGACGGATCGTCGTCACCTCGGCGGTACGCAGTTTGGTCACCGCGGCCGCGAGGCTGCGCACCGCCATCCAGGCGGCGAAATCGCGGTCGTTCATCCAGCGCCCGGCGTGCGCCTCGAAACGCTTCTGCAGCTGTGCGGCGCCATAGGTTTCCACGGTCTTGTGCCAGCCGGTGGGCGTCAGCCCCTGGGTCCCGGCGACCGGGCGCGGATACCAGGTGTGATAGGGCACGTACTCGCCGAAATCGCCGCGTTCGTCGGCCACTACGACCACGTCGTACTCGGTGGTCTGGGTGAACAGCGGCATGTCGGCCTGCGCCGTGCGGCGCTGGTCGTTCTCGAAGCTCCAGGGTTTCTCCGCGACGATCTTGTGGCCGAAACGCTTGGCCGCACGGCGCAGCGCGTCGGCGTAGGCCTGATCGTCCGCCGTAGGCCCGCTGATCAGCAGCCAGCGGTTCCAGCGCCGCGCGGCGAGAAACTGGCCGAGGGAATCGGCCAGCATGCTGCGACTGGGCAGGGTGTGCAGCACGTTGTTCAGGCAGCTCTGGCTGCGCAGCGCATCGTCGGCACTGCCGGCGTTGTACAGCAGGCTGTCGGGCAGCGCCGCGGACAGCTGGCGCAGCGTGTCGACCGGGGCGTTGACCACGAACAGGCGCAGGCCGTCGGCGTGCAGCCGCGCCGCCTGCTCGAGCAGCGCTTCGGGTGTTTCGCTGGTGGCGGAATCGAGCCGGTAGTGATGCTTGAGGAAGCGTCCGGTGCTGTTGCTGTCGACGATGGCCAGCTCGGCGCCGCGCAGGCCGGCGTCTTCCGGCTCGGGTATGACGTTGGACAGCAGCGGCCCCGGATCGGGCCGATAGCCCAGATAGCCGATGCGTACCTCCAGCGGCTCGGGCGTGGCCGGCGCGGCGAACGCGTCGGCGCAAGCGAGGGCGATCAGACAGACCGCGGCATGGAACGCGAATGGATGCATGGGGCGACTCCTGAGGCTTGCGGGCAGCATAGGAAGCGCTCCAGCAGGGGGGAATATGCAGAAAGTACCAGTCGTGGTGTACCAAGGTCGTAGAAATGCGACAGATCGAAGCGGCACCGCGAGGGTGCCGCTCGGGTGCTCAGCGGGTGCGTCTGACGGTGAAACGACCGACCTGCACGATCATCTGCTCGGCCTGTTGCGTCAGCTCCTGCGCGGCCTGGGTCGACTGCTCGGAGTTGCTGCTGTTGTGGTGCACGACCTGATCGATCTGCTCGATGGCCAGGCTGACCTGTTCGATGCCGGACGCCTGCTGGCTGGAGGCCGAGGCGATCTCGTCGACCAGCTGCGAGACCTGCGCGGCGCCCTGGACGATCGCTTCCAGCGCCTGGGCGGTTTCGTCGGTGAGCTCCATGCCCTTGACGGTCCGCGCGTTGGATTCCTGAATCAGACGGGTGGAGCGCTGCGCCGCTTCGGCGCTGCGGGCGGCAAGCTGGCGCACTTCATCGGCCACCACCGCGAAGCCGCGTCCGTGCTCACCAGCACGCGCCGCTTCGATGGCCGCGTTGAGGGCCAGCAGGTTGGTCTGGGTAGCGATCTCCTCGATGGCGCGGATGATGTTGGTGATGTCCTGACCGGACTGGTTGATTTCCTGCATCGCACCCTTGAGCGTCGCCATGAGCTCGTTGCCGCCACGCGCTGATCGCTCGGAATCGCGCGATAGCGAATTGGCCTCGCCGGCGTACTCGGAAGTCTGGCGGATCTGCGAAGCCATCTGGTTGATGGTGGCGCTGATCTCGGTGACCGCCGAGGCCGACTCCGTCGCGCCTCCGGACAGGTCATGGCTCAGGCGCGTCACCTCGCCGGCCTTGTCGTTGATCAGCGCCGAGCTGAGCTGCACCTGGGAGACCAGCTCGTTGAGGTTGTCGACCATCCGCCGCAGTGCCAGGCCGAGCTGATCGCCGTCCGAGGCCAGGCGTACGTCGACCGTCAGATCGCCCTGGGAAATGCGCTCGGCGACATGCACCTGCTGCTGCAGGCTCTCGGCCATGCGGTCGAGGCTGGCGGAAAGCTGACCCACTTCGTCCGCCGAGCGGTGTGCGAGGCGTTGCGAGAAGTCGCCGCGCTGTATCGCGCCAGCGAGCTGCGCCGCCTTGCGGATCGGCAGCGCCACCGAGCGCGAGGAGATCCACAGCGCGATGACCGCGAGCAGCGAGATGAACACCCCGACGCCGATCTGTTGAAGCATGCTCCGGCTGCTCTGGGTCTGCATTTCCGCTTCGAGGGCGGCGGCTTTTGCCAGCACGATGTCTTTGTCGATCTTGAGCATCATCGACCACGGCTTGCCGGTCCGGCCAAGCGCGATGGGTGCGAAGACGATCACCATGCCGCTGTCGTCCAGCCGTGCCAGCTCTTCGCCTTTCTGGATGGAGCCGAGCGCGGCTTGCCAGTCATCGGGCAGCACCTGCTTGAAGTGTTCGCCGATCAGGTTGGGATGGCGGCTTTCCGCGACGACCAGCCCCTGATCGCTGATGATCGCCACCTCGCCCTGGCCGTCGAACAGCTTGCCGGAGACTTCCTGGCTGATCTTCTGCACGAAATCGAGGTTGTAGTCGGTGCCCGCCACGCCCATGAAGCGCCCGTTGACCACGATGGGTACGGAAAGCGTCGCCAGCCACACCTGCTTGCCCTGCACGATGTAGGGCAGCGGGCCGAGCACGCTTTCGCGCCGGTTTTCCTTCGGGCCGATGTACCAGCCGCCTTTCAGCACGCCATTCGGGTGCTTGTCCATGGTGTCGTATTCGACCAGCGGCTGAACGGCGATCTTGCCGTCTGCGCCGCGCGTCCAGTAGGGCGTGAAGCGCCCGGTCTGCTCGTTGTTGCCGTTCTGCGTACCGGCGAACAGCGCGTCCTGGCCGTCGATGGCGTCCGGCTCCCAGCACGAGTAGGTGCCGTTGAAGTCCGGGTAACTCTTGAGCACGTTCAGCAGGACGGCATTGACCTGGTCGCGGCCGATCTCGAGGCCGCCATTGTCGGCCGCGCTCATCTTCGCGACGGCGAAGGTCGTGGCCATGCCGCGGGCGGCTTCCAGCGCCTTGGTGAACTCCGCGCGGATTTCCCCTGCGTACTTGCCGCCGAGGTGTTGCAGGGTTTGCAGCGCCTCATCCTGCGCTTGCTGGCTGACGCGGTTCGACACCAGTTGCTGCGTGGAGCTTGCGAGGTAGACGCTGTAGCCGATGAGAATGCCCGCCGTTGCGAGCAGGCATAGCCCGCCGATGAGAGCGATTCGCTGTTGTATGGATCTGAGTGTCATGACGGTTCCTACTCCTGAGCAATGCAAAAGAACCTGCGGGGGCGTGCCTGAACGCCGAAGGGCGGCCGAAGATCGCCGATGGCAAAACGGCATCCCGGATGCCGAATGTTGCGGCGCGCCGGCCGAGAAATTGATCGCTACCTTGGTACTGCTGCGTTGGTAGCGGTACGCGCGATACGGCTTTTGGCGTGGCTTCTGGCGGGCACCGGCGCAGGCGCGGTGCTGCGCGGCGCGGCGGGCGAAAACGGATCGGGGCACCGGCGGACTCCGGTGTTTTTCGTTCCGTCAGGCGCTGGCGGGGATGGGCGGCGGTATCGGATCGGTACCAAGGTAGGAGGGTGGATGGCGCGCGGGCGCCTAGGATGGGGCATCCAAAACAATAAAGAGGCCATCACCATGCCCACATGCAAAGCCATGCTGCTCAATCTGCTGTTCATCGGCAGCCTGCTCGGCTTCGACCAGAGTCAGGCCGCCGGCGATCTCACCCGCCGCACCCAGGCGCTGCCGGACCTCAAGTTCGGCTCCGAAGAAAGCGATTACGCCGTCTCGCAGAAGGAGTACCAGCTGGAAACCGGCGTCGCCTATCAGCTCAAGGTGATTGCCGACGGGCAGAAGGAATGCGCCTTCCAGGCGCCGGAGTTTGCCCAGTCGATCTTCCTGCGCAAGGTCGAGGCCGGCGGCGTGGAGATCAAGGCGGTCACGCTGGTCGAGCTGGAGTTCGAGGACGCCGGCGAGGCGGAAATCTTCTTCCTGCCGGTCAAGCCCGGCACCTACCCGTTCTACTGCAAGGGCTTGCAGAACAAGGGCATGGAAGGGCGCTTCGTGATCAAGTGAGGGCGCGGCCATGAGTGCGCTCAGGCGTACCTACCTGCTGGTGACGCTGTTCTTCGTCGCGGTGGCGCTGGTCTGCACGGCCGTGCTGCTGCGCCAGGCTGCGCATGACGTGCAGCGCGAACTCGATGCCGCGCAGCAGGTTGTGGACTACCTGGCACTCAGCCTGCGCGATGAGCCGCAAGCACTGGCGGCCGGCCTGGAGCAAAGCCTGCGGCATATCCGCATCGAGCGGGTATCGGCCGGCAATGAACAGCCTGCCGAGCCATTCGATCGGCCCTGGCTGAGCCGCTGGCTGTACCCGCAGGTGATGCCGGCGCGTGTCATCGAGCGGGCGAACGGCGAGCAGATTCGCCTGGCGGTCAATCCCGACGACGAGGTGGAAGAAGTCTGGGATTCGCTGTTGCAGCTGCTCGCGCTGTTCGGCCTGGCGCTGGCACTCAGCCTGCTGACCATACGCTGGGCGGTCGGCCACGCACTCGGTGTGCTGGAAGACCTGCTCGGCGGTCTGCGGCAGATTTCCCGCGGGCAGCTGGCCACACGGCTGGTCGCGCGGCGGCTGCCGGAGGCACGCCGGCTGGCCGGACACTTCAACCAGATGGCCGGCGCACTGGAGGAGGCCGAGGCGGCGAATGCGCGGCTTACCGGTACGCTGCTGGAACTGCAGGAGCGCGAACGCACCCGTCTGGCGCAGGTGATGCACGATGATCTGGGTCAGTACGTTGCAGGCATTCGCGCCCGCGCCTGCCTGCTGCGCATCCAGGCCGAGCAACCGGATGCGGTGCGTGAAACCGCGGCGCATCTGGAACGGCACAGCCTCGATCTGCAGAACGGATTTCGCACGCTGGTGCGCGATCTCTATCCGGTGATGCTCGAACACCTGCCGCTGGAAGAAGCTGTCGGCCAGTTGGTCGAGCAATGGCAGGGCGCGCAGGGCATCGAATGCCAGCTCCAGCTGTGCGGAGCGATTCCCGCGTTCACCACCGAGGACAAGCTGCACCTGTACCGGCTGCTGCAGGAGGCGCTGACCAATGTCGCGCGTCATGCGCAGGCCCGTTGCGTACGTCTGCGCCTGCGCGGCGGCGCGCATGGGCTGCGTGTGCTGTTGCGTGACGATGGCCACGGCGAGCCGCCGCAGCGTGCCGGAGTCGGTCTGCGTTCAATGCGCGAGCGCGCTCGCTGCCTCGGCGCCAACCTGCGTTTGCGGCACTGCCCGGGACAGGGCTGGACGCTTTATCTCAACCTGCCGTGCAAAGGAGCGACAGCATGAAAATCCTGCTGGTGGACGATCACGCGGTGGTGCGCCAGGGCTACGCCAGCCTGCTTACCGCGCTGCTGCCCGAGGTGGTGGTGACCGAGGCCGAGAGCGGCGAGCTGGCGCTGCAACGGGTGCAGGAGGAAATTCCCAGCCTCGTCGTGCTGGACCTCGGGCTGCCTGGCATCAGCGGGCTGGAGACCTGCCGGCGCCTGCGTCAGCGTTTGCCGCTGCTGCCGGTGCTGATTTTCAGCATGCATGACGAACTGGCGCTGGTACGCCAGGCGCTGGATGCCGGGGCGTCCGGCTACCTGACCAAACGCTGCGCGCCGGACGTGCTGGTCGAGGCGGTGCGCAAGGTGCTTGCCGGTCAGCCCTTCATCGAGCAGCCGCTGGCCACCGCACTGGCGCGCCAGCGTCCCAGCACCTCACCGATGCAGGGGCGTCTGGCCGAGATGACCCCGCGCGAGATGGAGATCTTCATCATGCTCGCCCGCGGCATCGGCAACCGTGAGATCGCCGAGCGGCTGTGCATCAGCAGCAAGACCGTCTCCAATCACATGGCTCTGCTCAAGAGCAAGCTGGACGTCAGCTCCCAGGCGGAGCTGGTGCACCTGGCCATCGACCAGGGCCTGCTGCGCGTCGGCGAACGCATGCTCTGCGAGGCCTGAGCCCGCCACGACTCTGCCTGTTCCTGTTCGCGAAGCCGCCTGCCGTCGCTGGCGGGCGGCTTCGGCGTGCCCGGTCGCCACGCAGGTCTTCATCCGTACCGCGCCATCGGTCGTACGACCAAGTGCCGGCGGTTCGGGAAATTTTCCCGGGCGAACCGGGAATTCTTCCCTGTCGGCGCGACTCGGCGGCTTTCGATAATCGGTCTGGCAGGTTGCCAGCATGCAGCCGTGATCCGTTCGATTCGCCGCACAACAACAAGGAATATCCATGTCGTATCAGGTCTGCCGCCGCGCGCTGCCCCGGCGCACGCTGCTTTCGCTCGCCATCGCCAGCCTGCTGCCAGGTATGGCGCATGCCGCCGAACCGCTCGAACTGGCCAGCGAAGAAATCGTCGCCACCACACCGTTGCCGGGTATCGGTCTGTCCAAGGATCGCTTGCCGGCCAACGTCCAGACGCTGGACGAGGCGCAACTGCGCAAGCTCGGCGGCCAGTCGCTCGCCGAGGCGCTGCAGCGCGGGCTGCCGAGCGTCAATCTGAACGAGACCCAGGGCAATCCGTACCAGGCCGACCTCAACTACCGCGGCTTCACCGCATCGCCGCTGTTGGGCACTGCCCAGGGTCTGTCGGTATTCCTCGACGGCGTGCGGGTCAACGAGGCCTTCGGCGATGTGGTGCACTGGGACCTGATTCCCCGCAGCGCCATCGCCGACATGGCGCTGGTGCCCGGCTCCAACCCGTTGTACGGCCTGAACACCCTGGGTGGTGCGCTGGCGTTGCAGACCAAGCGCGGCGACACCCATCCCGGCGGTTCCGCCGAGGTTTACGCCGGCTCGTTCGGGCGCAAGGGTGGCGCGGTGCAGCACGGCGGCCAGCATGAAGAATTTTCCTGGTATATGGCGGCCGAGGGCATGGAGGAGGATGGCTGGCGCGATCACTCGCCATCGGATGTCGGCCAGCTGTTCGGCAAGTTCGCCTGGACCACCGCGACCACCGACATCGCGCTGACCCTCGCGCACGCCGACAACGACCTGATCGGCAACGGCCTGCTGCCCGAGAGCATGCATGACCGCGATCACGACGCGATCTTCACCTATCCCGACCAGACCGAGAACCGCAGCCATCTGATGGCGCTGTCGGCCAGTCACTGGCTGAGCGATGCCGATCGGCTGTCCGGCACCGTTTATCTGCGCCGTACCCGCACCGCGACGCTGAACGGTGACGGCAACGACGAGTACGAGGACGAGTACGAGGAGTGGGAAGACGCCGGCTTTATCGGCGAAGGCCCGCAAAGCGGCGTGCTCAACCGTACCCGCACCGCGCAGCGCGCCTACGGCCTGGCTTTGCAGTGGACGCGTTATGCCGGCGATCACCAGTTCGCCTTCGGCCTGTCGCATGACAACACCCGCGCCAGCTTTCACCAGAGCGAGCAGGGCGGCGAGCTGACCGACGAGCGCGGCATCCTGCCCACCGAGGACGAGGAACAGGCCAACAGCCTGCTCGGTCGTACACGCACCTCCAGCCTTTACGCAACCGACACCTGGGCGCTGACCGAGGCGCTGCAGCTGACTGGCTCGCTGCGCTACAACCGCACACGCGTGGTCAACAGCGATCGCATGGGCGATGACCTCGACGGCGACTTCACCTATCGCAAGCTCAACCCGGCACTGGGTTTCGCCTGGCAGCTGCAACCGGCGCTGACCGTCTATGGCGGCTTCTCGCAGGGCAATCGCGCGCCCACGCCGATCGAGCTGGGCTGCGCCGATCCGCAGAACCCCTGCAGTCTGCCCAACGCGATGGCCGCCGACCCGTTCCTCGAGCAGGTGGTCACCCGTACCCTCGAACTCGGCGTGCGCGGACAGCTGGCCGGCGGGGCGGAGTGGAACGTCACCGCGTTTCGCAGCATGAACCACGACGACCTGCTGTTCGTCGGCACCGGTGGCAGCCAGGGCTATTTCACCAACTTCGGCCGCACCCGGCGCCAGGGTATCGAGCTGGGGCTGAACGGCAGCTACGGTGCATTCGACTGGCGCGCGGATTACACCTACCTGCAGGCGACGTTCCGCTCCTCGGCATGCATCCTCGCCGAGAACAACAGCACCGAAGGCGAGGGTGGCTGCCCGGATGACGAAATCCGTATCGCCAGCGGCGACCACCTGCCGGGCTTGCCCAAGCACAATCTCAAGCTCGGCCTGGACTGGAACCTGAACGAGCGCCTGCGCCTGGGCACCACGTTGCTGGCCTATTCCGGACAGTACGTGCGCGGCAACGAGAACAACCGCCACCAGGCGAGCGGCGAGTTCGAGGGCAGCGGCAAGCTGCCGGGCTACGCGGTGCTCAACCTCACCGCCGACTACCGTTTCGCCCGCGACTGGACGCTGTTCGGACGCGTCGACAACCTGTTCGACAAGCGTTACGCCACCAGCGGCGCGCTGGCGGAGAACCCCTTCGTCGGCGCCGGCAACGCCTTCGCCGACGACCCGGACGGCTGGCGCCACGAGCAGTTCATCGCCCCCGGTGCACCCCGCGCGGGCTGGCTGGGCGTGCGCTACCAATGGGACGCGCTGTAGCTGAACGGATAAAGGCCCGTGCAGACCGTACGGGTCTTTTGCGTCCGGCTTGCCGGCTTTGCGGGGCGATGTGTCAGGCGTGACGCAAAAAAGTCACGGCAGACTGCGTATGCTGGTGTGCTTGGCCGCCATCCTGTGCGGCGCGACCAGCGGAGCCCCAATGAACCACGCTTGTGCAGTCATCCGCCGTTCCAGGTCGTCACACCTGACTGCGGCAGGCCAGACGCGTTGATCAGCTCGTCGCGCCTGCGCGTCGTGTTCGCACTCGGCAGCGCGCAGACGCTGGCCTGGGGCTCGACCTACTACCTGCCAGCGATTCTCGCCGAGCCGATGGCGCGCGAGCTGGGCCTGGCCACCGGCACCGTGTTCGCCGCATTTTCCCTGGCGCTGGTGGTGACGGCCGTTCTCGGGCCGCTGTGCGGCAAGCGCATCGACCATCACGGCGGGCGTGATGTGCTGGCGCTTTCCAGTCTGGTCTTCGCGGCAGGGCTGGCGACCCTCGGCCTTGCGAACGGGCCGCTGATGCTCTGGCTCGGCTGGCTGGTGATCGGCATCGGCATGGCGCTGGGGCTTTACGAGTCGGCGTTCTCCACACTCACCGGCATCTACGGCCGCGATGCGCGCGGTGCGATCACCGGGATCACCTTGCTTGCCGGGTTCGCCAGTACTGTGTGCTGGCCGATCAGCGGCTGGCTGGAGGCTGCGCTCGGCTGGCGTGGCACCTGCCTGGTCTGGGCCGCGGCGCATATCGTCCTCGGTCTGCCGCTGAACCGCCTGATGATTCCGCTGGGTATCCAGCCCGCATCGCCGCCGGGCGACAGACCTGTGCAGGAACCGGCTGGTGCCGGCCTGACCATGGGGCTGCTGGCGTTCGTTTTCGCCGCCACCTGGTTCGTCAGCACGGCGATGGCGGCGCACCTGCCGCGACTGCTGCAGGAGACCGGGCTGTCGGCGGCGGCGGCCATCGCCGTCGCGGCGCTGGTCGGGCCGGCGCAGGTCGGTGCGCGCTGTCTGGAATTCGTTTTGCTGCAGCGATTCCATCCGCTGCTCTCGGCACGCCTGGCGGCCATCGCGCATCCCATCGGTGCGCTCGGCGTGATGCTGTTCGGCGCACCGGCGACCACCGGGTTTGCCCTGTTGCACGGCGGTGGCAACGGCATCCTGACCATCGCCAAGGGCACCTTGCCGCTGGTGATCTTCGGCCCGCACGGTTATGGCCTGCGCCAGGGGCTGCTGATGGTGCCGGCGCGTTTCGCCCAGGCCTTCGCGCCGTTCGTCTTCGCGCTGTTGATCGATGATTACGGCAGCGGCGCACTGTGGCTGTCGGCCGCGCTGGGCGTGCTGGCGTACGGTGCGCTGTCACTGCTGCAGCGGACCGCGCGTGGTCTCGGTTGAGCGGCAACGGCCGCAGCTCTGGCCGCGTTCGTCGATCAGCGCTGCCAGCGAACCGTCAGGAGGATCATCGCGAACCGTCTACATGCAGCGGCTGCCTGGGCTTGGCGCGACGCGGTTGGGGCGGCGTGCTGGCCAGCTGCAGCAGCAGATGTTGCCGCTCGACGGGCAGGCCGAGGAATACCTGTAGCGCGGCATAGGCGTCATTCGCTGCGTAGACCTGCTGAGCCTCGCTCAGCTCGGCGCTGGCCCAGTTCGAGGTCGTCACGCGGCGCGACTTGTGAATGCGTGCGCCAAGCACACCGGCCACCGCGCCGCGCAGGCCGACCTGACCCTTGCGGTCCTGGTAGCGCAGCACGGTGCCGAGGTCGAGACAGTTCGCCAGATCGATGCCGAGCCTGCCGCGCAGCCGGCTGCGGTCTGCTTTCAGACCGAAGCCGATCTTCAGCACGTCGGGCGCCTGCAATATCGTGCGCGCCGCCTCGACGCAGCCCGGCACGGCGACCTGGAACAGGTACGCCTGCGTCGGCGTGGCGAGCTGGATCAGGTGCGGGCCGGTGGAGACTTCGCCGACGCGGAAGGTCGGCCGGGATTCGGTATCGAAGCCGACGCAGGGGCAGGCGCGCAGTTCGCCGATGGCACTGGCCAGCGTTGCGGCATCGGCGGGCATGACGATGTGTGCGGCCGTCAGCGCGGCGAAGGCCGGCAGGGTGTCGTCGTCAGGGTGGGGAATGCGGATGGGCTGCTGCATCGTCGGTGCTCCGGGGCTCGCCAGCGGGAGCGATCAGGCAACGCTAGCCGAGCGCGGCGGGCAAGTCGATGCCGAATCCACCCGGCGCCGGCTACTTTTCCCAGTCGTGCGGACAATCCTTGCAGCCTTCCATATTGGTTCCCTGAAACGTGGCGTAATGCCGTCGCGCGCCGCTGAGCACGGCGTCGGCCAGGTTGGCATCGTTGAGCTTGGCTTCCTGCAGGTTGGCATCGGTCAGGTCGGCGCCGGCGAGGTCGACCTTGCTCAGCCAGGTCATTTCCAGATCGGCGGCACGCAGGGTGCTGCGCTGCATCTTCGCGCCGCTCAGGCGGGCGAATTCGAGATAGGCACCGGTGAGGTCGGCACCATTGAATCGTGCCGCCTGGGCGAACAAGCCCCAGCCCTGAATGGCGACCAGCTTGGCGTCGGTGAAGTTGGCCAGGCGCAGATTGGCCTGCTGCAGGCTGGCGCGGTTGAGCGTGGCGCCGCTGAGATCGGCCTTCTCCAGATTGGCCAGGTCCAGGTTGGCGTGGCGCAGGTTGGCGCCGGCCAACTTGGCGCCGGCGAGATTGATCTTGCGCAGATCCTGATTGCTCAGGTCCGCGCCGCGCAGATCGGCGTTCGGACACTGGCTTTCCGGCTGGATGACGCAGCCATTGATGACCGCGGGCTGGTCGCTGGCGGCGAACGCGGCGTTACCGGCGAGCAGGGCCAGAGGCAAAAGCAGTAGCGGGGAGGTCTTCATGACGGTTCTCCTGCGAAGCGGTAGGGAGGGGCGGTTGCGCGGAGGCTCGCGTGGCGCGCCGGCGAGAGCGCCAACTCGGGGCCAGACATGCCATGGGAACGCTCCGCGAACCGTCTTACAGGGAAGCGCCGTGCCGGCCGTAGCGGGCACGGCGTGGTACTCAGCGCTGCGCGGTCTTCTTCTCCCACTCCGGCAGTTTGAACACCCAGAACGAACCACCCTGGGCGACCGGCTTGGTCAACACGGCCATGTCGCCACCCCACAGCGGCACGGCGCCGCCGTAGCCGACGGTCACGCCGAGGTACTGCTCGCCATCCTGCTCCCAGGTGATCGGCGGCGAGATGATTCCGCTGCCGGTCTGGAACTTCCACAGCTCGTCGCCGGTTTTCGCGTCGAATGCCTTGAAGTAGCCGTCACTGGTGCCGGTGAACACCAGGTTGCCCTTGGTGGCCAGCACGCCGGCCCACAGCGGCAGTTTTTCCTTGTGTTCCCAGGCGACCTTGCCGGTGGTGGGGTTCATGGCGCGCAGGATGCCGACGTGGTCGTCGTACATGCGCTTGATGCGGAACCCCTGGCCGAGATAGGCCGAGCCCTTCTTGTAGCTGACCTCTTCGGTCCAGTAGTCCTCCTTCCAGTGGTTGGCCGGCACGTAGAACAGGCCGGTGTCCTGGCTGTAGGCCATCGGGTTCCAGTTCTTGCCGCCGAGGAAGGGCGGAGAAACCTCTACGGACTTGCCGTGCTGCTCGCCGGGTTCGGGTTTGGGCGGGCGCTGGCCTTCGTTCTCCACCGGGCGGCCGGTTTTCAGATCGATGTGGCTGGCCCAGGTGATGTTGTCGACGAAGGGGAAGGCGTTCTGCAGCTTACCGTCCTTGCGATCGACCACGTAGAAGAAGCCGTTGCGGTCGGCGTGGGCGGTGGCTTTCACGGTCTTGCCGTTCTTGTCCTTGTAGTCGAACAGCACCAGTTCGTTGTTGCCGGAGAAGTCCCAGGCGTCGTTCGGGGTGTGCTGGTAGAACCACTTCACTTCGCCGGTGGAAGGATCGACGCCGACCTGGCCGGAGGTGTAGAGGCTGTCGTAGTCCTGCGGCTTGCCGTCCTTGGAGGTGCGCGCCCAGCCGTTCCACGGCGCCGGGTTGCCGGCGCCGACGATGATGGTATTGGTCTCGGCATCGAAGCTCGCGCTCTGCCACGGTGCGCCGCCGCCCTGACTCCAGGCTTCGACCTTGCCGGTCGGCGAGTTGGCATCGTCCGGCCAGGAGGGTGCCTTGATGTCGCCGGTCGGCGTGCTGTCCTTGCCGTTCAGGCGACCCATGTGGCCCTCGACGAAGGGACGCATCCAGACTTCTTCACCCGTGTCCGGGTCGCGCGCGAAGAGCTTGCCGACCACGCCGAACTCGTCACCCGAGCTGCCGTGAACCAGCAGCACCTTGCCGGTCTTGCCGTCCTTCACCAGCGTCGGCGCACCGGTCATGGTGTAACCGGCGCCGTGATCGCCGAATTTTTTGTTCCAGACGACCTTGCCGGTGTCCTTGTTCAGCGCTACGACGCGGGCGTCCAGTGTGCCGAAGTAGATCTTGTCGCCGTAGATCGCCGCGCCGCGGTTGACCACGTCGCAGCAGGGGCGGATGTCGTCGGGCAGGCGGTGGGCGTAGCTCCACAGGCGCTTGCCGGTTTTCGCATCCAGGGCGAACACGCGCGAGTAGGAGCCGGTCACGTAAATCACACCGTCGTGGACGATGGCCTGGGATTCCTGGCCGCGCTGTTTCTCGTCACCGAAGGAGAACGACCACGCCGGCGTCAGCTTGAACACGTTCTTGTCGTTGACCTGGGCCAGCGGACTCCAGCGCTGTGCATGGGTGCCCAGGCCGTACTGCAGCACGTTCTCAGTGGACAGATGGTCGTTGGCGATGTCTTCCCAGCTGACCGGCTTGGCCTGGGCAACGCCGGCCAGCGCGAGGCTGCCGATCAGCACGGCGAGGGCGAGCGGGCGGGTTGTGCCGGGGTGCGATCTTGTTGTCATGGTTGCGATTCCCTTGGTCGATTCGGACGAGGCCGCCGTCTGCCGGTAGCCTGGCGATACGAATAGTGGGAGCGCGCTCGCGCGTGCCGACACGGAAAAACGCCCGCCGATGCCGGGAAAACTTCCCATCGGTGCGCTGTTTTCGCCTTGCTACCGCGGTGCCACCACGACCCGCTGCAAAAGACGGGGATAAAACCTAGTACCAAGGGAGGAGATGCAGGCGTCCAAAGCAGGATTCTGCCGGCCGGGTCGCGCCGCCAACATGGCCACCATGCGCTCCGATGGGGCTGCCTTGTACAGGTTCCGAACAGAGGTGGTAGTCATGAACAACAAGAACTTTCTGCGCTCGCTGCTGGCGGCGGGTGTCCTGGGTATGTCCGGCCTGGTCCTGGCGCATGGTGATGTGACGCCGCAGGCGGTGGACACCAAGGGCCTGCCATCCCTTGGCGAGGAGTGGGCAGAAGAAAACCCCTATCGCGCCCCGAGCGAACACCATGATCTGGCGGTGCAGATCGGTTCGTCCGCCTACAACCAGAACTGCGCCCGTTGCCACGGCCTGGAGGCAATCTCCGGCGGTATCGCACCCGACCTGCGCGATCTGGAAGCCAGCTACGACGGCGACGAGTGGTTCAAGGAACGTGTGATCAACGGTGCGGTGCGCGACGGTGCGGTGTACATGCCGCGCATGGCCGACACCCTCAGCCAGGAAGCGCTGTGGGCGATCCGTACCTATATCGAAAGCGAAGCGGCCAAGCGGTGATGCGCCTCGGCCGCTGGCTCGTCGCGCTGTGCCTGTCGGCCGTCTGCGCGTTGGCGCAGGCGGACGTGGTGCGGGTGCGCGCTTACGACGACATCATCGCCTCGGGTGTGCTCAAGGTGGCGATGTACCAGGACTTCCCGCCGTACAGCTTCGTCGTCGACGGCCAGCCACGCGGCGTGGACGTGGAGATGGCGCGCGAGCTGGCGGATGGCCTCGGCCTCAAGCTGGAGGTGCTGTGGGTCGCGCCGGACGAAACGCTGGACGATGACTTGCGCAACTTCATCTGGAAGGGGCACTACCTGCGCCCCAACGTGCTGGCCGACGTGATGCTGCGCGTGCCCTACGACCGCGAGTTCTCCTACAAGCGCAACGAGCTGGGCGAGCTGATCAATGAGCTGGTGGTGATGTTCGGGCCTTATCAGCGCGAACGCTGGCAGTCCGCCTTCGACGATCGCCGTCTGAAGGAGGTGCCGACCGTGGCGGTCTTCCAGTACCACCCGGTGGGCGTAGAGGTCGAGAGCGTGCCGTCGTTCTACCTGTCGTCGGTGTTCGGCGGGCGCATGAGCAAGATGCTGCACCACTATCCCAGCCCGCAGGCCGCGTTCGCCGCCATGCAGGCCGGTGAGGTGGACGCGACGATGGCCATGCGTGGGGAGATCGACTGGCTGCTCAAGCAGGCCAACGACAGCCATCTGAAGCTCGCGGAGAATGCCTACCCTGACATGGGCAAGCAGGTCTGGGATCTGGGCATGGCGGTGCACGAGTCCAACCGCCAGCTGGCCTATGCGCTGGAAGGCGTGCTGGAGCCAATGATCACCGAGGGACGGTTGGCGAAGATCTATGCTGGCTATGGGCTGCGCTACGAGCTGCCCGGGCTTTATCAGGATTTAGAGAACGAGATGGCGGCCGGCAACTGACGCCATCCTTCAGCGGGCCGCCGGGTAACGCCCGAGGAGTTCGAGATGAGCATGCGCGTTCTGCTGTTGCTTCTGACGTTCGCCCAGGCCGGCAACCTGCTGGCTGGCGAACCCGATCCGCTGCAATCGGTGATGTGGGAACACCACCACCGCAATCTGCTCAACGGCGAGCCCTACGTCTTCGACGAGCGTGTGCAGGTACAAGTCCCGCCGTTCGCCGAAGATGCCCGGCAGGTGCCGGTGCATATCGATGCACGCGCCCTCGGTGACGAGGTGGTGCGTATCGAGGCCTGGGCCGATCTCAATCCGATTCCGCGCATCTTTACCTTCACGCCCGGCGAGCGCGTCGAGTCGCTGGTGGCCATCCGCATTCGCGTCGAACAGGCTACGCCGATCCGCGCGGCAGTGCTGACACGCGACGGCGTCTGGCATGTCGGCGGCGCCAAGGTCGATGCAGCCGGTGGCGGCTGCACGGCACCCAGCGTGGTGCGGGCCCAGCCAGGGTGGGAAGACCGTCTCGGCCAAGTCCACGGCGCACGCTTTGCCCGCGGGGAATTCAGCCGACTGCGCATGCAGGTTTCGCACCCGATGGACAATGGCCTGGTGGGTGGCATTCCGGAATTCTTCGTCAACCAGGCCGAACTGCGCACCGTCGATGGCGAGGTATTGGCGACGCTGGAATTGTTTCCTGCAGTCGGCGAGAACCCCAGCCTGAGCCTGGAGGTCCAGGGCCAGGAGGAAACCCGCTTGTGGCTGCGCGACAACAACGGCAATGAGTTCGAGGCGGCGCTGTAGCGCTACCGCGCCTGCGTCCGTTCACCCAGCCAAGGAGACGTCATGCGCCTTTTCACCCTGATCCTTGCCTGCTGCCTGGCGCTGCCGGCGCAGGCCGAGCTGCGCTACGACCTGCGGCCCAAGCAGATCGCCGAGAATGTCTGGCTGCTCGAAGGTTCGACCGACAACTTCGAGCAGCGCAACGGCGGCAACATCGTCAACACCGGCTTCATCGTCACCGAGACGGGCGTGGTGGTGATCGACAGCGGGCCGTCCAAACGCTATGGCGAGGCCATGCGCGAGGCCATTGCGGGCGTCACCGACCGTCCGGTGATCAAGGTGTTGCTCACCCATCACCATCCTGACCATGTGCTCGGCAACCAGGCATTCGCCGACGTACCCATCGCCGCGCTGGCCGGCACCACCGAGCTGCTGCGCGAGCAGGGCGATGCGATGGCGGAAAACATGTACCGGCTGGTTGGCGACTGGATGCGCGGCACCGAAGTGGTGTTGCCGAACGAAACGCTACAGCCCGGCACACTGGAAATCGGCGGCCACAGGCTGCGCCTGCTCGCCCTGCGCGGGCATACCGGCGCCGATCTGGCGGTGCTCGATGAGAACAGCGGCGTGCTGTTCGCCAGCGACATCCTGTTCTACCAGCGCGCGCTGACCACGCCCAACAGCCCGGGACTGGACATCTGGCTGGCCGATCTCGATGAGTTGCAGGCCCAGCCGTGGAAGCTGCTGGTGCCCGGTCACGGGCCGGTCGCCAGCGACGACGCGCCGCTCGTGCAGATGCGCGATTACCTCCGCTGGCTCGACGGTCTGCTGCGCGACGCCGCGGCCAGCGGCGCAGACATGAACGAGGTGATCGACAGTCCGATCCCCGAGCGCTTCGCCGGCATCAGCCTGACGCGCTTCGAACTGATCCGCAGCGTCACCCATCTCTATCCGAAATACGAGGCGCAGCAGCTGCAGCGCGTCGATCAGCAATAGCCGAAGCGCACGTCAGGCGCGTCGCATCGACCAGTAGCTGCGGCGGAATAGGTCGCGCTCGCCCAGCAGCACCACGCCGAGAGCGAAGCCGGCCAGCACCAGCGCGATGTACAGGCAAAGCTCGAGAAAGCCCTGTGGCTCTGGCAGCCAGTGCAATGCCACCGCCAGCGCCGCGGCGGTGGCCGCCCAGCGCAGCAGCACGGCAATACCCAGACCCTTGGGCGATGCGCGGTAGACATACAAGCCCATGAACAGCGCCTGCAATGCCGCGCCGCTGGAGAAGGCGATGGCCAGTCCTTCGGCGCCGTAGGGGCGATACAGCGCCGCGTCGAGACCGATGGTCAGCGCCGAGCTGATCAGCGTGAGCACCAGGAACAGCCGGGTCTGGTGCTGGGCGAGCAGGGCGCGCCCCCAGAGCAGGGCGAGCCCCATCGCCGGCAGGCCGAACGCATAGATGATCACCAGCGAGGCGGTGGCGCTGGTCTGCGCCGCGCCGAACTGGCCGCGCTCGAGCAGCACGGCGACCACGGTGTCCGGAAACGAGCAGAGCACCACAGCCGCCGGCACCAGGAACAGCAGCGTGGCTAGCAGCCCCTTGCGAATCACCGCGGCGTGGGCGCCGTGGTCGTTATCGTTCCAGCTCGCCGAGAATTGCGGGAACAGCACGGAGAGCACTGACATCGCGTACAGCGTCAGCGGAATGGTGACAATGCGGAAGGCGAACGAGAGCATGGTGATGCTGCCCTCATCGAGGAACGAGGCGAACATCCGCTCGGCGAGGATGCACGCCTGCTGCGCGCCGGCGGCCAGCAATACCGGCGCGAAGGCCAGGCCGAAGGCGCTGCCGTGTCCTTCGGCCACAGGGTGCCGTTCGCCGCGCAGATAGGCCAGGCGCCGGTGCTGGGCGACGATCAGGCCGAACTGCGGCAGCAGCATGCCGATGAAAATCACCATGCCGGTCGGCTCGAACAGCAGAATGCCGATGATCGCTCCCGCGTTGAGCAGCACGGTGCGCGTCATCGGCAGGATGAATACGCTATCCATGTTGAGCAGTGCGCCCTGGCAGTACAGCGTCGCCTGCACGGCGATTAGCAGCGCGCCGACGCAGAACACGACCTGCCCGGTCGCCACCTGCTCAGCGCTCCAGCCCGGTGCCAGCAGGGTGAGAATCCAGTAGCTGGCGACGATCACCAGGGCGCTGGCCGCCACGCCCATCAGCATTACGCGCCAGTACAGCCATCGACTGACCGACTCGAACAGCGTCTCCGACTGGCTGCGCAGCTTTTGCAGGTAGGGAATCATGGTGTCGCGCAGGGCGAGACCGAGGAAGTTCTCGAAGAAAAGCGGCAGGATCAGCGCGACGAAGATCAGGTCGGCTTCCCAGCTCAGGCCGAAGGCGCGGGCGATGAACAGATCGCGCAGGAAACCGAGCAGAAAACTGGCGACGGTCAATGCCAGGATGACCAGTGATGCATTCATTCCTTGATCCTGTAGCAGGCCAGCCTGCGGTACTCCGGTAATACGGCGCGCCGCCGTTCGGTTGGGCGGTGTGCCTGGGACAGTTCCGTCTGCCAGGGCTGGCGACATGCTGGCCCCTGGTCGAACGCTACATAGACTGAGCCGGCGCGGCATGGTTCCGGCCGTTCGCGCGCGGGTGGACAAGCGTCGATACGTAAAAATGCCGTAAATCCCCTTTGCGAGGCGGGCGCGACTGCTTAAGGTTCACGCTCCTTCCCGAGCGAACCCAGTTCATGTCCGTCGCGCATTCGTCTCCTGCTGCTACCCGTCGTCGCTGGCTGATCATCGGTCTTGCCGTGCTGGCCATCGCCTTGCTTGCCTGGTGGTTATGGCCGAGCCCTTCGGCGAAGTCGCCGCAACCAGGCGGTCGACCGGGCTTCGGCGCGTTCAGCGGGCCGGTGCCGGTACGCGTGACGGCGGTGAAGCAAGGCGAGTTCGAGGTGTTCTACAAGTCGCTCGGCACGGTGACGCCGCTGAATACGGTGAACGTGCGCAGCCGCGTCGCCGGCGAACTGGTCGAGGTGCGCTTCGAGGAGGGCCAGCGGGTCAAGGCCGGTGAGCTGCTGGCGGTGATAGATCCACGGCCATACAAGGTCGCGTTACAGCAGGCCGAGGGCACGCTGCAGCAGAATCGCGCGCTGCTGCAGAACGCCCAGGTCGATCTGGAGCGCTACCGCGGGCTATACGCCGACGACAGCATTGCCAAGCAGACGCTCGATACCCAGCAGGCGCTGGTGAACCAGTACCAAGGCACGCTGGCGGCCAATCAGGCGGCGGTCAACGAAGCCAAGCTCAACCTGGAATTCACCCAGATCCGCGCACCGATCGACGGCCGCCTCGGCCTGCGCCAGCTGGACATCGGCAATCTGGTCTCGGCCAGCGACACCACACCGCTGGTGGTGATCACCCAGAGCCAGCCGATGGCGGTCACCTTCACCTTGCCGGAGGGCGATCTGCTGCCGGTGCTGACGCGTTTTCGTCAGGGCGCCGAGCTGAAGGTGCAGGCGTGGGATCGTGGTGAGCGACTGCTGTTGGGCGAGGGCGTGCTGGAGAGCGTCGACAACCAGATCGATGTGACCACCGGTACGCTGAAGCTCAAGGCGCGGTTCGACAACGAAACCGAAATGCTCATCCCCAATCAGTTCGTCAACGTGCGCCTGCGGGTGGAAACCCTCGAGGACGCCACGCTGATTCCCTCGGCGGCGCTGCAGTTCGGCTCGCGGGGCAACTTCGCCTACGTCGTTGGCGAGGACAGCAAGGTGCAGCTGCGTAGCGTCGAGGTGGGCCCGAGCAACGGCGAGACCACGGTGATCGCCAAGGGCCTGACGGCCGGTGAGCGCATTGTCATGGAAGGCACCGATCGCCTGCGCGACGGCAACGAAGTGGAAGTCGTCGATCGCGCGACGATGGCCGAAGAGGCGGCGCAGCAACCCAAGGTGGGCGGTGAGAGCGCCGGGGAGCGTCCGGCGCAATGAACATCTCGCGGCTGTTCATCCTGCGGCCGGTAGCGACCACCCTGACGATGGTCGCCATCCTGCTGGCCGGTCTGATCGCCTACAAGCTTTTGCCGGTCGCGGCACTGCCGCAGGTCGACTATCCGACCATCCGCGTGCTGACGCTGTATCCCGGTGCCAGTCCGGAGGTGATGACCAGCGCTGTGACTGCACCGCTTGAGCGCCAGTTCGGGCAGATGCCGGGGCTGACGCAGATGTCCTCGAGCAGCTCAGGCGGCGCCTCGGTGATCACCCTGCGCTTCTCGCTTGATGTGGAGCTGGATGTCGCCGAGCAAGAGGTGCAGGCGGCGATCAACGCGGCAGATAACCTGCTGCCGAGCGACCTGCCGGCGCCGCCGGTGTACAACAAGGTCAATCCGGCCGATACGCCGGTGATCACCCTCGCGGTGACCTCGGCGACGCTGCCGCTGCCGCAGCTGCACGATCTGGTCGACACGCGCATGGCGCAGAAGCTGGCGCAGATCAGCGGCGTCGGCATGGTCAGCATCGCCGGCGGGCAGCGGCCGGCGGTGCGCATCCGCACCAATCCCGAGGCGCTGGCCGCCTATGGCCTGTCACTGGCCGACGTGCGCGAGCTGATCGGCAACGCCAACGTCAACCAGCCCAAGGGTAACTTCGACGGTCCGACGCGGGTCTCCATGCTCGACGCCAACGACCAGCTGAAGACGCCCGAGGAATACGCCGAGCTGATCCTTACCTATGAAAACGGCGCCGCGCTGCGGCTCAAGGATGTCGCCGACATCATTGCCGGCGCCGAGAACGAGCGGCTGGCGGCCTGGGCCAACGAGAACCGGGCGGTGCTGCTGAACATCCAGCGTCAGCCCGGCGCCAACGTCATCGACGTGGTCGAGCGTATCCAGGCGCTGCTGCCGGAAGTCACCGCCAGCATGCCGGCTGGGCTCGACGTGACCATTCTCACTGACCGTACCCAGACCATCCGCGCTGCGGTCACCGACGTGCAGCACGAGTTGATCCTCGCCACCATCCTGGTGGTGATGGTGACCTTCATCTTCCTCAAGAAGCTCTCGGCCACCGTCATCCCTTCGATCGCCGTGCCGCTGTCGCTGATTGGTACCTTCGCGGTGATGTACCTGTGCGGCTTCTCGCTGAATAACCTGACGCTGATGGCATTGACCATCGCCACCGGCTTCGTGGTCGACGACGCCATCGTCATGCTGGAAAACATCGCCCGGCATCTGGAGGAGGGCGAGACGCCGCTGAATGCTGCGCTCAAGGGCGCCAAGCAGATCGGCTTCACTTTGATTTCGCTGACCTTCTCGCTGATCGCCGTGCTGATTCCGCTGCTGTTCATGCAGGACGTGGTCGGCCGGCTGTTCCGCGAGTTCGCCATCACCCTGGCGGTGGCGATCCTGATCTCGCTGGTGGTGTCGCTGACGCTGACGCCGATGATGTGCGCGCGCCTGCTCAAGCCGGTGAGCCATGATCCGGCGCGCCCGGACTGGGTCGAGCGGCTGATCGGCGGCTATTCGCGCTGGCTGACCTGGGTGCTCGGTCACCAGACGCTGACACTGCTGGTGGCGGTGGCCACCCTCGGCCTGACGGTGGTGCTCTATCTCGCCGTGCCCAAGGGCTTCTTCCCGGTGCAGGACACCGGCGTGATCCAGGGCATCAGCGAGGCACCGCAGTCGATCTCCTTCCGCGCCATGAGCGAGCGCCAGCAGTCGCTGAGCCGGGTGATCCTGGCTGATCCGGCGGTCGCCAGCCTGTCGTCCTATATCGGGGTGGACGGCGACAACGTCACGCTCAACAGCGGCCGTCTGCTGATCAACCTCAAGCCGCACGCCGAACGCGACGTCACTGCCAGCGAGGTGATCGAACGTCTGCACCCGGAGCTGGCCAAGCTGCCGGGCATCGCGCTGTACCTGCAGCCGGTGCAGGACCTGTCCATCGAGGATAGGGTCAGCCGCACGCAGTTCCAGTTCAGCCTGGAGTCGCCAGATGGCGCGCTGCTGCAGGAGTGGACGCCCAGGCTGGTCGAGGCGTTGCGCGAACGGGCGGAACTCACCGATGTGGCCAGCGACCTGCAGAGCGACGGCCTGCAGATTTACCTGGATATCGACCGCGACGCCGCCGCGCGCCTGGGCATCGAGGTTTCGGCGATCACCAATGCGCTGTACGACGCCTTCGGCCAACGGCAGATTTCCACCATCTTCACCCAGGCCAGTCAGTACCGCGTGGTGCTCGAGGCCGAGGCCGGCAATCGCCTGGGTCCGCAGGCGCTGGAGCAGCTGTTCGTGCAGAGCGAGGGCGGCACGCCGGTGCGGCTGTCGAGCCTGGCGCGATTGGAGCAGCATTCGGCGCCGCTGCTGATCAATCACATCGGCCAGTTCCCGGCAGTGACGTTGTCGTTCAACCTCGCGCCGGGCGTTTCTCTGGGCGAGGCGGTGGAGGTGATCGAAGCGGTGAAGCAGGACATCGGCCTGCCGGCTGGCATCCAGAGCCACTTCCAGGGCGCGGCCGAGGCGTTTCGCGCGTCGCTGTCGAGCACGCTGCTGCTGATCCTGGCGGCAGTGGTGACCATGTACATCGTGCTCGGCGTGCTCTACGAGAGCTACATCCACCCGATCACCATTCTTTCCACGCTGCCGTCGGCGGCGGTGGGCGCGCTGCTGGCGTTGCTGCTGACGGGCAATGACCTGGGGCTGATCGCGATCATCGGCATCATCCTGCTGATCGGCATCGTCAAGAAGAATGCGATCATGATGATCGACTTTGCGCTGGAGGCCGAACGCCACCAGGGCATGACGCCGGAGCAGGCGATCTATCGCGCCGCGCTGCTGCGCTTCCGGCCGATCCTGATGACCACGCTGGCCGCGCTGTTCGGCGCGATCCCATTGATGCTCGCCACCGGCTCGGGCGCCGAGCTGCGCCAGCCGCTGGGTCTGGTGCTGGTCGGCGGCCTGCTGCTCAGTCAGCTGCTGACGCTGTTCACCACGCCGGTGATCTACCTGTTCTTCGACCGCCTGAGCCAGCGCTTCGGCCGTCGCGGCGCGGTGCCAAGCGAGGCGCAGGCGTGAGCCGGGGCCGTTTGCAGCCGAACGTGGCGCAACGGAGCGTGCGATGAATCTGTCGGCGCCGTTCATCGCGCGGCCGGTGGCGACCATGCTGCTCAGCCTGGCGATTCTGCTGCTGGGCGGGGTCAGTTTCGGCCTGCTGCCGGTTTCGCCATTGCCGAACATGGATTTCCCGGTGATCACCGTGCAGGCCAGCCTGCCCGGCGCCAGCCCGGAGATCATGGCTTCCAGCGTGGCGACACCGCTGGAGCGCTCTCTGGGCAGCATCGCCGGGGTCAGCCAGATGAGCAGCCGCAGCAGCCAGGGCTCGACGCGGATCATTATTCAGTTCGATCTGGAGCGCGACATCAACGGCGCCGCCCGCGATGTGCAGGCGGCGATCAACGCTGCACGCAACCTGCTGCCCAGCGGCATGCGCAGCATGCCGACCTACCGCAAGATCAACCCCTCGCAGGCGCCGATCATGGTGCTGTCGCTGACCTCCGAGGTGCTCGACAAGGGCCAGCTGTACGACATCGGCTCGACCATCCTCGCGCAGAAGCTCTCGCAGGTGCCCGGCGTCGGCGAGGTACAGGTCGGCGGCAGCTCGCTGCCGGCCGTGCGCGTCGAGCTGCAGCCGCAGCAGCTGGAGCAGTACGGCGTCTCGCTGGACGACGTGCGCAACACTATCGCCAACGCCAACGTGCGCCGGCCCAAGGGCATGGTCGAGGACGCCGAGCGGCACTGGCAGGTGCGCGCCAACGACCAGTTGCACGCCGCCGCCGACTACATGCCGCTGATCCTGCGCTATCAGGATGGCGCGACCCTGCGCCTGAGCGATGTGGCCAAGGTCGAGGATGCGGTGGAGGATCGTTACAACAGCGGGTTCTTCAACAACGAACAGGCGGTGCTGCTGATCGTCAACCGTCAGGCCGGCGCCAACATCATCGAGACCATCGCCGGCATCCGCGCCGAGTTGCCGGCATTGCAGGCGATCCTGCCGGGCAGTGTCGAGCTGAACGTGGCGATGGACCGCTCTCCGGTGATCCGCGCCACCCTGCATGAGGCCGAGCGCACCCTGCTGATCGCCGTGGTGCTGGTGATCGTGCTGGTGTTCGTGTTTCTCGGCCATGTGCGCAGCGCGCTGATTCCGGCGCTGGCGGTGCCGGTCTCGCTGGTCGGCACGTTCGCCGTGATGTACCTGTTCGGCTTTTCGCTCAACACCCTGTCGCTGATGGCGCTGATCCTCGCCGCGGGGCTGGTGGTGGACGATGCCATCGTGGTGCTGGAGAACATCGCCCGGCATATCGACGATGGCGTGCCGCCGCTGCGCGCGGCCTACATCGGCACCCGCGAGGTCGGTTTCACGTTGCTGTCGATGAACCTGTCACTGGTGGTGGTGTTCGTCTCCATCCTGTTCATGGGCGGCATCGTCGAGCGGCTGTTCCGCGAATTCTCGCTGACGCTGGCGGCGGCGATTCTGGTTTCGCTGCTGGTGTCGCTGACGCTGACGCCGATGCTCTGTGCGCGTTGGCTCAAACCCTACCAAGCCGAGCGCGACAGCCGCCTGCATCGCTGGAGTCACGACGCGCACCAGTGGCTGCTCGGTTACTACGACCGCTCGCTGAGCTGGGCGCTGCGGCATCGGCGCATCACGCTGTTGAGCCTGCTGGCGACCATCGCACTCAACGTGGTGCTCTACGTGCAGGTGCCCAAGACCTTCCTGCCGCAGCAGGACACCGGCCAGCTGACCGGCTTCATCCGTGGCGACGACGGTCTGTCGTTCCAGGTCATGCAGCCGAAGATGGAGATATTCCGCAAGGCGATCCTCGCCGATCCGGCGGTGGAGAGCGTGGCCGGCTTCATCGGCGGGCAGGGCGGCATCAACAACGCGTTCATGATCGTGCGGCTCAAGCCATTGGAGGAACGCGAGCTGTCCGCGCAGCAGGTGATCGAGCGCATCCGCAAGAATCAGCCGCAGGTGCCGGGTGGACGGCTGTTCCTCATGGCCGACCAGGACCTGCAGTTCGGCGGCGGCCGGCAGAGCAGTTCGGCGTATGCCTATTCGTTGCTGGCGGGCGATCTGGCCGACCTGCGCACCTGGCTGCCGAAGGTCACCCAGGCGCTCATGGCGCTGCCCGAGCTGACCAGCATCGATGCCAACGAAGGCGAGGGCGCGCAGCAGATCAGCCTGCAGGTCGATCGCGACGCCGCCAAGCGGCTGGGCGTCGACATGAGCACGGTGACCACGCTGCTCAACAACGCCTTCAGTCAGCGGCAGATTTCCACCATCTACGAGACGCTCAACCAGTACCGCGTGGTGATGGAAATCGATCCGAGCTACGCGCAGCACCCGGAGGTGCTGGAGCAGATCCACGTGGTCACCGAAGATGGTCGCCGCGTGCCGCTGTCCGCCTTCGCCCGCTACGAGCGCAGCCTGGAGGAAGATCGCGTCACGCACGAGGGGCAGTTCGCCGCGGAGAACATCGACTTCGACCTCGCCCCGGGCGTCAGTCTGGATCAGGCCACGCTGGCCATTGAGCGCGCGGTCGCTGCGATCGGTCTGCCGAGTTCGGTGCAGGGTCGCCTGGGCGGCACCGGCGACGTGTTCAAGGCCGCTCAGGAAAGCCAGCCGTTCATGATCCTCGGCGCGCTGTTGCTGGTGTACATCGTGCTCGGCGTGCTTTACGAGAGCTATATCCATCCGCTGACGATTCTCTCGACGCTGCCGTCGGCCGGGGTCGGCGCGCTGCTGGCGATCATCGTCACCGGCGACGAATTCAGCCTGATCTCGCTGCTCGGATTGTTCCTGCTGATCGGCGTGGTGAAGAAGAACGCCATCCTGATGATCGACCTCGCGCTGCAGTTCGAGCGCAACGACCGCCTGCCGCCGGCCGAGTCGATTCACAAGGCCTGCTTGCTGCGCTTCCGGCCGATCCTGATGACCACGCTGGCGGCGATTCTCGGCGCATTGCCGCTGCTGCTGGGGGGCTCGGAAGGCGCGGAGATGCGCCAGCCGCTAGGTCTGACCATCATCGGCGGCTTGGTGCTCAGTCAGATCCTGACCCTCTACACCACGCCGGTGGTCTACCTGTACCTGGACCGCCTGCGTCATCGCTTCAATAACTGGCGCGGTGTGCGTACCGATGCCGCCATGGAAAATCCGCTATGAGTCCGAGCTGCACCCTCCGTCCATTGGCCATGATCGTCATGTCCCTTGCGCTTGGCGCCTGCACCCTCGGCCCGGATTACCAGCGCCCGCCGCTGCCGGTTACCCACGCGTTCAAGCAGGCCGAAGGCTGGAAGAGCGCGGCACCGGCCGACGCCCTGCAGCGCGGCGACTGGTGGAAGCTGTACGGCGACGCCGAGCTGGATGCGCTGGTGAGCCGACTGAACGTGTCCAACCAGAACCTCGCCGTGGCCGAAGCGCAGTATCGCCAGGCGCGCGCGCTTGTGCGCAGCGCGCGCTCGCAGCTGTTCCCCACGCTGTCCGGTAATGCCGGAGTGACGCGCTCGCGGCAGACCACTGGCAGCAGTTCGTCCAATGTCAGTGCCGGTGTAAGCGAGAGCTACGAGGCGGGGCTCAGCGCCTCCTGGGAGCTGGATCTCTGGGGCCGGCTGCGCCGCGGTTTGGAAGCCAATCGCGCAACCATGCAGGCCAGCGCGGCCGATCTCGCGGCGGTCCGTCTGAGTTTGCAGGCCGAGCTTGTGCAGACCTACCTGCAATTGCGGGTGATGGACGAGCAGCAGCGTCTGCTCGATCAGACGGTTGCTGCCTACGCGCGCTCGCTGCGCCTCACGGAGAATCAGTACCGCGCCGGCATCGTGCCCAAATCCGACGTCGCCCAGGCGCAGACTCAGCTCAAGAGCACGCAGGCGCAGGCCATCGATCTGAAGTGGCAGCGGGCACAGCTGGAACATGCCATCGCGGTGTTGATCGGTGTGCCGCCGGCCGAGCTGAGCATCGCCGTGCGCGATGACATCCCATCGCTGCCCGAGGTGCCGCTGGCGTTACCGTCGCAACTGCTGGAGCGGCGCCCGGATGTCGCCGCGGCCGAGCGCGAGGTAATGGCCGCCAATGCCGAGATCGGCATCGCCGAGGCGGCCTGGTATCCGGACCTGACCCTGTCGGCCAGCGGTGGCTATCGCAACAGCAGCTTCAACCAGCTGTTCGAGGTGCCGAATCGCTTCTGGTCGCTTGGCCCGCAGCTGGCGCTGACGCTGCTGGATTTCGGCGGCCGGCGTGCCGAACTGGAGCGGGCCGAGGCGGCCTACGATCAGACCGTGGCGACCTACCGGCAAACTGTGCTCGACAGCTTCCGCGAGGTCGAGGACTACCTGGTGCAACTGCGCGTGCTCGGCGACGAGAGCGTGGTGCAGCGCGAGGCGCTGGAGGCGGCGCAGGAATCGCTGCGGCTGATCGAGAACCAGTATCGCGCCGGTACCGTCGATTACCTCAGCGTGGTTACCGTGCAGACCACCGCGCTGAACAACGAGCGCACCAATCTGACGCTGCTGGGCGACCGTCTGCTGACCAGCGTGCAATTGATCGCCGCGCTCGGTGGTGGCTGGCAGATCGAGCAGTTGCAGCAGGAGCCGGTGCTGTCGAACGAGCGTGGTCAGGGCGACTGATCGAGCCGATGCGCTGGCTGGCGTCGCCAGATGCGGGTGAGCCAGCGCCAGGCGATCCAGCCGCCACCGAGCAAGTAGACCAACCCGCCCGGCACCCACATGAGCAGCCCCGCCAGCTGCTGATCTTCCACCGCACGTCCCGTGCCGTAGAACGAGACTGTGCCGAAGGTGAGCAGGGCGCCGAGCAGGCCGGTGTGCATCAGCGTTAGCACCACGGCCATCAGCGCCTGCGGCACCTGCTTCGGATTGGCGCGCAGCACCGACCACCAGAACAGCCAGCCGCTGAACAGGAAACAGGCGTGCTCGACGGCGTGCCACCACAGGTTGTCCAGCGCCAGCACATAGAGCTTCGGCGTGTGCCAGATCCAGATCACCGCGCCATGCAGCAGCGCCAGCAGGGTCGGGTAGCGGCCGGCGCGCAGGATGGACGTCCACAGCGGTTGCGCGAAGCGGCCGGTGACGCCGCGCCACTGCGGCAGCGGGCGCGCCAGCGCCCACAACGGCGCGATCACCACGATGAACAGCATGTGCTGGGTCATGTGCCAGCTGGTGCTGCGTTGCGCCCAGTTGTCGATGGGGCCGAAGACGGCAAACGCGGCCACCAGCATGGCGCTGTGAAGGCAGAACGCTTCGCTGCGCCTGGGCGGCACGTGGCGCGCACCGAGCGCGTAGAGCAGCCAGGCACTGCCAATGAGCAGCGCGCTCAACAGCAGCGGGGCACGTTCGCTCAGCTGCGCGTCGAACAAGCCGTGGGCCAGGGCCGGCGTCGACAGGCCCAGCAGCGGTACCAGCGCCCACGCGCTCACAGACACGGCGGCAGCTGCAGCAGCGGTGCGCCGACGAACGCAGTCGCCAGCGCGGCAATCAGGTGCACGCCAGCGGCCAGTTTCGTCACGAACAGCTCGCGCTCGTTCAATGACGGACGCTGGCGAGACAGCCGCCAGAAATAGCGCATCAGGCCAAGCAGCAGCACAAGGGTCAGCAACGTCAGCAGGCCGAGGCTGCCGTTCAGCCAGTTCCACACCCCCTCTGCGGGGTCGGGTGGGCTGACTCGGCAGGCAATCGCCTGACCGCCGTAGATCGCCACGAACCACAGGCTCCAGACGACCAGCCCGACGATGATCTGCAGCGGGTGGAACGGCGAGCCGAGCGCAGGTTTCATCAAACGCCTCCCCAGGTCGACGGGAACAGTACGATCGCCGCATAGCTGACCCAGAGCACGCCAAGGTTGTAGTACCAGAGCTGTTCGACCACCACCGGCTCGTACGGCGCGGCTTCGCCGACATAGCCGTAGCTCACCCGCCAGGCCTGCAGGCCGGTGGCGACTGCCGCCAGCGCGCAATGGAACAGGCTGTAGGCGAGCAGGACGAAGATCACCGCATCGTGGGCCGTTTCGGTTGGCGCCAGTTCCGCGTCGAGCAACAGCCAAAGCAGCAGCGCCGACTGCACCAGGGCCAGCAGCGCGAGCAGCGCCAGTTGTCCTAGCAGGCCACGATGATCGCCGGCGCGCAGACGTTTGATCAGGCGATGCAGCCAGAAGGTGCCAGCGCTGAGCAGCAGTGCGCTCACCAGCATCGGCCCGCCGTTCAGCTGATCGTCCGGCACGCGCCATTGCGGCGATACGGTCCACAGGTAGAACCAACCGAACAGCAACGACAGGTACAGCGCGCCATCGGCCAGCAGCGTGACGCCCATGCCCCACAGGCCCGGCCCGTCGAAGGTGCGCGAGTGCAGCGGCGGCTCGCCAGGCTGGGTGCGGGCATCCGGTGCGGCGGCAGGATGCGCGCCGTTTTCCCACGACCAGCGCAGCAGCACGATCAGCGTGGCCACGGCGGCGACGATGGAGAGGATGTAGGCCTTGTTCAGCAGGCTCAGGCAGAGCACCGCAAGGAACACCGCGGCGATGAAGGGCAGCCAGCTATTGCCCGGCAGATGGATGATTTCGCGGATTCTGCCGGTCAGCGGGTCGACGCCCCAGGTTTCGCGCCGACCGTGGTCGATTACCGTCAGCGCATGCTCGCCGCGGGCAATGCTGTCCGGCAGGTCCGGTTCTCGCCACAGAGGGTGGCGATCCGTCACATCCGGCAGACTGACGAAGTTGTAGGCGCTGGGCGGCAGGCTGGTCGCCCACTCCAGGGTATCGGCGTGCCAGGGGTTTTTCGGCGCCGGAAGGCCGAAGCGAAAGTGCAACAGGATGTCCAGCAGGATGGTAGCGACCCCGGCGGCCATGATGAAGCTGCCGATCGAGGACACCAGATTGGGCAGGTCCCAGCCCAGGCCTGTGTCGTAGGTGTAGACGCGCCGCGGCATGCCGATCAGGCCGGTCCAGTGCATGATCAGGAAGGTCGCGTTGAAGCCGATGAAGAACAGCCAGAAGCCCCAGCGACCTAGCCGTTCCGATGGCATGCGTCCGGAGAAGTGCGGCAGCCAGTAGTACAGTCCGGCCATCAACGGGAAGAACATGCCGCCGACCAGTACGTAATGCATGTGCGCGACGACGAAGTGGGTGTCATGCACCTGCCAGTTGAACGGCACCAGCGCCAGCATGACCCCAGTCAGCCCACCGGCGACGAAGACGAGCAGAAAGCCTACCAGCCAGAGCATGGGCACCCGATAGACCGGGCGGCCCAGCCAGAGCGTGGCGATCCAGGCGAAGATCTGCACGCCGGTCGGGATTGCCACCAGCATGCTCGCCGCCGAAAAAAACGCCTGTGCCAGCTGCGGGATGCCGACCGTGAACATGTGGTGAACCCACAGGCCGAAGCTGATGAAGCCGGTGGTCAGCACGCCCAGTACCACCCAGCGGTAGCCCACCAGCGGGCGCTGACAGAACACCGGAATCAGTGTCGAGACGATACCGGCACCGGGCAGGAAGATGATGTACACCTCCGGGTGGCCGAACAGCCAGAACAGGTGTTGCCAGAGCACCGGGTCGCCGCCGCGGGCGACGTCGAAGAACGGCATGCCGGCGGCGCGTTCCAGCTCCAGCAGGATCGAACCGAGGATCAGCGGCGGGAAGCCGACCACGATCATCATGGCCATCACCAGGATGTACCAGGCGTACAGCGGCATCTTGTGCAGCGCCATGCCGTTGGCGCGGGTCCGTAGGATCGACACCACCAGCTCGACGCCCGCGCTCACCGCGGAAATCTCGACGAAGGTGATGCCCAGCAGCCAGAAATCCGAATTCACGCCCGGCGTGTGGGCGGAACTGGACAGCGGCGTATACATGAACCAGCCGGCCTTGGGTGCGACGTCGAGAAAGATGCTCGACAACAGGATCAGCCCGCCGAACAGATAGCAGAAGTAGCCCAGCGCGGAGAGCCGTGGAAACACCAGATCGCGCGCGCCAAGCATCTTCGGGATCAGGTAGACCGCCAGCCCCTCCATCATCGGTACCGCGAAGAGGAACATCATCACCGTGCCGTGCATGGTGAAGACCTGGTTGTAGACGTCCGGCTCCATCAGTTGATAGCCGGGCAGGGCAAGCTGGGTGCGGATCAGCATCGCCAGCAGCCCGCCAACGAGGAAGAAAAACCCGCCGGTGACCATGAAGCGCAGGCCGATGGTGGTGTGGTTGACGATGGTCAACGCGCGCCAGCCGCGCGGGTTGCCCCAGACTTCATTGAACTGGTCATGCAGCTGGTCGGGATCGGTCGCGGGCGCGGCGCTGTTGGATCGCGTACTCATGGTGCAAGGGTCTCCAGCCAGTCGGCGAGCTGGCCGAGCGTCTCGGCGGGAATATCGTCATGGCTCGGCATCGCGTTGCCGTGCTTGAGGCTCTGGTGCTCGCGCAGCCAACGGCGCAGGCCTTGCGCATCGTTGGCGATGACGCCCGCGCCCAGCGTGGGCCGGCTGGCCAGATCGCTAAGATCCGGCGCGCGCTGGCCGTCGCTGACGCCAGCGACGCGGTGGCACTGGCCGCAGCGCTCGTCGAAGACCTGGCCGGCAGCGCCAGGCGCCGGGCTGTGTGCAAGCGAACCGCGTGCGGCCAGCCAGCGGTCGAAGGCGTCTGCTTCCAATACCTCGACATGCAGGATCATGTGCGCGTGCTGGCTGCCGCAGAATTCGGCGCACTGCCCGCGCATCACGCCGGTTTCGCTGGCGGCGAGGCGCAGGGTGTTGGTCCGGCCCGGAATCATGTCCAGCTTGCCGCCCAGGCGCGGCACCCAGAACGAATGGACCACGTCGGCACTCGTCACCACGACGTCCAGCGGTCGGTCGACCGGCAGGATGAACTGGTTGGCCGTCACCACACCGCTGTCCGGGTAGCGCACCTCCCACCACCACTGGTGACCGGTGATTTCGATGCGCAGCGGCTGCTTGCCGGGCACGGGTAACGGCAGCATGCCGCGGCCGGCGGGCACGCCAAAGGCGAGCAGGGCGAGGATACTGACGGTCGGTAATATCAGGCCGCCACCGACCAGCCAGCGCCGGTTGATGCGCTCGGCCTGCTCGGCATCGACTTCGCGCGGCTGGCGCAGCATGGCGTGTATCCACAGCGCGCTGACGACCGCGAGCACCAGCGCGGAGAAACCGAACATCGCCCACCAGATGTTCGCCACGTCGCGCGCCATCGGCCCGGCTGGCGCCAGCGCCGATTGCGCACCGCCGCAGCCGGCGAGCCAAGGAACTGCCAGCGCCAGCGTGGTCCATTGCAAGAGCCTGCCGCCACGCTTCGCGATCTCGCGGGCGGCACCCACCTCTGCGCCTGGGAGTGCCCAATGGCCATCGACCGCGAGTCCATCAGCAGCAACGCCGCGATTGCCGGCCATCCGTTGCATCCGATGATGATCCACTTTCCGGTAGCCGCCTTGCTCGGCCTGGTACCGGCCGATCTTGCCTACCTGTGGACACTCGATCCGTTCTGGTCGCGTGCCGGCCTCTGGCTGGCCGGCGTCGGCGCCATCGGCGGCTGGCTGGCGAGTATCGCCGGGGTGGTCGATTTGCTCAGCGTGGCGCAGATACGCCGCAAGGTCACTGCCTGGTGCCACGCGATCCTTGCCGTGATGATGCTCTCGCTGGCGTCGCTGAACTGGCTGCTGCGCTACAAGGGCATCGATGGCGGTGACAGCGATGCGCTGTGGGGGCTGTTTCTCTCGCTGCTGACGGCCGTGCTCATTTCGCTGGCCGCGTTTCTCGGCGGAAGGCTGGTGTACGAGCATGCCGTGGGCGTCGAGCTCGATAGCTAGGATCGTTTCGGGCGACGCCGGTTGAGCGGTCATGCGGACGGTCATTTCTCGGTCAGAAGGGTTTGGCCAGCACCAGCCAGAGCGTAAGGACGATCAGCAGTGGTACCAGCACGCCGATGGCCAGGCACTGGCGTGTCACGCTGCGCTCGGGCGCGCGTTCGACGCGCAGCACCAGCACGCCGCATAGCGCGTGGCAGAGCGCCATTGCGGTGACTACCGTGAGTTTCATGATCAGCCAGCCGGCGAGCGTGCCATCGTGCAGGAATAGAGCCGTACCGGAGCCGATCGCCAGCAGGGCCGCCGGGGTGCTGACCAGGGTGAAAACCAGGCGGGTGAGGTGCGCGTGGTCGCGGTAGAACAGCCGATCGCCCGACCGCGTTCCAGCGCTGATCAGCGCCGGCAGGTACAGCAGCGACCCGCACCAGCAGAGCAGGGCTGTGAAGTGCAGCAGTTTCAGCAAAGGCATGCGCATCGTCCCGCTGGTAGCGAATCTGAAGCTGTGACAGCCCGCTGCCGATGCCGTTCGGGTGATTGCTGGCGCTCCCGGCGCCGAACGGTGGGCTTAAGACTTTGCCTGAATCGCTCCGAGCGCATAGGCTGGGCACAAGGGGACAGCAAGGCAGTTGGAGACGCTCATGTCCGATTCACAGTTGGTCGACCCGTTCGGCCGGCGCATCACGTACCTCCGCTTGTCGGTGACTGATCGCTGCGATTTCCGTTGCACCTACTGCATGAGCGAGGACATGGTCTTCGCGCCGCGCGAGGAAATCCTCAGCCTGGAAGAGCTGTACGCCGTCGCCGATGCCTTCATCGGCCTGGGCGTGAAGCGCATTCGCGTGACCGGCGGCGAGCCGTTGGTGCGAAAGGGACTGCCGACGCTGCTGGCGCGGCTCGGTGCGCGCGAGGAGTTGGAAGACCTGGCCATCACCACCAACGGCTCGCAGTTGCACGCGCTGGCCTCGACGCTGCGCGAGGCGGGCGTGAAACGCTTGAACATCAGCCTGGATTCGCTCAAGCGCGAGCGTTTCGCCGAATTGACCCGGCGTGATCGCCTGGAGCGCGTGTTGGCCGGGATCGAGGCGGCACGCGCGGCCGGCTTCAAGCGCATCAAGCTCAATAGCGTGATTCTGAAGGGACGCAACGACGACGAAATCATCGATCTGGTGACGTTCGCCATCGACCGCGGGCTGGATATCAGTTTCATCGAGGAGATGCCGCTGGGCAGCGTATCCAGCCACGAGAGGCACGTCACCTTCTGCTCCAGCGACGAAGTGCGCCAACGCATCGAAACGCGCTACCCGCTGGTGCGTAGCAGCCATGCCACTGGCGGGCCGTCGCGTTACTGGCAGGTGGCCGGGACGCAGACTCAGGTCGGTTTCATCTCCCCGCACAGCAACAACTTCTGCGGTAGCTGCAACCGCGTGCGGGTCACCGCCGAGGGCAAGCTGGTGCTCTGTCTGGGGCATGAGGGGGCGCTGGACCTCAAAAGCCTGATGCGTGCCCATCCGGGCGACGCCGAGCGTCTGCGCAATGCGCTGGTCGATGCCCTACAGCTCAAGCCGGAGAAGCATCACTTCAATACCGACGATCAGGTCCAGGTGGTGCGCTTCATGAGCATGACCGGCGGCTGAATCTGCCCCGGATGTCGCGCGCGACTCTCGCCCGTACGCGGCATCAGCGTTGCGAACGGCTGCGCATCACCCGTGCCGTGGCCGCGAAGCCGCGTGATAAACTCCGCCGCCTTGCACCCACCATTCGATGCCAGGACATCCGATGCTCGCGGCGACCCTGCTCGTTTCTTCTCACGCTGACCGCCACGGACAGGCCGCATGCGACTGAAAAGCATCAAACTCGCCGGCTTCAAATCCTTCGTCGACCCCACCACGGTGAGCTTTCCCAGCAACATGTCGGCGGTGGTCGGGCCTAACGGCTGCGGCAAGTCCAACATCATCGACGCCGTGCGCTGGGTGATGGGTGAAAGCTCGGCGAAGAACCTGCGTGGCGAGTCGATGACCGACGTCATCTTCAACGGCTCCAACACCCGCAAGCCGGTGACGCAGGCCAGCATCGAGCTGATCTTCGACAACTCCGACGGCAGCCTGACCGGCGAGTACGCGGCCTTCGCCGAAATCTCCATCCGCCGTCGCGTTACCCGTGATGGACAGAACACCTACTTCCTCAACGGCACCAAATGTCGGCGGCGCGACATCACCGACATCTTTCTCGGCACCGGCCTCGGCCCGCGCAGCTATTCGATCATCGAGCAAGGAATGATCTCCAAGCTGATCGAGGCCAAGCCGGAGGATCTGCGCAACTTCATCGAGGAAGCTGCCGGCATCTCCAAGTACAAGGAGCGCCGTCGCGAGACCGAGAACCGCATCCGTCGAACCCACGAGAACCTGGCGCGCCTGAGCGACCTGCGCGAGGAACTGGAGCGCCAGCTCGAACGCTTGCACCGCCAAGCGCAATCGGCGGAAAAGTACCAGGAGTACAAGGCCGAGGAGCGCCAGCTCAAGGCGCAGCTGTCGGCCTTGCGCTGGCAAGCGTTGAACGAGCAGGTCGGCCAGCGCGAGCAGATCATTGGCGATCAGGAGGTCGCCTTCGAGGCGCTGGTGGCCGAGCAACGCAATGCCGACGCCAGCATCGAGCGCCTGCGTGACGGTCATCATGAGCTGTCCGAACGTTTCAATCAGGTGCAGGGGCGGTTCTATTCGGTTGGTGGCGACATCGCCCGCGTCGAACAGAGCATCCAGCACGGCCAGCAGCGCCTGCGCCAGCTGCAGGACGATCTGCGCGAGGCCGAACAGGCGCGGCTGGAAACCGAATCGCATCTGAGCCACGACCGCACCTTGCTGGCGACGCTCGACGAAGAGCTGGCCATGCTCGAACCGGAACAGGAGCTGGCCGGCGCGGCGGCGGAGGAGTCCGCGGCTCAGCTGGAAGAAGCGGAAACCTTGATGCAGGCCTGGCAGGAGCAATGGGAGCGCTTCAATCAGCGCAGTGCCGAGCCGCGTCGGGCGGCTGAAGTACAGCAGGCCCGTATCGCCCAGCTCGAGCAGAGCCTGGAGCGACTGGCCGAGCGCCAGCGCCGACTGGATGATGAGCGCGCCCTGCTTGCCGCCGATCCCGAGGATGCGGCGATTCTCGAACTCGGCGAGCAGCTGGCGATCGGCGAGCTCAATCTGGAGGACCTGCTGGCGGCGGGCGAACTGCTCGATGAGCAGGCGGAGCAGCAGCGCGAGCAGGTGCGGCAACTGATGCAGGCCCAGCAGCAGGCGCATGGCGATCTGCAGCGGCTCAATGGCCGTATCGCCTCACTGGAAACCCTGCAACAGGCCGCGCTGGACCCGGGCAAGGGCGTCGGCGATTGGCTGGAGGCACAGCAACTTCAACAGCTGCCACGGCTGGCCGAAGGCCTGCGCGTCGAGCCCGGCTGGGAGCGGGCGGTGGAGACCGTGCTCGGTGCCGACCTGCAGGCGGTGGTGCTGGAGGATTTCGCCGGGCTGAGTTTCGACGATCTGGAGCAGGGCGAACTGCGTTTGGTCTGCTCCGCTGATCGCGCTGTCGCGCGCTCGGGTAGCCTGCTCGATAAGGTCGACAGCCCGCACGACCTGGCGCCGTGGCTGGCTGGGGTGCGGCCGGTGGAGTCGCTGGAACAGGCGCTGGCCGGTCGTGCTGCGCTGGGCGAGGGCGAAAGCCTGATCAGTCGTGAAGGCTATTGGGTCGGTCGGCATTTTCTGCGTGTGCGCCGTGGCGGCGAGGCGAAGTCCGGCCTGATCGCGCGCGGCCAGGAACTGGAGCACCTGCACGCCGAGCGCGGCGAGCGAGAGGCGAGTCTCGACGACCTGCAGCAGCGCCTGCAGCAGGCGCAGGCGAGGCAGCAGCAGCTCGAGGGGGAGCGCGAGGCGCGACGTCGTCAGCAACAGGACGAGGCGCGTCGGCAGGGCGAACTCAAGGCCCAGCTGTCGGCACGACAGGCCAAGGTCGAGCAGCTGGTGCTGCGCCGTCGACGGCTGGATGAGGAGCTGGCCGAGCATCAGGAGCAGCGCGCGCTGGAGATCGAGCAGCTGGGCAAGGCGCGGTTGCACCTGCAGGAGGCGCTGGACGCCATGTCGCAGGACACCGAGCAGCGCGAAGCGCTGCTGGCCGGTCGTGACGGTCTGCGTGAACAGCTCGATCGCATCCGTCAGGATGCCCGCCAGCACAAGGACCACGCACACCAGCTGGCACTGCGGGTCGGATCGCTCAGGGCGCAACACGACTCGACCCGCCAAGCGTTGGAGCGCCTGCAGCAGCAGTTCGAACGCACTGTCGAGCGGCGCGAACAGCTGAGCCTGAATCTCGAAGAGGGCGAGGCGCCGCTGGAAGAGTTGCGGATGAAACTCGAAGAGTTGCTCGAGCGGCGCATGGGTGTCGAGGATGAGCTCAAGCACGCGCGCCTGGCGCTGGAGGATGCCGATCGCGAACTGCGCGAGGCCGAACGGCGCCGTACTCAGGCGGAGCAGCAGGCGCAGGTGTTGCGTGGCCAGCTGGAACAGCAGCGGTTGAGCTGGCAGGAACTGAGCGTGAGGCGCAAGGCGCTGCAGGATCAGTTGCACCAAGATGGCTACGATCTGCACGGTGTTCTGGCGACCTTGCCAGTCGAAGCCAGCGAGCAGGGCTGGGAAGGGGAGCTGGAGCGCCTTGCTCAGCGCGTTCAGCGTCTCGGCCCAATCAACCTCGCGGCGATCGACGAGTACCAGCAGCAGTCCGAACGCAAGCGTTATCTCGATGCGCAGAATGACGATCTCGTCGAGGCGCTGGATACGCTGGAGAACGTCATCCGCAAGATCGACCGGGAGACGCGCAATCGCTTCAAGGAAACCTTCGATCAGATCAATGGCGGGCTGCAGGCACTGTTCCCGAAAGTCTTCGGCGGCGGCAACGCCTATCTGGAACTTACCGGAGAAGATTTACTCGATACCGGGGTGGCGATCATGGCGCGCCCGCCCGGCAAGAAGAACAGCACCATCCACCTGCTCTCCGGTGGCGAAAAGGCGCTGACTGCCCTGGCGCTGGTGTTCGCGATCTTCCAATTGAATCCAGCGCCATTCTGCATGCTCGACGAGGTCGATGCGCCGTTGGATGACGCGAACGTCGGCCGTTATGCGCGACTGGTCAAGGAGATGTCGGAGAAGGTGCAGTTCATCTATATCACCCACAATAAGATCGCTATGGAAATGGCGGACCAGCTTATGGGCGTGACCATGCACGAGCCCGGCTGCTCGCGGCTGGTGACTGTGGATGTGGAACAGGCAGTAGCGCTGGTGGAAGCATGAGCAGGGTGCGCCACGGCACGGTAGCGCCGCTTCGGCATTCTCATTCGGCGATACAAAGAGAACTGTCGCACAGTGCAAACCTACCGTTCGTCGTGCTAGCTTAATGCACAATTTTTTATGATGCGGGAAAAGTTGACCTAAGTGGTTGAATTCCCGCCGTTATCATCGAGTTCAGAGGTAAACGGATTAATGGATATCGGTCTGCGCGAGTGGCTGATCGTCATCGGCATCATTGTCATCGCGGGCATTCTGTTCGATGGCTGGCGCCGTATGCGAGGCGGCAAGGGAAAGCTGAAATTCAAGCTGGACCGCAATTTGACTGCGAATCTGCCGGAGCTCGATGAAGATTCGAAAGAGCTGCTCGGACCACCCAGAGTGGTCAGTCGCACCAGCGAGCCGTCGCTCGATGAGACTGACATGCCATCGATGAGTGCCCGTGAGCCCGCTAAGCGGCGCGCATCAGTCGAGCCGCGCCAGGGCGATCTGCATTTTGCGGCGGATGAACCGGTTCCGACATTGCTCGATCCTGTACTTGATGAGGCAGACGAGACGAGCGACGAGCCGCGTGACCCGGCAGCGGTGGAGGAGGTGTTGGTCATAAACGTGATATGCCGTGACCCTCAGGGGTTTCGGGGGCCGGCGTTGCTGCAGAACATTCTCGAAAGCGGTCTGCGCTTCGGTGAGATGGATATCTTCCACCGCCACGAGAGCATGGCCGGCAACGGTGAAGTGCTGTTCTCCATGGCTAATGCGGTCAAGCCCGGCACTTTCGATCTGGATGATATCGATCATTTCACCACGCCAGCGGTGAGCTTCTTCCTTGGTTTGCCCGGCCCGCGCCATCCGAAGCAGGCGTTCGATGTGATGGTTGCGGCTGCCCGCAAACTTTCCGCTGAGCTGAATGGCGAACTGAAAGACGATCAGCGCAGCGTTCTTACCGCTCAGACCATCGAGCATTACCGCCAGCGTATCGTCGAATTCGAACGTCGGCAGATGACACTCAAGCGCTGAGCGAGCTGTCACTCTTCACTTCTTAATAGCCCGCGTCGCCGCCAGTCCGGCGCTTTGCCGTATCCAATCGTGCGGTAGAGCGCCGCGGCCTCTGCCCCACGACGGGGTGACTTCTCTTTATCGAGCCACTAGAATGCTTGCCCATTCTGGGGCCGGAACGCCCGGCTTATGTCTGTGCAACGAGGAAAATCCATGCAAGTTTCTGTTGAAAGCACCTCCGCTCTTGAGCGCCGCATGACCATTGGCGTGCCGGTCGAGCGCATCGAGACCGAAGTCAACAAGCGTCTGCAACAGACCGCCAGTCGTGCCAAGATCCCCGGTTTCCGTCCCGGCAAGGTGCCGATGAGCGTTATTCGTCAGCGCTACGAGGAAGCCGCTCGCCAGGAAGCATTGGGTGATCTGATCCAGTCGACCTTCTATGAAGCCATTGTCGCCGAGAAGCTGAACCCGGCGGGCGCTCCGTCCGTCGAGCCGAAGGTGTTCGAAAAGGGCAAGGATCTCGAGTACGTCGCTACGTTCGAAGTGTTCCCGGAATTTGAAGTCGGCGGCTTCGACGCTATCGAAGTCGAGCGTCTGCAAGCCGAAGTGGCCGACAGCGACGTCGACAACATGCTGGAAATCCTGCGCAAGCAGAACACTCGTTTCGAAAATGTCGATCGTGCGGCTGAGAACGGCGACCAGCTGAACATTGATTTCGTAGGCAAGATCGATGGCGAGGCCTTTGCTGGTGGTTCAGCCAAGGGCACCCAACTGGTCCTGGGTTCAGGTCGTATGATCCCCGGATTCGAGGACGCTCTGATCGGCGCCAAAGCAGGTGAAGAGCGCGTGATCAATCCGACCTTCCCCGAGGATTACCAGAACCTTGATCTGGCCGGCAAGACCGCGGAGTTCACCGTTACCGTGAACAGCGTTGCGGCACCGCAGCTGCCGGAGCTGAACGATGAATTCTTCGCCCAGTTCGGTGTGCAGGAAGGTGGAGTAGAAGGCTTCCGCGCGGAAGTGAAGAAAAACATGGAGCGCGAACTGCGCCAGGCCATCAAGACCAAGGTGAAGAACCAGGTAATGGAAGGTTTGGTTGCCGGCAATCCGATCGAGGTTCCGAAGGCGCTGATCGACAACGAAGTCAATCGTCTGCGTGTGCAGGCGGTCCAGCAGTTCGGTGGCAACATCAAGCCTGACCAGCTGCCGGCAGAGCTGTTCCAGGAGCAGGCCAAGCGCCGCGTTGTTCTGGGTCTGATCGTCGCTGAAGTCGTCAAGCAGAAAGAGCTGAAGCCCGACGAGGCGCGCGTTCGCGAACTCATCGAGGAAATGGCGTCGGCCTACCAAGAGCCTGAGCAGGTCGTTGCGTGGTACTACAAGAACAACGAGCAACTGAACGAAGTCCGTTCGGTTGTGCTCGAAGAACAAGTTGTAGATACTGTTCTGCAGCAGGCGAAAGTGACCGACAAATCGGTCTCTTACGAAGAAGCCATCAAGCCTGCGGAAGCTCCGCAAGCAGCCTGATCTTCAAAACGTTCGAGTGCACAGACACAAGCCAGCCCTCGTGCTGGCTTGTGTCTTTGAGGCATGACAAGGGAGTATCGTTGGAACATGTCCCGCAATCCTTTTATGCAAGTTCCGGACATTCAGGCCGCTGGCGGTCTGGTCCCGATGGTGATCGAACAGTCCGCACGCGGCGAGCGGGCTTATGACATCTACTCTCGCCTCCTGAAGGAGCGGGTGATCTTCATGGTTGGCCAAGTCGAGGACTACATGGCGAACCTGATCGTGGCCCAGTTGTTGTTCCTCGAGGCAGAAAATCCCGAAAAGGACATCCACCTCTATATCAACTCGCCGGGCGGTTCGGTCACCGCAGGCATGTCGATCTACGACACCATGCAGTTCATCAAACCGGATGTTTCAACGATTTGCATCGGGCAGGCCTGTTCCATGGGCGCTCTGCTGTTGACTGGCGGTGCTGCCGGCAAGCGTTACTGCCTGCCGCATTCACGGATGATGATCCACCAGCCGTTGGGCGGTTTTCAGGGGCAGGCATCTGACATCGAGATTCACGCCCGCGAGATCCTCACCATCCGCGAGCGGCTGAACAAGGTGCTTGCGCACCACACCGGTCAGCCGATGGATGTCATTGCCCGAGATACCGACCGCGACAACTTCATGAGTGGTGATGAGGCCGTTAAGTACGGGCTGATCGACCAGGTTCTGACGCAGCGCCAGCTGGCTGTCTGATCTCCACAGCCCGCGATATGCGGCTGCTCCGTGGGCTTGAAAAAGCCCACGATTGCCTTCATCTTGTGTTTCAAGCCTTCCCGATTGGATTGTTCGAATGACTGACACCCGCAACGGCGAGGATTCCGGCAAACTGCTCTATTGCTCCTTCTGTGGCAAAAGCCAGCACGAAGTGCGCAAGTTGATCGCTGGTCCCTCCGTTTTCATCTGCGACGAGTGCGTCGACCTGTGCAATGACATCATCCGCGAGGAGGTGCAGGAAGCCCAGGCGGAAAGCAGCGCGCACAAGCTGCCTGCGCCCAAGGAAATCAGCGGCATTCTTGACCAGTACGTTATTGGCCAGGAGCGCGCGAAGAAGATCCTGGCGGTAGCGGTTTACAATCACTACAAACGCCTCAATCAGCGCGACAAAAAAGAAGAAGTCGAACTGGGCAAGAGCAACATTCTGCTGATCGGGCCGACGGGCTCGGGCAAGACGCTGCTGGCCGAGACCCTGGCTCGGTTGCTGAACGTCCCGTTCACCATTGCCGATGCCACAACCCTGACTGAAGCGGGGTACGTGGGCGAAGATGTCGAGAACATTATTCAAAAATTGCTGCAGAAGTGTGATTACGACGTCGAAAAGGCCCAAATGGGCATCGTCTATATCGACGAGATCGACAAGATTTCTCGCAAATCCGACAACCCCTCCATCACGCGTGACGTTTCGGGCGAAGGCGTGCAGCAGGCGCTGCTCAAGCTGATCGAAGGCACCGTTGCCTCCGTTCCGCCTCAGGGTGGACGCAAGCATCCGCAGCAGGAGTTCCTGCAAGTGGATACGCGCAACATCCTGTTCATCTGTGGTGGAGCGTTTGCCGGTCTGGAGAAAGTCATTCAAGCGCGATCGACGCGAGGCGGCATCGGCTTTAGTGCCGAGGTGCGCAGCAAGGATCCGGGCAAGAAGATTGGCGAGGCTCTGCGTTCGGTCGAGCCGGACGATTTGGTCAAGTTCGGTCTGATTCCCGAGTTTGTAGGGCGCTTGCCTGTGATCGCTACGCTCGATGAACTCGATGAGCCAGCGCTGATTCAGATTCTCACCGAGCCCAAGAATGCGCTGACCAAGCAGTACGCCAAGCTATTCGAGCTGGAGGGCGTTGATCTGGAGTTCCGTCCGGACGCGCTCAAGGCGATCGCCAGTCGTGCGCTTGAGCGGAAGACCGGTGCACGCGGTTTGCGCTCGATTCTGGAAGGTGTATTGCTGGACACCATGTATGAAATTCCTTCGCAGAAGGACGTTAGCAAGGTCGTCATCGATGAGAGCGTGATCGAAGGTGCGTCCAAACCGTTGTTGATCTACGAGAACAATGAGCCGCCAGCAAAGGCTGCACCTGACGCATGATGAACAAGGGGCCTGCGGGCCCCTTCGCATTTTGGGCAGCTTGTTTTTCCTCCGGTATGCCCCCATCTTGTTGCTAGGCAACCCGCCCGTTTTCGCCGTATGGCCGTCGTAGAGCAGAATTTATGAAGACAACCACCGAATTGCCCCTTTTGCCGCTGCGCGACGTCGTGGTTTACCCGCACATGGTGATCCCGCTCTTCGTTGGCCGTGAAAAATCTATTGAAGCGCTCGAATCGGCTATGGCTGGTGATAAGCAGATTCTGCTCGTCGCACAGAAAAACCCTGCCGACGATGATCCAGCCGAAGAAGCGCTGTACCGGGTCGGTACGATCGCGACCGTGCTGCAGCTCCTGAAGCTACCCGATGGAACGGTGAAGGTTCTGGTGGAAGGTGAGCAGCGTGGCGTCATCGAACGTTTCTTTGACGTGGATGAGCATTGCCGCGTCGAGGTTCGGCTGATCGACGAGAGCGAGGCGGATGCTCGTGAGGCGGAGGTTTTTATCCGCAGTCTGCTTAGTCAGTTCGAGCAGTACGTGCAGATGGGCAAGAAGGTGCCGGCAGAGGTGCTGACATCTCTGGCCGGCATCGATGATCCGGCGCGCCTGGTGGATACCATGGCGGCTCATATGGCGCTGAAGATCGAGCAGAAACAGGCAATTCTGGAGATCACGGACCTTGCGGCTCGCGTCGAGCACGTGCTTGCGCTGCTGGATGCCGAAATCGACCTTTTGCAGGTGGAAAAACGTATTCGTGGTCGCGTGAAGAAGCAGATGGAGCGCAGCCAGCGCGAGTACTATCTGAACGAGCAGATGAAAGCTATTCAGAAAGAGCTCGGCGACATCGATGAAGGGCATAACGAGATCGATGATCTGAAAAAGCGCATCGAGAACGCTGGTCTGAGCAAAGATGCCTACGCCAAGGCCCAGGCGGAATTGAACAAGCTCAAGCAGATGTCACCGATGTCGGCCGAAGCCACGGTTGTGCGCACCTATATCGACTGGCTGGTAAATGTGCCTTGGAAGGCGGCCAGCAAGGTGCGCTTGGATCTGGCTAAGGCTGAAGAGGTTCTGGATGCCGACCATTACGGTTTGGATGAGGTCAAGGATCGTATTCTTGAGTATCTCGCCGTGCAAAAACGGGTCAAGAAGCTCAAGGGGCCGGTCCTGTGTCTCGTTGGGCCGCCGGGCGTCGGCAAGACCTCGCTGGCGGAGTCCATTGCACGCTCAACCAACCGCAAGTTCGTTCGCATGGCCCTCGGCGGCGTTCGTGACGAGGCGGAGATTCGTGGGCATCGACGCACCTATATTGGCTCGATGCCGGGGCGCCTGATCCAGAAAATGACCAAGGTTGGTGTACGTAACCCGCTGTTCCTGCTCGATGAAATCGACAAGATGGCCAGCGATATGCGTGGCGATCCGGCCTCGGCATTGCTGGAGGTTCTCGATCCCGAGCAGAACCACAATTTCAACGATCATTATCTTGAGGTGGATTACGATCTTTCGGATGTGATGTTCATCTGTACGGCCAACTCAATGAACATCCCTGCGCCGCTGCTCGACCGTATGGAGGTGATCCGTCTGCCGGGTTACACCGAAGACGAGAAGATCAACATCGCTACCCGCTACCTGGCGCCTAAGCAGATCCAGGCGAACGGGTTGAAGAAGGGTGAGCTCAGCATTGATGAATCAGCGATTCGCGACATCATCCGCTACTACACCCGGGAAGCGGGCGTGCGTAGCCTAGAGCGACAGCTGGCCAAGGTGTGCCGTAAGGTGGTCAAGGAGCATGCAACGCAAAAGAGTTTCCATGTCGACGTGACGGCTGATTCGCTTGAGCATTTTCTAGGGGTTCGTAAGTTTCGCTACGGACTGGCAGAGCTGCAGGATCAGGTCGGCCAGGTCACGGGGTTGGCCTGGACCCAGGTCGGTGGCGAGCTGCTGACTATCGAAGCGGCGGTTGTGCAGGGCAAGGGCCGGCTCACCAAGACCGGCTCGCTCGGCGAGGTGATGGGTGAATCGATCACGGCGGCTTTGACCGTGGTACGCAGCCGTGCGCGGGCGATGGGTATTGCTCCGGATTTCCACGAGAAGCAGGACATTCACATTCACGTCCCCGAAGGCGCAACTCCGAAGGACGGTCCCAGCGCAGGTATTGGCATGTGCACGGCTTTGGTTTCGGCGCTGACGCAGATTCCGGTGCGTGCGGATGTCGCAATGACCGGTGAAATCACCCTCCGTGGACAAGTGCTCGCCATCGGTGGCTTAAAGGAAAAGCTACTTGCTGCTCATCGCGGCGGGATCAAGACGGTAATCATCCCGGAAGAAAATCAGCGTGATCTGAAAGAGATTCCTGAAAATATTAAGCAGGACCTACAGATTAAACCGGTCAAGTGGATTGACGAGGTCCTGCAAATTGCGCTGCAATACGCGCCGGAGCCCTTGCCTGATGCGGCTCCCGAGATTGTTGCAAAGGACGATACGCGCGAGTCTGATTCCAAGGAGCGAATCAGCACGCATTAGCCGGGGAGGCTTTCTTGACATATTTTCAGGGCCCTTGTTATAAAACGGCCCTTTATGTCAGTGCCGTTCCAGCACCGCTTTGCTTACACCCGAAAATTAAAGATACGACTCAACAGAAATAAGGGGACTTAGAGTGAACAAGTCGGAACTGATCGATGCTATCGCTGCATCTGCTGATATTCCTAAAGCTGTTGCTGGCCGCGCGCTGGATGCAGTGATCGAATCTGTCACCGGTGCCCTGAAGGCTGGTGATTCCGTCGTACTGGTTGGTTTCGGAACCTTTGCTGTCAAGGAGCGCGCTGCACGCACTGGCCGTAACCCGCAGACTGGTAAGCCGATCAACATCGCTGCCGCAAAGATCCCGGGCTTCAAGGCCGGCAAGGCTCTGAAGGACGCCGTCAACTAAGCGTCTTTTCTATCCGGCTGGCGGCTGACACATGTCACGCTGGCGAGGCGGTTGCCGACAGTTACAATCTGTGGGTCAAGCGCTGGGGATCGATTCCCAGCTGCCGCAAAACTCCGAGAAGGCGCATCCCTGGATGCGCCTTTCTTTTATCCAGTTCGACCCGCGTGCTGCGCAACCCATCGCGCCGCAGACTCCTTGGGGGACGCATGCTTCAGAACATCAGGGACAATTCACAAGGCTGGATTGCCAAAACCATCATCGGAGTCATCGTCGTGCTTTTGGCACTGACTGGCTTCGACGCGATATTCAATACCGTAGGCAATGACAACAGTGCGGCCGAGGTCAATGGCGAGAAGATTTCTCGCTACGATCTGGATCAGGCAGTGAACATGCAGCGTCGTCAGCTGGCTCAGCAGCTTGGCGGCGATTTTGATGCCTCGCTGCTGGACGATAAGCTGCTTCGTGATGCAGCCCTGAGCTCGTTGATCGAGCGCACGTTGCTGCTTCAGGGCGCGCAGCAAAACGGCTTCGACTTTTCGACCCAGGCGCTGGATCAGCTGATTCTGCAGACGCCAGAGTTTCAGGTTGACGGCGTCTTCAATGCTGCACGCTTCGATCAGGTGATCCAGCAGATGGGCTATTCGCGCCTGCAGTTCCGCGATCTGCTCAAACAGGAGATGCTGATCGGTCAACTACGTGCCGGCATTTCCGGTACGGGGTTCGTGACCGAGCAGCAGGTCGACAATTTCGCCCGCTTGGAAATGCAAACGCGCGATTTCTCCAGCCTAGTCGTATCTGCGGACTCAAGCGCAGTCACGCCCACCGACGATGAAGTTCGCAAATTCTACAAGGAGAACGCTGAGCGTTTTCGTTCGCCCGAGCAGGTTGTTCTCGAGTATGTCGAGCTGAATAAAGAAGCGTTTTTCGATCAGGTAGAGGTATCTGACGAGGCGCTGCAGGAGCTCTACCAGAAGCAGATTGCTAACCTGTCAGAGCAACGCCGGGCCGCGCACATCTTGATCGAAGGTAACGATCCCAAGGCCAAGAGCACGCTTGAGGACATTTCCAAGCGCCTGCAGGCCGGAGAGGACTTCGCTGCGCTGGCCAAGGAGTTTTCACAAGATCCGGGATCGGCCAGCGAGGGCGGCGATCTCGGTTTTGCCGGTCGCGACGTGTATGACCCGGCTTTCGAAGATGCTCTGTATGCGCTGCAGGAGGGCCAGGTGTCCGAGCCCGTGCAAACCGAGTTCGGTTGGCACCTGATCAAGCTGCTCGGCGTTCAATCGCCGGAAATTCCGAGTTTCGACAGCATGAAGCCGGAGCTGGTGCGCGAGCTCAAGGCGCAGCAGGTCGAGCAGCGATTCGTCGAGGCGAGCAAACAGCTGGAAGATTCGGCATTCGAAGCTTCTGACTTGGCGCAGCCAGCGCAGGAACTAGGCCTCACTGTACAAACCACGCCGGCGTTTCCGCGTGAAGGTGGAGAAGGTATTGCTGCCAACAGGCAGGTGATTCAAGCTGCATTCAGCGACGAAGTACTGGTCGATGGTGCGAATAGCTCGGTGATCGAGCTGGACCCGAACACCACGGTCGTCGTGCGGGTCAAGCAGCACCTCGAAGCAAAGGCACTAGAGCTAGATCAGGTGCGTGACACGATCGTGCAGCAGCTGCAACGTAGCAAAGCTGCCGAGAAAGCACGTAGCGAAGGCGAGGAGTTGCTGACGAAGCTGCGCGACGGTCAGGTTGTTGAGCGGCAGTGGCAGGTCGTCGAGGCTGCCACCCGTAATCAGGAAGGCGTGCAGCCGGCCGTGTTGCAGGCTGTTTTTCGTATGCCCAAACCTGCCGCCAAGGATCAGCCGACCTATTCCGGAATGTCATTGGCCAATGGTGACTTTGTGGTGCTGCGACTCAATGGTGTGAATGAGCCGGAGCAGGCGCTTTCCGATGCGGAGCGCGATAACTATCGGCGCTTCCTGGCCTCGCGGGTTGGCCAGCAGGACTTTGCCGCCTATCGCCAGAAGCTGCAGGAACAGGCAGAAATCGAACGCTACTGACGCACGATCTGCAGATACAAAAAACCCGCGTTTAACGCGGGTTTTTTGTATCTCGCGAAGCGATCAGTCTTCCAGAGCGCCCATTGCGGTGGTGTTGAAACCGCCGTCGACATAGAGAATCTCGCCGCTAATACCCGAGGCCAGATCCGAGCAGAGGAAGGCGCCGGCGTTGCCGACTTCCTCGATGGTCACGTTGCGACGCAGCGGGGTCTGCTTCTCGTTGGCAGCGAGCATCTTGCGGAAGCTGGCGATGCCGGAAGCGGCCAGGGTGCGGATCGGGCCAGCGGAGATGCAGTTCACACGGGTGCCTTCCGGGCCGAGGCTGCCGGCCAGGTAGCGCACGCCGGCCTCCAGCGAGGCCTTGGCCATGCCCATCACGTTGTAGTTGGGCATGGTGCGCTCGGCACCCAGGTAGGAGAGGGTCAGCAGGCTGCCGTTGCGACCCTTCATCATTTCGCGACCGGCCTTGGCCAGTGCCACGAAACTGTAGGCGCTGATGTCGTGGGCAATCTTGAAGCCTTCACGGGTGGTTACTTCGGTAAAATCGCCATTGAGCTGATCGCCTGGGGCGAAGCCGACCGAGTGGACGATGCAGTCCAGGCCATCCCACTTCTTGCCCAGCTCCTCGAACACCTTGGCAATATCCGCGTCGTTGGCGACGTCGCAAGGGAAGCACATCTCGGCGCTGGAGCCCCAGCCGGCGGCGAACTCCTCGACGCGACCCTTGAGCTTGTCGTTCTGATAAGTGAACGCCAGTTCAGCGCCTTCACGGTGCATGGCGGCGGCGATGCCAGAGGCAATCGACAGTTTGCTGGCAACGCCGACGATCAGTACGCGCTTACCGGTGAGAAAACCCATGTGCTTGTCCCTCTTCTGGTTGTTCGGCAGCGCCGGGCGCCATGAAGGCGGATTCCAGCAACTGCTGTGTATATGGATGTTGCGGCGCGGCAAAAATATCGGCGGCCGCACCTTGTTCCACCACCTGGCCCTGCTTGACCACCATCATTTGGTGGCTCAGTGCCCTGACCACCGCCAGATCATGGCTGATGAACAGGTAGGTCAGGTTGTGCTTGGCCTGCAACGAGCGCAGGAGCTCAACTACCTGGCGCTGTACCGTTCGATCGAGCGCCGAGGTGGGCTCGTCGAGCAATATCAGCGCCGGTTTCAATACCAGAGCCCGGGCAATGGCAATACGTTGCCGTTGCCCGCCGGAAAACTCGTGCGGGTAGCGATGCCGGGTTTCCGGATCCAGGCCTACTTCCCGCAGCGCATCGATGATCACCTGTTCCTGCTCGGCCGCACTGCCCATGTGGTGGATGCGCAATCCTTCGCCGACGATCTGGCCTACGGACATCCGTGGACTCAGACTGCCGAACGGATCCTGGAACACCACCTGCATCTGCCTTCGCAGCGGGCGAATTTCACGCTGCGAAAGCAACTGCAGATCGCGTTGCTGGAAACGAACGGCTCCGCGACTGCCTATCAGACGGAGGATCGCCAGACCCAGCGTCGACTTACCGGAACCGCTTTCTCCGACGATGCCCAGTGTCTGTCCTTTCGGCAGGCTGAAACTGACGCCATCCACGGCTTTCACATGATCCACGGTGCGTCGCAGTAAGCCCTTTTTTATCGGAAACCAGACACGCAGGTCGTCGACTTCCAGCAGTGGCTCTGCCGCCTCGACCGCCAGCGGGCCGCCGCTGGGCTCCGCCGCCAGCAGCTCGCGGGTATAGGGGTGCTGCGGTGAGCGAAACAGCTCTTCACACGATGCCTGTTCGACGACACAACCGCGCTGCATGACACATACGCGATGCGCCACGCGCCGCACGAGGTTCAGATCGTGGCTGATCAGCAGCATGGCCATGCCCAGGCGGTTCTGCAGGTCGCGCAGCAGTTCCAGGATCTTCAGCTGAACAGTGACGTCCAGCGCGGTGGTCGGCTCGTCAGCGATCAGCAGCTCCGGCTCGTTGGCCAGCGCCATCGCAATCATCACGCGCTGCCGCTGCCCGCCGGAAAGTTCGTGCGGATAGGCACGGATGCGCTTGCGCGGATCAGGAATGCCTACCAGCTCGAGCAGCTCCAAGGTTCGAGCGGTAGCGGCCTTGCCGCGCAGACCCTTATGGATTTCCAGTACCTCGTTGATCTGCGTGCCGACCGTGTGCAGGGGGTTGAGCGAGGTCATCGGCTCCTGAAACACCATTGCGATGCGATTGCCGCGAATGCCGCGCATACGCTTCTCGTCGGCCTGCAGCAGGTCTTCGCCGCCATAGAGAATCTGCCCAGCGGGGTGGCGCGCCAGCGGGTAGGGCAGCAGGCGCAGAATCGAATGCGCGGTGACCGATTTGCCCGAGCCGCTTTCACCGACCAGCGCGAGTGTCTCGCCCCGGCGGATATCGAAGCTGGCGCCCTCGACCACACGCTGGGCCTGGCTGCCGTGGGTGAACTCGACGGCGAGCTCGCGTACTTCAATCAGATTCTCGGTCATCCTATTTCCTCGGATCGAAGGCATCGCGGGCGGCTTCGCCGATGAACACCAGCAGCGTCAGCATCAGCGCCAGCACCACGAAGGCGCTGATACCTAGCCATGGCGCCTGCAGGTTGGATTTACCCTGGGCGACCAGTTCGCCGAGCGACGGCGCGCCGGGCGGCAGGCCGAAACCGAGAAAATCCAGAGCCGTCAGAGTGCCGATGGCGCCGGTGAGGATGAACGGCATGAAGGTCATGGTCGAAACCATGGCGTTGGGCAGGATGTGGCGGAACATGATCGCACCGTTCTGCATGCCCAGCGCGCGCGCCGCGCGGACGTACTCCAGATTGCGTCCACGCAGAAACTCGGCGCGCACCACGTCCACCAGACTCATCCAGGAGAACAACAGCATGATGCCCAGCAACCACCAGAAATTCGGCTGCACGAAACTCGCGAGGATGATCAGCAAATAAAGAACCGGCAGGCCCGACCAGATTTCCAGCACACGCTGGCCGACCAAGTCCACCCAGCCGCCATAGAAACCCTGTAGCGCACCGGCGATCACGCCGATGACCGAGCTGATCAGTGTCAGCGTCAAGGCGAACAGCACCGAGATGCGGAAGCCGTAGATCACCCGCGCCAGTACGTCTCGGCCCTGATCGTCGGTGCCCAGCCAGTTGTGCAGCGAGGGCGGCGCAGGTGCCGGAACCTGCAGATCGTAGTTGATGCTCGAATAATCGAATGGAATCGGCGGCCAGATCATCCAGCCATCGCCGGCCTCGATGAGCTCGCGGATGTACGGGCTCTTGTAGTTGGCCTGCAAGGGGAATTCGCCGCCAAAGGTCGTTTCCGGGTAACGCTTGAACACCGGGAAGAACCATTCGCCGTCATAACGCACAACAATCGGCTTGTCGTTGGCGATCAGCTCCGCACCCAGGCTGAGCACGAACAGCGCGAGGAAGATCCACAGCGACCACCAGCCACGCTTGTGCGCCTTGAACAGCGCCAGCCGGCGCTGATTGAGAGGAGACAACTGCATATCAGGCCTCCCTGCTTTCGAAGTCAATGCGCGGATCGACCAGGGTGTAGGTCAGATCGCCGATCAGTTTCACCACCAGGCCGAGCAGAGTGAAGAGGAAGAGGGTGCCGAACACCACCGGATAGTCGCGATTGATCGCCGCCTCGAAGCTCAGTAGGCCGAGGCCGTCCAGAGAGAAGATCACCTCGATCAGCAGTGAGCCGGTAAAGAACATGCCGATGAACGCCGACGGGAAGCCGGCGATGATGATCAGCATGGCATTGCGGAACACATGGCCGTAAAGCACGCGGTTCTTGCTCAGGCCTTTGGCGCGGGCGGTGATCACGTACTGCTTGTTGATTTCGTCGAGGAAACTGTTCTTGGTCAGCAGCGTCAGCGTGGCAAAGTTGCCGATTACCAGCGCCGTCACCGGCAGAGCCAGATGCCAGAAGTAGTCGATAATCTTGCCGCCCAGACTGAGCTCGTCGAAGTTGCCGGACGTCAGTCCCCGGAGCGGAAACCAGTTCCAGTAGCTGCCGCCGGCGAACAGCACGATCAGCAGGATCGCAAAGAGGAATGCCGGAATCGCGTAGCCGACGATGATCGCCGAGCTGGTCCAGACGTCGAAGGTGCTGCCGTGGCGCGTGGCCTTGGCGATACCAAGAGGAATCGACGCCAGATACATGATCAGCGTGCTCCACAGCCCGAGCGAGATCGATACAGGCATCTTCTCGACGATCAGCTCAGTGACCGACGCATCGCGAAAGAAGCTCTCGCCGAAGTCGAGCCGCAGATAATTGCTGAGCATGATCCAGAAGCGCTCGGCAGGCGGTTTGTCGAAGCCGTAGAGACGCTCGATCTCGGCCACCAGTTCGGGATCCAGGCCTTGCGCGCCGCGGTAGCTGGTGCCCGCTACGGAAACCTCCGAGCCGCCACCGGCGATCCGGCTGGTGGCGCCTTCAAAGCCCTCCAGCTTGGCGATTGCCTGTTCGACCGGCCCGCCGGGGGCAGCCTGGATGATGATGAAGTTGATCAGCAGGATGCCGAACAACGTCGGGATGATCAGCAAAAGACGACGAACGATATAGGCCCGCATTTCAGTGCTCCGTCTCGCCGGCCGATTTTCCGCTGCGTTCGTCAACGGGCTTGGCAACCGGAGCGGAGGCTTCCGGTTTCTTCCACCAGGTCATCAGACCGATATCCTGCCGCGGCGTGGTCTCAGGATGCGCGAGATGATTCCAGTAGGCGACACGCCAGGTCTTGATATGCCAGTTGGGAACCACGTAGTGCCCCCAGAGGAGGACACGATCCAGAGCGCGCGTGCGGGTCACCAGTTCCTGGCGCGAGTCGGCGGCGATCAGCTGCTCCACCAGGCTGTCGATGGCCGGGTCCTTTAAGCCGATGAAGTTGCGGCTGCCGGGGTTGTCGGCGCTCGCCGAGTGCCAGTATTCACGCTGCTCGTTGCCGGGCGAGTTGGACTGGCCGAAGCCGCTGACGATCATGTCGTAATCGCGCGAGCGCAGCCGATTGATGTACTGCGAAACATCCACGCGGCGGATCTCGAGCTCTATCCCCAGATCGGCCAGGTTGCGCTTGTACGGTAGCAGGACACGCTCGAATTCAGCTTGCACCAGCAGGAATTCCAGCTTCATCGGCTTGCCGTCGGCATCGACCATCCGATCATCCCGCACCTGCCAGCCAGCCTCGGTGAGCAGGCGGTAGGCGCGGCGTTGCTGTTCGCGAATGATGCCGTTGGCGTCGGTCTTCGGCAGGTCGAAGGGTTGGTCGAACACTTCGTCCGGGATCTTGCCGCGCAGGGGCTCGAGCAGTTGCAGTTCCTGCTTGTCCGGCAGGCCGCTGGAGGCCAGTTCGGAATTGTCGAAATAGCTACGGGTGCGCGTATAGGCGCCATTGAACAGTTGACGATTGGTCCACTCGAAATCAAACAGCAATGCCAGCGCCTCACGAACCCGGCGGTCCTGCAGCAGCGGGCGACGGATATTGAAGATGAAGCCCTGCATGCCGGTCGGGTTGTGATTGGCAATTTCCTCCTTGATGATCCGGCCGTCATGCACTGCGGCAATGTCGTAGGCGGTGGCCCAGTTCTTTGCACTGGTCTCTAGCCAATAGTCGAAGTGCCCGGCTTTGAATGCCTGCAGGGCCACGGTGTTGTCGCGGTAGTAGTCGAAGACCAGGCGGTCGAAGTTGTAGAAGCCGCGATTGACCGCTAGATCCTTGCCCCAGTAGTCCTTCACTCGGGCGTAGCGGATGGTACGACCTGCCTGGACTTCCTCGACGCGATACGGTCCGCTACCCAGCGGCGGTTCCAGACTGCCGGAGGAGAAGTCGCGACTTTCCCACCAATGCTTGGGCAGCACCGGCAGCTGGCCAAGGATCATCGGCAGCTCGCGGTTGCCGGCATGCTTGAAATCGAAACGCACGCGACGCTGGCTTTCGGCTGTTACCTTCGCCACATCGGCGTAATAGCCGCGATAATGCGGCGCGCCCTGGCTCATCAGGGTTTCGAAGGTGAATACCACGTCCTCGGCGGTCACCGGCTGGCCATCGTGGAAACGCGCCTGCGGGCGCAGATGGAAGCGCACCCAGCTGTTGTTCGGGCCCTTTTCGATCTTCTCGGCAAGCAGACCATAGACGGTGAACGGCTCGTCCAGGCTATTGGTGGTGAGCGTGTCGTAGATCAGACCGATGTCGTCGGCAGCGACACCCTTGTTGATGAAGGGATTGAGCGAGTCGAAGCTGCCGAATCCGGCCTGACGCAGCGTGCCGCCCTTGGGCGCATCGGGATTGGCGTACTCGAAGTGGCTGAAGTCGGCCGGATATTTCGGCTTTTCGTCATAGAGCGTCAGCGCATGACGTGGCGCGGCGTCGCAAAGGGCGGCGACGCAAAGCAGGCCGAACAGTCCGCTGCGAAGCAGGGGGCGGATACGAGTGATCATTTGGCTGTCTCCAGGTCCTTCAGCCACCAGGTGCGCAGCCCCAGTGTGTAGGGCGGCGTGGTGGCGTGGGCGAACCGATTGCGGTAGGCCAGGCGATGATTGCTGATGAACCAGTTGGGAATGGTGTAGTGATGCCACAGCAGGACGCGATCGATGGCACGACTGATCGCCACCTGCTCGTCACGTGTGCTGGCAGCAAGGAGTTTCTCCAGCAGGGCGTCGACCACCGGATTGGCGATACCGGCATAGTTGCGCCCGCCTTTCACGTCGACCTGGCTGGAATGAAAGTACAACCATTGCTCGATGCCGGGGCTGAGACTCTGCGCCAGGGTCGTGAGGATCATGTCGTAATCGTATTGGTCCAGACGCTGCTTGTACTGGGCGCTGTCGACGGTGCGCAGACGTGCCTGGATGCCGATGCGCGCGAGATTCGCCACATAGGGCTGCAAAATCCGCTCCAGGCGCGGGTTGACCAGCAGAATCTCGAAACTCAGCGGTCGCCCGCTACGATCGAGCAAATAGTCGCCGGAGAGTTTCCAGCCGGCCTCGGCGAGCAACGCCAACGCTTGACGCAGCGTGTCGCGCGGGATGCCATGCCCGTCCGTGCGTGGCAGCTGGAATGGTTCGCTGAAGAGCCTGGCTGGCAACTGTTCGCGAAATGGTGAGAGCTGCAGCCACTCGCTGCCTTCCGGTATGCCGACCGCGGCGAATTCGCTGTTGGGGTAGTAGCTTTCGCTGCGCTGGTAGGCGGAGTAGAACAATGCCCGGTTGGTCCATTCGAAATCGAACAGCATGCCCAATGCTTCACGCACGCGCTGGTCGGCGAACGCCGGGCGCCGGTTATTCATGAACAGCGCCTGGGTGTTGCTGGGAATCCGGTGAGGTATCTCGGCCCGGATGATCTCGCCGCGCGCCAGTGCCGGGAACTGGTACCCGTTGGCCCAGTTCTTGGCCTGATGTTCGATGAAGAAATCGAACTCGCCGACCTTGAACGCTTCGAACGCCACCGTGTTGTCGCGGTAGAACTCCACATCGACGCGGTTGAAGTTGTACTTGCCGCGATTGACCGGCAGGTCCTTGCCCCACCAGTCCTTTACCCGCTCGAAGACCAGCTTGCGCCCAGGTAGCACTTCGACCAGCCGATAAGGTCCGCTGCCGAGCGGCGGATCGAAGGTCGTTGCCTTGAAATCGCGACCCTTCCAGTAGTGCTGCGGCAGTACCGGCAGCTCGCCGATGCGCTGGATGAGCAGCGTATTTGGCTGCTCGAAGACGAAGCGGATGCGGTGGCGCGAGAGGATGTCGATTCGCTTGACGCCCTCCAAGTTGGTCCGATAGCGCGGATGGCCGTCGCGGATCAGCAGCCGATAGGAGAAGGCGACGTCATAGGCGGTGATCGGCTGGCCATCGTGAAAGCGCGCCTGCTTGCGCAGGTTGAACACGACCCAGCTTGGGTTTTCGCTGTACTCGATCGATTCGGCGATCAGGCCGTAGCTCGAGGCCGGCTCGTCTCCGGACGGGTCATAGAACCCGGTGCCAACCATCAGCGGCTCATTCAGCTCGCTGATGCCATATTCGAGGAAATCCGGAGTGGCACTCGGGCTGGTGCCCTTGAAGGTATAGGGGTTGAGCGTGTCGAACGTACCGAAGGCCATCAGCTTGAGGAGACCGCCCTTGGGCGCTTCGGGATTCACCCAGTCGAAATGGGTAAATGTTGCAGGGTACTTGAGGACGCCGAACTGCGCATAACCGTGGCTTTCGCTGATGGTTGCGAGGGCGGGAAAGCTCAAGACCAGGCAGGTGAGTAACGGGAACAGGCATCGCATCAGGCTGGGAATCCGATCCATGGCGCTTTCGGGCTTCTCGGCCGGGTACAGTAACAGCTTGTCTGCGCTGGAAAAAGGCAGATGGAGTCGGGCAAACTGCCAGCTATTTCAATATGCCGCTGCAGCGGCAAGGCGGCCTGCGTTGGGTGCACGTAGTCAGGGGTTACAGGCGTGGATCGAACGCCTGAATCAATCCGAATTGCCGGCGCTGGCCGGTGTGGTCCAGGACCTGCAGCGGCTGACCCAAGAGCAGCATGCTTCGGTGCAGCAATTGGCCGATGTCCTGTTGCGCGACGCGGCGCTCACCTCGAAGGTGCTGCGGGTGGGCAACAGCAGCTATTACAACCCTTCGCAGGAGGTCATCAAGACGATCACTCGGGCGATCGTCATGATCGGCTTCGACAACGTCCGCCTGATCAGCCTGTCGGTGAGCCTGATTGACGGCTTGCTCGACCGGGCGCCGCGGCACCAGCTGCAGGAGTTGCTGGCTCGCTCGTTTCATGCAGCGGTACAGGCGCGCAATGTTTCCGGCTATGTGATCCCGCGCCACGAGGAAGAAGTGTTCATCGCGGCGCTGTTGTTCAACGTCGGCGAGCTGGCTTTCTGGGGCTGCGGCGGCGAGCAGGCTGACGAACTGGCGGCAATGCTTGCGCAGCCCGGGGTGAAGGCCGAGGAGGCCGTACAGCAGGTGCTGGGTACAAGTTTCCGTCAACTGACGCTGGGGCTGACCAAGAGCTGGAACCTCGGCGAGCTGATCTCGCTCGCGCACAGCGCAGCCAGCAGCAGCGATGCCGGGGTACGCTCGGTGTCGCTCGGCGTGAGGATCAGCGAGGCGGCGCTGGAGGGCTGGGGATCGCCACGTATGAGCGGGCTTATCAGTGAGTACGCTGCCTTTACCGGCGTGACCGAAGAGGACGCGCTACGACTGATCCTGGCCAGCGCCGACGAGGCGGTGGAGGTCGCCTCGACGTTCGGCGCCGACAGGCTGTGTCGACTGATTCCCAGCACCGATCCGGAGCAGATTCAGCTGCAGCAGTCGCAGCATCAGGCCAGTCTGCTGCAACCGAATCTGCTGAAGATGCAGCAGGCCTTGCAGGATCTGGGGCTGATGGCGACGCGTGGTGGCGATGTTGGCCTGATTCTGCAAACGCTGCTCGACGGACTTCATCATGGTGCCGGGCTGGAGCGGGTGATGGTCGCTGTGCTGGCCGATCGGCAGACGTGTTTCCGTGTGCGTGGTGCGATCGGTGTGGGTACTCAGAAGTGGGCGGAAGAGTTTGTGCTTCCTGCCGAACAGCCCGAGCAGCCGCACATCTTCAGTTACGCTCTGCGTCAGCGGCAATCCCTCTGGATGGGTGTGCCGGCCAGTTACAACCTTGAGGACCTGGTGACGCAACCGATCCGGCAGTGGCTGGGAAAAGGCATGTTCTTCATTGCGCCGCTCATGGCGGGAACCCATGAGATCGGTGTGTTGTACGCCGATTGCCGGATATCGGGGCGCGCGCTCAAGCATGAGCAGTTCGTGGCGTTCCAGCGCTTCACTCAGTTGGTCGGACGTTGTCTCGCGGCGCTATCGCGGCGTAGCTGACCGGCAATCAGTTCGGCAGGTAGAGCGTGAGCAGCTGTCCAGGGCGCAGCACTTGTGTCCCCTTGGGATTCCAGGTTTTCAGCTTGCTGACGTGGATGTTGAAACGTTTGGCGATCTGGTAAAGCGAATCTCCCTTGCGCACCTTGTAGTAAGTCGGTGCCGCTGCCTTGGTGGCGCTGGCGGGCGCCGGGCCCTGCAGAAAGAGCGCCTGGCCTACCTTCAGGCTGCTGCCGGAGAGCTTGTTCCAGCGCTGCAGATCGCGTACCGACACCCGCTGGGCCTTGGCTATATCCCATAGGTTGTCGCCGGCCTTGACGCGATAGCTACGCGGTGTGCTAGGCGTGCGGCGCGCGACTGCCTGGAGCAACTCGCCTGTCGGTTCGCTGCCTAGGCGCGAGGGAATGCTGAGGACTTGACCGATGCGTAGCCGGTTGCTGCGCAGACGATTGAGGTCGCGAAGCGTGGTGACAGTGATTTGATGACGCTCGGCAATGCTGCTGAGGGTGTCGCCCGGGCGTACGCTGTACTGCTGCCAGGTGGCCATGTCTTGCGGCTTCATCAGCGCCAGGCTGGCAGTCAGCATTTCGGCCTTGTCCAGCGGTACCAGCAGCTGCTGCGGGCCATCGAGAGTGATGCGCCGAGTGAATGCCGGATTCAGCTGATAAAGCTCGTCTTCATCGAGATCCGCCATCTGCGCGATTTGCGCTAAGTCCATACGCTGTTTCAACGGTACTACTTCGAAGTAGGGCTCGTTCGCGATTGGGCTGAGCGTGATGCCATAGGCTTCCGGCGCGTTGACCAGTTGCGAGAGCGCAAGCAGCTTGGGGACGTAGTCACGCGTTTCGCGCGGCAGCGGCAGGTTCCAGTAGTCGGTCGGCAGCCCGAGCTTCTGGTTGCGTTCGATGGCACGGCTGACGGTTCCTTCGCCTGCGTTGTAGGCCGCGAGGGCCAGGAGCCAGTCACCGTTGAACAGCCCGTGCAGATAGCTCAGGTAGCGCAGGGCTGCGTTGGTCGAGGCAGTGATGTCGCGTCGGCCGTCGTACCAATTGGTCTGGCGCAGGTTGAAATGGCGGCCGGTAGAGGGGATGAACTGCCACAGGCCTACCGCGTGGGCCGGGGAGTAGGCGAAGGGGTCGTAAGCGCTTTCGATCACTGGTAGCAGCGCCAGCTCCAGCGGCATGTCACGCTCTTCCAGCCGTTCGACGATGTAGTGAATGTACGGCCCACCGCGGGCGGTGGCCGTTTGAACGGAACCGGGACGACTGGCAAACAGAAGGCGCTGCTGTTCGATGCGCGGATTGCTGTCCAGGTGTTCCTGCAGCATGAAACCATCGCGAATGCGTTCCCAGATGTCCTCGTGCTCCGGCGCCACGGACTTGTCCGACAGCCACAGGGGATCCTGCTCGATGGTGAGCGGCGCCACCGAACGAGTGGATGAGTAATCCTGCGGCGCGTTGCTCTGGCAGCCCGCAAGGGTCACGCAGAGGGCGGCGGCGAGGGCGCGTCCAGAGGCTGCCAAGGCGTCTGGAACGCAGCGTCTTTTGGGCGCTGGCGGCATTGGCTGGAGGTTTTCCGGGAAATAAAATTCGCCGGATTCTAGAAACCGGGTTCCGGTGGGTCAAGCGCGCTGCCGCGTTTCGGGAACCTGTCGAGGTTGTTCAGAAACGATCTTTCCAGGCGCGTAGCGCCGCGAAAACCTCTGCTGACGCATTCAGTTCGGTCTCGCTATGTGCCTGCGCGGCCATGCGTACAGCGTCTATCCCGCAGCGTAGGAAGGGGTTGGTGGCCAGCTCGAGGTCGATTCGCGTGGGCAGGCTGCTGTGGTTTGCCGCGCGGCACTCGGTAACATCCTGCAAGCGTTTGCTGATCTCGCAGTTGTTCGGTTCCACCGCCAGGGCGAAACGCAGGTTGCTTAGCGTGTACTCGTGGGTGCAGTAGACGAGCGTGCGCTCCGGCAAGGCCGCCAGGCGCTGCAACGAATCGTGCATCTGCTGTGGCGTGCCCTCGAACAGGCGCCCGCAGCCAGCGGCGAACAGCGTGTCACCACTCAGTAGCCACGGCTGTTCGTCATCGTGATGGTAGTAGGCGATATGGCCCAGGGTATGGCCCGGAACCGCCAATACAAGCAGCTCATGGCCGAGAATTCGGACTCGCTGGCCGTCTTGCAGTGCGTGATCGCAGCCGGAAATGCGTTCGTTGGCGGGGCCATGAACGCGAGCGCTGGTGGCCGCCTTCAGCGAGGCAATACCGCCGACGTGGTCATGATGGTGATGGGTGACGAGGATGTCGGTCAGTTGCCAGTCCGGATTGGCCGCCAGCCATGCCAGTACCGGCGCAGCGTCGCCGGGATCGACCGCGGCGCAGCGGCGTTGCGTGTCATCCTGCAGCAGCCAGATATAGTTGTCGGTGAGCGCGGGCAGTGCCTCGATCTTCAGCATGGTCGGGTCGCCAAGACAGTGACAAAAGCGCATCCTAACAGGACATCGGCGAGCGTAAACCTAGCGAAAGTGACATCGAAGGCAGGACCGAGCAAAGGAGCCCAACGATGAAGCCGCAACCTTGTGCCCAGACAAACGATCGGTGGCTGCGCATGATCGCAGAGGCCAACGACTGGTTTGCCGGTCCGCTGGGGCGTCAGCTGCTCGAACAGGAGCAGCGCGTACTCGGCGATGAATTGAATCGCTGCTTCGGCAGCTATCTCGTGCATTACGGTCCGTTTTCCGGCGCCTCGGTCGTGCCGCCGAAGATCAAACGCAGCGTGAGGCTCGGGGCGGCGCTTGCCGGTGTGGAGATCGTCTGCGATGAGCAGGCCTGGCCGATCGGTGAGCACGCGGCCGACGTGGTACTGCTGCAACATGGTCTGGATTTCAGTTTGTCACCCCACGCCTTGCTACGGGAGGCGGCGCGAAGCGTACGACCGGGCGGGCATCTGCTGATCGTCGGTATCAATCCCTGGAGCCTGTGGGGTGCCCGTCGTCTGGTGTCGCGCGAACCGTTGCGGCAGGCGCGCTGCATCCGTCCGACACGGGTCGCGGACTGGCTCAACCTGCTCGGATTTGCGCTGGAGAATCGGCGTTTCGGGTGCTATTGTCCGCCGCTTTCTTCGAGCGAGTGGCAATCGCGTCTGCTGCGCCTGGAGTCGCTTGGGCAGCGTCTGCAGGCGCCAAATGGCGGATTTTACGTTCTGGTGGCACGTAAGCTGATGATCGGCCTGCGCCCGTTGCGTGAACAGCGACGCGAGCGCATGGGCAAGCTGTTGCCACTGCCGGTGGCCAAGGTCAGCCGCCGGGATGCCGAGTAATCGAGCGTCGGCGCCCTTGTGCCACGCCATTCCGATTGACAGGGTAAGCACTTTCTCATGAGCGACGAGCTGGTCGAAATCTATACGGATGGCGCCTGCAAAGGTAATCCGGGCCCCGGTGGTTGGGGTGCGCTACTGATATATAAAGGTGTCAAGCGCGAACTCTGGGGCGGCGAAGCGCAGACCACCAACAATCGCATGGAGCTGATGGCGGCGATTCGTGCGCTTGCCGAGCTCAAGCGTCCCTGCCAGGTGCGTCTGGTGACAGATTCCCAGTACGTGATGCAGGGCATCAACGATTGGCTGCCGAACTGGAAGAAACGCGGCTGGAAGACGGCCAGCAAGCAGCCGGTAAAGAACGCGGATCTTTGGCAACAGCTCGACGAGCAGGTCAATCGTCATCAGGTCAGCTGGAAGTGGGTGCGCGGGCATACCGGCCATCCGGGCAACGAACAGGCCGATCTGCTGGCCAACCGCGGCGTGGTGCAGGCCAAACGTCAACCGATTGTGTAAGCGAGCGAAGACATGCGTAGCGTAGTGCTGGATACCGAAACCACGGGTATGCCGGTGACCGATGGTCACCGGATCATCGAGATCGGCTGCGTCGAAGTGATCGGCCGGCGCCTGACCGGACGGCATTACCATGTCTACCTGCAGCCGGACCGTGAGGTGGACGAGGGCGCGATCGCCGTCCACGGTATCACCAACGAGTTTCTCGCCGACAAGCCGCGTTTCCGTGATGTTGCCGATGAGTTCTTCGAGTTCATTCGGGACGCGCAGCTGGTTATCCATAACGCGGCGTTCGATATCGGGTTCATCAACAACGAATTCGCCCTGCTCGGTCAGCAGGAGCGCGCCGAGATCACCGACCACTGCTCGGTGCTGGATACCCTGCTGATGGCCCGCGAGCGCCATCCGGGCCAGCGCAACAGCCTGGATGCGTTGTGCAAGCGCTATGGCGTGGACAACTCGGGCCGCGACCTGCACGGCGCACTGCTCGACGCGGAGATTCTCGCCGACGTCTGGCTGACCATGACCGGCGGGCAGACCAACCTTTCGCTGGCAGGCGACGGCGCCGACAGCGGCAACGGTGGCCGAGCGCAGCCGAGCCCGATTCGCCGGCTGCCGGCCGATCGCCAGCGCACCATCGTGCTGCGCGCCAGCGACGAGGAGATGGTCGCGCATGCCGCGCGTTTGGCAGCGATCGAGAAGGCCAGCGGTGCACCGCCGTTGTGGGTGCAACTGGACGGCTGACCGGTTTTCCCTATCGTTTTGGCGGCGGCGCTTCTACCCTGAGGTTGATCCTCCTAGGGAAGCGCTCATGTACAAAGACCTGAAGTTTCCGGTTCTCATCGTTCATCGCGACATCAAGGCCGATACCGTTGCCGGCGAACGCATTCGCGGCATCGCCGCAGAACTCGAGCAGGACGGCTTCGCCATCCTGCCAACTGCCAGTTCGGCCGAAGGCCGCATCGTCGCTTCAACTCACCACGGTCTAGCCTGCATTCTGGTGGCGGCCGAGGGCGCTGGCGAGAACCAGCGGCTGTTGCACGACGTAGTGGAGCTGATTCGGGTGGCACGCCGTCGTGCGCCGAAGCTGCCGATCTTTGCGCTCGGTGAGCAGATCACGATCGAAAACGCGCCAGCCGACGCGATGGCCGATCTCAACGAGCTGCGCGGACTGCTGTACCTGTACGAAGACACCGTGCCATTTCTTGCCCGCCAGGTCGCGCGCGCTGCACGCAGCTATCTCGAAGACCTGCTGCCGCCGTTCTTTCGTGCGCTGGTGCAGCACACTCATGACTCCAACTATTCCTGGCATACGCCCGGACACGGCGGCGGTGTTGCGTATCGTAAGAGTCCGGTGGGGCAGGCGTTCCACCAGTTCTTCGGCGAGAACACGCTGCGCTCCGACCTCTCGGTCTCGGTGCCCGAACTCGGTTCGCTGCTCGATCACACCGGTCCGCTGGCAGCCGCGGAGGCGCGGGCAGCGCGCAATTTCGGGGCTGACCATACCTTCTTCGTCATTAACGGTACCTCGACGGCGAACAAGATCGTCTGGCATTCGATGGTTGCGCGCGACGACCTGGTGCTGGTCGACCGCAACTGCCACAAGTCGATCCTGCACGCGATCATCATGACCGGTGCGATTCCGCTGTATCTCTCGCCGGCGCGCAATGAGCTGGGCATCATCGGCCCGATCCCGCTGTCGGAATTTAGTCGCGAGTCGATCGCGGCCAAGATCGATGCCAACCCGCTGGCTCGTGGCCGGGCGCCAAAGGTGAAGCTCGCGGTCATCACGAACTCGACCTACGACGGCCTGTGCTACAACGCCAACCTGATCAAGCGCGCGCTGGTCGACAGCGTCGAGGTGCTGCATTTCGACGAGGCCTGGTTTGCCTATGCCGCGTTTCACGAGTTCTATGACGGCCGCTACGGGATGGACACGCGCGAGCAAGGCCCGCTGGTGTTCACCACCCACTCGACGCACAAGCTGCTAGCCGCATTCAGCCAGGCCTCGATGATTCACGTGCTCGACAGCCGCACACGGCAGCTTGATCGTGACCGTTTCAACGAGGCGTTCATGATGCACACCTCCACTTCGCCGCAGTACGGCATCCTTGCATCGCTGGACGTGGCATCGGCCATGATGGAAGGGCCGGCGGGGCGGTCGCTGATCCAGGAAACCTTCGATGAAGCGCTGAGCTTTCGCCGTGCACTGGCCAACCTGCGCCAGCACATTGCCAAGGACGACTGGTGGTTCACCATCTGGCAGCCGCCCAAGGTCGACGGCGCCGAAGCGCCGGCAACGGCCGACTGGCTGCTGGAGCCGGAGGCCGAGTGGCACGGTTTCGGCGAGATGGCCGAGGACTACGTGCTGCTCGATCCCATCAAAGTGACGCTGGCGACTCCGGGCCTCAATGCCGCCGGCATGCTGAGCGACCGGGGCATCCCTGCGGCGGTGGTGAGCAAGTTCCTCTGGGAGCGCGGCCTGGTGGTGGAGAAAACCGGCCTGTATTCGATGCTGGTGCTGTTCTCCATGGGAATCACCAAGGGCAAGTGGAGCACCTTGCTGACCGAGTTGCTGGAGTTCAAGCGCCACTATGACGCCAATCGTCCGCTCTGCGAGGCGCTACCTTCCATCGCGCGTGCCGGGCGCGTCGTCTACGAGGGCATGGGGTTGCGCGATCTGTGCGACGAACTGCATCGCTGTTATCGCGAGAACGCCACCGCGCGGGCGATGCGGCGGATGTACACGGTTCTGCCGGAGCTCGCGCTCAAGCCTGCCGATGCCTACGACAAGCTGGTACGCGGGGAGGTCGAAGCGGTGTCCATAGACGAACTGGAAGGGCGTGTCTGTGCGGTCATGCTGGTGCCGTATCCGCCGGGAATCCCACTGATCATGCCAGGCGAACGCTTTACGCCGCAGACCCGTTCGATTGTGGATTATCTTCGCTTCGCTCGCGCGTTCGCCGAGCGCTTTCCGGGCTTCGATGCCGATGTGCATGGTCTGCAGAAGGAGCAGGCAACGACAGGCACCTTGTATACCGTGGATTGCGTGCGCGAAGCTTGAGCGGCTTTTTTACAAGCTGTTCAGTAGGTTATGGCTAGCGTTCATTTGGGCGCTGAGCATGCGTGGTCTGTTTCACATCGTCCGCATCGACATGCACCGGCCTGCGGGCTGCTTGTTATAGTTGCGCCGCTAGAAACGGGCCGTCAGACAAAAAGTTTCCATGCCGCCTGCCGCGCTTGCTGCATCGGCTGCCGAGGATCATTGCGTGAACCAATACCAAGCCTTTCGTGTCGAGCTGGCTGATAAAGTCGCGAATGTCGTGATCAATCGACCCGAAAAGATCAATGCGATGAATGCGGCCTTCTGGTCCGAGATCATCGATATATTCAAGTGGATCGACGAAACCGACGACGTTCGCGTGGTGGTGCTCAGCGGAGCGGGTGCACATTTTTCCTCGGGTATCGATCTGCAGTTGCTGGCCCAGGTGGGTGGCGAGCTAGGCAAGGATGTCGGGCGCAACGCCGAAAAACTGCGGCGCAAGATTCTCTCGCTCCAGGCTTCGTTCAACGCCGTGGACAACTGTCGCAAGCCAGTCATCGCGGCGATCCAGGGCTACTGCCTGGGCGGTGCGATTGACCTGATCTCCGCGTGCGACATGCGCTACAGCACCAGCGATGCGCAGTTTTCGATCAAGGAGATCGACATGGGCATGGCGGCCGATGTCGGTACCCTGCAACGGCTCCCGCGCATCATCGGCGACGGTATGATGCGCGAACTCGCTTTTACCGGTCGCACCATCAATGGTGAAGAAGCGCGCTCGATTGGCCTGGTCAACCGTACCTTCGCCGATCAGCAGGCATTGCAGGACGGCGTGCAGGACTTGGCGAGACAGATCGCGGAAAAGTCGCCTCTGGCGATTCGCGGCACCAAGGAGATGATCCGCTACATGCGCGACCATCGGGTCGATGACGGTCTGGAGTACATCGCCACCTGGAACGCCGCGATGCTGCAGGCGGCCGATCTTCGGGTCGCGGTGACGGCCCACATGACCAAACAGAAGCCGGACTTTGCCGACTGATGCGTCACAACAACGCTGCGCGGGAGGCGCACTAGGCATGGTTACTGGAGCTACATCGCTCGGTCTGGTTCGCGACGAACTGTTCGCCACGATGGAAGAGGCGGAGCAGAGCCTCGAACACTTCATCATCGATCGCAACAATGGCGGCTTGCTGCAGCAGGCGGTGGAGAATCTCAAGCAGGTTCGTGGCACGCTCAACCTCATCGAGTTGGCCGGAGCGGAGCTGCTGGCGCAGGAAGTGCTGCAGCTCGCGATGGATATCCCGGTGGGGGCCAGCGAAGAGCGTGACAGTCAGATGGCGGCGATGAGCAACGGCCTGTATGTGCTGCGGCGCTATCTCGAAAGTGTCGATGCGAGCCGGCAGGAGATGCCCGAGCTCTTGCTTCCGGCGATCAATGCCTTGCGTCTGGCGGCTTCGCAACCGCTGCTGCCAGAGAGCTTCTTTTTCAGTGCGCGCCTGGATCATGCGCGTCCGGTGAGCCTGTCGCACGCGCGGCCTGTCGCGGACTTGAATGCCGAGACGCGACGCATGCGGCACATGTACCAGATCGGTCTGCTGGGTTTCCTCCGCGAGGACAACCTGGCTGCCAGCCTGAGATTGATGGCCCGGGCGCTAGGGCGCCTTGAGCAGCTCTATGCCCACCTGCCGGCCGGTCGTTTGTGCTGGATCGGTGGTGCGGCGCTTGAGAGTCAGCTCGACGGCCAGTTACTGCCGCGCAAATCGCGCAAGCAGCTGTTTTCCCGTCTGGATCGTGAGCTCAAGCAGTTGCTCGTCAATCCTGACTATGAAACCTCGCGCAGCCTGCTCAAGGAATTGCTGTATCTGGTTGCGCTGGCCGACAGCGCCGGGCCGCTAGCGATGCAGGTGCGAGAGGTGTTTGCGCTCGGAGCATTGCCGTTCACCGATCACATGCTCGAGGAAGAGTCCCAGCGTCTGGCTGGCCCCGGTCAGGGGGTTATGCGGTCGCTGTCCTCTGCCATCCGGGAAGAGCTGGCCAGCCTGAAGGACTTGCTGGATCTCATTGAACGCGGTACGGCACCAGCCGAGGCTTTTGCCAACCTGCACACGCTGCTTGGCAAACTGGCCAAGACGCTCGGCATGGTCGGTTTGTCTTCGGCTGCCAACACGCTGCATACGCAGCTTGCCGTGGTTTCGACTTGGACGCAGGAGCGGCCTGTGCAGGCGCAGGAGCTGCTTCGCTTAGCCGATGCCGTGCTCTATGTGGAAAGCATGGTCGCCAGCCTGGAGAAGGGGGAGCGCCGGGAGGGGCGGATGCCGCCGGCTGCGCCAGGTCTTGAAGCCGAGGCGTTTGCGAATCACCAGCTGACCGAGGCGTACATCGTGGTTATCGATGAGGCGTCCGCCGGTCTGGCACTGGCGAAACGTGCGATCACCGCCTATCTGGAATCCAACGGTGAAAAACTGCACCTGGCCAATGTGCCCTTCAGTCTGCAGGCCGTGCGTGGAGGCCTACGCTTTCTCGAGCAGGAGCGTGCCGCAGAGCTGATCGGCGCCTGCGCGGATTTCATCCAGAAACAGATGCTCGAATCCACTCAGATGCCGGCCGAACAGATGCTCGAGACGCTCGCCGACGCTTTGACCAGTCTGGAATATTATCTGGACGGCGGTGCGATACTGCGCCGTGACGATTCGCGCGCCAGCGTGCTCGATCTGGCCAGCGAAAGCGTCCGGGCACTTGGAATGCCGGTCGCCGCCTGATGAGCTTGCGCTGGCACGCTGCCTTGCTCGATCCCGCTACGCCGGGAGGCTCGGCCGTGGTGCATTGCCAGCAGCAGTTCCTTTTCGACAGCAACGGCGTGCTGTTTCCGCGTGATTGGCTCAAGCGCCTGGAGCTGCCACTGCTGAGCGAGCAGGGATTGGGCTACTTCGATGGCGATGCGGTGTTCCTTTTCGAGCTGGACCGCCCGGTCGCCATACCGGGTGCGAGCTGGCAGGGACTGCGGCAGTTCATGCTGCACAACGACGACCGCGATCTGTTTCGCATGCTTGGCTACGCCGCGCAAATCGGAACCTGGGCGACGCAGCATCGCTTCTGCGGTCATTGCGGGGCGCGTATGCAGCAGCATGCACGCGAGCGCGCCATGTATTGCCCGGACTGCGGCATCCATCATTACCCGCGTCTTTCGCCCAGCATGATCGTGCTGGTCACGCGTGGTGACGAATTGTTGCTCGCGCGCTCGCCGCGTTTTGCCCCCGGGGTGTACAGCACGCTGGCCGGCTACGTCGAGCCGGGTGAATCGGTCGAGCAATGCGTCGAGCGTGAGGTGCGCGAAGAGGTCGGTGTGTCGATCCACCCGCCACGCTACATCACCAGCCAAGGCTGGCCGTTCCCGCATTCGTTGATGCTGGGTTTCCACGCCGAATACGCGGCGGGCGAGATTGTTCCGCAGCCCGAAGAAATCGAGGATGCGCGCTGGTTTTCCATCCACCGCCTGCCGGAACTGCCGGCGCGCCAGTCGATTGCCCGTTATCTGATCGAGCTCTACCTCGCGCGGCGCCTAGGCCGCGATGACCCAGTGCTGCCAGGCTAGACGCACGCTCAGCGCCAGCACCACCAGAATGAACACCGGACGGATGAACTTTGCGCCGCCATGGATGGCTGTGCGTGCGCCGAAGTACGCCCCACTCATCAGGGCAAGCCCCATGCCGATGCCCAGCACCCAGGCGACCTGTCCGGCAACGATGAAAACGCCAAGGGCAGCAGCATTGCTGACGAAATTCATACTGCGCGCCACACCACTGGCGCGCAGCAGATCCAGCGGATAAAGCAGCAGGCTGCTGACCGTCCAGAATGCCCCGGTGCCTGGCCCCGCAACGCCGTCATAGAACCCCAGCCCCAAGCCTTGCGGCCATTGGCGACGCGGGGCGATGAGTAGCGGGGTAGTCGCGGCTGTACCTGATGGCGTACGACTGAACAGCAGGTACAAGCCGCAGCCACAGACCACCAGCGGTAGCATCTGATTCAACCAGCTGGCCGGCAATCGATGGGCAAGGGCGGCGCCAAGCGTGGCTCCGATCGCCGTGCCGAGCAGCGCCCGTCGCCAGAGGCGCGGATCGAACAGGCGTCGCCGGTAAAAGGTGTAGCTTGCCGTGGCTGACCCGAAGGTGGCGCAGAGCTTGTTGGTGCCCAGTACCAGATGCGGTGGTAGCCCTGCGGTTAGCAGCGCGGGAATGGTCAGCAGCCCGCCGCCACCGGCGATTGCATCGATGAAGCCGGCGATGAACGCCACGATAATCAGTGCCAGCAGGGAAATAGGGTCAAGGGCGAGTTCGAACGCGAATGGCATAGGCACTCGTGAGGCCGGAACAAGGGGCTCCAGCATAAGACGATGCCTGCAACAAGTCAGCGGATGGAGCTCATACCGATGATGGGTCGTGATCGCGTGCAAGCCAAGTTGCCGACTCGTGATGGATGTCCCACGACCATGCTGGATGCCTGCCTGGACGCTGCGGATAATGCCGCACTCGTTGGGAGAGGCGCATTCATGCAATATCTCGGGCTCGCGTTGGTGGTGGCGTTACTCGCTCTGGTGGTTCTGTGGGTGGCGCTGCGCGTGTTGTTCGGCGGCAGCTGGCTGCTCGGCTGGCTGCGAGGCACGTTCGGCATGCTGCTGCTCGTACTCACGGCGATGATCGGTCTCATTGCGTACGAAGTCCGCGACTATCAGGCCACAGCGAACAGCACTCCGCTGGCGACGGTCGTTTTCCATGCACAGGGCAAGCAGCGCTTCGAGGTCGAGCTTCAGCAGGCCAACCAGCACCGCTCGGCGGTTGTAGAGGGGGACTTGTGGCAACTGGAGGTGCACATGCTGCGCTGGAGCGGACTGGCTGCGTTGATCGGGTTGGAGCCAGGTTATCGGCTACAGGCGCTGTCAGGTCGTTATCTCTCAGTGGAGCAGCAGGAACAGGCGCGCCATACGCGGGTGCTGCTGACGAGCAGCACAGCCGTGCCGGTCTGGGATTGGTTGCGGAGCCTGGACTGGAGCGTCCCGTTCATCGAGCCGCAGACACAGCGCGTGAGCTTCATACCGCTGGTTGATGGTGCGGCGTTTCAGATCGAACAGTCGGCGACAGGATTGCTCGCAACGCCAGTGAACCCCGAAGCGCGCCAGGCGCTGAAAGACTGGTAGCGCAAAACGCGCGATAAAAAGGGAGCTTGATCGCTCCCTTTTTGTTACATCGCCGATCAGGCCAGGTAGCCGCCGTCAACGTTGAGTGCCACACCGGTGGTGTAGCTGGATGCGTCGCTGGCGAGGTACAGCACGGCGCCGGCCATTTCGCTGGGATTGGCAACGCGGCGCAGGGGAATGTGCTGCAAGGCCGCCTCACGGATGCTGTCGTTCTTGACCAGTGCCGAAGCGAACTTGGTGTCGGTCAGGCCTGGCAGCAGGGCGTTGCAGCGGATGCCGAACTGTGCGCACTCTTTGGCGAAGGCCTTGGTCATGTTGATCACAGCGCCTTTGGTGATCGAATAGATGCCCTGGAAATCACCCGGCGATACGCCATTGATCGAGGCGACGTTGATGATGCTGCCGCCACCCTGCTGGCGCATCAACTTGCCGGCTTCGACGGACATATAGAAGTAGCCGCGGACGTTGACATCGACGGTCTTCTGGAACGCCGACACGTCGGTGTCGAGGATGTGGCAGAACTGGGGGTTGGTGGCGGCGTTGTTCACCAGAATGTCGAGACGGCCGAACTCTTCGCGAATCCTGGCGAAGACGGCCTGGATCTGCTCCATTTCGCCGATATGGCAGGCTACGGCAGTGGCCTTGCCGCCGTCGGCGATGATCGAATCGGCCACGGCCTGACAGCCTTCGAGCTTGCGGCTGGAGACGATCACGTGGGCACCCTGCTGGGCCAGCAGGCGGGCAACGGCTTCGCCGATGCCACGGCTGGCGCCAGAGACGAAGGCGATCTTGCCATCCAGGTCGAACAGTTGGGTTTTGGACATCGATGGTTCCTCTTGTTGTTCGTGGTTCGGCCCCATCGCTGGAGCCGAAGTGGGTTCAGAGCTGAGAGTGCTCGATCACGTGTAGCGCCTTTTGCTCGAGCAGTCGGTTCATGGCGATGAAACGGGCGAAACGCTGGTCCTGCGTCTGCCCGTGATAGAAGCGGTAGTAGATCTGCTGGATGATCCCGGCGAGCCGAAACAGGCCGTAGGTGTAATAGAAGTCGATGCAGGGAATTTCGATGCCGGCACGGAGAGCGTAGTACTCGACGAAGCTCGCGCGCGTATGCATACCGGGCAGATGGCTGGGTTGCCGGCGCATGGCCTGCATCGCGGGCGGATCGTTCGCTTCGATCCAGTAGGCCAGCGTATTGCCCAGATCCATGAGCGGATCGCCGATGGTGGTCATTTCCCAATCCAGCACACCGATGATCTGCATCGGGTTTTGCGGGTTGAGGATGACATTGTCGAAGCGGTAGTCGTTGTGGACGATGCCGGGCTTGGGATGATCGGCCGGCATCTTGACCTTCAGCCAGGCGACGACCGGCGCCCACTGCGGCGCATCGGGCGTCAGGGCGCGCTCGTAGCGCTCGCTCCAGCCTTCGATCTGGCGTTTCACATAACCTTCGGGCCGGCCCAGATCGGCCAGTCCGCACGCTTGGTAATCGACGTTGTGCAGTTCCACGAGCTTGTCGATGAAGCTTTCGCAAAGCGCGCGGGTCTGGCTTTCGTCGAAGTTCAGCTCCGGTGGCAGCTCGGCACGCAGAATGATGCCGTTGACGCGTTCCATCACGTAGAACTCGGCGCCGATTACCGATTCGTCGGTGCAATGAGCGTACGCCTTGGGGCAATACGGAAATCCGGCGTTGAGCTGGTTGAGGATGCGGAACTCGCGTCCCATGTCATGGGCGGACTTGGCCTTGCGGCCAAAGGGCGGGCGGCGCAGCACCAGCTCACGGTTCGGGTATTCGAGCAGGTAGGTGAGATTCGATGCACCGCCGGGAAACTGCGAAATCCGCGGGCTGCCTTCCAAATCGGCTATGTGCGCCTTGAGGTAGCGGTCCACAGCCTCGACCGGTAGCTCCTCGCCTTCGCGGATACGCGTGGTTTGATCCGTAAGCGCCATGTTTTATCCCTTCTGCTTATGTTTGGTGCTCGAGATGATTCAGTAATCTAATGCTGCGGGTGATGCGAACCAAGGTTGGCCAGCTGTTATTGGCGAAGCTGTTGGTGCTTGATCAGGGTGGCTGATCGCTGGCGCAGCGGGCTCGGCTCATAAAAAAACCGAAGCCAGATGGCTTCGGTTCCGGTGTCGCGACTGGCTCGCCTTACGCGGGGAACAGTTCGCTGAGTTTCAAGGCCAGCATCATGTCGCCTTCAGCGCGCAGCTTGCCGCCCATGAACGCCTGCATGCCGTCGGTTTCGCCGCTGACGATACCCTGCATGGTTTCGCTATCCATGATCAAGGTGACGTTGGCATCGCTGGAATCGCCCTGCTGCAGATCGCAGGTGCCGTCCTTGACGGTCAGGTAGTAGTTTTCGGCGTCGGTGATGTTGAACTGGAAGACCAGATCCAGGCCGGCGGCGGCGCTCGGGTTGAATTTGGACTGCATGCCCTTGAAGGTTTCGGCAACGTTGCTCATGACGTGTTCCTTTATTTTGATGTGGATGAAACATGCAGCCTGGGGCCGCTCTTGGGCTGGGCTTATCGGTGAGTGACAAGCTCCGGGTTCTTCAACAATTGCAGATGCGCATGACTGTTGAACGAAGCGAGCGCGACCTCGCGGCCGCGAAATTTCAACTGGCTGAGTGAGGTATTGACGATCTGCCAGTTCAACTCGAACGCCTTCACCGCCGGTACGCCGATGATTCGCTGCAACAGCGCGGTAATGGTGCCGCCGGACGTGAAGACGGCGATCTTGTCGCTCTTTTCGGCCTGCTCGAGCAGGCGCTCCAGGCCGCCGGCGACGCGTTCGAGAAAGCTGCTCCAGCTTTCCAGTTCTTCCTTTTCATGCTCGCCGGAAATCCAGCGGTGCACGACGAAGGTGAACAGGCGCTGAAATTCCGCGCGGTGACTGGCGGCATTGCGCAGGATATGCAGGGCGTTCGGTTCGACTTCCAGCAGTTCGGGAAGATGCGCACGGATAACCGCATCGGCTTGGAATTCGTTGAACGCCGCGTCGATTTCCAGCGACGGCTGGCTTCCATCTGAGTGAGCTAAACGGGAAAGCGTGGTACGTGCGGTGTCCTGCTGACGATGCAGTTCACCGCTGATGCAGCGATCGAAGCGGATGCCGAGCTGCGCCAGATAGTCGCCCAGCGCTTCAGCCTGGCGGTAGCCCAGCGGCGAGAGCACGTCGTAGTCCTGTGCACCGAAAGACGCCTGAGCATGTCTGATCAGGTAGATGCTGCCCATGTGTTGTCGTGCCCGTTCGCTGGTTTTTCGCGAGGGTAGGAGGAGCGACGGGGAGTGTCAACGACAATTCATACGTTTGTTTGAATTGGGCGCGCGCTGGTTCCGCTACAGGCGCCCCGGTATGCTTGCCCATCCGGCGCCGCACAAGCGTATGCCAGCGGCTATCATCCAAACCCAAGGAGCGATCGTGGAATTTCTTGCCGATTACGCCAGTTTTCTGGCCAAGACCGTGACACTGGTGCTGGCCATCGTGGTCGTGCTCATCGTCGTGGCATCGTCACGACGTGGTCGCGGCAAGTCGAGCGGCGGCAATTTGCAGGTGCACAAGCTCAACGATTTCTACAAGGCGATGCGCGAGCGCCTCGAGCAATCGGTACTGGAGAAAGATCAGCTCAAGGCTCAGCGCAAGCGCGAGGCGAAGGCCGCGAAGCAGGCCAAGAAGTCCGAAACGCCGTCACGCGTATTCGTTCTGGACTTCGATGGCGACCTCAAGGCGTCCGCCGTTGAGAGCCTGCGTCACGAAATTACCGCGCTGCTTACCTTGGCCACACCGCAGGATGAAGTGGTGCTGCGTCTGGAGAGTGGTGGCGGCATGGTGCACAGCTATGGCCTGGCGGCTTCGCAGTTGGTGCGTATCCGCGATGCCGGCGTGCCGCTGACGGTCTGTGTCGACAAGGTTGCGGCCAGCGGTGGCTACATGATGGCTTGCATCGGTGATCGGATTCTGACCGCGCCGTTCGCCATCCTCGGCTCCATCGGTGTGGTGGCGCAACTGCCCAATCTGCATCGGTTACTGAAGAAGCATGACGTCGACTTCGAAGTGCTTACCGCGGGTGAGTACAAGCGCACGCTGACTGTCTTTGGTGAGAATACCGAAAAGGGTCGGGAGAAATTCCAGGAAGACCTGCAGACCACGCACGACCTGTTCAAGAACTTCGTTGCGCGTTATCGGCAGCAGGTCAGCATCGACGACGTAGCCACCGGCGAGGTCTGGTTGGGTATCGCCGCGCTGGGCAAGCATCTGGCTGACGAGATCAAGACCAGCGACCAGTATTTGGCTGAGCGCGCGCATGAGGCTGAGCTTTTCCATCTGCACTATGCGCAGAAAAAAAGTCTGCCCGAGCGCTTTGGCATGGCGGCCAGCGCTTTGATCGAGCACGGCGTGGCCAAGGGCTGGAAACAGATCAACGAACAGAAATTCTGGCGATAGAGGAGAGGCGCATGGGTAGCTTCAAGGCATTGCAGGTCAGCGAGGACGGGCAGGGGCATTTCGCGTCACGTATTGTCGAGCGATCGATCGATGAGCTGCCCGCCGGCGAGGTGCTCATCCGGGTGCGCTATTCCTCGTTGAACTACAAAGACGCACTCTCGGCCAGCGGCAATCGCGGCGTGACCCGCCAGTATCCGCACACGCCAGGTATCGATGCAGCGGGCGTGGTCGAGGCGTCGAGCGTCGCCGAGCTGAAGGCTGGCGATGAGGTGATTGTCACCGGCTACGACTTGGGCATGAACACCGCAGGTGGTTTCGGCCAGTACATCCGTGTTCCCGCTGCCTGGGTGATCAAACGTCCGCAAGGGCTCTCGCTGCGGGATTCGATGATCCTCGGAACCGCCGGCCTGACCGCTGCACTGTGTGTCGAGAAGCTCGAGCGCGCGGGATTGGAGCCTGGTGCGGCGCCGGTGCTGGTCACGGGCGCGACCGGGGGGGTGGGCAGTATTGCCGTGGCCTTGCTGGCACGGCTGGGCTATACCGTTGCGGCCATGACTGGCAAGGCGGAACAGGGCGAGCTGCTGCGGCGTCTGGGCGCCAGCCAGATCGTCGAGCGCAGCGCGTTGCAGGCTGGAACAGAAAAGGCGCTGCTGAAGGAGCAGTGGGGCGGTGCGGTGGATACCGTCGGCGGCGAGATTCTGTTCAACGTGGTGAAGTCGTTGCAGCGTGGGGCCAGTGTGGCCTGCTGCGGTCTGACCGCCGGAACGCACTTTTCAGCCAGCGTGCTGCCGTTCATCCTGCGTGGGGTCAACCTGCTGGGTGTCGACTCGGTGGAGATTCCGCTAGTCGAGAAGGCCTCGATGTGGGACAAGCTCTCGCTGCAATGGCGTCTGCCGCACCTGGACCAGCTGGCCGAAGAGATCAGCCTGCAGCAACTGCCGGATGCGATTGAGCGCATCCTGGCTGGGCAGCAAGTGGGGCGGGTATTGGTGCAGCTGGACTGACAGCCCGTTCCGTAAATGAAAAACCCGCCGTAAGGCGGGTTTTTCATATGTGCGGCTTAGTTTAGCCCTGCCGTCGGCGGAACAGCGGCAGGCGCTCGTCCACTGCGGCCTGATAGCGCACGGAGAAATCCTTCAGGCTCTGCAGTGCGTCTTCCGGGTCTCGATCGGCGCGAATGGCGAATGCATCGAACCCACAGCGGCGCATGTAGAACAGCTGATCGCGCAGCACATCGCCAATCGCGCGGATCTCGCCCTTGTAGCCATAGCGCTCGCGCAGCAGGCGGGCACTGGAATAGTGGCGACCATCGGTAAACTTGGGGAAGTTGAGCGCGATTACCTGAAAATGTTCAAGATCGTCGGCGATCTCTTCGACTTGCTCGTTGGAGTCCAGCCAGATGCCCAGGCCGCCGTCACGCGCCTTGAGTGCGTGTGCGTGATCGATCCACAGGTGCAGCGGCACGATCACGTCATCGCAGTTGGACAGACCGTCCAGCGTCTCTTCCTTGGGTAGCAGGTGCCAGGTTTCGTCGATGATCTGCTCGTTCTTAATGATTCGCTGCATACACCCGCTCCTTGAAGGGATCGATGCCGACGCGGCGGAAGGTGTCGATAAACTGTTCATCTTCGGTACGCAGCTCCACATAGACGCTGATGATCTTTTCGATCACATCCGGCACGACGTCCTGTGCGAAGGACGGGCCGAGAATCTGTCCCAGACTGGAATCGCGGCCGGAGCTGCCGCCCAGCGAAACCTGATAGAACTCGGCGCCTTTCTTGTCGACGCCAAGAATACCGATATGACCGATGTGGTGATGACCGCAGGCGTTCATACAGCCGGAGATGTTCAGGTCCAGATCGCCGATGTCAAACAGGTAATCCAGGTCGTCGAAGCGGCGCTGGATGGCCTCGGCCACCGGGATCGACTTGGCGTTCGCCAGCGAGCAGAAGTCGCCGCCGGGGCAGCAGATGATGTCGGTCAGCAGCCCAATGTTCGGTGTCGCTACGCCGAGTTCGCGCAGCTCGTGCCACAGCTCGAACAGGCGGCTTTGCTCGACGTCCGCAAGAATCATGTTCTGCTCGTGGGAGTTGCGCACCTCGCCGAAACTGTAGCGGTCGGCCAGGTCGGCGATGGCGTCTAGCTGTTTGTCGGTGACATCACCTGGCGTGTTGCCCGTGCTCTTCAGCGACAGCGTCACGGCGGCATAACCGGGCTTCTTGTGCGCGACCACGTTGCGCTGGCGCCAGCGAGCGAAGCCGGGATGCTCGGCATCCAGCTGCGCGAGGGCAGCACTCTGATCTTCCAGCTCTTTGTAGGCCGGATCGACGAAGAAGCGTCCGATGCGCTCGACTTCGGCATCGGTCAGGGTGCTCGGGCCATCCTTCAGGTGGGCCCACTCGGCCTCGACGCGCTCGGCGAAAACTTCCGGGGTCAGCGCCTTGACCAGAATCTTGATACGCGCCTTGAACTTGTTGTCACGACGGCCATAGCGGTTGTAGACCCGCACGATGGCTTCCAGGTAGCTGAGCAGATGCTGCCACGGCAGGAACTCACGGATGAAGCTGCCGACAATCGGCGTGCGGCCCAGGCCTCCGCCAACCGAGACGCGGAAGCCCAGCTCGCCAGCGGCGTTGCGTACCGCTTCCAGTCCGATGTCATGCACCTCGATGGCGGCACGGTCGCTGACGGCGCCATTTACGGCGATCTTGAACTTGCGCGGCAGATAGGCAAATTCCGGGTGGAACGTCGACCACTGGCGGATGATTTCACACCATGGGCGCGGGTCGACCAGTTCGTCCTGGGCAACGCCGGCGAACTGGTCGGTGGTGGTGTTACGGATACAGTTGCCGCTGGTCTGGATCGCGTGCATCTGCACGGTCGCCAGCTCGGCGAGGATGTCCGGGACGTCTTCAAGTTCCGGCCAGTTGAATTGCACGTTGGTGCGCGTACTCACATGCGCATAGCCCTTGTCATAGCGACGGGCGATATACGCCAGCTTGCGCAGCTGGGTGGAAGACAGCAGACCATAGGGAACGGCGATGCGCAGCATCGGGGCGAAACGCTGGATATACAGGCCGTTCTGCAGGCGCAGAGGCAAAAATTCGTCACCGGCAAGCTCACCCGCGAGAAATCGACGGGTCTGATCGCGGAACTGACGAACCCGGTCCTCGATGATGTGTTGGTCGTACTGATCGTAAACGTACATGAAGTGTCCTGTTTTCAGGCTGGCTACAGCTTGTCGCGCGCACGGCTGCGCACCCTACGAGGAAGGGCGGCAAGATACCAGCTCGTGGTTATACGCAAAAGTGATGTTTGGGAATATGTTTAGAACGAAATGCGCCATTCTGGGGCTGTCGGACCGATGACCGGGAAGGGGGCGTCGCGATGATCTTTACTGGTCTCGTGACAGTGCTTTCGCACGTAGCCAATGGAGATGCTCCATGAATCATCGCGACAGTCTGGTAGATGCGGCCGCCATTCTCGTCCTGATCCTGCTGGCAGTCGGCACGGCGATCTTCTGGCTCAGTCATCAGTAGCGCCGGGCTCATGCGCCGGCGAGGTGGATCACCAGCCGGACCAGCGCAATGAGCACCAGCACGAAGATCACCGTGAAGCCGACGCCGAGCAGGATGAAGTGGCCAGGTTTGCCCTGAGTGAAATCGCGGGCGCGGTTCTTGCCGCTCTGAACGCCCAGCGCCGCGGCGAATACGCTTTGCAGCATCTGGCGCAGGGTCATGGGCTTGCGCTGCGGTTCTTCGCTCATGTTGCAGACTCGTGCGGGGACGTTGTCTGGAGTCTAGTCGAGCGCGCAGATGTTTCAGGTGGTCGAGGGAGAAACCCAGACCGCAGGTCTGACATTCATCAGACCTGCGGTTACTCCGTTGTCAGTCGGTATTGATCGAGATGGCTTTCTCGCCTGGCTGGGCGCCGGGCTTCTTCGGCAGCGTGAGCGACAGCACGCCCTTGCTGAAGCGGGCGTCGATCTGCTCACGGTCGACTCCGTCCGGCAGGGCAAAACTGCGCTGGAAGCTGCCGAACGAGCGTTCGGAGAGGTGGTAACCCTGCTTCTCTTCTTTACGCTCTTGGCGCTTTTCGCCCTTGATAATCAGCGTATCGCCGACCAGTTTTACCTCGATGTCGGCCTGATCCATGCCTGGCAGTTCGGCGGTTATTTCAAAGGCGTGGTCCTTCTCGACCACGTCCACCGCGGGCATACGGCTGAGCCCGCCCTGCCAGAATGGGGTGGTTTCCAGGCTGTGGCGGCCGGGCCGATGCCAGGAACGATCGAAATCATCGAACAGGCGATCGATCTGCCGACGCAGGCCTTCGAACGGGCGCCAGCTTTCCTGGCTAACTGGCGGCTGGGCGCTGGACTCCTTGGCGTCACTTGCTGCAGGTTTGTTCGACGTGTCTGTCATTTGTAACCTCCATTAAGCGTGTGGTTGCGTAAGGCCAAATCAGTTTGGTCTCTTCACCGGAGCAGCGTTTGATCCCCGTCAAGTCATATCAGATGTTCGCCTTGAACCAGTCCCACAGGCCGAGCGAGTAGTTGGGCAGCAGGTCAATGCCCAGCGCCGACTTGACCAGGTAGAGAATCGCCAGTCCGAGCAGAGTACTGAACAGCAGGAAAAGTGTAGCCAGCGCAGCCTTGGCAGCCATTGAAAGGTGTTGCTCGGTGCGTGAGTGGCCGCGTTTGTTACGCCCGGCGAGCACAGCAAAGTAGTACTGCGCGCCCAGCAGGCGGAAGGTACCGCGCAGATCGACCTTGTGCTTGACCCAGGAGCGCGCGCCGAATACCTGGCGTAGCGCTTCGAGTTGCGCGTCCGTGAACGATTCGCGCAGCGTTTCCGGCAGGCGCTGCTTGAGCCCCTTTACGAACGGGTCGTCAGCCAGCGCCGCATCGTTAAAGGGTGCGGGATAGCGAGCATGGTCGGTGTCGGAGGAGGTTTCGCGGGACGGCATGGCAGGTTCCCCGTTCGATGAAAGGCTAAGCGTGACAGTTAGGCACCGGCGGTCGCTTCGTAGGACGCTTGGACTCGCGCCAGGCTGGCTGTCAGCGAGGCGAAATCTGGGCGCTCGCGGCTTTCGTTGAGCAGGCATTGCTGACGCAGCTGGTGGAGCTGAAGCAAGCGCTCATCGCCGGCGTCCGTACAGCGCTGCAGCAGTTCTTCGAGCAGGCAGCCGAAGGCGCGCGCCTCGATACGTTGCAACGCCTGGCCGGTGCGGCTGTCGGCGCCAAAGAATGATGCCGCGCCGAAATCGCTGAGCAGGCACTGGCCGTGCGGGTTGACCAGCAGGTTATGCGCATAGAGGTCGCCATGCAGGATGCCGCGCTCGTGCAGGTGCGCAACCGCGGAAGCGGCGCCCTGGCCGATGCGCAGCACTTGTTCGATGCTGAAACGGCTGTCGCTGGCATAGCAGTCACGTGTGCAGCTGGCCAGCGACGGCGGGCCGGCCAGCGGCTGGAACGCCGGCGCGATCAGCTCCATCAGCAAGCCGGCCGCGCTGCCGGGTTGCTCCGCCAGTGGCCCGGCGACCTGGACCAGATTCGGGTGCGCGCCGGCCGCAAGGCAGGCCGCCATCTCGCTGTGCGGCAGGCCGTCGCTGGTCAGGCTGCCCTTGAACAGCTTGGCCGCCATCGACCGGACCCCATGAGGCGAATGCCAACTGGCTCGATGGATGATGCCGGACGCGCCCTGGCCAAGCACCTCGTGCAGTGCGAGCTGTTCCCGTGCCACCGCCGGGCGGGAATGTGCGGCGAGGGCGCGGAGCTCCTCGGCGTCGCTGAACGGGTTACCGGCAAAGGCCAGCCAGGCCAGCCGCGGCATGTGCAGCAGCCAGTCGGGCAGCGCTTCCAGGCGGTTGGCGGCGATGCGCAGGAGTTCCAGGCGGGTGCAAGCCTGCAGCTGTTCGGGCAGCGAGCGCAGCCGATTACCGGCGAGCATCAGCTTCTGGAGCCGGCTGCAGGCACCAAGCTCGGCGGGAATTGCGGACAGCAGATTGTCTGTCAGGATCAGCCAGCGCAGCGTCGGCGGCAGTGCTCGGCCGGGCAGGTGGGTGATGCGGTTTGCCTTGAAGCCGATCATCTCCAGCTGCGCACAGTCGCTCAGGGATTCCGGTACCTGATTGAAGGCGTTATCGGAGCAGAACAGGATGCGCAGACGATGCAGCCGTGACAGATCGGCCGGCAGCGCGCTCAGCTGGTTGCCCGAGAGGTTGAGGACTTCCAGCGTGTCGGCCAGGCCGAAGATGGCCTCCGGGAACTCCTGCAGGTCGGCAGACAGGTCCAGGCGGGTGATGCCGGCCAGATCGCCGCGCTTGAGTTGTTGCAGGGTGTGCATGGTGGCTTCCTTGCGGGCTGGCGGTGCTTCGCTCGGGGCGAGCGGCTCTAGCTGGGACAGTGCGGGCTGTCGGGCGTTCAGCTTGTCCGCGTCGGACGTCGCGCCAGCGTCTGCTCGGCACGCGCGCGCAGCTGGCCACAGCCGCCGTCGATGTCCTGGCCTGCGGAGTTGCGTACCTTGGTGAGCACGCCGCGGCTGTGCAGGTAGCGCACGATCTGTACGATGCGTTCGCCGTCGGGGCGCTGGTAGGCATCGTCTTCCAGGCTGTTGTAGGGGATCAGGTTCATCACGGCGTATTTGCCCTTGAGCAGGCGCAGGATGCCGTCCATCTCGTCCTGATCGTCATTGATGCCCTTGAGCAGCGTCCACTGGTACTGGATGGGAAAACCGGTGCGGCGCGCGTAGGCTTCGCCGAGTTCGACCAGCTCCTCGGGGTCGATGCGTGGCGCGCGCGGCAGCAGCGCCTGACGCAGCTCGGCATCGGTCGAGTGCAGCGACAGGGCGAGCGCGGGCTTGACCTGCTGCTGCGGCAGGCGCTCGAACACGCGCGGATCACCGACAGTGGAAAACACCAGGTTCTTGTGCCCGATGCCGCCATCGGTGCCGAGCAGGTCGATGGCTTCGAGCACGTTGTCGAGGTTGTGCGCCGGCTCGCCCATGCCCATGAACACGACCTTCTTCACCGGGCGAAAGCGGCGGGCGAGAGCAACCTGGGCGACGATTTCAGCACTGCCCAGCTGGCGCAGCAGGCCGCTCTTGCCCGTCATGCAGAACAGGCAGCCCACCGCGCAACCGACCTGGCTGGATACGCACAGGCCGTCACGCGGTAGCAGCACGCTTTCCACCATCTGTCCGTCGGCCAGCTCCACCAGCAGCCGCGCCGAGCCATCGGCGGCGGGGTGTTCGGAGCGCAGGCGCGCCAGCTTGTCCAGCTCCATGGCCAGCTGTGGTAGGGCTTCGCGCACGCTGAGCGGCAGGAAGTCTTCCGCCTGCTGCTGGCGACGGCCGATGGAAATGTCGCGGCCGAGCAGCCAGGCACGGGTCATCCGCCCGATATGGCGGGTCTTGGCGCCGACGGCGGCGAACGACTGATGGATATCATGGATACGCATGGGGCGCGCATTCTAGCGGCCCGCTCGCAGAAAGGGCAGGCGCTTAGTCGGCGAAACGCCGGCTGCCCAAGGCGATGCTCAGCAACATCAGCGCGAGCATGCCGAAGGCGACGGCGAGCGAGCTGTAATGGGCGACCAGGCCTATCAGCGCCGGACCGGCCAGCACCCCGGCGAAGCCCACCGTGGTCGCGGCGGTGACCGCCATATGCACCGGCATCGCGTCCTGCCGGCTGAGTGAGGAAATCAGTACCGGTGAGACATTGGCGCAACCCAGTCCGCACAACCCGTAGCCCACCAGCGCCAGCGCCCAGTGCTCGGCGAAGATGCTCAGTGCGATGCCCATCGCAGCGAGCACGCCGCCCAAGGCGATGGTTCGCGCGGTACCGAGGCTATTGACGATCGGTGCGCCAGCGAAGCGGCCGATGGTCACCATCAGCGCGAAACTGGCGTAGCCCAGGCCGCCCCTGGCGGTTTCCAAGTTCTTGTCGGCGGTCAGGAACAGGGCGCTCCAGTCGAGCACGGCGCCTTCGGCCAGATAGACCACGAAGCACAGCAACCCGACCAGCAACACTTGCCCGCTGGGTCGCACGAAGACACCGCCGCCAGCCGGCGCCCGGTCGGGCACGAAGCCAGGCAGAACGGCGAGGTTTGCCGCCACGATCAGCGCGATCATCAGCAAGCAACCGGCTTCGGCGCTCAGACCAAGCGAGAGCAGGGCGGTCAACGCCAGCGCGCCGCTGATCGAGCCGAGACTGAACATGCCGTGAAAGTTGGACATCAGGCGTCGGCCCAGAGCGCCTTCGATCAGCAGCGACTGGATGTTGAGCACGATATCCAGCACGCCAAGGCTGCCACCGAAGCAGAACAGAGCCAGCGCCAGCAGCCAGATCGAATCGACCAGCGCCATGCCGGCCAGCGCCAGGGCCAGCAGGGCGACGCAGCAGAGAATCACCGGTCGGATGCCCCAGCGCGCCACCAGCAGACCCGAGACCGGCATCCAGCTCAGCGAGCCGAGCCCAATGCTCAGCAGCAACAGGCCGAACAGCGCATCGCTCATCTCGATTCTTGCCCGCACGTACGGCACCAGCGGCGCCCAGACGGACAGGCCGAAACCGGCCATGAAGAAGCCGCAGCGCGTAGCATGCCGCACGAGCGGCGAGGTGAGGTCGGCAGTGGGTAGCAGCGCGGACATGCGCGACGGTCCTTGCGTGAGGCGGTGAGCGGAGCGGGCGCCGGGTAACGTCCGGTGCGAGGCGGCATGCTATCGTCTCGCTTTGCCGGCTGTAACCTGCGGAGTCCGTCGATGAAGTTCATACACCAGCGCGAGCAACTCGAGGAGGACGATATCGTCGTCATCCAGTGCTCGCAGACCTGCAACATCCGTCTGATGAACGATGCGAACTTTCGCAGCTTCCGCAATGGCGGGCGTCATACTTATCATGGCGGCGCCTTCGACCGCTTTCCGGCGAAGATCGTCGTGCCGCGTTCGGGATTCTGGAACATCACCATCGATACGGTGACGCGCAAGCCCATCAGCGTGACGCGCAAACCGAACCTTACCTATTCGATCAAGGTCATTCGACGGTCCGCCTCGCGCTAGCGACCGCCATCGCGCAGGCAACGAATCCAGGAGCGATCCGTGAGCCAGCGACACCGCTTGTCTTTTCTGTCATCGCGAACCGAACGTACGCCCGACATGGGTGGCGTCGGTCGAATGACGACTGCGCACCTGGGCATGCTGCTCTGGGCACTGTTCGTCGGTTTGTCGTTTCCCGCCGTGGGGCTGCTCAGCGAAGGGCTGCCGCCGTTGCTGCTGACGGCCATGCGTTTCGTCATCGCTGCGCTGGTGTTGGCGCCGCTGGCCTGGCGCCAGAGCGACGGGCGGCCGGGCATCCGCACCTGGCTGCTCTATGCGCTGATGGGGCTGTGCCTGGCCGGCTTCTTCGGCACCATGTTCTGGGTCGCGCACCGGGTTACCGCGCTGTCGATGGCCACGCTGTTCGTCAGCGTCCCGTTGCTGGCGTATGGCCTGGGGCGCGCGCTCGGCGTCGAACGCCCGGCCGGTCGCTTGCTCGCCATTCTGGCGTTGGGGGCGACCGGAGCACTGGGGTTGGCCTGGGCGGAGAACGGCGGCAACTTCGCGGGCCTGCAGCTGGGGCTGGGCGAGTTGGCGTTCTTTCTCGGTTGTATCGCCTCGGCGCTGTATCCGGTGCTCAGCAAATGGGGTCTTGCCCGTGGGGTGTTACCGACGCAGGCGGGCCTGCGTACTTTCTGGAGTTTGCTGGCCGGCGCCGTGCTCATTGCGTTGATGGGGCTGATCTGGGAGCAACCCGCGGCGTTGTTGCACATGAATCCGCTGGACGTACTGTTGGTGATCTACCTGGGCGTGTTCTCCAGCGCCATGACCTTCTTCCTGCAGCAGCGCGCGACGAGCGTGCTCACGCCCGGCGCGGTGACGGCGTACAGCTATCTGGTGCCATTCGTGTCGATGCTGCTGCTGTTCTACGACCAGCCCGCGCGCATCGGCTGGCACTGGTTGCCAGGCAGCCTGCTGGTCGTGCTGGCCATCGCCTTGCTGCTGCGACGCGAATGATCGCGCGCGCCATTATTCGTCTTCGCTGCTGGCCTGGACGGCGCCCATGCATTTCAGGCGATGCGGGCCGAGCTGCCAGCTATCGTCCTCGGCCTGGTATGCGGCTTCCATCACGCTGTTGTAGCTGAAGCGCCAGCGCTTGCGGTCGCGGCCGTCGAGCGCCTCGATGCTGACCACAATGTCGTCGCTGGCGAACGGCTGTCCGGCTTCGGCGGCGGCGTCCGCCTGGTCGAGCAGCGTCTCGTCGAGGGTGAAATCGAAGGCGTGCAGGCCGTCGATTTCCAGCATGTCGGCCTGCTCGAGTTCGTCGAGCAGGTAGCGGGTCATGGCGTCGCTCATGCGTCGTACCCCAGGTTCGGCATCAGCCAGCGTTCGCTGGCTTCCAGGCTCTGTCCTTTGCGCGCCGAGTAGCTTTCCACCTGATCCTTGTCGACCTTGCCGACGGCAAAGTACTGCGCCTCGGGGTGGGCGAAATACCAGCCGCTGACGGCTGCGGTGGGGAGCATGGCATAGTGCTCGGTGAGCGTGACCTGGCTGATGCCGTCGGCATCGAGCAGCTGGAACAGCGTGCCCTTCTCGGTGTGATCCGGGCAGGCTGGATAGCCGGGGGCAGGGCGGATGCCCTTGTACTGCTCGCGGATCAGGTCCTCGTTGCTCAACTCTTCATCGCTGGCGTAGCCCCAGTATTCCTTGCGCACCCGCTCGTGCAGCCATTCGGCGCAGGCCTCGGCGAGACGATCGGCGAGCGCCTTGACCATGATCGAGTTGTAGTCGTCGCCCTTGTCCTGGTAGGCCTTGGCCACCTCCTCGGCGCCGATACCGGCGGTGCAGATGAAGCCGCCGACGTAGTCGGTCACGCCGCTTTCCTTCGGGGCGACGAAGTCGGCCAGCGACAGGTTCGGCTTGGCATCGGGCTTGACGATTTGCTGGCGCAGGTGATGCAGGGTAGCGAGCTTCTCGCCGGCGTCGCCGTACACTTCCAGATCGTCGTCCTGCACCTGGTTAGCCGGCCAGAAACCGAACACGGCGCGGGCGCGAATCAGCTTCTCGTCGATCAGCTTGTTCAGCATCGCCTGGGCATCGTTGAACAGTGCGGTGGCGGCTTCGCCGACGACTTCGTCCTCGAGGATGCGCGGGTACTTGCCGGCCAGGTCCCAGGCGACGAAGAAGGGCGTCCAGTCGATGTAGTCGACCAGCGTGCGCAGGTCGATGTCTTCCAGCAGCCGACGGCCAGTGAAGGTCGGCTTGACCGGGGTATACGCCGCCCAGTCGAACTGCGGCTTGTTCGCCAGCGCCTGCGCATAGCTCAGGCGCTCGGTGCGAGCGCTGCGATTGGCGGTGCGCTCGCGGATCATGGCGTACTCTTCGCGGGTCTTCTCGGCGAAGGTCGGCTTGAGTTCCTTGGACAGCAGCGTGGTGGCGACACCGACCGCGCGCGAGGCATCGGTGACGTAGACCACCGCGTCGTTCTTGTAGTGCGGGTCGATCTTCACCGCGGTGTGGGCCTTGGAGGTGGTGGCGCCGCCGATCATCAGCGGCAGACTGAAACCCTGGCGCTGCATTTCGCGGGCGACGTGGACCATCTCGTCCAGTGACGGGGTAATGAGGCCGGAGAGGCCGATGATGTCGCACTTCTCGGCGATGGCGGTCTGCAGGATTTTCTCCGCCGGTACCATCACGCCCATGTCCACCACGTCGTAGCCGTTGCAGCCGAGCACGACGCCGACGATGTTCTTGCCGATGTCGTGCACGTCGCCCTTCACCGTCGCCATGAGGATCTTGCCCTTGGCTTCCGGCTTGTCACCTTTCTCCGCTTCGATGAAAGGGATCAGATGGGCCACCGCCTGCTTCATCACGCGGGCGGATTTGACCACCTGCGGCAGGAACATCTTGCCGGCGCCGAACAGGTCACCGACCACGTTCATGCCGGCCATCAGCGGACCTTCGATGACTTCGATCGGCCGCGTGCACTGCTGACGGCATTCCTCGGTGTCTTCGACGATGTAGGTGGTGATGCCCTTGACCAGCGCATGCTCCAGCCGCTTGTCCACCGGCAGGCTGCGCCATTCCTCGGTTTCGGCTTCCTTTACGGCGCCGCCTCCCTTGTATTGCTCGGCCAGCTCCAGCAGCGCCTCGGTGCCGTTGGCGCTGCGGTTGAGCACCACGTCTTCCACCGCGTCGCGCAGCTCTTTGGGAATCTCGTCGTAGATTTCCAGCTGACCGGCGTTGACGATGCCCATCGTCAGGCCCGCCTTGATCGCGTGGAACAGGAACACCGAGTGGATCGCCTCGCGCACGGGGTTATTACCGCGGAAGGAGAACGACACGTTGGACACGCCGCCTGAGGTCAGCGCATAGGGCAGGCTGTCGCGAATGAAGGCACAGGCGTCGATGAAGTCGACCGCGTAGTTGTTGTGCTCCTCGATGCCGGTGGCGATGGCGAAGATGTTCGGGTCGAAGATGATGTCTTCCGGCGGGAAGCCCACCTCGTTGACCAGGATGTCGTAGGAGCGCTGACAGATCTCACGCTTGCGCGCGGCGGTGTCGGCCTGGCCGGCTTCGTCGAACGCCATCACGACCACGGCGGCACCGTAGCGCTTGCACAGACGAGCGTGATGCTTGAACTGCTCGACGCCTTCCTTCATGGAAATGGAGTTGACGATGCCCTTGCCCTGGATGCACTTGAGGCCCGCCTCGATCACTTCCCACTTGGAGGAGTCGATCATAATCGGCACGCGCGAGATGTCCGGCTCACCAGCGATCAGGTTGAGGAAGCGCACCATCGCGGCCTTGGAGTCGAGCATGCCCTCGTCCATGTTGATGTCGATCACCTGGGCGCCGGCTTCCACCTGCTGCAGGGCGACTTCCAGCGCCTCGGTGTAGTTTTCCTCGCGGATCAGCCGAGCGAATTTGGCGGAGCCGGTGATGTTGGTGCGCTCGCCGACGTTGACGAATAGCGAGCTGCGATCGATGGTGAACGGCTCCAGCCCGGACAGTCGGCAGGCCTTGGGAATCTCCGGAATGACGCGCGGCGGGTACTTGGCCACCGCTTCGGCGATCGCCTGGATATGCGCCGGGGTGGTACCGCAGCAGCCGCCGATGATGTTGAGAAAGCCGCTGGCGGCGAACTCCTCGACAACGGCCGCCATCTCGGCGGGCGACTCGTCGTATTCGCCGAAGGCATTGGGCAGGCCTGCGTTCGGGTGGGCAGACACAAAGGTGTCGGCCTTGGTGGCCAGCTCTTCCAGATAAGGTCGCAGGTCCTTGGCGCCGAGGGCGCAGTTCAGGCCGACCGAGATCGGCTGGGCATGGCGCACCGAATTCCAGAAGGCCTCGGTGGTCTGCCCCGAGAGGGTGCGGCCGGAGGCATCGGTGATGGTGCCGGAAATCATGATTGGCAGCTCGACGCCCAGCTCCTCGAATACGCCCTGCACGGCGAAGATCGCCGCCTTGGCGTTCAGCGTGTCGAAGATGGTTTCGATGAGGATCAGGTCGGCGCCGCCCTCGATCAGGCCGCGGGTGGCCTCGCTGTAGTTTTCCACCAGCTGGTCGAAAGTGACGTTGCGAAAGCCCGGGTCGTTGACGTTCGGCGAAATGGAGCAGGTGCGGCTGGTAGGGCCGAGTACGCCGGCGACGAAGCGCGGTTTGTCTGGGGTTTCCACGGTCTTGGCATCGGCGACTTCACGGGCCAGGCGCGCGCCTTCAACGTTCAGCTCGTAAACCAGTTCCTCCATGCCGTAATCAGCCTGGGACACGCGAGTGGCGTTGAAGGTATTGGTCTCGAGGATGTCGGCGCCGGCGTCCAGGTAGGCCTTCTCGATGGCCTGAATTACATCCGGCCGGCTGAGCAGCAATAGATCGTTGTTGCCCTTGACGTCCTGCGGCCAGTCGGCGAAGCGTTCGCCGCGGTAGTCGGCTTCATCCAGTTTGTAACTCTGGATCATGGTGCCCATGCCGCCGTCGAGGATCAGGATGCGCTCCTTGAGTGCGTGCTGGAGTGCCTGGAGGCGGGTGTTGCGAGTGGACATGGGGACTACCTGAACGAGCGGGTGACGGAAGCCGACAATGATAGCAAAGCTGCATTCTTTTTGATCATGTCGCCTTTTTCATGAAATTTATTCAGCTTGCCGTTTGGGTTAGCCCTCCAGCAGGCCGCTGTTTAGAATGCCGGCTCTTCTTCAGGTTGGTTCGTCATGTTTGCTCGACTCCTGCCCGGCTTGCTGGTCGTTTTGTACGGTGCCGCGGCACAGGCGCAAGCGCCGTCTTATCAGCGTGACATTCAGCCGATCTTCACCGCCAAGTGCGTTGCCTGCCATGCCTGTTACGACTCTCCGTGCCAGCTGAACCTGGGCAGCGGCGATGGCGCGCAGCGCGGTTTCTCCAAACAGCCGGTCTACGACGGCACGCGAGTCAGGGCCCAGGAGACTACGCGGCTGTTTCTCGATGCGCATGACGAAGCGGGTTGGCGGCGCAAGGGCTTCCATTCCGTACTCAGTGCGGCGGACGGCCAGGCCGCGTTGATGGCGCGCATGCTGGAGCTAGGGCGCAGTCAGCCGCTGGAGCCGAACGCCAAATTGCCGGCCGATCTGGATATTGGCATCGGCCGCAAGAACAGCTGTGCGCTGCCGGAGGAGTTTGCCGCCTACGCCGCCAAGAGCGCTCACGGCGGCATGCCATTTGCGGTGACTGGTCTTACGGATGGCGAATACGCGACCCTGCAGCGCTGGCTCGAACAAGGTGCGCCGGTCGAGCTGGCCAACCTGCAGCCGAGCGCGGGCGAGCAGCGGCAGATCCGCCAGTGGGAAGAGCTGCTGAACGCCCCCGGAGCGCGGGAGCAATTGGTCAGTCGCTGGCTTTACGAACACCTGTTCCTCGCCCATCTGTACTTCGAGGGTGAGGGTGAGGGTGAGGGCGGGCACTTCTATCAACTGGTGCGCTCGCGCACTCCCGGTGGTGCGCCGGTCGATCCGATTGCCACGCGACGGCCCAACGGTGATCCGGGCACCGCGTTTTACTACCGCTTGCGGCCGATCGGCGATGTGATCGTGCACAAGACGCACATCACCTATCCGCTGAGCGAGGCGCGGCTGGCGCGGGTTCGCCAGCTGTTCTTCGGCACTGACTGGCAGGCCGGGCCGATACCGGGCTACGGCGCGGGACATCGCGCCAACCCCTTCCTGACCTTCGAGGCGATTCCACCGCAGGCGCGCTACCAGTTCATGCTGGATAACGCCGAGTATTTCGTGCGCACCTTCATTCGCGGTCCGGTGTGTCGCGGGCAGATCGCCACCGACGTGATTCGCGACAACTTCTGGGTGCTGTTCCAGGACCCGCAGCACGACCTCTATCTCACCGATGCCGACTACCGCGACAAGGCCACGCCGCTGCTGGCGATGCCCGGGCAGTTCGACGAGCTTGGCGAGCTGCTGGGTTTTTGGAAGCGCTACCAGCCCAAGCGCAACCGCTACGAGAAGTTGCGCATGCAGGCTTATGCCGAGCAGCCGGCCGAATGGGCGCATATCTGGACGGGCAACGACAACGCGCTGCTGTCGATCTTCCGTCAGCATGACAGCGCCTCGGTGCGCAAAGGCCTGATCGGTGCGGTGCCGCAGACCCTGTGGTGGATGGACTATCCGCTGCTTGAGCGCACCTATTATCAGCTGGTGGTGAACTTCGACGTGTTCGGCAACGTGTCCCACCAAGGACAGACACGCTTGTACTTCGACCTGATTCGCAACGGTGCCGAGTTGAACTTCCTGCGCCTGCTGCCGGCGAAGTCGCGCCAGTCGATTCTCGACAGCTGGTACGAACAAGGCGGTCAACTGAAGCTGCTGCTGGCCTACACCTCGCTGGATACACAGACTCCATCGAAGCTCATGCTCGAGCCGGGCGATCCGAAGCAGACGCTGGCCCGCCAGTTACTGACACGCCTGGCACCGATCAATGCGGCACCCGATCCGCTCAATCGTTGCCTTGGCACACATTGCTATCGCGCCGACCAGCCGCTGCCGCTGCAGCAGGCCGAGCAAGCGCTCAGTCGCCTGAGCAACCGCATGGCCGCCGGCTTGCCAGTCGTCGGCCAGTTACCGGAGGCGACGTTGCTGCGCATTGAGTACGGCTCCGGCCAGCGCGAGCTGTACAGCCTGTTGCGCAACCGCGCGCACAGCAATGTTGCCTTCATGTTCGGCGAAGACTGGCGCTACCAGCCGCGTCGGGACACCCTGACGGTCTACCCGGGAATACTCAGCAGTTACCCGAACTTCCTGTTCAACCTCGATGCCCGCGAGGTGACGACATTCGTCGCGGCGTTGGAGCGGGTCCGCGACGGTGCCGATTTCGAGCGTATCGTCGAACGCTGGGGTATTCGCCGCAGCCACCCGCAGTTCTGGTTCTACTTCAACGACCTGTCGCGCTATCTGGAAGAAACCGATCCGCTGGAAGCGGGTGTGCTCGACATGAATCGTTATCAGAATCTGTAAAGCGGGTGGATGTACTTGACTAAATTACTAGGACTTTATCCGCGGCCCGCCTTGGCGTACACTGCGGCGCATATCTGCGAGGAGTTGCCATGAGCGCGATCACCATCACCGAAGCTGCACACGACTATCTGGCCGATCTGCTCGAAAAGCAGAACACCACCGGCATCGGCATTCGTATCTTCATCACCCAGCCGGGTACCCCTTATGCGGAAACCTGCATCGCCTACTGCAAGCCGGGCGAGGAAAAGCCGGACGACATCGCCCTGGCGCTGAAGAGCTTCACCGCCTGGATCGATGGCACCAGCGAACCGTTCCTGGAGGATGCGCTGGTCGACTACGCGACCGACCGCATGGGCGGGCAGCTGACCATCAAGGCGCCGAACGCCAAGGTGCCGATGGTCAACGAAGACAGCCCACTGAACGAGCGCATCAACTATTACCTGCAGACCGAAATCAACCCTGGGCTGGCCAGCCACGGTGGCCAGGTCACCCTGATCGATGTAGTCGACGAGGGCATTGCCGTGTTGCAGTTCGGCGGCGGTTGCCAGGGTTGCGGGCAGGCGGATGTCACCCTCAAGGAAGGCATCGAGAAGACGCTGCTGGCGCGCATCCCGGAACTCAAAGGTGTGCGCGACGTGACCGACCACAGCAATCGCGACAACGCCTACTACTGAGTTGCCCCTTCCCAACGCTGTGGCGCGGTATTCGCGTCACGGCTGTCGCTCGAAAGTGCCATTTTGTCGGATGATGCCAAATGGCCACCAACGCATCTCGCGGTTGATATAAGCTGGCGGCTTCCGATTCCATCGGCACGGAATGCTCGCGCGCATGCATACAACCTCCCTTTTGATCTGCGACGACTCCAACCTGGCGCGCAAGCAGCTTCTGCGTGCGCTGCCGGCAGGTTGGCCGGTTGCCGTGACGCAGGTTGAAACGGGCGGCGCGGCGCTGGAGCGTATTCGCCAGGGCGGCATCGACGTGCTGATACTCGACCTCACCATGCCTGGCATGGATGGCTATCAGGTACTTGCGGCCCTGCGGCGCGAGCAGCTGTCGTGCAAGGCAATCGTGGTGTCGGCGGATGTTCAGGATGAAGCCGTGCGGCGGGTACTCGAGTTGGGGGCGCTGGCATTCATCCGCAAGCCGGCCGAACCGCTGCACCTCTATCAAACGCTGGCAAGCCTCGGTCTGCTGAACGAGCAGACGGCGCTGGCGACGCGTGCAGACGGTGAAACCATCGATTTTCGCGATGCCCTGCGCGAGGTCGTGAATATCGCGATGGGGCGCGCAGCGGCCTTGTTGGCGCGGGTGCTGGGTGTGTTCATCCAGTTGCCGATTCCCAACGTCAACCTTCTCGAAGTGAGCGAGCTGCATATGGCGCTGGCCGATGCCGCGCGTGGCGACAGACTCACCGCCGTCTGCCAGGGCTACATCGGCGGCGGCATCGCGGGCGAGGCGCTGCTGCTATTCCACGATTCGGAAGTCGCCGACATGGCGCGTTTACTGCGTCGGCAGGACCATCACGAGATCGAGATGCTGCTGGACCTGTCGAGCCTGCTGATCAGCGCCTGCCTCAGCGGTATCGCCGACCAGATCGATGTCGCCTTCTCCCAGGGGCATCCGCAGGTGCTGGGCCAGCACGCGCCGATCGAAGAGCTGATTCGTCTGAATCGCTTGCGCTGGAAGCGCACCCTGGCGGTGGAAATCAGCTACAGCCTCGAAGGCCACGACATCCATTTCGACCTGCTGCTGCTGTTCACCGAGGATTCGCTCGACCTGCTGTCCCGCAAACTTGCCTACCTGATGAACTGATCATGTCCCAACCCAGCGAATTCCACTGGCTGCTGGCAGTTGTCCAGAGCATCGACGTCGGGGTCGTGGTACTCGATCGAGACTACTGCATCGAGGTCTGGAACACCTTCATGGAGAACCGCTCCGGCGTGCTGCCCGAGGCGGCGCGCCGGCAATCGTTCTTCACACTGTTTCCCGAGCTGGACGAGGAGTGGTTCCGGCGCAAGGTCGAGAGCGTGATGACCCTCGGCACGCCGTCGTTCACCATCTGGGAGCAGCGACCCTACCTGCTGCGCTTCAAGAATTACCAGCCGATCACCGGGCTGGAAGACTTCATGTATCAGAACACCACGCTGCTGCCGCTGCGGGGCACCAGCGGCGCCATTGAGCAGGTCTGTCTGATCATCTATGACGTGACCGACGTCGCGGTGAACCGTCGCCAGCTGCAGGCGGCCAATCGCGAGCTCCAGCGGCTGTCCAGTACCGACCGCCTGACCGGCTTGTACAACCGTGGTCACTGGGAGGAAATCCTGCGCCAGGACTATGCGCGCCACCGCCGCCACGAGAGCCAGTCCGCGCTGGTCATGTTCGATATCGATCACTTCAAGTCGATCAACGACACCTACGGCCATCAGGCCGGCGATGCTGTCATCCAGCAGGTCGCCGAGCTGATTCGCGAAACCATGCGCGACTGCGACGTGGCGGGTCGCTACGGCGGCGAGGAGTTCGTGGTGCTGTTGCGCGATACCGACAAGCAGGGCGCATTCACTTTCGCGGAGCGCCTGCGTCGGGTCGTCGAGGCGCACGAAGTGCAGCACGATGGTCGGCCGATCCGTTTCACCATCAGCCTGGGCATCGCCGATCTCAGCCAGCCCAGCACGGGACATGCGCAGCTGATCGAATGGGCGGACAGCGCGCTCTACGCCTCCAAGTCCGCCGGCCGCAACTGCGTCACGCTGCATGGGCACGCCGCACGCGACCAGTGACGGGCGGTCCGGCTATTGCGCGTCGGCACGACTGCGCAGAAACGTCAGCAAGGCCACCTCCTGACGGCTCAACCACTTGCGTTGACGTGCGCGCTTGAGGTCCGCCAGCTCGCCTTCGGTGAATGCCTGCAGAATCGCCGGGTGGATATAGCACTGGCGGCATACCGTCGGCGTGTTGCCCAGCTGGCTGGCGACCTGTTTCACCGTCTCGACCAGTTGCTGGCGCGCCTCGCTTTGGGTCTGCCATTGCCGGGTGCGTAGGTGCTCCAGCGCCAGCGCGCTGCCGGCCCAGGTGCGGTAGTCCTTGGCGGTGAAATCACGCCCGGTGAGATCGCGCAGGTACTGGTTGATGTCACCGGAGCCGACTGCGCGGCGCTGGCCATTATCGTCCAGGTACTGGAACAGCTGTTGTCCCGGCAACTCCAGGCAGCGCCGCAGCAGGCGCGCCAGCCGTCGATCACGCAGGGTCACCTGGTGTTCGACGCCGCTCTTGCCGCGAAACTGGAAGCGGATCGCCGTGCCGCGTATGTCGACGTGGCGGGTGCGCAGCGTGGTGAGGCCGTAGGAGCGATTGTCGCGGGCGTAGCGCGGATTGCCGATGCGAATCAGCGTGGATTCGAGCAGCGTCACCACCAGTGCCATGACTTTTTCGCGTGGCATACCGCTGCGAGCCAGGTCTTGTTCCAGACATTTGCGCAACGTTGGCAGCGTTTCGCCGAATGCCAGCATGCGCTCGTACTTGTTGCTGTCGCGTATCTCGCGCCAGCGCGGATGGTAACGATACTGCTTGCGTCCGCGCGCATCGCGTCCGGTGGCCTGCAGGTGACCTTGCGGATCGGCGCAGATCCAGACGTCGCGATAGGCGGGTGGAATGGCGAGGCTGTTGATGCGGCGAACCTGAGCCTCATCGGTGATGCGTTCGCCCTGCGCGGTGTAATAGGCGAACTTGCCGCGCAAACGCCTGCGTCGGATGCCCGGCTGGCTGTCGTCGACGTAGTTCAGCTCTGCCGGCAGCGCAGGGCAGAGCGGTGTGCCCGTGTCGCCCGATTCGTCCTCGGGAACCGGGCGGATGCCAGTTGCCTGCGGCGGCAACTTCGGACCCTCGGCAGGGTTGCGCATCGATTTGTGGGGTCACTTGTCGCGTTCGGGGGTGTTGCGCATCAGCAGGCGGATCGCGGCCACCAGTTCGTCGATGGCTTCTCGATAGATTGCCGGCTTGCCTTCGGTTTCGGCCTGATCGGCGTGTTTGCGTGCGGTATCGAGGTGGTCGTTGATAGCGGAGTAATCACCCAGCATGTCTGCGTCTCCTTTCGGTGGAGGCCGGCGTGATGTCGGCCCTGATCAGACTGACCGCCGGCCAGCGGCGCGGTTCGGACCGTGTGTCAGTGCAGGCGTGGGTGGGTCAGCGCCTTGCACCAGCAGCGATGCCCGCAACGCGGACAGTTCATCTCCTGCTGGCTTTCAAGTACCTGTGGAAAACCGCAGTGGCTGCACGCATACAGGTCGCTGGCCGGAGCCTGCCGGAACTCCGGGCGATGCTCCGGCGGCAGTACCGACAAACCCGGACGCACCTGATCCGGCGTATGGAAGAACAGGCTGACATCACCGTCGGTTTCGAGAATGCCCAGTCGGACCTGACCGAGGTGTTCCACGCCCTGCTGACGCAGCTCCATGAAGAACTCGTCGGCGGAGATGTCATGGCGATTCAGGCTGTGCAGTTCGTAGAGGCCATCGCGGATGATCGTCACCGGCTTGCCTTCAAGCCAGCTGCCGAAGCGCGGGCTGCGGGTCATCAGCAATACCGTGAAGCGATACAGCCCAAGCAGGGTGACGAACACGGCAATGATCGGCAGCAGCGGGACGTCTTCATAGAAGGACACATCTCCCGCAGCCGAACCGAGCGTCAGGATGATCACCAGTTCGAACACCGATAGCTGGCGGATGCCGCGCCGACCGCTGATCTTGAGGAAGGCGAACACGGCGGCGAAGGCGAACAGCGCGCGCATCGACACCTCGGCGATGAACAGCAGCGGGAAGTCATCGAGCAGGATGCGTTGCCAGTCGAAGGGCGTCATCAGATGTTCTCGTTCTGCGAAGTTGCGTTCAGGCGGCCGCCACGTGATAAACGAGCCGGATTCCGTCGCCGCTGCCGTCACCGACCACGGCGCCGACTATCGGCGCGTGGGTGACGTCGCGTCCTGGGTAGGCCTCCTGCAGGTGCTGCAGGGCAATTTTGCAGACATGCTCGAGCAACCCGGTGAACTGGGTATCGCGCGGGATGATGAACTTCAGGGTGATCTCGTGAGCGCCCGGCCCTTGCGGCAGGCTGGCCAGACCGCAGCTGTGCCATTGATCGTTGACGTAGGCGTGAGCACCTTTCATGGGGAGTCTCCTGTTTCGTTGATAACTGTACTGACCGTGAAACAGGTGAATGGGTCGGTCGACGCGAAGCAAACGCAGCGTCCAGAAATGCAAAAGGCCCGGAGCAGAGCTGCCGGGCCTTCTGGAGACACGCGCCGAATTTATTCAGGCATGTGCCAGGGCGAGAAGTGGATGCCGTCTCGGGACATCTGCTCGCGGGACTGCTCCAGCGCTTCGCCCAGCTTGACCGGATCGGTGTACACGCTGCTGGACATCTTGCAGCGGCCCAGCGGGCGGGCGAGGGCGCTGTCGACAACGGTGATGCTGACTTCGCCGTTACCTTCCGGCAGGGTCCAGGCTACGCACTGGAAGGGCTTGAATGCGCGATCGGTGATGAGGAGGGCGTCGTTGATGCGGAGCGGTGCGTTCATTGGGCATGTCTCTCTGTGTGCGATGGGTGGGCCATTCGAGCCTTGCAGCGTTGGCCTTACATGCAGTTGATGTACGCAGAGGACTTGCGAGTCACACTCGAATTCCGAGAGTTGAGACTTTTTTTGCAATTAGCCAAAGGTATAACGCGCGAGTTTGGTTTCTGGCGCACTAATCAGGCGTGCTAAGAGCATGATTTAAAAGGAATTTGCTGTAAGGTGCAGGCGTTGCCCAGGCGACCGGCGGTCAGTCGGGCTGCGACAACTTGCCGCCAAATAAAAAACGGCAGGCCGATGCCTGCCGTGTGACTCGGCGCCCCGATGTAACCGGGGCGCTCAGTCGATCAGACGCGGAACTGGCGCAGCAGACTGTTCAGGCGCTCGGCCAGTTCACCGAGGTGCTTGCCAGCCTCGCGGGTCTGCTCGGCGGCGTCGGTGCTCTGTTGTGCCAGACCGGCCGCCTGGGTGACGTTCTGATTGATGTCTTCGACCACATGCGACTGCTGCAGCGTCGCGCTGGCGATGGAGGCATTGAGGCCGGACAGGTTGCGCAGCGCCTGGGCGATCTGCCCGAGGCTCTCGCCGGCCTGGCTGGCCTGCTCGACGGTGAGCTGCGATGCCCGGTTGCTCTCCATGATCACGTTCACCGCTGCGCCGGAGTTCTTCTGCAGACGCTCGATCATGGTCTGGATTTCCGCCGTCGATTGCTGGGTGCGCTGCGCCAGCAGGCGTACCTCGTCGGCGACTACGGCGAATCCGCGGCCCTGTTCGCCGGCGCGGGCGGCTTCGATGGCGGCGTTGAGCGCGAGCAGGTTGGTTTGGTCGGCGATGGAACCGATCACTTCGAGCACGCTGCCGATCTTGGTGGTTTCATCGGCCAACGACTGGATGACGCCCACGGCCTGGCTGATGGTCGCCGACAGTTGGTCGATCTGCTGCAGGCTGGCCTCGATGTTCAACTGGCCCTGGCCGGCCTGGTTCTCCGCGTCGCCAACTTCGCTGGCGGCATGCTCGGCGTTCTTCGCGACTTCCTGCACGGCGTACGTGACTTCGTTGATGGCGGTGGCCACCAGTTCCATCTGCTGCAGTTGCTGCTGGCTTTGCTGGAAGGCATCCCCGGAGACGCTGCCGAGCGTCTGGGACGATTGTCCCAGCGACTGCGCCGTCTCCAGCAGCTGGCTGATCACGCTGCGCAGCTTGCCGGTGAAGCGGTTGAAATCGCGACCCAGGGTGGTCAGCTCGTCGTTGCCGGAAACATCCAGATCGCGCGTCAGATCAGCCTCACCGCTGGCGATGTTGGCCATCGCCGACATCGAGTTGCGCAGCGGGCGAGTGATGCTGCGGATCAAAATCGCCACCAGTACAGCCATGATTGCGGCGATGAACAGGCCGATGATGGAGAAACGCACCAGATAGTTCTTGAACTCGGCTTCGACGTCATCGACGTAGATGCCCGAGCCGATGATCCAGCCCCAGGGCTGGAACAGCTGAACGTAGGAAATCTTCGGTACCGGGTCGGCTTCGCCCGGCTTGGCCCACATGTAGTCCACGGCACCGGCGCCGTCACGGCGGGCCACGGCGACCATTTCGTTGAACAGTGCCTTGCCGGTCGGGTCCTTTACCTGGGACAGGTTCTGGCCTTCGAGCTTGGGCTGCATCGGGTGCATGATCATGACCGGGCCGAGATCGTTGATCCAGAAATAATCCTGGCCGTCGTAGCGCAACGCGCGGATCTGCTTAATGGCCGCCTGCTGCGCCTCGGCGGTGGACATGGTGCCGCTGGTTTCGAGCTGGCGGTAGTGATCGAAGATGCCGGCAGCAGTCTCGACCACATGTCGGGTCATCTCCTGCTTGCCCTTGTACAGATCGCTACGCACCTGCTGGATCATCAGCATGCCGAGGATGAACAGCATGAGGATGGCGACCACCGGAATCAGCCACAGACGCTTGCTGATGGGAAACTTTCGCAGCAGATTCATTTTCGTAGAACTCCTGATGAGCCTTTTATCGTTATGCGCACCAGCATCGGTGCAATGTGCCGGACAGATGAGTGATCGTCGCCCTTCTGCCTGTCCGGCCTCTCCCTGATAGCTTTTCGGCCGCACGTGGCTAAAAATGAGCCCCCTCCTGAGATGCGGCGGAATTTACTTGGCCGCGACGAGTCAGAACAGCGGCCAGACGCAGTGCTGGCATATACCTTTGTTGTATTTTCAAGTGCGATGGTCTGCATCGCTGATGGGGAATAGATGGATCTTTGGATTGCCGTACAGGCATTGATTCTGGGAGTGGTTGAGGGCCTGACGGAGTTTCTGCCGGTATCCAGTACCGGGCACCAGATCATCGTCGCGGATCTGATCGGCTTTGGCGGCGAACGCGCGCTGGCCTTCAACATCATTATTCAGCTGGGCGCCATCCTGGCGGTGGTCTGGGAGTACCGCCGCAAGATCATCGGCGTGGTGGTGGGCCTGCCGAAGGAGCGTGAGGCGCAGAAGTTCACCCTGAATCTGCTGATCGCCTTCATGCCGGCAGTGGTGCTCGGCGTGTTGTTCGCCGACCTGATCCATCATTACCTGTTCAACCCGATCACGGTCGCCACCGCACTGGTGATCGGCGGCATCGTCATGCTCTGGGCGGAGAACCGCGACCATCGCATCGAAGCCGAAACAGTCGACGACATGCGCTGGACGCACGCGCTCAAAGTCGGTTTCGCCCAGTGCCTGGCGCTGGTGCCGGGCACGTCGCGCTCCGGTTCGACGATCATCGGCGGCCTGCTGTTCGGCCTCTCGCGCAAGGCCGCGACGGAGTTCTCCTTCTTCCTGGCGATGCCGACGATGGTGGGCGCGGCCGTGTACTCGGGCTACAAGTACCGCGACCTGTTCCAGCCCGGCGACTTCCCGGTGTTCGCCATCGGCTTCGTCACCTCGTTCCTCTTTGCGATGCTGGCGGTGCGGGCGTTGCTGAAGTTCATCGGCAACCACAGCTATGCGGCGTTTGCCTGGTATCGCATCGTGTTTGGCATCGTCATCCTGGCGACCTGGCAGTTCGGCCTGATCGACTGGAGCACGGCGGTGGGCTAGGGCGTTGAGCCTGGAAACGAAAAAGCCCCGCGTTCGCGGGGCTTTTTCATGGGGCTTGTTGATCGATCAGACCAGCACGCCCTGGCTGCGCAGGTAGTCGTCGTAGCTGCCGCTGAAGTCGGTCACGCCGTTCTCCGACAGCTCGATGATGCGCGTGGCCAGCGAGCTGACAAACTCGCGGTCATGGCTGACGAAGATCAGCGTGCCCGGATAGTTCTCCAGTGCCAGGTTGAGCGCCTCGATCGACTCCATGTCCAGGTGGTTGGTCGGTTCGTCCATCACCAGCACATTGGGTTTCTTCAGGATCAGCTTGCCGAATAGCATGCGGCCCTGTTCGCCCCCCGAAATCACTTTTACCGACTTCTTGATCTCGTCGTTGGAAAACAGCATGCGCCCAAGGGTGCCACGCACCAGCTGTTCGCCGCCCTGGGTCCACTGGCCCATCCAGTCGAACAGCGTGACGTCGTCCTCGAAGTCCTCGGCATGGTCCTGGGCGAAATAACCGACGTCGGCGCTTTCGGTCCATTTCACTTCGCCGGACAGCGGCGGCATCTCGCCGACCAGCGTACGCAGCAGGGTGGTCTTGCCGATGCCGTTGGGGCCGATGATGGCTACGCGCTCACCGGCTTCGATCTGCAGGTTCAGGTTCTTGAACAGCGCAGTGCCGTCGTAACCCTGGCTGAGGCGTTCCAGCGTGACCGCCTGGCGATGCAGTTTCTTGTACTGCTCGAAGCGGATGAACGGGCTGACCCGGCTGGACGGCTTGACCTCTTCCAGCTGGATCTTGTCGATCAGCTTGGCGCGGCTGGTGGCCTGTTTGGCCTTGGAGGCGTTGGCCGAGAAGCGGCTGACGAAGGTCTGCAGTTCGGCGATCTGCGCCTTCTTCTTGGCGTTGTCCGACAGCAGACGCTCGCGGGCCTGGGTCGCGGCGGTCATGTATTCGTCGTAGTTGCCGGGGAACAGGCGCAGCTCACCGTAATCCAGGTCGGCCATGTGGGTGCAGACCGAGTTCAGGAAGTGGCGGTCGTGGGAAATGATGATCATGGTGCTGTTGCGCGCCGTGAGCACCGACTCCAGCCAGCGGATGGTGTTGATGTCCAGGTGGTTGGTCGGTTCGTCCAGCAGCAGCACTTCCGGGTCGGAGAACAGCGCCTGGGCCAGCAGTACGCGTAATTTCCAGCCCGGTGCGACGGCGCTCATCGGGCCGAAATGCTGATCGAGCGGGATGCCCAGGCCGAGCAGCAGCTCGCCAGCGCGGGATTCAGCGGTGTAGCCGTCGAACTCGGCGAACTGTACTTCCAGCTCGGCGACGGCCATGCCGTCATCCTCGCTCATTTCCGGCAGGGCATAGATGCGGTCACGCTCGGCCTTGATCTGCCACAGCTCCTCGTGGCCCATGATCACGGTGTCGATCACGCTGAAGTCTTCGTAGGCGAACTGGTCCTGGCGCAGCTTGCCTAGGCGCACGTTGGGTTCGAGCATCACCTGACCGGCCGACGGCTCCAGCTCGCCGCCGAGAATCTTCATGAAGGTCGACTTGCCGCAGCCGTTGGCGCCGATCAGGCCGTAGCGGTTGCCGCCGCCGAACTTGACGGAAACGTTTTCGAACAGCGGCTTGGCGCCGAACTGCATGGTGATGTTAGCGGTGGAAATCAAGAGGCTCTATCTCGCGGGTTTCAAAGGGTTACGTTGGGGCTTGTGGGCAGGTTTCGCGTGCCATTGCGGCCCGGCGCCGGCGTTATCGCTTCGGCGGGCAGCGTCGAGTGCGGGCTGCATGCGCCGCATCGGGGTCTATCGTGAGGCGCGCATTGTACGGAGGCCGGCCGCGAATACCCAGCGCTAGCCGCCAGGCGCGTCGTGAGGACTCCGTTTTCGAGCCGGTTCACTGGAAGTCTCGACTGCGCACATCCAGCCCCGCGAGCAGTGCACTGAGGTCGCGCAGTCGGCCGGCGATCACGTGGCGCACACCATGAGCGGACTCCAGATGACCGTCGACCTGCAGCAGTTGCGACTGCAGTAGCACCGGGCGCTGGCGTTCGGCCAGATGCTGCCAGACCACCACATTGATTAATCCGAACTCATCTTCCAGGGTGACAAACACCACGCCGCTGGCGGTCTGCGGGCGCTGCCGGCCGATCACCAGGCCGGCAACGCTGACCGGCCGACCGGGCTCGGCATCGGCCAGCTCGCGTGAGCTGCGGCAGCGCCGTGCCCTCAGCTGGTCGCGCAGCAGCGTCAGCGGATGCGGTCCAAGCGTCGTGCCGAGGGTTGCGTAGTCGGTCAGCAGGTCCTCGCCAGTCGTGGGCAGCGGCAGGTTCACCGGCGCTTCCGTCGTTGCGGCCAGCTCGGCGAACAGCGGCAGCTGCGGTTCGACCCCGGCAACGGCCCAGCGTGCGTGATGACGATGACCGGCAAGGCCGTGCAGGGCGCCAGCATCGGCCAGCCGTTCGCGCGCGCGGGCGTCCAGTCCGGCGCGCCGGCTGAGGTCATCGACATCGCTGAACGCTTGTGTCTGGCGAGCGCTCTCGATGCGCCGCGCATCCGCCTCACGCAGGCCGCGAATCATCCGCAGGCCCAGGCGGATCGCTGGCTGTGCCTTGGCGCCGGGCTCCAGGCTGCAATCCCAGTCGCTGTGGCATACGTCTACCGGTCGCACTTCGATGCCGTGGCGCCGGGCATCCTGCAATACCTGATCGGGGCTGTAGAAACCCATCGGCCAGCTGTTGATCAGCGCGCAGGCGAACGCCGCCGGCTCGTGGCATTTCAGCCAGCTGCTGGCGTAGGTAAGCAGGGCGAAGCTGGCGGCGTGGGATTCGGGGAAGCCGTAGCTGCCGAAGCCTTTGATCTGCTCGAAGATACGCGTGATGAATTCCGGCTCGTAGTGCTTGGCGAGCATCCGCGCGGTCAGCCGTTCGCGATGATGTTCCAGGCCGCCGTGGCGCTTCCAGGCGGCCATGCTGCGGCGCAGTTCGTCGGCCTCACCGGGGCTGTAGTCGGCGGCGATGATGGCCAGTTCCATCACCTGCTCCTGGAACAGCGGCACGCCAAGGGTGCGCTCGAATACCGGCATGAGTTCGTCGGAGGGATAGAGCACCGGCTCCTCGCCGTTACGCCGGCGCAGGTACGGATGAACCATGTCGCCCTGGATCGGCCCTGGGCGGACGATGGCCACCTGGATCACCAGATCGTAGAACTTGCGCGGCCGCAGGCGCGGCAGCATGGCCATCTGCGCCCGCGACTCGATCTGGAACACGCCGATGGTGTCGGCGCGGCTGATCATGGCGTAGGTTGCCGGATCCTCCTGCGGCAGGCTGGCCAGCGTCCAGCGTGTGCCGCGATAACGCTCGATCAGGGCGAAGCAGCGACGCAGCGCACTGAGCATGCCGAGGGCGAGCACATCGACCTTGAGCAGTCCGACCAGATCGAGGTCGTCTTTGTCCCACTGGATCACCGTGCGCTCGGCCATGCTGGCGTTCTCCACCGGCACCAGGGTCTGCAGCGGGTGTTCGCTGATCACGAAGCCGCCAGGATGCTGCGACAGGTGGCGGGGGAAGCCGATCAGCTCGCCGGTCAATGCCAGCACCCGGCGCAGCAAAGGGTTGTTCGCATCGAAGCCAGCCTCGGCCAGCCGTTCGGCCGAGGGCACCCGGTCGCTCCAGCGCCCGCAGCAATCGGTCAGCGCATTCACCTGATCCGGTGGCAGGCCGAGCGCCTTGGCCACGTCGCGCAGCGCGCCGGCGCTGTGATAGGTGCTGACCACGGCGGTGAGCGCGGCGCGGTGGCGGCCATAGCGGCTGAAGACGTACTGGATGACTTCCTCGCGGCGCTCGTGCTCGAAGTCCACGTCGATATCCGGCGGCTCCTTGCGCTCGCGCGAGAGAAAACGCTCGAACAGCAGACGGCGTCCCGGCAGGGTGGGGTCGAGTTCGGTGATGCCGAGGGCGAAACACACCGTGGAGTTGGCCGCCGAACCACGCCCTTGGCAGAGAATCTGCCGCTCGCGTGCCCAGTTCACGATGTCGTGCACGGTGAGGAAGTAGCTCTCGTACGCCAGTTCGGCGATCAGCTTCAGCTCATGTTCGAGCAGCCTGCGGGCTTGTTCGGGCACCCCGTCCGGCCAGCGCCAGCGGGCGCCGCGCTCGACCAGCTCGCGCAACCAGGAGGTGGCGTCATGCCCGTGCGGAACCAGTTCGCGCGGGTAGTGATAGCGCAACTGGCCGAGATCGAAGGTGCAGCGCGCGGCGATGCGCAGGGTTTCGGCGAGCAGGGCCGGTGGATACAGCTCGGCCAGCTCCTCGTGGCGCCGCAGATGGCGCTCGCCGTTGGGGAACAGGTGGGCGCCGGCCTCGGCCACCGGCAGGTGGTGGCGGATGGCGGTCATGCAGTCCTGCAGGGCACGCCGTCCGCGGGCGTGCATGTGCACGTCGCCGCAGGCCACCGGCGGTAGCCCGCAGGACGTCGCCCGCTCAAGCAGGTACTGCAGTTGCGCGGCGTCATCCGCGCCGCGATGCAGTTCGACGGCCAGCCACAGTCGCTGCGGGAACAAGCGGCGCAGCCTGGGCAGGTGGTCGTCGTCATCATCCGGCAGCCAGATTGCCAGCAGCCCGTCCGGGGACTCGACGAAATCGTCGAACAAAAGGCGATAGCGACCCTTCTCGCAACGGCGGCGAGCCAGGGTGATCAAGCGGCAAAGCGCCTGATAGCCGGTTAGGTTTTCAACCAGCAGGATCAGCCGGGGGCCGTTTTCGATACGCACCTCACTGCCGACGATGAGTGGTACGCCACTGTCCTTGGCTGCCTGCCAGGCGCGGACGATACCTGCCAGTGTGCATTCGTCGGTGATCGCCAGGGCGCGGTAGCCCAGTCGCGCTGCCCGCTCGAACAGCTCCTGGGCGCTGGAAGCGCCGCGCTGGAAGCTGAAGTTGGACAGGCAGTGCAGTTCGGCGTAACCACTCATGCGAACCAGCCGTGCAGCAGCAGCGGGCCGTCGCTGCCGAGCGGGCGGAAGGCCCAGCCGCGCTGGCCGGCGCGTGTTTCGATGAGGTAGTAGTCGCGCCGTATATCCTCGCCGTCCCACCAGCCGGACTCGATACGTTCCGGGCCGGCGAGGATGCGCAGCGAGCTTTCGCGCAGCGGCTGCGGTGCGGTCAGCAACCAGCCGGGGCGCGGGCCGCTTGCCGGCAGGGCTGTACGTGGCGCCTGTGCCTGCGTCTGCCATGCATGTTCGGGGCGATGATCGGCGCAGGCGCCGAGGCCCTGCACAGCATGGTCGCCGAGACGCGCGCGCAGGCGTTCGCGCAGCTGTTCCCAGGGCAGCGTTTGCTGCGCTCTTTCATCGAACAGCTGGCGGTGCTGCGGGGTGAAGGCCGGTAGCTCGCGCGCCAGCAATCGCACTGCCAGCACCGGTGCCGGCAGTTGCAGCTGTTCCAGGCGGCCGCGGGTCAGCTCGAACAGCATGCCGGCCTCGCGCTCGGCAGCCAGCAGGCCGACGACGACCTGGCTGTCGGCCAGGTCGCGATGTTCCAGTTGCAGGACGAAGCGCTGCACGCCGCTGTCGCGCCCGGCGAGGTAGGCGGCCAGATCGGCGGTGAGCCGGCGCAGCGGGAACAGCAGCGCCTGGTGCGACTCGACCTCGAAGTTCAATTCGATGCGCGCGTCGAAAACATCCGGCGGGCGGTAGAACTCCAGCGCCAGTGGCCGCTGCCCGAGCAGGGTGTCGAGCTGCAGCAGCACCTCGGCCGGGAAGCGCCGGGCCACGCTGTCGCGAGGCAGGGCGAGCAGTTGCGAAAGGCTGCGCAACCCCATGCGCGCGAAGGCCGTGGCCACTTCGCGCGACAGGCCAAGGCGCTCCACCGGCAAACGCCCGAGCGCCTCGCGCAGCGTTGTGTCATCGCTCACCGCCAGACCATCGTGGGCATTGGCGAGTACCCGTGCCGCTGCCGGGTTGGGGGCGACGGTGATGCGCTGGCGAAAGCCCAGGGCGTTCAGTTCCTGGCGCAGGCGCGCCTCGAAGCGTGGCCAGGGGCCGAACAGGCCGAGGCTGGACTGCACTTCCAGCAGCAGGCAGCGCGGGTAATGCAGGCTGACCTGAGCGCTGAAGCCATAGGCCCAGGCGGCCAGGAAGCGCTGCCAGCGCTCGATGGCCGCCAGATCGTAGTCGGCGCTGGTGAAATTGCGGGTCAGTGCCTGAGCGGCAGCCAGCGTCTGGCCGGGTTTCAGGCCGAGTTCGCGCGCCGACGGATTGACCGCCTGCAGCACGCGCCGCTGTGCCGGGCCGGTGAGCAAGGCCAACGGCGCGGCAGGGTCGCTGCGTTCACGCAGCACGCCGTCCATCGCCAGTTGCGGCAGCAGGATGCAGGCCCAGAGCATGTCCGTGTCACCGCCAGGCGCTGGCGGCGATCGGCCGTGCCGGCGCCAGGCCGCCCCGGCACTTGAGCACGCGCAGTTGCGCCGGGTGAGCGTCGATGGCCAGGCGCAGGGCGGCGGGCGAGGGGTTCAGCGCTTCAGCCTGCGGACGATAGGCGAACGCCAGCGTCTGTCCGGTTTCGGCGGCCACTTGCAGGCGCCGCAGGGCGCGATCTTCCGCCTGCCTCGGCCAGCACACCACGGCGCCACAGCTGCCCGAGCGCAGGCATTGTTCGGTCGCCCACAGCGCATCGCGCCCGCTCGCGTGGACGATGCTCAACTGACGCAGATCGACGCCAGCGGCCAGCCAGGCCTGGGGGTAGGGCAGATGTGGCGGGCCGACCAGCACCACCCGCTCGCCAGTCATGGTCAGCCGGGCAAGGGTCGGCCACAGCAGGTGCAGCTCGCCGGTGCCGGGCGCGGCGAGGAGAATCTCGCTCAGCGCCGCCTCCGGCCAGCCACCACCCGGAAGGGCAGCATCCAGCGCGGCATGTCCGGTCGGCTGGCTGGCGGCTGGGGCGACGATGGCCTGCCCACGCCAGACACGGCGTGCATCGAGCAGGCGATCGAGGGCAACCACGGATGTCATGCGAGGTAATCCAGAAATACTGTATATGAATACAGTATTCAGTTGCCCGGTTCAGCGGTCAAGTCATGCTGACCAGTGTCATCGCCCCGTCCGCTGATGCAGAGCGTTTCCGAGGATTCGCGTCGATGGACTCAAGCCTGAGCCGGGCGAGCCTGCTGACGAATCGCGCGCCGTGCGCTGCGCGCCAGGCGGATGCTGAGCAGCACCGCTGCACAGCTCAGTCCGGCGATCAGCCCCTGCCATAGCCCGCCGGGGCCGGATGCCGGGCCGAAGTGGTTGGTCAGGCCGAGCACGTAGCCGATCGGCAGGCCGATACCCCAGTAGGCGAAGAGGGTGAAGATCATGGTCATGCGCGTGTCCTGGTAACCGCGCAGGGCGCCGGCAGCGGTGACCTGTACGACATCGGAGAACTGGAACAGCGCCGCATAGAAGAACAGCCCGGACGCCACGGCAATCACCGCGGGGTCGGGCGTGTAGATGCGGGCGATCGGCACGGCGAACAGCAGCATCGCGGTGGCGGAAAAACAGGCATACACCAGCCCCGTGCCCACCCCGACGCCGGCGGCGAAACGCGCATCGCGCGGCGCGCTACGGCCCAGCGCCTGTCCCACCCGCACGGTGACTGCCATGCCCAGCGACAGCGGGATCATGAAGATCAGCGAGGTGAAGTTCAGCGCTATCTGGTGTCCGGCCACCACCGTCGCGCCCAATGCGCCGATCAGCAGGGCAATAACCGAGAAGATGCTGGCTTCGGCAAACACCGCGATGCCGATCGGCAGACCGACCGCCAGCAGAGGGCTGAGCACCGGCCAGTGCGGCCATTCGAAGTGGGCGAACAGCTGACTCGGTCGATACGGCGCGGCGCGGCGCACCCAGAACAGCATGGCCAGCAGCATGAACAGCATGACCAGCGACGTCGCGACACCGCAGCCAACACCGCCGAGTGCTGGCGCGCCGAGCTTGCCGTAGATGAAGATGTAGTTGAGCGGGATATTCAGCAGCAGGCCGAGAACGCCGACCACCATGCTCGGGCGCGAGTGGCCGAGACCGTCGCTGTAGCAACGCAGCACTTGATACAGCCCGATCGCCGGAAAGCCGCAGGCGACAGCGCGTAGATAGCCCATGCTGAGGTCGATCAGCGCTGCCTCGACGTTCATCCAGTGCAGCATCGGCTCGGCGTTCCACATCAGGACGGCGCACAGGCTGCCGAGGCCGCCGCCCATCCACAGCGCTTGACGCACCAGCGGACCGATATCGCCGTGGCGGCCGGCACCGAAACGCTGCGCCACGTTCGGCGTCGTGGCCAGGATCACGCCGGTCAGGAACAGAAAAACCGGAACCCAGATGGAGTTGCCCAGGGCCACCGCCGCCAGATCGTGCGTACTGACCCGGCCCGCCATCACCGTATCGACGAAGCCCATCGCCGTATTGGCCAGCTGAGCGATCATCATCGGCAGGGCGAGGGCGAAGAGGGTACGCAGCTCGGTCCGCACCCGGCCGGCTCTCGACTCAGAAGGCATTGCATCGTTCCGGTTGTATACAAAGAGCGCGGTAGTCTACGCCGCACGACAGCCGGCCGAAAGGCGGAAAAATGGCGGCGAGGCGTCTAGAATGGGCCGCATCTGAAACGGAGCCTGCCATGCGTATCCTCGCCGACGAAAACATTCCTTTGGTCGATGCCTTCTTCGCCGGCTTCGGCAGCATCCGCCGCATGGCCGGCCGCTCGATCAACCGGGCGGCGCTGGAGCAGACCGACGTGCTGCTGGTGCGCTCGGTGACCCGCGTCGATCGCGAACTGCTTGCCGGCACACCGGTACGTTTCGTCGGCACCTGCACCATCGGCACCGATCATCTGGACCTCGACTATTTCCTCGAAGCTGGCATCACCTGGGCCAGTGCGCCCGGCTGCAATGCGCGCGGCGTGGTGGATTACGTGCTAGGCAGCCTGCTGACCCTGGCCGAACGGCAGGGCGAGGAATTGACGGCACGTCGCTATGGCATAGTCGGCGCGGGCGAAGTGGGCGGGCGGCTGGTGGAGGTGTTACGCGGCCTGGGCTGGGATGTGCGGGTCTGCGATCCGCCGCGTCAGGCGCGCGAGGCGGGGGACTTCGTCACGCTGGAGGAAGTCATCGCCGAGTGCGATGTGATCAGCCTGCATACGCCACTGGAATTGCAGGGTGCACACCCGACCTTCCATCTGTTCGACGCTTCCCGACTGGCGCAACTGCGTCCTGGCAGCTGGCTGATCAACGCCAGCCGCGGTGCGGTGGTGGACAATGCCGCGCTGCGCGAACTGCTGCTACGTCGACCGGATCTGCAGGTGGTACTGGATGTCTGGGAAGGCGAGCCGCAGGTCGACGTCGCCCTGGCCGAATTGTGCCAGCTGGCCACGCCGCATATCGCCGGCTACAGCCTGGACGGCAAGCTGCGCGGTACCGCGCAGGTGTATCAGGCATTCTGTGCTGCCCAAGGGCTGGCGCCGACAGTGACGCTGGACGAGTTGATGCCGGCGCCGGCGCTGCAGGCGCTGAGCTTCGATGGCTCTGCCGATCCACGTGCCCTGTTGGCTACGCTGTGCCGCGCGGTCTACGACCCGCGTAGCGACGATGCCGCGTTCCGTCGCAGCCTGCGCGGTGACGAGGCGCAGCGCCGTGTTGCCTTCGACCAGCTGCGCAAGGCCTACCCGCCACGGCGCGAAATCGACGGCGTGCGGGTGCACATACATGGCGACAACGACGAACTGACCCGTGTCGTGCGCGGGCTGGGTGCGCTGCTGGGCTAGGCCGATTGGTCGGATGCAATTTGCGGCCTGCTCCGCTAGCATTACCCGTCCTCCGCTTAGCCCACGATGGTGTTATGAGTTATCAGGTTCTAGCCCGCAAATGGCGTCCGCGCTCGTTCCGCGAAATGGTCGGGCAGACGCACGTGCTCAAGGCCCTGATCAACGCGCTGGATAATCAGCGCCTGCACCACGCCTATCTGTTCACTGGCACCCGCGGCGTGGGCAAGACCACCATCGCGCGGATCATCGCCAAGTGTCTGAACTGCGAAACCGGCGTCAGCTCGACCCCCTGCGGCGAGTGCTCGGTGTGTCGCGAGATCGACGAGGGGCGCTTCGTCGACCTGATCGAAGTCGATGCCGCGAGCCGCACCAAGGTCGAGGACACCCGCGAACTGCTGGACAACGTGCAGTACGCGCCGAGCCGTGGCCGCTACAAGGTCTACCTGATCGACGAAGTGCACATGCTTTCGTCGCATTCGTTCAATGCGCTGCTCAAGACGCTCGAAGAACCGCCGCCGCACGTCAAGTTCCTGCTGGCGACCACAGACCCGCAGAAGCTGCCCGTTACCATCCTTTCGCGTTGCCTGCAGTTCTCGCTGAAGAACATGCCGCCGGAGCGGGTGGTCGAGCATCTGGCTCACGTGCTTGGTGCGGAGAACGTACCGTTCGAGGAAGACGCCCTGTGGCTGCTCGGCCGGGCGGCAGATGGCTCGATGCGCGATGCGATGAGCCTGACCGACCAGGCGATCGCCTTTGGCGAGGGGCGGGTGCTCGCCGCCGATGTGCGCGCGATGCTCGGCACGCTCGATCATGGGCAGGTCTACGGTGTATTGCAGGCGTTGCTCGAAGGTGACGCGCGCGCACTGCTCGAAGCCGTGCGCCAGCTGGCCGAGCAAGGCCCGGACTGGGCCGGCGTGCTGGCAGAAATGCTCAATGTGCTGCACCGCGTGGCCATTGCCCAGGCGCTGCCGGAAGCGATCGATAACGGCCAGGGTGACCGCGATCGCGTCCTCGCGCTGGCTCAGGCGTTGCCCGCCGAGGATGTGCAGTTCTATTACCAGATGGGGTTGATCGGCCGGCGCGACCTGCCGTTGGCGCCCGATCCGCGCAGTGGCTTCGAGATGGTGCTGCTGCGCATGCTGGCGTTCCGTCCCGCCGAGAGCGAAGACGCGCCGCGAACACCGCTAAAGCACCTGGGAGTCAGCCCGGCCACGGCTGATTCCGACAGGGCTCCGGTGGCCGCAGCGGCCACCGCGCCTGCTTCCGTGCCTGCGGTGGCTGTTCCGCCTGTCACGGTGCCGCCGAGCGTTGCAACCGTGACCGAGGTCGTCCCGCCGGTCGAGGAGAAATCCACCGTTCAGACACCGGCGTTGCCCGCGAACGAACCCGCTGCACCACCGGTCATCGACGTGCCTTGGGACGAATCGCCAAGTACTGCGCAGGCGACGCCTGAGGTGGCCGCCGTCGAACCAGTACCGTCACTCGTCATCGCGGCTGAGCAGCCGGCACCATTGGCTCCGGTGGAGGATACGGACGATGACGAGCCACCATTGAGCGACGAGGACTATTACGAAGTTGAAAACCAGGTCGAAGCCTATCTGGACGATCTGGTCGAGACTCACGCCGCCGTTGCCAGCGAACCGTTGCCGGCGGCCGAACCGGCAACCGGGCTGGCTGCTGATTGGCTGGAGCTGTATCTCAAGCTCGGCCTGTCCGGCCTGACCGGCAGCATTGCCGCCAACTGCACGCTGATCGAGGTGGACGGCGACCGCTGGTTGATGCATCTGGATCCGGCGCAGAGCGCACTGTTCAACGCCACTCAGCAGCGGCGCCTGAACGACGCGCTGGATCAGTACCACGGGCGCAAGCTGCAGCTGGAGATCAAGCTGGAGAAACCGCAGCAGGAAACGCCGGCGCAGGCCGCGGCGCGCCGTCGCGAAGAGCGTCAGCGCGCGGCGGAGCGATCGATCCAGGCCGATCCGATGGTGCAGCAATTGATGCAGCAATTCTCTGCCGTGATTCGAGACGGCACGATCGAACCTGTAGAACACACCGAAACCTGACCCCCATTTGAGGTGATTCCCATGATGAAAGGTGGCATGGCCGGCCTGATGAAGCAGGCGCAGCAGATGCAGGAAAAGATGCAGAAAATGCAGGAAGAGCTGGCGAATGCTGAAGTCACCGGCCAGTCCGGTGCGGGCCTGGTCAGCGTGGTGATGAACGGCCGTCATGACGTTAAGCGTGTCAGCCTGGACGACAGCCTGATGCAGGAAGACAAGGAAATCCTCGAGGATCTGATCGCCGCCGCGGTCAATGACGCCGTGCGCAAGATCGAGCAGAACAGTCAGGAAAAGATGGCCGGTATGACTGCCGGCATGCAGCTGCCACCCGGATTCAAAATGCCCTTCTAACACTGCCTTCAACTGCACGTGGCCGGCTTTCCAGGCGAAGGCCGTCACGGGCAACCCGTTGTTCCGTTTTCCTCGAGATTCCCATGAGTTTCAGCCCCCTGATTCGCCAACTCATCGATGCGTTGCGGATTCTGCCCGGCGTCGGACAGAAGACCGCGCAACGCATGGCCCTGCAGTTGCTCGAGCGTGATCGCAGCGGCGGTTTGCGTCTGGCGCAGGCGTTGACCCGGGCGATGGAAGGCGTCGGTTACTGTCGCCAATGCCGCACGCTGAGCGAGGATGATCTCTGCCCGCAATGCGCCGATCCGCGACGCGACGATGCGCTGTTGTGCGTGGTGCAAAGCCCGGTGGATGTGTTCGCGGTCGAGCAGACAGGGTTTCGCGGGCGCTATTTCGTCCTCAAAGGGCATCTCTCGCCGCTCGATGGTCTCGGCCCCGAGGCCATCGGCATACCCGAGCTGCTCACACGGGTGGCCGATGGTGCGTTCGCTGAAGTGATTCTGGCGACCAATCCGACGGTAGAAGGCGAGGCCACGGCGCACTACATCGCTCAGATGCTGGTGCCCAAAGGCTTGACCATCAGTCGCATCGCCCATGGCGTGCCGCTGGGCGGTGAACTGGATCTGGTCGATGGCGGTACGCTGGCCCACGCGCTGGCCGGACGTAAACCAATCAATCTGTGAAATCTTCGCGCTCGGTATGCCGCAGCGCTTTAACCTTATAGCGCTTTGCCAGTGCCGCCCCAGCTCTGATTCCTGTAAAGTTCTAAGCCAAACCCGCTAGATAACCAAAAAGAATAACTTGCTTGCTTTTGGTTATATGGCATTCCTTTGCGTGCAGCTCGAATCGAGGTCGTAAATGAAAGCAAAGCATTGGCTGTTCTCGGCACTTTTGCTCGTGAGCGCATTCGCTCAAGCACAGGAAAAATTCAAGGTCGGTTATATCCGGGTAATGGACGATGCGCAGGCAATGGTGGCGCATGAGGCCGGCCTGTATGCCAAGCATGGTCTTGATGTCGAGCTGATCGAGTTCAGTTCCGGCACCGATCTGATCAAGGCAATTGTCGGCGGCCAGCTGGATACCGGCGTGCTGGGCTTCACCAACGCTGTGGCCTGGGCTTCGAAGGGCGCGGACCTGAAAGTGGTTGGCGGCGCTCAACAGGGCTATCACTCGATTCTGGTCCGCGAGCAGACCGGCATAGCCGATGTTGCCGGTCTCAAGGGGCATAGCCTGGCGTCCCAGCGTGAAGGCAGTACCGCCGATGCCGTGCTGCGCGGTGTGACGCTGAAGGCCGCCGGTCTCAAGCCGAGTGACGTCAACATCATGGGCGTCAGCCCCGCGGTCGCGGTGCAATCGCTGGTTTCCGGGCGGGTCGACGCAGCCTTTCTGTTCGAGCCCTATGACCGCATCGCGCAACTGGTCGCGCCGGTCAAGCAGGTCTACGAGATTGGCGAGGTCTGGCCTTTCCCCTGCATGGTGGTGATCACCTCCGGTGACACGCTGGCCAAGCGCAAGGATGCAGTGTGGAAGTCTCTCGATGCCCAGCGCGACGCCATCAGCCTGCTCGAGCAGCAACCGGCTGAGGCAGCCAAGTTGATCGCCGACTACTTCATCGCCGAACCGACGCTCAAAACCCTCAAACGTGGCGAACTGCCTCGCGAGACTGTAATCGAGGAGGCCATAGCGACCCAGACGTTCAGCGCCAAGCTCGACGATCAGGATCTGGCACGCATTCAGGAGCTCGCCGATATCCTGCAGGAACAAGGCTCGCTGAAGACCCGCGATGGCAAGGCATTCGATACCCGCGCGATCCTTGATCTGTCTTGGCAGGCTGCCCGCCAGCTCTGATTCGCGATGATCTATGCAGGGGCCTGCCCGCCACGCGGCAGGTCCCGTTCGTTCTGGCCCGATTCGATGGGCCACTTTCTGTTCAAGAGTGTTTATGCAGCTCAGGTTTGAAGAAGTAGACAAACGCTTTGGTCAGCTGGAAGTCATCAAGGGCTTCAGCGGCGAGTTCGCTCAGGGTGAGTTGGTGGCTCTGGTCGGTCCGTCCGGCTGTGGCAAGTCGACCTTGCTGCATCTGGTGGCCGGGCTGGAAAAAGCCAGTGCGGGAAGGGTGCTGGCTGATGGTCAACCGATTTCCGGGCCGAGCCCGCAACGCACCCTGGTTTTTCAGGAGCATGCGCTGTATCCGTGGCTCAGCCTGCAGGCGAACGTGGCAATGGCGCTGGAGCTGCAGGGTGTCGCCAAAGGCAGTGCGTTCGAACAGGCAGCAGCCTGGCTGGCGCGCGTCAATCTCGAAGGCTTCGAGCACTACTATCCCCACCAAGTTTCGGGAGGAATGCGCCAGCGTACGGCCTTGGCACGGGCATTCATCGCCAAACCCGAGGTGCTGCTGCTGGACGAACCATTCGGTGCGCTCGACGCGCTGACGCGCATGGCCCTGCAGGATGTGTTGCGCGAGCTGATCGAGGAGCATCAGCCGACCGTCCTGCTGGTGACCCACGATGTCGATGAGGCGCTTTATCTGGCCGATCACGTGCTGGTGTTCAGTGCGCGCCCGGCCCGTGTGCTGAAAACCTTCAACTTCACCCATTGCGAGAAGAGTCACGATCTTTCCGAATTCGCTGCCGAGCGCCGGGAGATTCTGCGGTTGCTGGGTATCAAGACGGAGGTCGAGCACGCATGAGCCAGGGACGTCGTTTGACTGGAGCGAAGAAATACCTCGCCGTGGTGTTGGCAATTCTGTTCATTTTGCTGATCTGGCAGGCCGCCGCCTGGAGTCTGCCGGCATTCCTGATGCCGGGAATACCCACCGTATTTGAGCGAATGGTCAGCGCGGTGCAGGAGCCAGAGTTCCGTGAGGGACTCTACGGCAGCATGAGTCGCCTTGGCAGCGGCTACAGTTTCGCGCTGTTGTTCGGCATCGGCTTCGGTCTGGTGGGCGGAGTGCTGTTCTTCTTCCGAGAGATTCTGCGTTCGGCCATCGTTATCCTACAGTCGATCCCGTCGATTGCCTGGGTGCCGTTGTTTCTCATCGTCATGGGTTTCGGCAATCTGCCGATCATCGTGGTGGTGGCCTTGGCGGCATTCTTCCCCATGGCGCTGTCGGTGATGAATGCCACCGAGAGCGTGCAGCCTGTGCATGTGGCGGCGGCGCGCGTAATGGGAGCCTCGCGCTGGCAGCTGTTGCGTCGCGTCTACCTGCCGGCGGTGATGCCGGAGCTGATCACCGGTGCTCAGCTGGCGTTCGGCAACGCCTGGCGTGCGCTGATCTCCGCCGAGATGCTGATCGGCTTTGGCCAGGGCCTCGGCCGCTCGCTGGCCTATTCCGGCGAAATCGCCGACATGGTCGGGGTGATGATGAACATCCTGGTAATCGCCATCCTGGCGACGTTGATCGATCAGGTGGTGCTGGAGAAGTTCAAGCAGCGCATGCTGCGCTACCAGTACGTCTGAGGAGACTGCCTGTGGCTGCGTTCCTGCGCATCGCCTTGCTCGGGGCTCTGTGCCTGCCAGGTCTGGCGCTGGGCGAGCCGCAGTCGGCGGCTCCGGGCGAAACCTATCGTGCACTGTCGAGCGATGCCCAGGGCAGTCTCAACAATGCAATCGCTGCAGCGCTGGGGGACTCGTTGCAGTCTGCCGTCGATGATTTCCGCGTCGGCACGACTGGGAATGGTTCGCTCTTTTACCGGACGGAAATCGCTGCGCTCGGTGCCACCTCCGATGGGCCGCGCGAGTGGGCGCAGCTGCACGGGGAGTCGTTCTGCATCGCGGCTGACAATCCGCAGATGGTGACTGTTGCGGCGCGTTATGGCGCCATTGCGCGCCCTTATCCCAGCTCGGCCGAGGCGCTGATCGGTTTGAAGCTGGGCGAGTGCCGCGTTGTTGTCGAAGATGCGAGCTTGCTGGAGAACATTGCCGAACTGCCTGAGTGGCGCCGCTTCAATCGTCTCCTACCGCGCCTGGCGGATGCGAACATGCAGTTACGGGTGGCAGCGAAGACCTCGGAGCTGCAGGAGAAGGTGGATGCACTACAGCAGCAGTGGCACGCCAATGGGCGGCTGCAGGCACTCGTCGAGCAGGCCATCGATGATGTCGCGTTTCAGGCCTACGTCTTGGCTGACACCCTGGATTGCCACTGACGCTGGACGTTACTGGCTCTTGACCAGTTCCGGCAGCGCATCTGCCAAGCCATTCAGCTTGAGTGGCGCGCGTATATGCCCACGCAGGCTGCCGTCTGGCGCAACGAGTGCGATGTTGCCGCTGTGGCTTACGCTGTAATCACCATCTGCTGCGTTCGCGGGTACGAAGGGCAGGCCGAGCGCCTTGGATAGCTTGGTCAGCTCGGATAGCTCGCCGGTCAATCCCTTGAATCCTGAGCGGTAGTAGGCGAGATATTGCTTCAGGCGTTCCGGCGTGTCGCGTGCCGGATCCACGCTGACGAGTACCACCTGAACGCGTTCACGTAGCTCGGGCTGCAAACGGCCAAGCAGACGGCGCAGATCGCTGAGCGTAGTCGGACAAACGTCCGGGCAGGCGGTGAAGCCGAGGAACAGCAGGTGCCAGCGGTCACGCAGATCACGGGTGTCGAATGCTTGGTCATCCTGATCGACGAGATGCAGCGCCGGTATTGCTCGTTCGCGCGGCAGCAACAGCAGATTGGCCTCGTCCAGCAGCACATCGCGGTCCAGCGCATGAGCGCCGGTGGTCATTGCCAGGAAGACGAACAAGAAGCGGCGAAATACGCGCATGAACGCCACCCTCAACATCAACGCTCGTTGAGCGAGAACGCCGTGAGGGTGAAGGTGGGAATGTCCATGTCCTGCAGCTTGCGCGAGCCGCCAAGTTCCGGCAGATCGATGATCGCGGCCGCTTCGTGGACGGTAGCGCGCATTCGGCGAACGAGTTGCGCCGCGGCAATCAGCGTACCGCCGGTTGCGATCAAGTCATCGAAAAGCACGACCGAATCGCCTTCGCACAGGCTGTCGGCATGGATTTCCAGCTGCGCCTCGCCGTATTCCGTGCAGTAGGTTTGCGAAAGGACATCCGCTGGCAGCTTGCCCTGCTTGCGAAACAGCACCAACGGTTTGTTCAGTTCGTAAGCGAGAATCGAGCCGAGCAGAAAACCGCGCGCATCCAGCGCGCCGATGTGGCTGAAATCCGCTTCCACATATCGCTGGATGAGGCTGTCGGCGACCATGCGCAAGGCTTTGGGTGACTGCAGCAGCGGCGTGATATCGCGAAAGATCACGCCGGGGCGGGGGAAGTCCGGTACTGGGCGGATCAGAGTCTTGATGCTGAATTCATCGAAGATCATGCGCGCACCCTGTCGGTCTACTGAGCGTCCATGCTGCCGCCAGCCAGGGCGCACAGACCGATGGAGTCAAGAATGCGAACTTCCTTGCCTTCGGCCTCGAGCAGACCGTTCTGCTGGAACCGGGTGAAAACGCGCGAGACTGTCTCGACCGCCAGCCCCAGGTAGTTGCCGATTTCGTTGCGCGACATTGGTAGGCGGAATTGATTGGCCGAAAAGCCGCGGGCGCTGAAGCGTGCCGACAGGTTGATCAGGAAAGTCGCGATGCGTTCGTCGGCGGTTTTCTTCGACAGCAGCAGCATCATTTGCTGATCGTCGCGAATTTCGCGGCTCATGATGCGCATGAGCTGGCGGCGCAGCTGCGGCAGCAGCACGCTCAATTCGTCAAGGCGCTCGAAGGGGATCTCACACACCGATGTGGTTTCCAGCGCCTGTGCGGAGACCGGGTAGCTCTCGGTGTCCATGCCGGATAGCCCGACCATTTCGCTCGGCAGGTGGAAACCGGTGATCTGCTCTTCGCCACCATCGGTGACGCTGAACGTGCGCAGAGCTCCGGAACGCACCGCGAATACCGAACTGAAGGCGTCTCCCTGACGAAACAGGGTTTCACCTTTTTTCAGCGGTCGTCCGCGCTTGACGATGTCATCGAGCGCGTCCATGTCCTGCATGTTCAAGGAAAGCGGCAAACAGAGGCCGGAAAGACTGCAATCCTTGCAATGGGCTTGGCGCTGCGCGCGGATCTTGATCGACTCGGGCATGGGGGTTTCCAGAGAGCCTGTGTATAGCGGGCAAGGTTACCCCAGCGGGCGGCAATATCCAATCGGCCCGGGGCTGCATGCGACAAGATGGAACTTTTTTCGTTTACCTAGATGATGCGCGAATAACGCTGGTTCGTAGTGTCGGTGAGATAGTGATCGAACAGCATGCAGATTGCCCGGACCAGCAGCCGCCCTACGGGCTGGACGATCAGATGATGTTCGCTCAGCTCGACCAGACCGTCAGCGGCCATCTGTTCGAGTTGTGGCCAGACGGCACGGAAGTAGTACTTGAAATCGATCGAGAAAGTCTGCTCGATGCTGGCAAAGCTCAGTTCGTAATCACAGATGAGTTTCTGAATCACCATCCGCCGGATGCGGTCGTCCTCGCTGCAACGCAGGCCGCGTGTGGTAGGCAGCTGGTCTTGGTCGAGCGTTTGCTGGTAGACGGTGATGTCGCTGCTGTTCTGGCTGTAGAGATCGCCGACCTGGCTGATCGCTGAGACACCCAGACCGATGAGATCGCAATGCCCGTGGGTGGTATAGCCCTGGAAGTTGCGCTGCAATGTGCCGTCCTCCTGAGCCATTGCCAGGTCGTCGTCGGGTAGCGCGAAGTGATCCATGCCGATGTAGCGATAGCCTGCGTCTGTCAGTTGCTCGATGCTGCGCTGGAGCATGGCGAGCTTGTCGGCGGGGCTGGGTAGATCAGCGGCGTTGATACGTCGCTGCGGAATGAAGCGTTCGGGCAGATGGGCATAGTTGAACAACGACAACCGGTCCGGTTGTAGTGCAATGACCGCCTCCATCGTTGTGGCGAAACGCTCGGGCGTCTGCAGTGGCAGGCCGTAGATGAGATCGATGTTCACCGAGTGAAATTGCAAGGTGCGTGCTGCTTCGATGAGCGTGCTGGTCTGCTCCAGCGTCTGCATGCGGTTGACGGCGCGCTGGACCTCCGGGTCCAGATCCTGAACGCCGACGCTGATCCGATTGAAGCCCAATTCGCGCAGCAGCCCCATCGTGGACCAATCGGCCTCACGCGGATCGATTTCGATGCTGAAATCACCATGATCGTCATCCTGCAGATTGAAGTGCTTGCGCAGGTGAGCCATCAGGCGACGCAGTTCGTCATGACTGAGGAATGTCGGTGTTCCGCCACCAAGGTGCAGTTGCTCCACCACTTGATCCGGTCCCAAGTGGCGTGCCACCAGCTCGATTTCTTTCTCGAGACGCTCCAGATAGGGCAGCACGCGGCCGTGGTCCTTGGTGATGACCTTGTTGCAGCGGCAGTAGTAGCAAACGTTGGCGCAAAACGGCAGATGGACGTAGAGCGAGAGTGGGCGGGAGGCATGGCGGCTGCTGCGCAGCGCATGCAGCAACTCGAACGAACCAATGCCACCGTTGAACTGTGCTGCCGTTGGATAGGAGGTATAGCGCGGCCCTGCCTGATCGTAGCGACGGATCAGGTCGGCATCCCAACGAATGGAATAGAGCATGTGGCTTCCCGGTTTTGGCAGCGGTGGCCGGATTCTAGGGGGGGCGCCTGTCAATCGACTTGACCTGTATCAAACTAGCCCTGACGCTAGCCGCGCCATCCAGATCAGCGGCGCGAAGCAGAGAAATCTCGGCCGATCGTGGTCGGATGAGTACCCAACCCTCCATGTTCATTTGCGCCTCAGGCCAGGAGAAAACATGCACAGTCGCCAAGCCGAAATTGCCGCCGCGCTCGGAGTTCAGCCGCCCTTTGACGGGGACGCCGCGATCCAGACGCAGATCGATCGCAGGGTCCGATTCATCCAGAACTGTCTGCGTGAGTCGGGAATGAAAACGCTGGTGCTTGGCATCAGTGGTGGTGTCGATTCGACGACCGCGGGCCTGCTGGCACAACGAGCGGTAGAAGGGATGCGTGCCGCGGGCGAGGGCGATGAGTACCGTTTCATAGCGGTGCGCCTACCCTACCAGACACAGCATGACGAGCACGAAGCACAGCTGGCGATCGAGACCATCCAGCCTGATGAATGCCATACCGTCAATATTGCCGCGGCGGTACTCGGGCTCGCAGAGGCTACCGAGGCACTGGCGCCGCTGCCGGCTGGCAAGCGCGACTTCGTACTCGGCAATACCAAGGCGCGGATGCGCATGGTGGCGCAATACACCATCGCCAATGCGCGGCAGGGCTTGGTGATCGGCACCGACCATGCGGCCGAGGCGGTGATGGGGTTCTACACGAAGTTCGGTGATGGGGCGTGCGATCTCACGCCGCTTGCCGGTTTGGTGAAAGGGCAGGTGCGCCAGCTAGCCGCAGCCCTTGGTGCTCCCGCGCAGCTGGTACACAAGGTGCCGACTGCGGATCTGGAAGAGCTGATGCCGGGTCGGCCGGACGAGGAGGCGCACGGAGTGGCCTATCGTGACATCGATGCCTTCCTGCTTGGGCAGCCGGTATCGGCAGAGGCCGCGCGTATCATCGTCGAGACCTTCGACAAGACGGCGCACAAGCGACAGATGCCAAAAGAGCCTTGATGAGCCGACGGCGGACGTCTGCTGTGTGGTGCTGTCAGTGCGCCGAATGCGCCGAGACGCCGCCGTGCCCCATGAGCCACTGCTGATGCGGGCCGGGCATGGTCCAGAGGCCGAACAGGATGACCATCACGCCGCCGATGACGCGGATGCCACGCCTGCGCAGCAGTGTCGTCAGCCGCTCGGCCGCCAGCCCGGTAGCCAGCAGCACGGGCCAGGTGCCCAGCCCAAACGCCAGCATCAGCAGTGCGCTGTCGAATGCATCGCCCTGGCTGGCTGACCATAGCAACGTGCTGTAGACCAGCCCGCAAGGCAGCCAACCCCACAACGCGCCGAGCAGCAGTGCGCGCGGAAGACTGGTGACCGGCATCAGGCGGCTGGCATAGGGCTGGATGTAGCGCCAGAGGCCACGTCCCAGCGCTTCTACACGCGTCAGGCCGCTCCACCAGCCAGCCAGGTAAAGTCCCATACCGATCAGCAGCAGTGCCGCGATGACGCGCAGCGCCAACGCTGCGGGGCTATTCGCCACTGCCCAGCCGGCGAGGCCGATGAGCAGCCCCGCCAGCGCGTAGCTGAGGATGCGGCCGAGGTTGTAGGCCAGCAGCAGGCGCAAACGCTTGCCGCGCTGCTCGGGCGGAATCGCCAGCGTCAGAGCGCCCATCAGCCCGCCGCACATACCGAGACAGTGCCCGCCACCGAGCAGCCCGAGCACCAACGCCGAAAGCAGCAGTGGCGCCAGCTCAGTCACGATCGGATTTCTCCTCTCCAGCCTGCGGACGCTGCGGCTTTTGCTCCGAGAACGCCTGCGGGGCTTCGTCATCATCGAAGAGGATGCTGTGCGCCGGGCCGTCGAGATCGTCGTACTGGCCGCTATCTACCGCCCAGAAGAATATCCAGATCGCCACAGCAACCAGGACTACGGCAACCGGAATCAGGATGTATAGAGCAGCCATAGCGAATCTCCGGTTACGAGGGAAGGTTCAGTGTCGCGGAGCAGGGCGCGGAAGGTCCAGCCCTAATGACGCGTCAGGCGCAGGGCGTTCAGGACTACCAGCAGCGAGCTGGCGGACATGCCCAACGCGGCCCACAGCGGCGTAACCCAGCCAATCGCGGCGAAGGGCAAGATAAGGCCGTTGTAGAGACTGGCCCACGCAAGGTTCTCGACGATGATCCTGCGGCTGCGGCGCGCGATGTCGAAGGCCTGCACCAGGCTATGCAACCGGTTGGACAACAGAACCGCGTCGGCGCTGGTTTTTGCGAGATCGGTTGCCGAACCCATCGCCACGCTGATATCGGCGGCGGCCAGAATGGGCACATCGTTGACGCCATCGCCCAGCATCAGCACGCGATGCCCTTGCCCCTGGATTTCCTGAAGGCGCGCCAACTTGGCCGCTGGCGTCAGGCCTCCTTCAGCCTGATCGATGCCCAGCTGCTCGGCGATCTGTCCGACCATCGGCGAACTGTCGCCGGAGAGCAGCACGGTCTTCCAGCCCTTGCGCCGGCACGCTGCAAGCAGGGCGGGAGCGTCCTCGCGCAGGCGATCGTCCAGTACCAGCCAGGCAAGCGGACCTTGTTCATCACCGAGCAGCAGCCATTGGCCCTGGTCCCCGGGGATCACCGGCGCCGCTGCGCCGTAAGCCGCCGCGACGAAGGCCGGCTGGCCAATGCGCAGGTTGCGGTCGCCCACGCTGCCTTGCAGACCCAGTCCGGGCACGCTGTCCACCGTGTCTGCCGGCTGGGGCGCGCGTCCGAACGCTCGCGCAATCGGATGCTCCGAGCGGTTTTCCAGCGCAGCAGCCAGTGCCAGACACGCATCTCCATCCAGCGCGCCGAGGCAGTGCACCGCTGTTAGGGTCAGGCGGCCTTCGGTGAGGGTGCCGGTCTTGTCGAAAATTACCGTGTCGATCTGATTGAGTCCTTCCAGCACATGCCCCCGAGTCAGGAGTAGCCCGAGCTTGTGCAGCGTGCCTGTCGCGGTGGTCAGCGCGGTTGGCGTCGCTAGTGACAGCGCGCAGGGGCAGGTGGCGACGAGCAGCGCGAGCACGATCCAGAACGCCCGCGCCGAATCGATCTGCCACCAGGCCAGTCCCACTACTGTGGCAACCATCAATACGATCAGAAGGAACCATTGCGCTACACGGTCGGCAAGCTCTGCCAGTCTCGGCTTGTCTGCCTGGGCGCGCTCGAGCAGGCGAACGATTGCCGAAAGGCGGGTATCGTCGCCCAGAGCCTGGACTGCAACGGTCAGCGGACCTTCAACGTTCAGCGTGCCGGCGGTCACGCTATCACCGACGCCACGCGCCAGCGGCAGGTACTCGCCGGTCAGCACCGATTCGTCAACACTCGACTGGCCGCTGGAAATAACGCCATCAGCCGGTATCAGCGCGCCAGGCTGGACCAACACCCGATCACCGACCTGCAGTTCGCTGAGCAGGATTCGGCTGCTGTGGCCGGCTTCGTCCAGCTTCAGACAGGAGGCGGGCAGCAGATTGACCAGCTGCGCAGTGGCCGCGGCGGTCCGCTCGCGGGCGCGGCGTTCCAGATAGCGGCCGGCGAGCAGGAACAGAGCGAACATCCCAACCGCATCGAAATACAGTTCGCCTTGGCCGGTCAGGGTCGACCATATGCCGGCGATGTACGCACCGCCGATGGCCAGCGAGACCGAGACGTCCATGGTCAGATGACGAGTGCGCAGATCGCGTAGCGCACCTTTGAAAAAGTCGGTGCAGCAGTAGAAGACGATGGGCGTCGTGAGTAGCAGCGCGGTCCAGCGCAGGATGCTGTCCATGCCAGCGGACAGATCGAGGTTGAATTCCGGCCAGGTGGCCATCGTCGCCATCATCACCTGCATCCACAGCAGCCCGGCGACGCCGAGCTGACGCATGGCCCGACGATTCTCCCTGGCCAGGTGTTCGGCAGCCTGATCGGGGTGATAGGGATGCGCGGCGTAACCGATGCGACGTAGCTCTGCCAGCAGCTCGCTGAGTGGCAGTCGGGCGTCGCTCCAGCGGACCTGCAGGCGGTGATTGGAAAGATTGAGGCTGGCTTCGGCCACGCCATCGACGCCTTTGAGGTGCCGTTCGATCAGCCAGCCGCAGGCGGCGCAGCTGATGCCCTCGATCAGCAGGGAGGTGCTGGCTAGCTCACCGTCATGCTTGACGAACGGTTGCTGCACGTCCTGACGGTCATACAGCGCCAGTTCGTCGCTGAGCGCCTCGGGCAGTGCTTGTGGATTGATCGCTGCGTCGCTGCGGTGCTGGTAGTAGCTCTCCAGACCGCTCTTGACGATGGTTTCCGCCACGGCCTGGCAGCCTGGGCAACACATCGGTCGGACTTGGCCGAGCACGAGCGTCTGGTAGTGGCTGCCGGTCGGGACCGGCAGGCCGCAGTGATAGCAGGGGGTAGGCTGGGCCATCAGAGGCTCAAGGAATCAGTTCCAGCGATTGGCCGGGCTCGATGGTCCGCTCTCCGTACAGGCGCCAGTCCTGCTCGCCCTCCCGGCCGAGGAGTTCGATGAAGCGTCGGCCACTGACCGATTCCTGCATCTGACCCTGGTAGAAACCCTCGCCCTGCGGTTGCAGGACGATGCGGCGATCCCGCTCCGGCTGCGTCGGCGAAAGCAAGTTCAGCACCAGCTGTTGTGGCTTGCTGGCGCCGCTGAGCTGGATCTCGGCCAGTCCGCGCTGCTCATTCAGCACCAGCTGCGCGCGCATCCCCAGGCTTTCGGCCAACTTCTCACGCTCCAGCGACTGGTTGATGCCCTTTCCGGCATCGTAATAGTTATCGGCGACCAGGCTGTCGGCGTTGCGGATCGCGATGGTCAACATCGACACCCCGAGTATCACCGAGATCAGCAGAATGCCGATGACGAACCAAGCCCAGAACTGGGTGTACCAACGCGTCTGTTCGTTATTGGAGCGCATGCAGAACCTTGTTTAACGGATGCTTGGGCCGATGAAGCGGCTGTCAGCCTCATCGCTGATCGACTCGTCGTCCATCGATTTGATGTGGAAGACGATCTCATTGGTGCTGGATGGCAGCTTCTCTGGTGCCATAGACAGCTCGACCGGGATGGTAACCAGCTCGCCGGCTTGCGCACGGACTTCGCTGCGGCCCTCGTAGGCCAGCCCATCCAACCCGGACGTCGTGATGACGAAGCTCTGCGCGTGCTGGGCCTTGTTCATCACTTTGAGGGTGTAGACGTTCTCGATCCGGCCTTGCTCGTTCTCACGATACAGCACGCGGTCCTTGAGGACGTCCAGCTTGACCAGCGGGCGGTCGTACACCGCGTAGGCGAACAGTCCGATCATCACGCTCAGCGCCACGGCGTAGCCGATCAGGCGCGGGCGCAGCAGGTGGGTCTGCTGGCCGGAGAGATTGTGCTCGGTGGTGTAGCTGATGAGCCCGCGTGGGTAGTTCATCTTGTCCATGATCGCGTCGCAGGCGTCGATGCAGGCCGCGCAGCCGATGCATTCGATCTGCAGGCCGTCGCGGATGTCGATGCCGGTCGGGCAGACCTGCACGCACATGGTGCAGTCGATGCAATCGCCGAGCCCCATGGCCTTGTAGTCCGCTTCCTTCTTGCGCGGGCCGCGCTTCTCGCCGCGTCGCGGGTCGTAGGAAACGATGAGGGTGTCCTTGTCGAACATCACGCTCTGAAAGCGCGCGTAAGGGCACATATAGATGCACACCTGTTCGCGAAGGAAACCGGCGCTGCCGTAGGTGGCGAGCGTAAAGAAGCCGATCCAGAAGGCCGTCCAGCCATTGACTTGGAAGGTGATCAGGTCGGGGACCAGCTGACGAATCGGTGTGAAGTAGCCGACGAAGGTGATGGCGACGAGAATGCCGACGGCAATCCAGATTGCGTGCTTGGCGAGCTTGCGCAGGAACTTGTTGGCGCTCATCGGTGCCTTGTCCAGCTTCATGCGCTGGTTGCGATCACCCTCGGTGATCTTCTCGGCCCACATGAATACCCAGGTGAACACGCTCTGCGGGCAGGTATAGCCACACCAGACGCGTCCTGCGAAAACGGTGATGAAGAACAGGCCGAAGGCGCAGATGATCAGCAGCCACGACAGCAGCATGAAGTCCTGGGGCCAGAAGGTTGCCCCGAAGATGTGGAACTTGCGCTCAGGCAGATCCCACCAGACGGCCTGGCGGCCATCCCAGTTGAGCCATACCGTGCCGAAGAACAGGATGAACAGCGCTGCGCCACCTACGCGTCGCAGGTTGCGAAACAGGCCGCTGAAGGCACGGGTGTAGATCTTTTCACGGGCGGCGTAAAGGTCATTGGAGGCTGCGACCTTGGCCGGGGGAGTTACATCGCGAACGGGAATCTGCTCAGTCATCAAGTGCATACCACGGCGGAAGGTGGGTGTCCCGACCGATGCATGCCGATCGGGATCATTTTTCTGTTCAGCTGCGAATGGTACGCCCGGAGATACGGGGTCAGGTGCGACAGGTGGTCGCTTCCGACCCCGCCGGAATCAGTTCTCCGGCTGCTGAGACAGGCTGTAAACGTATGCGGCCAGCAGGTGCACCTTGTCATTGCCAAGGATGGCTTCCTGGGCTGGCATGCGGCCGTTACGACCGTAGCGCAGGGTTTGCTGAATCTGAGCGAAGCTGGAACCGTACAACCAGACATTGTCGGTCAGGTTCGGTGCGCCCATCGCAGCGATGCCCTTGGCATCAGGTCCATGACAGACTACGCAATTGGTAGCGAAGATCTTTTGACCCTGCTCAACGTCCACGTTGATACCCTCTGGGGTATCGCGACCGCTCAGGCTGCGCACGTAGCCAGCCACGTTGCGGATGCCTTCTTCGCCGATCACGTCCTTCCAGGCCGGCATGGCGGCCTGGCGGCCATGCAGGATGGTGGTCTTGATGGTGTCGGGCTCGCCACCGTACAGCCAGTCGTTGTCGGTCAGGTTCGGGAAGCCGTACGCGCCCTTGGCGTCGGAGCCGTGGCAGACCGAGCAGTTGGATGCAAACAGACGGCCGCCCATCTTCAGCGCCTGCGGATCCCGGGCGACTTCCTCAACCGGCATGGCAGCGTACTTGGCGTATAGCGGGCCGTACTGTTCGCCGGCCTTGTCCATCTCACGCTGCCATTCCTTCACCTGGGTCCAGCCACCCTCGTAGCCCGGCAGGACGCCTTTCCAGTTACCCAGGCCCGGGTAGAGAACTAGGTAGCCCAGGGCAAAGATGACGGTGGCGACGAACAGCATGAACCACCAGCGCGGCAGCGGATTGTCGTACTCCTCGATGCCGTCATAGGAATGGCCGACGGTTTCTTCGGTGCTGTCGTGGCGTTGTCCCTTGCGAGTGGCCAGCAATAGCCAGACCAGAGCGGCGATGGTGCCGAGGGTCAGCAGGGTGATGTACCCACTCCAAAACGAGGTCATTTATTTATTACTCCTGGAAGCTTCTTCATCACGCTTCTTGGCGTCGGTCTCGTCGTCTGCGAAGGGCAGGTTGGCGGCTTCGTCAAAGCTATTCTTGCGTTTGCTGCTGTAGGCCCAGAGCACGACGCCGACGAAAGCGACGAAAACCAGCACAGTGCCCAGGCCGCGAAGAGTCCCGATATCCATCATGCGTTACCGTTTGTTCGTGAGTGCAGTGCCGAGGACCTGCAGATAGGCCACCATGGCGTCCATTTCGGTCTTGCCCTTGACGGCATCCCGAGCACCGGCGATGTCTTCGTCGGTATAGGGCACGCCGAGGGTGCGCAGCGCTTCCATCTTCCGGGCAGTGTGCTTGCCATCCAGGGTGCTTTCGACCAGCCACGGGTAGGACGGCATCTTCGATTCCGGTACTACGTTGCGCGGGTTGAACAGGTGAGCACGGTGCCAGTCGTCGGAGTAGCGGCCGCCGACGCGAGCCAGGTCCGGACCGGTGCGCTTGGATCCCCACAGGAACGGATGGTCGTAGACGCTTTCACCCGCGACGGAATAGTGGCCGTAGCGTTCGGTCTCGGCGCGGAACGGGCGGACCATCTGCGAGTGGCAACCGACGCAGCCTTCGCGGATATACAGGTCACGACCTTCGAGCTGCAGCGCGGTGTAGGGCTTCATGCCCTCGACCGGCTCGTTGACCGCATCTTGGAAGAACAGCGGAACGATTTGGGTCAGACCGCCGATGCTCACTGCCAGGATCATGAACAGGGTCAGCAGACCAATGTTCTTCTCTAGTTTCTCGTGCTGTTTCATTTAGATTCGATTCCTCAAGCGATCTGCGCGGCAGCGTCGTACTGGGCTGGCTTGGCGGCGCGAATGGTGCGCCAGGCGTTGTAGGCCATCAGCAGCATGCCGGCGAGGAAGAATGCACCGCCCAGGGCGCGGACCATGAACCCGGGGTGACTGGCTTCCAGTGCTTCGACGAAGGAGTAGGTGAGCGTGCCGTCTTCGTTGACCGCGCGCCACATCAGACCCTGGGTGATGCCGTTGACCCACATCGAGGCGATGTAGAGCACGGTGCCGATGGTGGCCAGCCAGAAGTGCGCGTTGATCAGGCCGATGCTGTGCATCTGCTCACGACCGAAGACCTTCGGGATCAGGTGATACATCGAACCGATGGTGATCATCGCTACCCAGCCGAGGGCGCCGGCGTGTACGTGGCCGATGGTCCAGTCGGTGTAGTGGGACAGGGCGTTGACGGTCTTGATCGCCATCATCGGACCTTCGAAGGTCGACATGCCGTAGAACGCCAGCGAGACCACGAGGAAGCGCAGGATCGGGTCGGTGCGCAGCTTATGCCAGGCTCCCGACAGGGTCATCATGCCGTTGATCATGCCGCCCCAGCTCGGTGCCAGCAGGATGATCGACATCACCATGCCCAGCGACTGCGCCCAGTCCGGCAGCGCGGTGTAGTGCAGGTGGTGCGGGCCGGCCCAGATATAAAGGGTGATCAGCGCCCAGAAGTGCACGATCGACAGGCGATAGGAATACACCGGACGCTCGGCCTGCTTCGGTACGAAGTAGTACATCATGCCGAGGAAGCCGGTGGTCAGGAAGAAGCCCACGGCGTTGTGGCCGTACCACCACTGCACCATCGCATCGGTAGCGCCCGAATAGATCGAGTAGGACTTGAACCAGCTGACCGGGATTTCCAGGTTGTTGACGATGTGCAGCATCGCCGTGACCAGGATGAAGCCACCGAAGAACCAGTTACCCACATAAATGTGCTTGGCCTTGCGCTTCATGATGGTGCCGAAAAACACCAGCGCGTAGGAAACCCAGACGATGGCCAGGAGGATGTCGATCGGCCATTCCAGCTCGGCGTATTCCTTCGAGCTGGTGAAGCCCTGCGGCAACGTGATGACCGCGAGGACGATCACCGCCTGCCAACCCCAGAAGGTGAAGGCTGCGAGACTGTCGGAGAACAGACGCGCCTGGCAGGTGCGCTGCACCACGTAATAGGACGTGGCAAACAGTGCGCTACCGCCGAAGGCGAAAATCACCGCGTTGGTATGCAGCGGCCGCAGTCGACCGAAGCTTGTCCACGGTAGATCGAAGTTCAGCGAAGGCCACACCAATTGTGCGGCAATCAGCACGCCCAGACCCATCCCCACGATCCCCCAGATCACCGTCATGACGGCGAATTGGCGGACCACCTTATAGTTATAAGCAGACTCACTTATTGCTGTGCTCATGCAAAGGCTTCCACGCTAATGGCATTTTCAAAGGCAAAAACGGCGGCGAGTATGGATAAAGCAGGGGGGCAATGCAAACGGCTGCGGGGCGCTCGCAACGCGTCAAAACCCAGAATCCAAGCGTTTTCCAGATGTTTTACAAGGTCGTTTTTGCGCCGCTCCGGTGCGCTGATCTCCGGCATTTGCGCGCAGTTGCGCGGTGATCGGCGGACCAATCGGCAAAGCTTAGGACGTGAGCGTGGAAGGGGGTAGTGCGGTCAGCTGAAGCGCCTGCGACAGAACGTCGCAGGGCAGAAAAACTTGTGCCGGGACAAGGTCAAGCGGGCGGTCCGAGTGTACCGCCCCTTGAGACTCAATGGCGGGCGAGTTGTTCCGGTTTTTGTGACAGGCTGTAAACGTAAGCGGCGAGCAGGTGTACCTTGTCGTTGCCCAGGTACTGCTGCTGTGCCGGCATCTGCCCGTTACGGCCATGGCGGATGGTCTGCTGCAGCTGCCCCAGGCTCGAACCGTAGATCCAGCCAGCCGGGTTGGTCAGCTTGGGCGCGCCGAGCATTGCCATTCCCTCGCCAGCTGCACCGTGGCAAGCCACGCAGTTCTGCGCGAAGACAGCCTTGCCAGCGGCGAGATCGGCTTGCGTACCTTCAGGCAGCGGCAGACCGGCGAGTTCGGCGCGCACATAGGCTGCCACGTTCGCCACGCCTTCTTCGCCAATGACCTGACCCCAGGCCGGCATGGCACCGATGCGGCCATTGAGGATGCTGGCCTTGATCGCGTCGGGTTCGCCGCCCCAGCGCCACTCGTGGTCGGCCAGGTTGGGGAAGCCCATCGAGCCTTTGGCATCGGAGCCGTGGCAGATGGCGCAATAGTTGGCAAAAAGGCGGCTACCCATTTTCAGCGCCTGTTCATCCTGAGCCAGCTGCTCGACGCTCATGGATGCATACTTGGCGAAGATCGGGCCGTATTTCTGCTCGGCCTGGTCCATTTCGCGCTGCCATTCCTTTTCCTGGGTCCAGCCGTTCTCGTAGCCCGGCAGCACGCCCTTCCAGTTACCGAGACCGGGGTAGAGCACCAGGTACAGAATGCCGAACAGCAGCGTGCCGATGAACAGCATGAACCACCACTTGGGCAGCGGGTTGTCGTACTCCTCGATGCCGTCGAAAGAGTGACCCATGGTCTTGTCGGTCGTACCGGCCGATTCACCCTTGCGGGTGGCGAAGATCAGCCAGAACAGAGCGACGATGGTGCCCAGCGTTAGCAGGGCGATGTATCCACTCCAGAATGTGCTCATGTGCTACTCCTGGACAGCCCGAGGCACTCTGGCTGTCCGCGATTTAAGTCCCTGACGGTTGCCACGCAACCGTCGTCTCTCTTAGGCGTAACGGTTCAACGCTTGTTGGTGAGCGCGGTGCCGAGGACCTGCAGATAGGCCACCATGGCGTCCATCTCGGTCTTGCCCTTGACGGCTTCCCGAGCGCCGGCGATGTCTTCGTCGGTGTAAGGCACGCCGAGAGTGCGCAGCGCCTGCATTTTCTTGGCAGTGTCCTTACCGTCCAGGGTGTTCTCGACCAGCCACGGGTAGGACGGCATCTTCGATTCCGGTACCACGTTGCGCGGGTTGAACAGGTGGGCACGGTGCCAGTCGTCGGAGTAGCGGCCGCCGACGCGGGCCAGGTCCGGGCCGGTGCGCTTGGAGCCCCACAGGAACGGATGGTCGTAGACGCTTTCACCCGCGACGGAATAGTGGCCGTAGCGCTCGGTTTCGGCGCGGAACGGACGGATCATCTGCGAATGACAGCCGACACAACCTTCCTTGATATAGATGTCACGTCCTTCCAGTTGCAGCGCGGTGTAGGGCTTCATGCCCTCGACCGGCTCGTTGACCGCATCCTGGAAGAACAGCGGAACGATCTGGGTCAGACCGCCGATGCTCACGGCCAGGATCATGAACAGGGTCAGCAGACCGACGTTCTTCTCGAGTTTTTCGTGCGATTTCATTCCCTAGCTCCTCAGGCGATCTGCGCGGCAGCGTCGTACTCGGCCGGCTTGGCAGCCTGCACGGTGCGCCAGGTGTTGTAGGCCATCACCAGCATGCCGGCGAAGAAGATCGCACCACCGATCATCCGTACCACGAAACCGGGGTGACTGGCTTCCAGTGCTTCGACGAAGGAGTAGGTGAGCGTGCCGTCTTCGTTGATCGCGCGCCACATCAGGCCCTGGGCGATGCCGTTGACCCACATCGAGGCGATGTAGAGCACGGTGCCGATGGTGGCCAGCCAGAAGTGGCTGTTGATCAGGCCGATGCTGTGCATCTGCTCGCGACCGAAGACCTTCGGAATCAGGTGGTACAGCGCACCGATCGACACCATCGCCACCCAGCCGAGGGCGCCGGCGTGTACGTGGCCGATGGTCCAGTCGGTGTAGTGGGAGAGGGCGTTGACGGTCTTGATCGCCATCATCGGACCTTCGAAGGTCGACATGCCGTAGAACGCCAGGGAGACCACCAGGAAGCGCAGGATCGGGTCGCTACGCAGTTTGTGCCAGGCACCCGACAGGGTCATCATGCCGTTGATCATGCCACCCCAGCTCGGTGCCAGCAGGATCAGCGACATCACCATGCCCAGGCTCTGCGCCCAGTCCGGCAGTGCGGTATAGTGCAGGTGGTGCGGACCGGCCCAGATGTAGACCGTGATCAGTGCCCAGAAGTGGACGATCGACAGGCGATAGGAATACACCGGACGCTCGGCCTGCTTCGGCACGAAGTAGTACATGATCCCGAGGAAGCCGGCGGTGAGGAAGAAGCCCACGGCGTTGTGTCCGTACCACCACTGCACCATCGCGTCGGTCGCACCGGCGTAAAGCGAGTAGGACTTCATCGCGCTGACCGGGATTTCCAGGTTGTTGACGATGTGCAGAATCGCCACGGTCAGGATGAAGGCACCGAAGAACCAGTTACCGACATAGATGTGCTTGACCTTGCGCGTGGCCAGGGTGCCGAAGAACACGATCGCGTAGGCAACCCAGACGATGGTGATCAGCAGGTCGATCGGCCATTCCAGCTCGGCGTATTCCTTGGAGCTGGTGAAGCCCAGCGGCAGGGAGATCGCGGCAAGCAGGATGACCAGTTGCCAACCCCAGAAGGTGAACGCGGCCAGTTTTGGCGCGAACAGGGTGGTCTGGCAGGTGCGCTGGACCGAATAGTAGGAAGTCGCGAACAGAGCACAGCCGCCGAAGGCGAAGATCACCGCGTTGGTGTGCAAGGGACGCAGACGACCGAAGCTGGTCCACGGTAGGTCAAGGTTCAGGAATGGCCAGGCCAATTGCGCTGCGATGAAAACGCCGAGCCCCATCCCGACGATTCCCCACACCACCGTCATGATGGCAAATTGGCGGACCACCTTGTAATGGTAGGCGGTACTGGTTGCTGTGTTCATGTATGGGCTTCCATCCACGGGTAATGAGCAGTTTTTTCTTTCCTAGGAAAGCGGGGGCAAGGATGGGGAAAGGGCAATTTGCCGGTATTGACGCTGGTCAATACACGCAGGCCGCGCAGGGGCATTCCGGGCTCTGGACGAGGCCGTCCGACGAAGCGTTCGCGACATTGATTCTGGCGCACGGCGCCGGTGCGCCGATGGACAGTCCGTTCATGCAGCAGATGGCTGAACGCCTTGCTGCGCGCGGGGTTGCGGTGTATCGGTTCGAATTCGCCTACATGGCCGAACGACGCACGGCGGGACGCAAGCGCCCGCCCGAGCGGCAGCCGCAGTTGCTGCAGCAATGGCGGGAACAGTATGCGCTGGTGCGACAGCAGGCCACAGGGCCGCTGGCCATTGGTGGCAAGTCGATGGGCGGGCGGATGGCCAGTTTGCTGGCCGATGAACTGGGCGCCGACGCGCTGGTGTGCCTGGGCTATCCGTTCCACCCCGCGGGCAGGCCGGAAAAGTCGCGCGTCGAACATCTGGCCGAGCTGCACGCGCCTGCGCTCATTCTCCAGGGCGAGCGCGATGCACTGGGCAATCGCGCCACGGTCGAAAGCTATCGGCTTTCGCCGATGATCCAGCTGCGCTGGCTGGCAGCTGCCGACCACGATCTCAAACCCCTGAAACGCTCCGGGCTGAGCCATGCGCAGCATCTGGATAGCGCAGCGCAGGCGATCGCCAGCTTTCTAGCCGCCGTCGCGTAGCGTCCGGCCGACGCGAGCGGAGGAACCCTAGCGGTTGAAGCGCTCGACCAGCGAGTACTGACCTTCGGCGGTTGAACTCAGTTCCTCGCTGAGCAGGGCCGTGTCGCGCGCATCGCCCGATGTCTGGTCCGCCAGCCGGGCGATGGTGCTGACGTTCTGGCTGATCTCTTCGGCGACGGCACTCTGCTGCTCGGTCGCTGAGGCGATTTGCGTAGTCATGTCGATGATGTTGTTCATCGCCTCGCTGATGCCGCTGAGCGCCTGATCGGCCTGCGCGACCTGTTCGACGCCCCGGGTGGCCTGGATACGACCTTCCTCGGTGGTCTCGACCGCATGGCGGGCCTGCTGCTGCAATTTTTCGATCAGCTGATGGATCTCGCCGGTGGCGTCGGCCGTGCGTCGCGCCAGTTGCCGGACTTCATCGGCGACCACGGCGAAACCTCGCCCGCTCTCGCCAGCCCGCGCCGCCTCGATGGCGGCGTTGAGCGCGAGCAGGTTGGTCTGATCGGTGATGCTCTTGATCACATCGACCACGGTGCCGATCTCGTTGCTGTCGAGCGCGAGACGGTCAACCGCCTCGCCGGTGCGCGCCACCGACGCGGACAACTGCTGGATCGCCGCGCGGGTCTCGGCGGCGACGTCCCGGCCGTGCACGGTCAGCTGACTGGCGTGTCGGGTGGCTTCGGCAGCGAGGGCGACGTTTGCGGCGACTTCCTGCGTGGTCGCCGCCATCTGGTTGATCGCGGTAGCCACCTGCTCGGTTTCCTGATGCTGTTGTGCCAGGCCATTCGAACAGCTGTGTGCCAACGAATCAGCCTTCTTCGCCTGTTCCTGCAATTGTACTGCGCTGTCCTGCAGGCGAGTCAGGCACGTCCTGAGGTGCGCCTGCTGGCTCAGTATCGCCATCTCCAGCTGAGCTTCGACGTCACGGCTGTCGGTATACATTTGGGCGATCAGCGGGTCGCTGGTGGTCTGCGCGGCCAGACGTAACAGCCGCATCAGGCCGCGCTGCTGCCAATGCAGGCCAGCCAGGCCGAGAGGAACCGAAAGAAGTGCCGCCAGGGCGAAGCCGAGCGAATGATCGAGCCAGGCGCCAATCATGAAACCGATCTGGCTGACCAGAATGAAGGGCAGCCATTTGGTCGCAACCGACAGCCAGAGATCGCGCCGCGGCACGCCGCTCTTGCCGGCATTGATGCGCGCATAGAGGGATTCGGCGCGCTGAATCTGTTCACGACTCGGTTTGGTGCGCACCGATTCGTAACCGATAACCGTACGCTGACTGTCCAGAACGGGCGTTACATAAGCGTCTACCCAGTAATGATCGCCGTTCTTGCGGCGATTCTTGACGATGCCCATCCACGGCTTGCCCTGTTGCAGGGTGGCCCACATATGGGCGAACACGGCTGGTGGCACGTCGGGATGACGAATCAGGTTATGCGGCGCGCGAATCAGCTCCTCACGCACAAATCCGCTGACCTCGGCGAAGATGTCGTTGCAATAGGTGATCCGGCCTTTGAGATCGGTGGTGGAAACCAGACGCTGCTGGTCCGGGAAGGCGTACTCACGCTGGGTTACAGGCTGGTTGTTACGCATTGGGTCTCACGTCGGCAGAAATCAAGGAAAAAAGCTCGCCTGACTTTTTGATTTATATGGATTTTTTCGTTTTCAGGCTGTGTCAGGGGATCGGCGGGGGGCGAGAGTTCTTGAGCAAAAAATACGCGAATCCTCCGTGAGGGTCATATTCCTGCAATCCGCGGGGATTAACTTGACCTCACGTCGGAGCTCACCGGTGCGGGTGGGATCGTCACGCGACGGATTCAAGGACGTGGATCGGGCCGTATGGAAACGGCCGAGTATCGGCACGGCAGCCAGCTGGGAAATAGTCATGGACGGCGGGGCGCCGAGGTGAAGGATCACCTCGGCGTTTTTTTGTCAGCCTTAGCTGCCGATCAGCTGGCGCAGTACGTAGTGCAGAATGCCGCCGGCCTTGAAGTACTCGACTTCATTGAGCGTGTCGATGCGGCACAGAACCTGGAACGTGCCATGCGAACCATCGCTGCGCACAACCTCCACAGTCAGCAGTTGGTGCGGCCGGATGTCGGAGCCCAGACCGCGGATCGACAGCCGTTCGGTGCCGTTCAGGCCCAGCGACTGGCGCGTCTGTTCGCCAACGAATTGCAGCGCCAGCACACCCATGCCGATCAGGTTCGAGCGGTGGATGCGCTCGAAGCTCTCGGCGATGACCGCCTTCACGCCCAACAGGTTGGTGCCCTTGGCGGCCCAGTCGCGGCTGGAGCCGGTGCCGTACTCCTTACCGGCAATCACCACCAGCGGTACGCCCTCGGCCTGATAACGCATGGCTGCATCGTAGATCGACAGGCGCTCTCCGCTGGGCTGGTGCAGCGTGTTGCCGCCTTCTTCGCCACCGAGCATCTCGTTCTTGATGCGGATGTTGGCGAAGGTGCCACGCATCATCACTTCATGATTGCCTCGCCGCGAACCGTAGGAGTTGAAATCTTCCGGCTGCACGCCGAGCGACTGCAGGTAAAGGCCGGCTGGCGAGCTGGCCTTGATGTTGCCGGCCGGGGAGATGTGGTCGGTGGTGATCGAGTCGCCGAACACGGCGAGCACCCGCGCGTGTTCGATATCCGCAGGCGGGGCTGGTGGTTGGCCGATGTCCGCGAAGAACGGCGGGTTCTGCACATAGCTGGAGCCGGCATTCCACTGATAGGTATCGCCGGCGCTGACGGTGATCCTTTGCCAGTGTTCGTCGCCGGTGAACACGTCGGCATAACGGCTGCGGAACATCTCGCCGTCGATACGGCCGACGGCTTCGGCGATCTCGGCGCTGCTCGGCCAGATGTCCCTCAGGTATACCGGCTGATTCTGCGCGTCGTAGCCCAGTGGGTCTCGTTCCATGTCGATACGCGTGGTGCCGGCCAGGGCGAAGGCCACCACCAGCGGCGGCGAGGCCAGCCAGTTGGCCTTGACCAGCGGGTGCACGCGGCCCTCGAAGTTGCGGTTGCCCGAAAGCACCGACGAGACGATCAGGTCATTGTCGGCAATGGCCTGGCCGATCGCGTCCGGCAGCGGTCCGGAGTTGCCAATGCAGGTGGTGCAGCCGTAGCCCACCAGATTGAAGCCGAGCTGATCCAGATACGGTGTCAGTCCAGCGCGCTCCAGATAATCGGTCACCACCTTCGAGCCCGGCGCCAGCGATGATTTCACCCAGGGCTGGCGCTTGAGGCCGCGTTCGATGGCCTTCTTCGCCAGCAGCCCGGCGGCCATCAGCACGCTCGGGTTGGAGGTGTTGGTGCAGGAAGTGATGGCCGCAATCACTACGGCGCCGTGCTTGAGCGAGAAGCTTTCGCCGGCGACGGCGAACGGGGCATCGGTCTGCTGCTTGCGGCCGCTGGTTTCCAGCAACAGGTCGAAGCTGGCGCCGATGTCGCCGAGTGCGACGCGATCCTGCGGGCGCTTGGGGCCGGCGACGGAGGGGCGCACCTGGCTCAGATCCAGCTCCAGCGTGGCGGTGAACAGCGGGTCGGGCGAGTCGTGCTCGCGCCACATGCCCTGCGCCTTGGCGTAGGCCTCGACCAGTGCAATGCGTTCTTCGCTGCGGCCCGTCAGGCGCAGATAGTCGAGGGTGATCCGATCGACCGGGAAGAAGCCGCAGGTCGCGCCATATTCGGGGGCCATGTTGCCGATGGTGGCGCGGTCAGCCAGCGGCAGGTTGTCCAGCCCCGGCCCGAAGAACTCGACGAACTTGCCCACCACGCCGTGCTTGCGCAGCATCTGCGTCACGGTCAGCACCAGGTCGGTGGCGGTGACGCCCTCATTGAGTCGGCCGGTCAGGCGAAATCCGATGACCTCCGGAATCAGCATCGACACCGGCTGGCCGAGCATCGCCGCTTCGGCCTCGATACCGCCAACGCCCCAGCCGAGCACGCCGAGGCCGTTGATCATGGTGGTGTGCGAATCGGTGCCGACCAGCGTGTCGGGATAGGCGTAGGTGTCGCCATCCTCGTCGCGGGTCCAGACCACCTGGCCCAGGTATTCCAGATTGACCTGGTGGCAGATGCCGGTGCCCGGCGGCACCACGCGGAAGTTGTCGAAGGCCTGCTGACCCCAGCGCAGGAACTCGTAGCGCTCGCCATTGCGTTGCATCTCGATGGCAACGTTCTGCGCGAAGGCCTGATCGTTGCCGAAGCGGTCGACCATCACCGAGTGGTCGATCACCAGATCCACCGGTGACAGCGGGTTGATCCGCTGCGGATCGCCGCCAGCCCGGGCCACGGCGTCGCGCATGGCTGCCAGGTCGACCACCGCGGGTACGCCGGTGAAGTCCTGCATCAGCACCCGCGCGGGGCGATACTGGATTTCCTGTTCGGAACTGCGTGTATTCAGCCACTGCGCCAGCGCCACGAAGTCATCGCGACGAACCGTGACGCCATCCTCCCAGCGCAGGAGGTTTTCCAGCAGCACCTTGAGCGATACCGGCAGGCGGTCGATCTCGCCTAGCGTTGCGGCGGCCGCCGGCAGGCTGAAATATTGATAGGTTTTGCCCGCTGCCTCGAGGCTGCGACGGCATTGCAGGCTATCCAGGGAAGGCATTCAGGTCTCCTTAGTCCCGCCGGCATGGCGTTGAGGGCAGATTGTTGAAGCTAGACCCGCGCAACGGGTTTCGCCAATCACTGGACCCGCCGCGCCGAGCCGGGGTTCCCCCCGATGCAAGACGGCTTCGGCTGCGTGGCGATCGACCGAGGATGACCCGGCAGCGCGCTTGCGCCACAATGCCGGCCTGTTTCAGGAGTTCGTGATGAGCCAATCTGTTGAAATGACTGCCGATGCCGTCCTCGACGCCAGCGGTCTGAATTGCCCCGAGCCGGTGATGATGCTGCACAACAAGGTCCGCGATCTGGCTGGCGGTGCGGTGCTCAAGGTAATCGCCACCGATCCCTCGACCCAGCGCGATATTCCCAAGTTCTGCGTCTTTCTCGGCCATGAGCTGGTCGATCAGCAACAGGATGCCGACATCTACCTGTACTGGATTCGCAAGAAGAGCGAGTGATGGCAAAAAAAACCAGGCCGAAGCCTGGTTTTTTTGCGCGGTGATTTCAGTTGTGCTGCTTGCGGTTCACCGTCTGCGCCGCCTTGATGATGTCGGCGCCGATGTCCGATTCGAACTGCTGCCACACCGGGCGCATGCGCTCGCGCCAGGCCAGCCGCTGTTCTGGTGTGAGGCTGATGATCTCCGTGGTGCCGGCCTGACGGATGCGCTCGCGGTCGGCCTGGTTCAGTTCTTCGGCTTCGCGATTCACCGCGTAGCTCACTTCATCGAGAATCGCTTCCAGCTCGAAGCGGACCTTGTGCGGCATGCCCATCCAGAAGCGCGTGTTGCTGACCACCATGTAGTCCAGTACGCCGTGGTTGGTTTCGCTGATGTAAGGCTGCACGGTGTGCATCTTCTTGCTGTAGATGTTTGACCACGGATTCTCGGCGCCTTGTACCGTGCCCGCCTGCAGCGCGCCGAACACGTCGGCGAAGGCGAGTTTCTTAGTCGTCGCACCAACGGCGCCGAACTGCGCCTCGAGCACTGCCGAGGGCTGGATGCGGAACGCGAGATTGGCCGCATCGCCGGGCATGCGCAGAGGCTGGGTGGCCGAGAGCTGCTTCATGCCGTTGTGCCAGTAGGCGAGGCCGATGATGTTCTTGTCTTCCATCGAGCGCAGCAGCTGCTTGCCCTTGGCACGCTTCTGGAAGCGGTTGACAGCCTCGATGTCGTCGAACAGGAACGGCAGGTCGAATACCTGCAGCTGCTTGGTGTACTGCTCGAACTTGGCCAGCGAGGGGGCGAGCAATTGCACTTCGTTGTCGCGCAGGGCCTGGATCTCGGTCGCATCGCCGACCAGCGTCGAGTTCGGGTAGACCTCGACCTTCACCTGCCCGGGCAGGCGTTCCTCGGCCAGGCGCTTGAACAGCAGTGCACCCTTGCCCTTGGGAGTGTCTTCGGCCACGACGTGGGCGAACTTGATGACGATAGGATCGGCCTGAGCGAATGCGCTGGCGGCGGCCAGCACAAGCCCGGCAAGGGTAATGATCGGCTTCATGAAAGACTCTTTATTCTGGTTGGTTGGCAGTGCATCCATGCGGACCGACCGCGGGGACGCTTCTCGGCTTTCAGCCGCTCCTTATGCCAAAGATGAGTGACGACTTAAAGCGCTTTGCCGCGCCAAGCCGACGGGAGCGGCCCTACGTCACATTTTGCCGGTGGCCCAGCGACCGTGGTCTAGGAGCCACGGGTACACCGGTTGGCCCGTCGGTCTGAAGCGCCGAGGGCAGAGGAGGCCGGCGCAGCCGCTGCAGTGACAGGAGGATTCGATATCGCCTGCGTGCATGTCCGTCGGTTCGTTGCGACTGATCCATCCAGCGCTGACTCAATCCAGATCCAGTAACAGCCCGGGTCGCAGGCGCTTTGGCAGCTTGCGTACCACCAGCTGGTGCGCGCGGGTCAGCAGGTCGCGCAGCTCGTCGTCACCCATGGGGATCTGCTGACTGCTCATGCTGATCCAGTGCGCCCGTGCCAGGTAAGGAGCAGGGTGGATGCCGGGACGGTCCACGAAACCCAGGAAGAGGTCGCTGTGGACCTTGAATGCCAGGTTCTCGCCAAGGAAATCGAGAACGGCGAACATCTTGTTGCCCGCCACGGAAAACACCCGATTGCTGCCCCACTTGAGATCTTCACGGGTGCCGGGCAGAGCCAGGCAGAAGGCGGCGATCTGGTCAGTGGTCATCATCGCTCTGCTCCTGTTGGTTGCGACGGCTGCAACTGCGTTTGCGCATGCCGGATGAACGCCTCCACCGCCTGTGGGCTCAGGGCAGGCTTTTCGATCGCATCGCCCCGATAGGCCTGGCTGGCTTTCTCCAGCACGGCACGGTGCTTATCCGGCAGACGCTCGAGCAGCCAGATCGCTGCGACGTCCTTCGGAGCGATGGCATCCGTGGTCAGGGTGAGCCAGATGCGCGCCACGGCCAACACCACGTTGCACTCGTCTCCCTGCCAGTCGGCGGGCTCGCGCCATTGCGCCAGCGTGTCGCGCAAGGCTTGGCGCATGTCTCGCTCGGGTACTGGTTCGAACAACTCGACCGCGTCGGGGCCGATCAGACAGACGCCGTTCTTGCGCGCCTGGTGCAGAAGAATGGCCAGATCGTGGTCCTCCTGGGGCGGCTCGATGCGGCCGGCTTCGATATCGGCGCGCAGCCATTCGCCGAATTGCAGTTCGCGCATTGCCGGATAACGCCAAGGCCGTACCGAGTGGTGTACCACCCAGGTGACTTCCAGCGGGCGCATTCGCTCGTTGGCCGGCCAGGCGGAAATCATCAGCAGCTCGCGCATCAGCATGTGGCGCGTGTCCTTCGGCAGGGGGGCGGCGACGGTAACGAGCAGGTCGAGATCGCTGCCGGGTTTCAGGCCACCGACAACGGCCGAGCCGAACAGATGCACGGCCAGCAGGTTCCCGCCCAGGTGACGCTGCAGCAGCGCCAGTGCCTGCTGGAGCTGGCTGTACACGGATGGGTTCATGAGCGCTTCTAAGGGCATCTGGGTCAGTCCGGATTGTTGTCCGCCTCCGACGATACAAACGGGACGAAACTGGCGCCAGCCGGTGCATTCATCGGCAGCGTAAGCTGCTGAGGCGTCCAGGCACGGCGTGCTTCGCTCAAGAGCGAGGCGGACGAAAGAGAGGTGCTGCCGAGCGGCAAAAAAATGCCCCGCGGCGCTCCAGCACCCGGGGCAAAAGTGATCGACCAGGAGGCGATCCAACGAGAGAGCCGGTATCAGGCGCTCGGCCTCCAGCCGCCACCGAGCGCCTTGTAGAGCGCGACGATGCCGCGATAGACCTCGATCTCCGCCTGTGCCTGGGCGTCCTCGGCGGCGAGGCGTTCGCGTTCGGCGTCGAGCAGAACGAGGAAATCCACCGTGCCTTCGCGATAACGGATCGCCGCCTGCTGCGCCGCGGCGCGGCTGGCCGTGGATTGGCGCAGCAACGACAGCTGGCGCTCCTGCGCCCGGGCGTAATCGCTGAAGGCGTTTTCCGATTCTTCCAGCGCCAGCAGTACCTGTTGCTCATAGTTCGCCAGCGCGCCGTCGGCATCCGCCTCGGCACCGCGTAAGCGGGCGCGCACGCTGCCGAGATCGAACGCCGCCCAACTGATGCTCGGCGCCACGCCCCAGGCCCGCGCCGCGCTGGAACCGATCTGCGAGCCGCGCCCGGCGATGAAGCCGAGAAAGCCCGACATACTCACCCGTGGAAACAGATCGGCCGTCGCCACGCCAACATCAGCCGTGGCGGCCGCCAGCTGGCGCTCGGCTGCACGGATATCCGGGCGTCGGCGCAACAACTCGCCGGGATCGCCGATCGGTAGGGCTTTGGCAATCGCCGGCAGCTCGCGCGGTGCGAGGTCGACGCTGAGCCGATCGGCGCGTTGGCCGAGCAGCGTGGCGATGCGGTTGCGGGCGCGCGTCTGCTGCGCCTGTAGCTGCGGCAGGCTCGCCTCGGTGGCCGCCAGTCGTGCGTCGGCGCGCAGCACATCGAGTTCGCTGCCCATGCCGGCGTCGCGCAGCTGTTCGGTCAGCTCGTGGGAGTTGCGCTGGTTGGCCAGGTTGTCGCGGGCGATGCGTTCGCGCAGCTGGGCGCCACGCAGTTGCCCGTAAGCATCGACCAGCTCGGCGATCAGGCTGACCTGCAACTGATACAACTCGGCCTCAGCGACGTCGGCTTGTGCCTCGCTGGCTTCCAGGCTGCGCTGGATGCGGCCGAACAGGTCCAGCTCCCAGATCATGTCCAGGCCCAGATCGTAACGCTCGCTGTTCACCCGCCGCTCGGTGACGCCCGGTTGCTGCGCCTTGCCGATATCGGCGCGGGCGCCCGCCGTGACGGTCGGCAGGCGGTCGTTGCCGATGTCATCGCGGATCGCCCGCGCCGCCTGCAGGCGAGCGTAGGCGATGCGCAGTTCGCGGTTTTCCGCCAGGGATTTGCTGACCAGCGCATCCAGCGTCGGATCGTCGAACTGTCGCCACCAGGCCGCTTCGAACCGCGAGCGGTCGTAGCTTCCAGCGGCGGCACGCTCGATATGTGCCGGTTCCGGCTGCGGCGCGCGGTAATCGGGGCCGACCGCGCAGGCGCTCAGCGCCATAGTGAGCAGGGAAAGGGCGAAGAACTTCATGCGCGGGCCTCCTTGTAAACCGCTTTGCGCGCTTCACGCTTCTCGACGAAGGCGCGAATCACCAGATAGAACACCGGGGTCAGCAGCAGACCGAAGAAGGTTACCCCGAGCATGCCGCTGAACACCGCGACCCCCATGGCATGACGCATCTCGGCGCCGGCCCCGCTGGAGAGCACCAGCGGCACCACGCCCATGATGAAGGCGAAGCTGGTCATCAGGATCGGCCGCAGACGCAGGCGGCAGGCTTCCAGAGTGGCGGCGAGGCGGTCCATGCCTTCCTCCTGTTTATCCTTGGCGAACTCGACGATGAGGATGGCGTTCTTGCACGCCAGGCCCACCAGTACGATCAGGCCGATCTGGGTGAAGACGTTGTTGTCGCTGCCAGCCAGGATCACCCCGGTGATGGCCGAGAGCAGCGTCATCGGCACGATCAGGATCACCGCCAGCGGCAGGCTCCAGCTCTCGTACTGCGCGGCCAGCACCAGGAAGGCCAGCAGCACGCAGAGCGGGAAGACGAACACCGCGGTGTTGCCGGCGAGAATCTGCTGATAGGTCAGCTCGGTCCATTCGTAGCTCATGCCATTCGGCAATTCAGCCTTGAGCAGGCGCTCCATGGCCGCCTCGGCTTGCCCTGAGCTGTAGCCCGGTGCGGCCGCGCCGTTGATCTCGGCGGTGAGGAAGCCGTTGTAGTGCATCACTCGGTCCGGGCCGGCGCTGTCGGTGACGCTGACGAAGGTCGACAGTGGGACCATCTCGTCGCGGTTGTTGCGCACTTTCAGCTGGCCGATCTGCTCGGGCGCCAGGCGGAACTTCTGGTCGGCCTGGACGTTGACCTGATAGGTGCGGCCGAAGCGATTGAAGTCGTTGGCGTACAGCGAGCCCAGGTAGACCTGCATGGTGTCGAAGATGTCGTCGATGGCCACGCCGTGGGTCTTGGCCTTCTCGCGGTCGATATCGGCATCCACCTGCGGCACGTTGACCTGATAGCTGGTGAACAGGCCGGCCAATTCCGGGTAGTCGGCACTCTTGGCGATGACGTTCTGCACCTGGGTGTACAGCTCCTCGTAGCCCAGGTTGCCACGGTCCTGCACCTGCACGCGGAACCCGCCGATGGTGCCCAGGCCCTGCACGGGCGGCGGCGGAAAGATGGCAATGAAGGCGTCTTGGATCTGCGCGAACTGGCCGTTGAGGTCCGCCGCGATGGCACCGGCGGAGAGCGACGGATCGGTGCGCTGGTCGAAGGGTTTCAACGGGGTGAAGACGATGCCGCTGTTGGTGCTGTTGGTGAAGCCGTTGATCGACAGCCCCGGGAAGGCCACGGTGTTCTCCACGCCGGGGTGCTTGCCGGCGATTTCCGACATGCGCTTGATCACGTCCTCGGTGCGGTCCAGGGTGGCGGCGTCCGGCAACTGGGCGAAGGCGACCAGGTACTGCTTATCCTGCGGCGGCACGAAGCCGGTCGGCGTGCTGGCGAAGCCCATGTAGCCGAGGCCGACCAGGCCGACGTAGACCACCAGCGCGACCGCGCTGCCGCGCAGAATGCGCCGCACCACGCCAACGTAGCCATGGCTGGCGCGGTCGAACACACGGTTGAACGGGCGGAACAGCCAGCCGCCGAGCAGCCGGTCGAGCAGCCGCGAAAAGCCATCCTTCGGTGCGTCATGGGCCTTGAGCAGGGTAGCGGCCAGCGCCGGCGACAGCGTCAGCGAGTTGATTGCCGAGATCACCGTGGAAATGGCGATGGTCAGCGCGAACTGCTGGTAGAACTGCCCGGTGAGGCCGGAAATGAAGGCGGTCGGGATGAACACCGCGCAGAGCACCAGGGCGGTGGCGATGATCGGCCCGGTCACTTCCTTCATGGCCTGACGGGTTGCTTCCACCGGCGACTTGCCCAGACCGATGTTGCGCTCGACGTTCTCCACCACGACGATGGCGTCATCCACCACGATGCCGATGGCCAGCACCAGGCCGAACAGCGACAGCGCGTTGAGCGAGAAACCGAGCAGGTGCATGACCGCGAAGGTGCCGATCAGCGATACCGGCACGGCGGCCAGCGGAATGATCGAGGCGCGCCAGGTCTGCAGGAACAGGATCACCACCAGCACCACCAGCACGATGGCCTCGAGCAGGGTATGCACCACCGCCTCGATGGAGCCGCGCACGAAGATGGTCGGGTCGTAGACGATCTCGTAATCAACGCCCTGGGGGAATTCCTGCTTCAGCTCGGCCATGCGCTCGCGTACCAGGTCCGATATGGCGATGGCGTTGGAGCCCGGCCGCTGGAAGATCGGGATGGCCACCGCCGGCTGGTTGTTCAGCAACGAGCGCAGGGCGTACTGGCTGGAACCCAGTTCGATGCGGGCGATGTCCTTCAGGCGGGTGATCTCGCCGTCCTCGCCGGCACGCACGATGATGTTCTCGAACTCCTCCTCGTCCACCAGGCGACCCTGGGTGTTGATGGACAGCTGGAAGTCGGTGGCGCCCGGCGCCGGTGGCGCACCCAGCGCGCCGGCGGCAACCTGACGGTTCTGCTCGCGGATGGCGTTGACCACGTCGGTGGCCGTGAGGTTGCGCTGGGCGACCTTGTTCGGGTCGAGCCAGACGCGCAGGGAATAGTTGCCCAGACCGAACAGCTGCACGTCGCCCACACCGTCCAGTCGCGCCAGTTCGTCCTTGACGTTGAGTGCGGCGTAGTTGGACAGGTAGAGCATGTCGTAGCGGTTATCCGGCGAGGTCAGGTGCACCACCATGGTCAGGTCGGGGGAGGCCTTGTCCACGGTCACGCCCAGGCGCTGCACCTCAGTGGGCAAGGTCGGCATGGTGCGCGTCACGCGGTTCTGCACCTGCACCTGGGCGTTGTCCAGGTCGGTGCCGAGGGCGAAGGTGATGGTCAGCGTCAGCTTGCCGTCGGCGGTCGCCTGAGACGACATGTAGAGCATGCCCTCGACGCCGGTGATGGCCTGTTCCAGCGGCGAGGCAACGGTCTCGCCGATCACCTTGGGGTTGGCGCCGGGGAAGTTGGCGCGCACCACCACGGTGGGCGGGACGACCTCGGGGTATTCACTGATCGGCAGCTGGAACAGCGAGATGGCGCCGGCGATGAGGATCACCAGCGACAGCACGGCGGCGAAGATTGGCCGCTTGATGAAGAATTGCGAGAAATTCATGACGCACTCCGGGGTAGGGCGCGGCGAGCGCGCCCAGGCGGATCGATCGGATGGGCGCGTAACGCGCCGGATTCAGGTCAGTGGTTGGCTGGTGATCAGCTGCTCGGACGACGCGCCAGGCTGCGTTCGACCACTTGCGGCTTCATCGCCTCGCTGATCGCGCGGCTCTGTTGCTTCAGCGCGGCGAGGGTCTCGGCATCCGCCATCGGCACCGTCTCCGGCTTCACGGCGCTGCCCGGGCGCACCCGCTGCAGGCCGTTGACGACAATGGTTTCGTCCTTCGCCAGGCCGGCGCGCACGATGCGCAGACCTTCGAGCTTCGGTCCCAGCTCGACGGGGCGGTAATCGACCGTGCCGTCCTGCTTGAGCACCAGCACGAACTTTTTGCCTAGGTCGGTCCCGACTGCCACGTCCTTGATCAGTACGGCGTCGTAGGTGGCGCTGCCGACCAGCTTGAGGCGGGCATAGAGACCGGGGGTGAAGCGGCCGTCGCGGTTGTCGAACACCGCGCGGCCGCGGATGGTGCCGGTACGCGGGTCGACCTGGTTGTCGATGAAGTCCATGCGGCCCAGGTGCGGATGGCCATCCTCGTCGGACAGGCCGAGATAAACCGGCGTTGCCTCGCCGCGCTCGCCCTCGCGGGCCAGCTCGCGGTACTTCAGATAGGTGCGCTCGTCCGCCTCGAAGTAGGCATACACCTTGTCGGTCGAGACCAACGTGGTCAGCAACGCCTCGCCGGCGTTGACCAGATTGCCGGAGGTGATCAGCGCGCGGCCGACGCGGCCGTCGATGGGGGCGGTGACCCGGGTAAAGGACAGGTCCAGCTGGGCCTTGTCCAGCTGCGCCTGGATCGCTGCGACCGCCGACTTCGCTTCGCTGGCGGCGCTGACACGGGCGTCGGCGAGTTCCGCGGAAATCGCATTCTTCTGCCGCAGACGCTGGCCGCGTTCGGCTTCGGTGGCAGTGCGTTGCTGCGTGGCGCGGGCCTGCTGTAGCTGCGCCTGCAGGCGCTTGACCTCAGCCTGGAACGGCCGCGGGTCGATCTGGAACAGCAGGTCGCCTTTCTTCACCAGCGCGCCTTCCTCGAAGGCCACCTTGTCGATGAAGCCGGAAACGCGCGGGCGGATGTCCACCGATTCCGGCGCTTCCAGGCGGCCGGTGACTTCGTCCCATTCGGTCACCGGTTGTTCGATGACTTCGGCCACGCTAACGGCGGGCGGCGGCATGCCCGACTGGGTGGCCTCCGGGGTCTTGCCGCAGGCGGCGCTGACCAGCACCACCAGAGCCAGAAGGGGAAAACGCAAGGCGTAGAGCGAACGGTCCATGCTTGACTCCGCAAGTCGGGTTTTATCGATGGCGGGAGTCTGCGCGGTCAGCGCTGTTGGCAGAAATCGAACGAGCCGAAGGTGAATATCATTGGCGGTGATGGTTGCGCATCGATGATCAGCAGCACGCAATAACGGTAGGGGGAAAACGACCGCCAGGTCTTTTCCACCGATTCGCGGCGTCGCTTGGCTGCGTCGGCTGCGGCCGGTGCTGCGTTAGCAATCGGCAGTGACGTCGAGAAAGGCGTGGCGGCGTGCAGGGACGGGGATACGCGTGGAAAAGGCTGGGCCGTTTTCCACCCTACAGGCTGTCCGGGTCACCGATGAACATCTGGATGCGCGAACGCAGCCAGCGCTCGGCGGGGTCGTTGTCCTGAGCGCCGCGCCAGGCCATCGAGAGTTCGAAATCCTGGCTGGTCTCGAACGGCAGCACCTCGGCGCGCAGGCCTCCGTGGGCCACCAGCGCGGCGGCAGCGTAGTCGGGCACGGTGGCGATGATGTCGGTGCCGGCGAGCAGCGCGGACAGCCCGTTGAACTGCGGCACTGCCAGCACGACCCGGCGCTTGCAGCCGTGCCGGGCCAGCTCCTCGTCGATATAACCGGTCAAGTCGCCGGCGAAGGAGACCATCGCATGCGGGCGTGCGCAGTAGTCGTCGAAGCTGAGCGGGCCGGGAATGCTGTCGGCACGCAGCAGCATCGGCCGCGGCCGGCGCAAGACCTTGCGCTTGGCGTTGGCCGGCAGCTCCTCGGTGTAGCAGACGCCCACGGAGATCTCGCCGGAGGCCAGCAGCCCGGGCATCAGCAGGTAGTTGGCGCGGCGCACCACCAGCACCACGCCGGGCGCCTCGGCGCGCAGGCGGCGCAACAGCGGCGGCAGCAGGGCGAACTCCACTTCATCGGTCAGGCCGATGCGAAACACTTGGCTGCTGGTGGCCGGGTCGAAGGACGAGGCACGGCTGACCGCTGTGGAGATCGAGTCCAGCGCCGGCGACAGCAGCCGGGCGATCTCCTGGGCGCGGGCGGTGGGTTCCATGCTGCGCCCGGTGCGCACGAACAGCGGATCGTCGAACAGCGTGCGCAGGCGCGCCAGCGCGGCACTGATGGCCGGCTGGCCGAGAAAGAGCTTTTCCGCCGCGCGCGTGACGCTGCGCTCGTGCATCAGCGTTTCGAAGACGATCAGCAGATTCAGATCCACGCGGCGCAGGTCGTTGCGGTTCATGCTTGTTCTTCTGGTGAAGTCCGGCGGAAGCGGGCCGGGCTGCATTCTAGACAGATCGGCGATGCATCGGCATAGCGCTTTCGCGCTTTGTAACTGCCGTACCGACGAGCCGCGTGCGTCGATACATGCACGCCCGCATCATTTACACGCATGGCGATTATCGACCGGAATGCAGGGGCGCCGTCTGGAGTTGTCCCGGTAGGGACGATAGAGTCCATCCTGCACAAGCAGTAAGCGAGGGGTCGCGATGTCCCGCATCATCCGTTTCCACCAGTTCGGCACGGCGGACGTTCTACGTCTGGAAGAACGCGACACGCCCGTGCCGGGGCCGGGCGAAGTGTTGCTCGATGTCCGCGCCATCGGCGTGAGCTGGAACGATGTGCTCTGGCGTCAGGACCTGGCGCCGCGTCACGCACGCCTGCCGGCCGGGCTGGGCAGCGAGGTGGCCGGCGAGGTGATTGCGGTCGGCGCCGATGTGCAGGGCTTCGCCGTCGGCGACCGGGTGGCGGGTTTTCCCGCGCACGATCTCAACCAGTATCCGTTGTATGCCGAGCAGGTGCTGCTGCCGCAGCAGTCGCTGGTGCACTACCCGGACATGCTCGACGCCAGCGAGGCGGCGATTCATTACGTGCCGATGTTGATCAGCTATTTCGCGCTGATCGATCTGGCGCAGCTGGAGCCCGGTCAGTACGTACTGATCACCCAGGCCAACCACTGCACCGGGCCTGCTGCCGTGCAGCTGGGCAAGGCGCTGGGCGCGCGGGTGATCGCCACCTGCGACACCGCCGAGGACCGCGCCTACCTGCGCGAGCTGGGCGCCGAGACGGTCATCGTCACCGAAGAGGAAGACCTCGTCGGGCGTCTGCAGAAGATCACCGACGGCCGCGGCGTCGAGGTGGTGCTCGACGCTTGCGGCGGCTCGCAGATGAAACTGCTCGGCGATGTGATCGCCCCGCTGGGCAAACTGATTCTCTACGGCATGAACGGCGGTAACGAGACGGCGTTCCCTGCCTGCGCGGCATTCAAGAAGAACTTCAAGTTCTTCCTGCACTGCCTGTGCGATTTCACCGGCCAGCCGGAGCTGGGCATCGAGCAGAAGCGCGAAGCCGTCGAGCGCGCGCTGCAGCACATCAACCAGCTGACCGCCGACGGGCTGATCACGCCGCAGCTCGACCGGCAGTTCCGCTTCGAGCAGGTCGTCGAGGCCCACCGCTACGTGGAAAGCGGCGTGCCGCGCGGCCGCGTCGTGCTGACGCTGTAACAGGCCCTCTCATCGCGGCGTAGAAACTTTTCCGCTGCCCGCCAAGTCCTCCGAAGACAGGTTACTTACCTTGACGGAGGATTTTTCATGGCCGACAACCAGACTCTGCCGCCGCAGCAGCAACCCGAACCCGGCAAGGAGGGGCTGATGCATCCGCGCCCGCAATACCGCGGCGAGGACTACCGGGCCGCTGGCAAGCTCGCCGGCAAGGTGGTGATCATCACCGGCGGTGACAGTGGTATCGGTCGCTCGGTGGCGGTGCTGTTCGCCCGCGAAGGGGCAGACGTGGCGATTCTCTACCTCGATCAGCACCAGGACGCCGAAGAAACCCGCAAGGTGGTCGAACAGCACGGCCGCCGCTGCCTGACCTTCGCCGGCGACGTTGCCGAGAAGGATGTCTGTCGTCGGGTGGTCGACGAAACGCTGGCGCAGCTGGGCCGGCTCGACATCCTGGTCAACAACGCCGCCGAGCAGCACCCACAGGAACGCTTCGAGGACGTCAGCCAGCAGCAGTGGGAAAAGACCTTCCGCACCAACGTGTTCGGCATGTTCCAGATGACCCAGGCCGCACTGCCACACCTGCGCGAAGGTGCCTCGATCATCAACACCACCTCGGTGACGGCCTACAAGGGCAACCCGATGCTGATCGACTATTCCTCTACCAAGGGTGCCATCGTCGGTTTCACCCGGGCGCTGGCCATGCACCTGGCCGAGCGCGGTATCCGCGTCAACGGTGTGGCACCGGGGCCGATCTGGACGCCGTTGATTCCGTCGACGTTCGATGCGGACAAGGTTGCCGAATTCGGCAGCAACGTGCCGATGAAGCGCCCCGGCCAGCCGGAGGAAGTCGCGCCGGCCTATGTTTACTTGGCCAGCAGCGACTCGTCCTACGTCAGCGGGCAGGTGCTGCACGTCAACGGCGGCACGGTGGTCAACGGCTGACCGTTCAAACTCGGGAGAAACGCCATGCCTCGCACGATCTGGAAAGGTGCCGTCAGTTTCGGTCTGGTGCACATCCCGGTGGCACTGGTGCCGGCCACCACGCGCACCGGCATCGATTTCGACTGGCTGGACAAGCGCAGCATGGACCGCGTCGGCTACAAGCGCATCAACAAGACCACCGGCGAGGACATCGACAGCGAGAACATCGTCAAGGGTATCGAGTACGAGAAGGGCCACTACATCGTGCTCAGCGATGACGAGATCAAGGCCGCGCACCCCAAGGCAACGCAGACGGTGGACATCATTGCCTTCGTCGATGCCAAGGACATTTCCTTTCTCTACATCGACACGCCGTATTACCTGACGCCCGACCGGCGCGGCGAGAAGGTCTACGCGCTGCTGCGCGAGACGCTGATCCAGACCGGCAAGGTCGGCATTGCCAACGTGGTGCTGCGCAACAAGCAGCACCTGGCGGTGGTGATGCCGCTGGGCAAGGCGCTGGTGATGAATACGCTGCGTTGGGCCGACGAGGTGCGTGGCGTGGAATATCTGGAACTGAAGGACGAAGCGCTCGATCCCGAGTTGGCCGAGCGCGAACTGGAGATGGCCAAACGGCTGGTCGAGGACATGAGCGAGCAGTGGAAGCCCGAACAGTACAAGGACACCTTCCAGAACCAGATCATGGATCTGGTGGAGAAGAAGGCCCGCGAAGGCAAGCTCGAAGCCGTCGGCGGGCCGGAGGAGGCCGTGGACCGGCGTGGGGCGGACGTCATCGACCTCACCGAACTGCTCAAGCGCAGCCTGGCTGCCAAACCGGGCAAGGCACGCGCAGCAGCGGATGACGCCGAGGACGGTGCTGGCGAAGGTGAGAAGCCGTCCGCCAAGGCCAAGCCGTCGAGCAAGGCCAAGCCGAAGAGCACCACCTCCCGCGCGAGCAAATCCGCTGCAAGCGAGCCGCGCAAGACCACACCCCGCAAGAAGGCCGGATGACGGCCGGCATGCGCGCGCCGCGCAAGAGTACGGGCCGCCCGCAGGTCGGCGGCGTGGGCATCAGCAGTGCGCAGCGGGTCATCGATGCCGCCAGTGGCGTGAGCAAGCGCGAGCTGGCCGAGTATTACCTCGGCGTTGCCGAATGGCTGCTGCCGCAGCTCAGGGGGCGGCCGCTGTCGTTGGTGCGTGCGCCGGAGGGCCTTGCCGGAGAAACCTTCTTCCAGCGCCACTGCGGGCGGCTGAAGATGCCGCACATGCGCCTGCTCGACCGCGCGCTCGATCCTGAGCATGCGCGGCTGATGCAGGCCGACAGCATCACGGCGGTGATCGAAGCGGTGCAGATGGGCAGCATCGAATTCCACACCTGGAACGCCCGCAGCGACCGCATCGAACGACCCGATCGGGTGATTTTCGATCTCGACCCCGATCCGGCGTTGCCTTGGTCGGGCATGGTCGAAGCAACCGAACTGACGCTGCAGCTGCTCGACACGCTCGGCCTGCGGGCGTTCATCAAGACCAGCGGCGGGCGCGGCATGCACGTGGTGGTGCCGATCGACCGCCGGCATGACTGGGAGCGGGTGCGACAGTTCGCCCGCGCGGTCAGTGAGCGTCTGGCGCACGAGGCGCCGACGCTGATCGTCGACAAGATGGGACCACAGAACCGCGTCGGCCGAATCTTCGTCGATTACCTGCGTAACCAGAAGGGCGCCAGCACCGTGGCCGCCTATTCAGCGCGGGCGCGGCCGGGGCTCGCGGTTTCGGTACCGTTGCAGCGCGCCGAGCTGGCGCTTATCGATGGCGCGAATCAGTGGCACATCCGCAACCTCGGCGAGCGCCTGGCAACACTCGCCGACGATCCCTGGGCGGATTACCGCTCGACCCGCCAGAACCTCGCGGCGGCGCTTGGGCAGCTGCCGGGCGTCTAGCAGGCGGCTGCCGCACCCCGGTCGCGACGGCCGCGAGCACGAGACCTAACTGGGCTGCTGGTCGTCCGGGTCGGCGACGGTCTGGCCGCCATAGGGCGAGCCCGGCTTGTTCTCGTCCAGCTCGTCGGGGCAGGGCACCTGCGGGACATCGCCGGGCTTGTCGTGGACCACCGGATCGGGTTGCGGAATATCGGGGCGTGCGTGGGTCATGGAAGTCCTCCTGGCGGATGGCTGCTGAACGAGCATAGCCATAGCGATGGAGGTGGCGGGCATCCGGTGGTTCCAGCCGGTCATCGCCAGGCAGGGGATGCGCGACGGGCGGGCGCTGCCGTTGGTAGCGCAGGGCCGCGGGGCCTGAACTTTTCCGCCCGGCCTCGGCTCGGAAGAAGGGAGTCCGCGTCATGCGGACGGTCCTTTGCGGCCACCCGTGCAGCCGACTGCCTTGCGCCTGTCGGCTGTCGCGTGCCGCAACGCAACGCACAGGAGCCCGCCGATGACCGATGCACACGCCCTTCACCCGCGCCTCGAAGAAGCCCTGCAGATGGGGCGTATCGCCATCGAATCCACCGAGCCGGTGGTGGAGAACGGCCGGTTCGCGGCCAAGGCGATCATCGGCCAGCCGGTGACGGTGACCAGCCGCATCTTCGCCGATGGTCACGACCAGCTGGCCGCCTCGGTGTGCTGGCGGGCACGCGGCGAGGAGAGCTGGCGGCGGGCGCGCCTGAAGCTGCTGGGTAACGATCATTGGTCCGGTCAGTTCACGGCGACTCAGGTGGCGGCGCACGAATTTCGCATCGAAGCCTGGTGGGATGTGTTCGAGAGCTATCGCTACGAACTGTCGAAGAAACACGCGGCCGGCGTGCCGATCGGCGTGGAGCTGGAAGAAGGGCGGTTGCACCTGCAGCGTGCGGCCGAGCGTGCCCAGGGCGAAACCCGCGCGATGCTCGACGACCTGCTGCATCGTCTGCAGATGGCTCATCTGGAGGACGAGCGGGTTTCGCTGTTGCTCGCGCAGGAGACGGCTGCGGTCATGGCCGATGCCGACCCGCGCGAGCATTGCAGCCACAGTCCGATCTTTGCGCTGGAGGTGGAGCGTACGCGCGCGCAGTTCGCCAGCTGGTACGAGCTGTTCCCGCGTTCGGAAACCGACGACCCCAACCGCCACGGCACCCTGCGCGATGTGATCAAGCGCCTGCCGGCGATCCGCGACATGGGGTTCGACGTGCTGTATTTCCCGCCGATCCACCCCATCGGCCGCTCCTTCCGCAAAGGACCGAACAACAGCCTGGAGGCCGGCCCGAACGATCCCGGCAGCCCCTACGCCATCGGCAGCGAGGATGGGGGCCACGATGCCATCCACCCGCAGCTCGGCACCCACGAGGACTTCCGCGCGCTGGTCGCCGCGGCGGCCGAGCACGGCCTGGAGATCGCGCTGGATTTCGCCATCCAGTGCTCACAGGATCACCCCTGGCTCAAGGAGCATCCCGGCTGGTTCTCCTGGCGCCCGGACGGCACGATCAAGTACGCCGAGAATCCGCCCAAGAAGTACCAGGATATCGTCAACGTCGACTTCTACGCCGAAGACGCCATGCCCGACCTGTGGCTCGCCCTGCGCGACGTGGTCTGGCACTGGGTGGAGCAGGGCGTGAAGATTTTCCGCGTCGACAACCCGCACACCAAGCCGTTGCCGTTCTGGGAATGGTTGATCGCCGATATCCGCGAGCGTGACGCGGACGTGATGTTCCTCTCCGAGGCCTTCACCCGGCCGGCGATGATGGCGCGCCTGGGTAAGGTCGGCTTCACCCAGAGCTACACCTACTTCACCTGGCGCAACAGCAAGGCGGAGCTTTCTGAGTACTTCAGCGAGCTCAACGAGGCGCCGCTGCGCGACTGCTATCGGCCGAACTTCTTCGTCAACACGCCGGACATCAATCCGTTCTTCCTGCAGGACTCCGGCCGCGCCGGATTCCTCATCCGCGCCGCGCTGGCGACCATGGGCTCAGGGCTGTGGGGCATGTATTCCGGCTTCGAGCTGTGCGAGGCGGCGGCGATTCCCGGCAAGGAAGAATACCTGGACTCGGAGAAGTACCAGATCCGCCCGCGCGACTACCACGCGCCCGGCAACATCGTCGCCGAGATCGCCCAGCTCAACCGTATCCGCCGGCAGAACCCGGCACTGCAGACGCACCTGGGCTTCCAGCCCTACCTGGCGTGGAACGACAACATCTTCTACTTCGGCAAACGCACCGAGGACCGCAGCAATTTCATCCTGATCGCCATCAGCCTCGACCCGCATCACCCGCAGGAGGCGCATTTCGAGCTGCCGCTATGGGAGCTGGGCCTGCGCGACGATGCCCATACCCAAGGTGAGGACCTGATGAACGGCCACCGCTGGACCTGGTACGGCAAGACCCAGTGGATGCGTATCGATCCGGCACATCTGCCGTTCGGGATCTGGCGGTTGACCGCCGCGCCCGTCGATCCGGACCTCAAGTGACGACTCAAGAGAGCTCATCAAGTGCTTTAGAAACAGACACATATCGATCAAATTGAATGTCGCTTCGAGCGACCGACGCCGCGCGGCACACTGCCCGGGGCACAGCGGTACGAGGACCGAAAGACATGGCCAAAGCCCGCAAACCCGCCGCCTTCATCAAGGACCCGCTCTGGTACAAGGACGCGGTGGTGTATCAGGTGCACCTGAAGTCGTTCTTCGATTCCAACAACGATGGCGTCGGCGACTTCGCCGGCCTGATCGAGAAGCTCGACTACATCGCCGACCTCGGTGTGAACACCATCTGGCTGCTGCCGTTCTATCCTTCGCCGCGGCGCGACGACGGCTACGACATCGCCGAGTACCGTGGTGTGCACCCGGACTATGGCGACATGGCCGACGCTCGCCGCTTCATCGCCGAGGCCCACAAGCGCGGGCTGCGGGTGATCACCGAGCTGGTCATCAACCACACCTCGGACCAGCACCCGTGGTTCCAGCGGGCGCGCAAGGCGAAGAAGGGCTCGGCGGCGCGCAATTTCTACGTGTGGTCCGACACCGACGACAAATACCAGGGCACGCGGATCATCTTCCTCGATACCGAGAAGTCCAACTGGACCTGGGACCCGGTCGCCCAGCAGTACTACTGGCACCGCTTCTATTCGCACCAGCCGGACCTGAACTTCGACAACCCGCAGGTGATGAAGGCGGTCATCGGCGTGATGCGCTACTGGCTGGACATGGGCATCGACGGCCTGCGGCTGGATGCCATTCCCTATCTGGTCGAGCGCGACGGCACCAACAACGAGAACCTGCCGGAGACCCATGCGGTACTCAAGGCGATTCGCGCGGAGATCGACGCCAACTACCCCGACCGCATGCTGCTGGCCGAAGCCAACCAGTGGCCGGAAGACACCCAGTTGTACTTCGGCGGCGAGAACGGTGGTCCCGGCGACGAGTGCCACATGGCCTTTCACTTCCCACTGATGCCACGCATGTACATGGCCATCGCCCAGGAGGATCGCTTCCCGATCACCGACATCCTGCGCCAGACGCCGGATATTCCGGACAACTGCCAGTGGGCGATCTTCCTGCGCAACCACGACGAGCTGACGCTGGAGATGGTGACCGACCGCGAGCGCGACTACCTGTGGAACTACTACGCCTCGGACACTCGCGCACGTATCAACCTGGGCATCCGTCGCCGGCTGGCGCCGTTGCTGGAGCGCGACCGGCGGCGCATCGAGCTGCTCAACAGCCTGTTGCTGTCGATGCCGGGTACGCCGGTGATCTATTACGGCGACGAGATCGGCATGGGCGACAACATCTTCCTCGGCGACCGCGACGGCGTCCGCACGCCGATGCAGTGGTCCGTGGACCGCAACGGCGGCTTCTCCCGCGCCGATCAGCCCAGGCTGGTACTGCCGCCGATCATGGACCCGCTCTACGGCTACTACACCATCAACGTCGAGGCGCAGCAGCGCGATCCGCACTCGCTGCTCAACTGGACTCGGCGCATGCTCGCCATCCGCAAGCAGTTCAAGGCCTTCGGCCGCGGCACGCTGAAGATGCTGGCGCCGAGCAACCGGCGCATCCTCGCCTATCTACGCGAGTTCCCCGGGCCGGACGGGCAGACCGAGCAGATATTCTGCGTTGCCAATCTGTCGCGCTCGGCGCAGGCGGCGGAACTGGAGATGTCGCAGTACGCCGGCATGGTGCCGGTGGAGATGCTTGGCGGCAGCGCCTTCCCGCCCATCGGCCAGTTGCCGTACCTGCTGACGCTGCCGCCCTACGGCTTCTACTGGTTCCAGCTGGCGGCCACGCATCAGATGCCGAGTTGGCACCAGGCGCCGGTGGACGTCATGCCCGACTTCCAGACCCTGGTGTTCCAGCGCCTGGACACGCTCAGCGGCAGTAACAGACGCATCCTCGAGAACGAATCGCTGCGAACTTACCTGCCCAAACGGCGCTGGTTCGCCAGCAAGGATGCGGCCATAGACTCGATCCAGATCTGCTACGCGGTGCCGTTCGGCGACGCGCAGCATCCGCTGCTGCTGAGCGAAATCGCCGTGCAGAGCGCCGGCCGCAGCGAGCGCTACCAGCTGCCGCTGGGCTATCTCGCCGAAGCGGATTTCGGTACCGCGCTACCGCAGCAACTGGCGATTGCGCGTGCGCGGCGCGGACCGCAGGTCGGCCTGCTGACCGACGCCTTTACCCTCGAACCCTTCGTGCACGGTGTCATCCAGAGCCTGCGCGAAGGCCGTGTGCTGGCCTGCGGCGACGGGGAAATTCGCTTCGAGGCCATGCCGCAATTGGCGCACGTCAGCGTCCCGGTCGATGCCGAGGTGCGCTACCTGTCCAGCGAGCAGTCCAACAGTTCGGCGATCATCGGCAACGCCATGATGCTCAAGCTGTTGCGCCGGGTTTCCCCGGGCATCCACCCGGAGCTAGAGATGGGGCGCTTCCTCACCGCACAGGGTTTCACCCACATCTCGGCGATGCTCGGACAGGTCAACCGCGTCGATGCACGTGGCGAGCTGCATGCGCTAATCGTCGTGCAGCGTTATCTGGACAACCAGGGCGATGCTTGGGAGTGGACGATCAACACCCTCGACCGTGCGGTGCGCGATCAGCTGGGCGGCGGTGTTTCCGAGCACGAGAACCAGTACAGCGCGCTCGGCGAGCTGGAGGCCTTCAACCGCCTGCTTGGCCGGCGCCTGGGCGAAATGCACCGAGTGCTCGCCAGTGACACCGACAACCCCGATTTCGCCCGCGAAAGCACCGTCGAACGCCACGTGCAGGAAACGACCGAGGCCGTGACCGCGCAGCTGGAGCGCGCGCTGAGTCTGCTAGGCGAGCATCGCGCTACCCTGGAGCGCAAGGATGCCGCGCTGGTCGAGCAGCTGCTGACGCAGCGCGAGCAGCTGATCGCACAAGTGCAATCTCTGGCTGCTAGAACGCTGGGTGGCCTGCGCACCCGCGTACACGGCGACCTGCATCTGGGACAGATTCTGGTGGCACATGGCGATGCCTATTTCATCGACTTCGAGGGCGAACCGGCGCGGCCGCTGGAGCAGCGACGCGCCAAGCTCAGCCCATTCAAGGATGTCGCCGGCGTGCTGCGTTCGTTTGACTACGCCGCCGCGATGACCATTCGCAACGCTCAGGTCAGCGACAGCTCCGCCGAGGCCGACCTGGCCCGCCGCACGATTGCCGAAAACTACCGGCAGAGCGCGCACCGAGTGTTTCTTGACGCCTATCAACAGGCAACCGCCGACCTGCCGCACGCCTGGCGCGAGGCTGATGGCGCCGCCGCCCTGGCATTGTTCAGCCTGGACAAGACGGCCTATGAAGTGGCCTACGAAGCAGAGAATCGCCCGGCCTGGCTGCCCGTCCCGTTGCAGGGGCTGGCCGCGCTGGCCCAACAGCTTTCCAGTGGAGGTTCCCAATGAGTAATCGTCCGGCCGTGGTCATGCCCGGAGAAAACCTGCTGCCCAGCGATGCCGACGTGGATGCGCTGGTGCGTGCCGAACACGGCGATCCGTTCGCCATTCTCGGGCCGCACGCCGACGGCGACGGTCTGGTCATTCGTGCCTATCTGCCGAATGCGCTGGGCGTCGAGGTGCTGGATCGCTCCGGTGCCAACGCGCTGGGCAGCATGGAGCAGGGGCAGGTCCCGGGCTTCTTCGTCACCCGCCTGCTGCATCCGCAGCCATACCTGCTGCGCATCCGCTGGGCTGGCGGCGAGCAGATCACCGAAGACCCGTACAGCTTCGGTCCGCAGCTGGGCGAGATCGACATGCATCTGTTCTCCGAAGGCAACCACCGCGAGATCGGCCGGGTGTTCGGTTCCCAGGTGGTGGAGGTCGATGGCGTAGCTGGCGTGCGCTTTGCGGTATGGGCGCCGAATGCGCGACGCGTCTCGGTGGTGGGCGATTTCAACGGCTGGGACGGGCGCCGTCATCCGATGCGGCTGCGCTTCCCTTCGGGGGTGTGGGAGCTGTTCATCCCGCGGCTGCAGCCGGGCGATGCCTACAAGTACGAGATTCTCGGTCCGCAGGGCGTGCTGCCGCTCAAGGCCGACCCGGTGGCGCTGGCCACCGAGCACCCGCCGGGTACCGCTTCGGTGGTCGCGCGGCCACTGGAGTACCAATGGCGCGACGCCGACTGGCTGCAACGGCGAAAGGCGCTGCAGGCCTACGATGCGCCGATGAGCATTTACGAGCTGCATGCCGGCTCGTGGCAGCGCGCGGACGACGACCGCCTGTATGACTGGCACGAGCTGGCCGAGCGACTGATTCCCTACGTGGTCGAGATGGGCTTCACCCATATCGAACTGATGCCGATCATGGAACACCCATTCGGCGGTTCCTGGGGTTACCAGCCGCTGTCGCAATTCGCCCCCAGCGCGCGCTACGGCACGGCGCACGATTTCGCCACCTTCGTCGATGCCTGCCACCAGGCGGGGATTGGTGTGATCCTCGACTGGGTGCCGGCGCATTTCCCGACCGATGCCCACGGTCTGGGCGACTTCGACGGCACCTCGCTGTATGAGTACGACCATCCGTTCGAGGGCTTCCACCAGGACTGGGACACCTACATCTACAACCTCGGCCGCACCGAGGTGCATGGCTTCATGCTGGCCTCGGCGCTGCACTGGCTGCGCGAATTCCACGTCGATGCACTGCGCGTGGATGCGGTCGCCTCGATGCTGTACCGCGACTACTCACGCAAGGACGGCGAGTGGATTCCCAACCGCCACGGCGGCCGAGAGAACCTGGAGGCGATCGATTTCCTTCGTCACCTGAACGACGTGGTCGCCAGCGAAACGCCCGGTGCACTGGTGATCGCCGAGGAGTCCACCGCCTTCCCGGGCGTCAGCAAGCCGACCAGCGAAGGCGGGCTCGGCTTCTCCTACAAATGGAACATGGGTTGGATGCACGACACGCTCAAATACATCCAGGAAGACCCGGTTCATCGCCGGTACCACCACGACAAGATGACCTTCGGCATGATCTATGCCTACTCCGAGCACTTCGTACTGCCGATCTCCCATGACGAGGTGGTGCACGGCAAGGGCTCGCTGATCGACAAGATGCCGGGGGATCGCTGGCAGAAGTTTGCCAACCTGCGTGCGTACCTGAGCTTCATGTGGACGCATCCGGGCAAGAAGCTGCTGTTCATGGGCAGCGAATTCGGCCAGTGGCGCGAATGGAATCACGACCGCGAGCTGGACTGGTTCCTGCTCGAGGAGCCAGACCACCGGGGCGCGCAGCATCTGGTGCGCGATCTGAACCGGCTGTATCGCACGGAACCGGCGCTGCATCAGCTCGACAGCGACCCGCGCGGGTTCCAGTGGCTAATCGGCGATGACCGCGGTAACAGCGTGCTCGCCTGGTTGCGCCGCGATGCCGAGGGCCGTCCGCTGCTGGTGATCGGCAACTTCACCCCGGTGGTGCGCGAGGGCTATCGCGTAGGTGTGCCGCAGGAGGGGCGCTGGCAGGAAATCTTCAATAGCGATGCGGCCTGCTACGGTGGCTCCAACGTCGGCAACGGTGGCGGCATTCTTGCCGAAGGCACGCCGGCGCACGGCGAACAGTACTCGCTGCAGCTGACGCTGCCACCGCTCGGCGTGGTCATCCTGCGCCCGCTGGGCTGAGAAGAATCAGCCCAGCAGGCGCTGGGCAATGAACGGCCCCTCGCGCAGCAACGCGCTGTGCACCTGCACCAGTCGTGCGCCGGCCGCCAGCCGGGCCTGCAGGTGCGCGGCGGTCTGTATCCCGCCGACGGACATCAGTGCGAGCGCACCGCCGCAGAGCTGGTGCAACTGCTCGATCTGCCGGCAGGCCAGCAATTGCTGGGCATCGTCCTGCCAGCTGCGATAACGCTCGGCCGTGGCTGGTGGGCCGGGGTCGTGGGCGGCAAGCAGACCGTCGAAGCCGAGTTCCAGCAACACTTCGGCCAGCGCCATCGGTACCTGGCCGGGCAGGCTGCGTAGCTTCACCGCCAGCGGCACGCGACGGCTGCCACAGCTGTTCAATGCATGCGCGCGAGTGCGCAGCGCGCGTAACAGCTTGATCAGCTGCGCACGGCGCTCGTCGGCCAGCAGCGGCGCGCTGAGCGGGCTGATCAGGTTCAGCATCAGGTAATCGGTCTGCGCCCAGGCAAGCGTCAGATCGTCGCACAGCTCGGCTGACGAGCGGGTCGGGTCGAGACTCAGATTGAGGCCCACCAGGGCGCGTCCGTTAACGTTGGGTGGGCGCATCCCGAACAGCTCGGCCGAGGTGCAGCTGCCGACTTCGGTGAAGCCAAAGCCCAGACGGCCGGCGCGCCGACCGAGCCGGCCGCAGCGGTCGAATCCGGCGGCGATGCCCACGGGTGACGGGAAGCGCAAGCCCATGGCATCCACCGCTTGCGCTCGGCTGCGTGTCGCCGGCAGATAGCTGGCGGCGCAGGCCAGTTGCAGTGCCAGCCGTTGGCCCAGCCGGCGCAGGGTCATGTTGTGCTCAGCCATGTTCACGCTCGAAGCGCTGCAGGAACGCGACCAGCCGCTCCACGCCCGCCAGCGGCATCGCGTTGTACAGGCTGGCACGCAGACTGCCGACGGCCGCGTGGCCGGCCAGATGATGCAGCCCGGCCTGCTCGGCCTCGGCGAGCAGCAGCGGCAGCAACGCCGGCTCACGCAGCTCGAAACAGACGTTCACGGTCGAGCGATCCTCATTGCGCGGGCGGCAGTGGTACAGCTCACTGCGGTCGAGGCAGGCGTACAGTCGCTGGCTCTTTTCCCGGCAGTTCGCTGCCATTGTGGAGAGACCGCCGTTCGCGGCGATCCAGCGCAGCATCAGCGCGGCGACGTAGAGGGCGAAGGTCGGCGGTGTGTTGAAGCGGCTCTGCTGCTCCGCCTGCACCGCATAGCTGAATGCCGCAGGCAGCCCGGCCGATGGCGGACGCAGCAGGTCGTCGCGGACGATGATCAGGCACAGCCCGGCGACACCGATGTTCTTCTGCGCGCTGGCGTAGATCAGCCCGAAGCGCTCGATGGGAACGGGGCGGGTAAGGAAATCCGAGGTCATGTCCGCCACCAGCGGTACCGACAGTTGCGGGAAGTCGTGCAGCTGCAGGCCGTTGCCGGTTTCGTTGCTGGTGAGGTGGCAGTAGCCGGCGTTGGGGTCGAGCTGCCAGGTCTCGACAGCGGGCAGGGCGGTGAAGCTGTCCGCCGCACCGCTCGCCACCACGTTCACCGGCCCATGCCGGCGTGCCTCGGTGATGGCCTTGCGTGCCCAGTGGCCGCTTTCCAGGTAGTCGGCGTGCTGTCCGGGTTGCAGCAGGTTGAGCGGCAGCAGGCCGAACTGCGCCGAGGCGCCGCCCTGCATGAACAGCACACGATAGTTGGCGGGAATCGCCAGCAACGCGCGCAGGTCCTGCTCGGTGTCACTCATCAATTGCTTGTAGGCGGTGCTGGTGAACGGTTGTTCCAGCAGGGAGAAGCCGCTACCTTGCCAGTCCGGCAGCTCCTCGTGGATCTGGCTCAGCACCTCGCGCGGCAGTTGCGCCGGACCGGCGGCGAAGCTGTAGCGCTCGGCCTGTTCAGAAAAGATGCAGGCCATGACCGCCGGCTGCCATCAGAAATAGCAGGGGAAACGAGAGGATGGTGTTGCTGCGCGAGGACAGGAAGGTAATCCGTGAGCAGCGCACGCGCTCCTCCAGCGTCGCCGGGACGAAGCCGAGCAGTTTCTTCTGATGCGGCCAGAGCACCAGCCAGAGATTCAGCACCATCGCCGTGCCGATCCACGCACCGAGGCCGATGGCTGCCAGCGGTCCTTGCAGTAGCAGCGCGTCGACCAGCCAGCCGCGCTGCCAGAGCATGAACATCCCCGATGCCCAGACGACCAGCGAGGCATAGCGGAAGATGCCGTGCTCGCGCTTCATCCGCGCCTCCAGATCGCGGTTCAGCGTGGCGGTGTCGATGCCGTTCTGTAGCGGCACGAAGCGAGGGTTCTGGATGAAGTTGGCGTAGTTGTGACCGACCCACACCAGCGCGAACAGGAGGTGTGCATAACGGGCCAGCACATCGAAGACGGACAGTTGCATCGCCGCCTCCTAGATCAGCACGCGCAGCAGCAGATAGCAGCCGAGCGTCAGCGCGAGGCCCGCGCTGACGGTGCCGCCGAACGAGTCATGGGGCAATTTCAAGTTCCACCCCCTGGCTGGCCTGCCGGGCGATCAGCGTGCCTTGCGAGCGTGTGGCGTCCTGCGCCAGCGCGACGGCCTGCTGGATCAGTTGATGATGCGGCGACTTGCTGCATGCCGGATCGGTGTTGGCACCGTTGCCGGTGAGCAGCAAGGCCTGGCAACGACAGCCGCCGAAGTCCTTTTCCTTCTCGTCGCAGCTGCGGCACGGCTCGGGCATCCAGGCGTCGCCGCGGTAAAGGTTGAACACCGGCGAGTCGTGCCAGATCTCTTCCAGGCGCTGCTGGCGCACGTTGGGGAAGGTCAGGTTCTTGAAGTTGGTGGCCTGCGAGCAGGGCAGCACATCGCCGTTCGGCGCCACGGTGACGTGGATCGCGCCCCAGCCGTTCATGCAGGCCTTGGGCCGGCCTTCGTAGTAGTCGGGGATGACGAAGAAGATCGTCAGTCGATCGCCGTAACGCTCGCGCGCATGCTGCACCTGATCCTCGGCGCGTTGCAGCTCGGCGTGGGTTGGCATCAGTGCGTCGCGGTTGAGCAGCGCCCAGTTGTAGTACTGCACGTTGGCCAGCTCGAGATACTCGACGCCCAGCTCGACGGCAAAATCGATGATGTCCGGTATCTGGCTGATGTTCTGCCGGGTGATCGGCACGTTCAGCACCATCGGGAAGTCCAGCGACTTGATCAGCCGTGCCATGCCGAGCTTGCGCTCCCAGGCATCGACGCCGGCCAGCTCGCGCGCCACGTTACGGTCGGTGGACTGGAAGCCCAACTGGATATGGCGCAGGCCGGCATCTTTCAGGGCGCGCAGGCGCGCTTCGGTCAGACCGATGCCGGAGGTGATCAGGTTGGTGTAGTAGCCCATGCGGTCGGCTTCGGCGACCAGTGTTTCGAGGTCCTTGCGCAAGGTCGGTTCGCCGCCGGAGAAGCCGATCTGCATGGCACCCATTGCGCGGGCCTGGGCCATCACGTCGATCCATTCGGCGGTGCTCAGCTCATGCGGGCGGTAGTCGGCGAAGTTGCGCGGGTTGCTGCAGAACACGCACTGCAGCGGGCATTGATAGGTCAGCTCCAGCAGCAGCCAGACCGGATTGCCGCTGCCATCAAGCCTTAGCTCGGATCCAGCCTTTGCCATGGGACACCTCCAGGAAATTCAGTACGCCCTTGCCGATCGCGTCGATATCGGATGCGTGGTAATCGCGGCCCAGCTGTTCGATCAGCTCGGCGACGCTGGTCTTGCCGTCGCAGCGCTTGAGGATGTCGCCGCCGGTGGCGTTCAGCTTGACGATGCCTTCGGGGTAGAGCAGCACGTGGGCCTGCTGTGACTCCTCCCAGCGGAACAGGAACGGTGGGCGAATCTCGTAGCGGGTCGTCGGCAGTATGTTTGTTGTTGTCATGACCATTTCCTCGCAAACCGGGGCGATTGCGATCGCCCCGGCCACAGGCTCAGCGCACGTAGACGTACGCGGTAACTTCGAAGCCCAGACGCAGATCGCAGAAATCGGGATTGATCCACTGCATGGCAAATCTCCTCAGGTTGTTATGGGGAACAGGATGTCGCAGCTCGAAATTAGGGTGCTTTGCGGGGGTGACTAATAGGACTTTCGGGTTGGTTTTGCGGGCATTTGGTCGAGCTTTCCTTGCGTTTGGAAAATATTTTCGGTGCGGCGCGGCATCCTTGTTCATGGTCAATTTCGCGGTCGGGAGGAGGGCTAAAATGCCCGATTTTTTCGTGCGGTTAGGCGGCTAGTGGCTGCGCCCAAATTAGCGCGACGCCCCGTAAACCGCGTGCTGCAGCATCGTTGGCATCTACTACCAAATGAGGAGGGCTCCGCTGCCATGGGTGCATACCGGGGGCGGGAGGGCACTGCCTAAGATCGGTCCCATGCCCTGAGCCATGTCTGGCGCAGGCTCCACAAGCAGAAGAGAGAGGCCCAACATGATCTACGCCCAACCCGGTACTCCAGGCGCCGTCATTTCCTTCAAGCCGCGCTACGGCAACTACATCGGTGGCGAATTCGTGCCGCCGGTGAAGGGGGAGTATTTCGTCAACACCTCGCCGGTGAACGGTGAAGTGATCGCCGAGTTCCCGCGTTCGGGCGCCGAAGACGTGGAGCGTGCGCTGGACGCTGCCCATGCCGCCGCCGATGCCTGGGGCAAGACCTCGGTGCAGGACCGTGCGCTGATCCTGCTGAAGATCGCCGATCGCATCGAA
>NZ_JAYDXP010000126.1:0-479031 GCF_036701605.1 Pseudomonas sp. FIP_A4 | reverse complement strand
CGCCTCCGATCAACCCGACCGAAGCCACCAACAGAACTCAACCACCACCCTGTCAGCCCGGCGCATTCTACTCGAATCCGCCACCAGCGCAACCCTCAATCTCAAAGCAACTTATTGATTTACAAGGGCTTTTAGCAGAGGGCCGCGCCAGAAGTGGTGCGCATTATAGGGGGCTGAAAGTGCGCGTCAAGCCCGTTATTCCAATTTCAGCGAAATACGCGCGAAGGCCTTCTTTCCTGCCTGACAGACATGGGTCGCACCAGTCCGGAACAAGAAGCTCCGATCTACGACCTGACCATCAACTCGAACCCCGCCCACTCCCAAAAGGTCGCGCGCGACTGCCGCATTCTTCACCAACCCCGCTTTATTAAGGACAGATGCGATCGGCATATCCTGATCAGACACCAACTCGATCTCTGGAAGATTCTCGGGTAACTCACCCTCTCTCATTCTATTACCGGCCGACCGATGAGCCATTGTTGCCGCGTCCTCGCCATGGAAGCGTGCAACGATCTCCTCCGCGAGCTTGATCTTGATATCCCGAGGATTCGCCCCGCGCTCGACGTCGGCGCGAAATGCGCCGATCTCTTCAACGGTACGAAAGCTCAGTAACTCGAAATAACGCCACATCAGCGCATCAGGAATCGATACGAGCTTGCTGTACATCACCCCCGGCGACTCCTGAATCCCGACGTAATTACCGAGCGACTTGGACATCTTCTTGACGCCATCCAGCCCCTCAAGCAACGGCATCGTGACCACGCATTGGGATTCCTGCCCATAGGCTCGCTGTAACTCGCGCCCCATAAGCAGATTGAATTTCTGATCGGTCCCACCCAATTCGATATCGGCCTTCAAGGCGACGGAGTCGTAGCCCTGAACGAGCGGGTAAAGGAACTCATGAATAGCTATCGGCTGATTCGTGGCATAGCGCTTGCTGAAATCATCGCGCTCCAGCATTCGAGCCACCGTATATTGCGAGGCAAGCCTGATCATGTCCGACGGCTTCAGCTGATCCATCCAGGACGAATTGAAGGCAACCTCGGTCTTCGCTGGATCTAGGATCTTGAATACCTGCGCCTTGTACGTCTCGGCGTTCTCCAACACTTGATCACGAGTCAGTGGCGGCCTTGTTGCGCTCTTGCCGCTCGGATCGCCAATCATTCCGGTGAAGTCGCCGATGAGGAAAATCACCTGGTGCCCCAAGTCCTGCAACTGGCGCATCTTGTTGATCAGCACGGTGTGTCCCAAGTGCAGATCGGGAGCAGTCGGATCGAATCCCGCCTTGACGCGCAGAGGCTGCCCGCGCCGTAGCTTGGCGATCAGCTCCGATTCGACGAGCACTTCGTCAGCGCCCCGCTTGATGACCGACAACTGCTCCTCAACCGACCTCATGACAGGCTCCGCATCTGCAAATAAAGGGGGGCAAGCCTTACAAGATCATGTGAAAAATACAAGCGTGAAGCACGCCGCCGCTCGACGAGCGGAGAGCACTCAAGGGTTGCCTCACGCGGACTTTGCTTATATTTTAGACAGTTATTTCCTGTGCAAAAACATGCCAGATACCTGATGACCAATCAAAAAGCCCCCCTCTACCCGAAGAGCCACCTGTTGGCGGCCAGCGGTGTAGCCGCGCTGCTCAGCCTGGCACTGCTTGTCTTCCCTTCTCGCGAAGTAGAAGCGAAGAAAAGCCTGATTGATCTTCGCTTGGACTATGCTGCCGAGCAGGCAGTGGTACCGGAAGTCTCCGACGACGTCACCGCCCCCGAATCCGATTCGCCTTTTGCCTCCATCGAACAGAGCTCCAACGAAGTAGCTGAGCAACTGGCGTCCCCGCAAGAGGACCCGCGCAGCAAGAAGCTGGTGGCGACCAACGGCGACACCCTTTCCACGCTCTTCGCCAAAGCCGGCCTTCCATCTAATACCGTCCACAGCGTGCTGGCCAGCAGCAAAGACGCTAAACAGCTGAGCCGATTGAAGGTAGGACAGGTATTCGAATTCCAGCTGACCGAGCAGGGTGAGCTCGCCAGCCTGCAGAGCAGGATTAGCGCGCTCGAGACCCTGCACCTCGAAAGAACAGACAGCGGCTATACGTTTAAGAAAGAAGAGATCAAGCCGGAGCTAAAAGCCGTATACGCTCACGGTGAAATCAACAGCAGTCTGTTCGTTGCTGCACGCCAGGCCGGCCTGAGCCACAACCTGACGATGGATTTGGCAAACGTATTCGGTTATGACATCGACTTCGCGCTGGACATCCACAAGGGTGATTCCTTCGATCTGATCTACGAAGAGAAAATCGTCGATGGCAAGCGCGTTGGCACGGGGAACATTCTGGCTGCACGGTTCATCAACCGCGGCAAGACCTACACTGCCGTGCGCTACACCAGCAAGAACGGCACGACCAGCTATTACAACGCCGACGGCAACAGCATGCGTAAGGCGTTCATTCGCACCCCGGTAGACTTCGCCCGCATCAGCTCTCGCTTCTCAAACGGTCGCAAGCATCCGATTCTGAACAAGATTCGTGCGCATAAAGGCGTCGACTATGCCGCTCCGCATGGCACGCCGATCAAGAGTGCAGGTGACGGCAAAGTGCTGCTCGCCGGGCGCAAGGGCGGTTACGGCAATACCGTAATCATCCAGCACGGGCAGCGTTATCGGACGCTTTATGCGCATATGCAAGGTTTTGCCAAAGGTGTGAAGAACGGCTCCACGGTCAAGCAGGGTCAGATCATCGGCTATATCGGAACGACCGGACTGTCTACCGGACCTCACCTGCATTACGAGTTCCAAGTAGACGGCGCGCATGTCGACCCGCTAGGGCTGAAGTTGCCGATGGCCGATCCGATTGCAAAGAACGAGAAGCAGCGTTTCATGGCGCTCAGTCAGCCGCTCATGGCTCGCATGGATGACGAGCGCGCAACCATGCTGGCACTCAACAAGCAATAAGCATGGCACTGTATCTCGGCGTCATGTCCGGCACCAGTCTGGACGGACTGGACGTCGTTCTCGTCGAGCAGACCAATCAGACCAGACTTCTGGCCAGCCGCTTTCGCCCGTTACCCGATGATCTACGCCATGAGATTCTGGCGCTCTGCTCTTCCGGACCCGATGAGCTGGCTCGCGCGGCGCTGATCGAGCAGCAGTGGGTGACGCTAACCGCGTCGGTCATCCGTGAACTGCTCGAGCAAACCCAACTCAAGCCGGCGGCAATCCGCGCGATTGGTAGCCACGGACAAACCGTGCGCCACGAGCCGCAGCGAGGCTTCAGCATTCAAATCGGCAATCCGGCCCTGCTCGCCGAGCTCAGCGGCATCACCGTTGTCGGCGACTTTCGTCGTCGTGATGTCGCGGCTGGCGGACAAGGCGCCCCATTAGTGCCGGCATTTCACGAAGCAGCGTTCCAGGCGGACGACAGGGTGCGGGCGGTTCTCAACGTCGGCGGCTTCAGCAATCTCAGTCTGCTCAGTCCGGGCCAGCCCGTTCGCGGCTTCGATTGCGGGCCGGGCAATGTCTTGCTGGATACCTGGATCCAGGTGCAGCGTGGCCAGCCATTCGACCGAGACGGCGCCTGGGCAGCAAGCGGTAACCTCGACGCCAGCCTGTTGCGGGCAATGCTGGATGACGAGTTTTTTTCTCGACAAGGCCCGAAAAGTACCGGTCGTGAACTGTTTAACCTGCCTTGGCTGGAACAGCACCTGTCCGGCAGAACGTTGCTGGCGGAGGATGTTCAGGCGACGCTGCTGGAACTGACGGCGCGCAGCATCAGCGAGGCACTGGAGCGCGGGCAGCCCGATACTCAGGAGCTGCTCGTTTGTGGCGGCGGCGCCCACAACACCGCGCTGATGCGGCGACTACAGGCTCTGCAGCCCAATCGTCACGTCTGCAGCACCGAAGCGTTCGGCATCGCCCCCGACTGGGTGGAAGCCACGGCTTTCGCGTGGCTGGCGCACTGCTGCCTGGAAAACATTCCGGCCAACCGCCCCAGCGTGACCGGCGCAAGAGGCCCGCGAATTCTCGGCGCGATCTATCCGGCCTAAGCAGCAGCGTCCATAAACGATAACGCCGCGCAAAGCGCGGCGTTATCGCAAGCACAGTTATCTCAGATGGAAAACGATTGACCGCAGCCACAAGTCGTCGTGGCATTCGGGTTGGTGATCACGAAGCGAGACCCTTCGAGCCCCTCTTGGTAATCGACTTCCGCTCCGGCCAGATACTGATAGCTCATCGGGTCCACGACCAGACTGACCCCTTCGCGCTCGATGATCGTGTCGTCGTCCGCCACGTCCTCATCGAACGTGAAACCATACTGAAAGCCCGAGCAACCACCCCCCGTGACGAATACGCGCAGCTTTAGCCGCGGGTTGCCCTCTTCTTCGACCAAGGTCTTCACCTTGCTCGCGGCACCCTGGCTGAACTGGATCGCGGTGGGTGTGAAGGATTCGACACTCATTGAGTTCTCCCGGCGCTAGAACGCCTACTGCTATGGCGAAGCATTATCCGCTTGCCCTACCAAATTGGTCAACTATTGGTCGATCAAGGAAAGCAGCTCGGTTTTTCGGACTCAAGGCAGCAAGGCGACGTTGTTCAGCCCTAGACGCTCATCCATACCGAAAACGATGTTCATGTTCTGGATCGCCTGACCCGATGCGCCCTTCACCAGATTATCGATAACCGAAAGTACCACCACCAGATCACCACCCTGCGGGCGATGCACCGCGATACGGCACATGTTCGCACCACGCACGCTGCGTGTCTCCGGATGGCTGCCCGCCGGCATTACATCGACGAAGGGCTCGTCGGCGTAGCGCTTTTCATACAGTGCCTGCACGTCTACCGAGGTATCGATCAAGCTTGCATAGAGCGTGGCATGAATGCCGCGAATCATCGGAGTCAGATGGGGAACGAAAGTCAGCCCCACCTCGCCGCCCGCCGCGCGGCGCAGCCCCTGACTAATTTCCGGCAGATGTCGATGCCCCTTGACTGCATAGGCCATCATGCTTTCGCCGGCCTCGGTGAACAGTGAGCTAATCTTCGCCGCACGCCCCGCACCGCTGACGCCGGACTTGCAATCGGCAATCAGCCGACCGTTGTCGACCAGACTATTCTCCAAGAGCGGTAGAAAGCCGAGCTGAGTGGCAGTGGGATAACAACCCGGCACGGCGATCAGCCGCGCGCCGCGAATCTGCTCGCGATTGACCTCAGGCAGGCCATAGACTGCTTCGCCCAGCAGATGCGCTGCGCCATGCGGCTGGCCGTACCATCTGGACCACTCTTCGGCATCTTGCAGGCGAAAATCGGCCGACAGGTCGATTACCCGTGTTCCGGCTTCGAGCAGCTCCCCAGCCAGGGCATGCGCCACGCCGTGCGGTGTCGCGAAGAAGACCACATCGCAGGCGCCCAGCTTGGCCACATCCGGCACGCTGAATGCGAGGCCGTCGTAGTGGCCGCGCAGATTGGGATACAGGTCGGTAACCTTGACGCCGTCTTCCGAGCGCGAGGTGATCACCACCACCTCGGCCTGCGGGTGCTGGGCCAGCAGGCGCAGCAATTCCACCCCGGTGTAGCCCGTGCCGCCGACGATACCGACCTTGATCATGTCTGCCTCGCAATGAACGCCATAAAAGTAAAGGATGATAAAGCTGCTTTGATTGCCGGCCAACCATCAGGGTGACGGATCGTCCAACAATCAATACTATCGGCTCCCATCGGAATTCGGAGACGCCCGCGAATGCTCTATCTCTGGCTCAAAGCCTTCCACCTCATTTCCATCGTGTGCTGGTTCGCCGGCCTTTTCTACCTCCCACGCCTGTTCGTCTACCACGCCATGAGCGACGACGCGCCCAGCCGCGAACGCTTCAAGATCATGGAACGCAAGCTCTACCGCGGCATCATGCTGCCCTCGATGGTGGCGACGCTGGCGTTCGGCATCGCGATGGCGGCGCTCAATCCAACGCTGTTCACCGGCGGTGGCTGGCTGCATGTGAAGTTCGCCCTGGTCCTCTTGCTGATCGGTTACCACCACATGTGCGGCGCCCAGCTCAAGCGTTTCGCCCGCGATGAGAATGTTCGCGGGCATGTGTTCTACCGCTGGTTCAACGAAGTGCCGGTGCTGTTCCTGCTGGCGATCGTCATCCTGGCGGTGATAAAGCCCTTCTAACGCGCCACGGTTGGCGATGCGTAGGCCTCGCCGAAGGCGAGATCTGTTTTCCAGTGACACGGATGCCACATGAACGAAGCCCATTACAAGATCCTCTTCCGCGGTGAGCTGATACCCGGCGCCAGCGCCGACGCCGTGAAAAACAATCTGGCGCAGCTTTTCAAGACCGACCGCGCGCGAATCGAACGGCTTTTCGGCGCGAGCGAAGTCGCACTCAAGCGCCAGCTGCGCAGCGACGAGGCCGACCGTTATCTGGCCGCACTCCATCGCGCCGGCGCCCACGCGCACAAGGAGCCTGAGCAGCTCCAGCTTCAACTGCAGGAACTGACCGACAATCCCACCGCAGATCAGGCGCAGATGAACTGCCCCAAGTGCGGGCATACGCAACCGCAGCACGAACAATGCTCGGCGTGCGGAATCGTTATCGCGAAATTTCTTGCCCGTCAGGTGCAGCAGGCGAAGGAAGTTTCACCACCTGCCACCGCTGACAGCCAATCACCGTACGCCCCGCCGCAGGCAACGCTCGAGATACCACTGGAGAGCCACGGCGAGTTGCGCGTGTTCTCTGTGCAGGGCCGCATCGGCCGACTGCGCTATCTGGCTTGGTCCCTGGTGGTAATGGTGGCCGTTGCCGGTCTGTTCGGCATAGCCGCCATCGTGGCGGCGATCTCGAAACCTGTCGGGTTGTTGCTCATGGCACTGCTGGCAATCGCGGCCCTGGTGATCAACGTGCAGATCGGGGTCCAGCGACTGCACGACATCGGCGTGTCCGGCTGGCTTCTGCTGCTCAATCTGGTGCCGGTGATAGGTGTCTTCGTGCCGCTACTGATGATCGTTATTCCCGGCAAGCGCGGGCCGAATCGCTACGGCCCGCCGCAGCCAGCCAACAGCCTGGCGGTAAAGGTGCTTGCGGCGCTGTGGCTGCTGCTGGTGATCGGCGGTGTATTGGTCGCGATCACTGTGCCTGCCGCCACGCAGTATCTGCACCACGCCGGCTGACGCGCCGGCTCAGTCGGCCTGTACGGCGCGACCGTCCGCCCAGGCACGCAGCGCCGCCAGATCCTCGGCCATCACCACCGAAAGCGGTGACGTCGCCTGGATGCTTTCCACCAGCAGCGGCAGGTCGACCGCCCGTTGGCGAGCCTGCGCGGCATACACGGCACTGACTACCACCTGCTCGATCTCGGCTCCGGAGAAACCCGCGCTGGCATCGGCCAGCACGTTCAGATCGAAATCCGCCTCGGCCAGCTCGCGACGCGTCAGGTGGATACGGAAGATGTCCGCGCGAGTCTCGCTATCCGGCAGATCGACGAAAAACAGCTCGTCGAAGCGCCCCTTGCGCAGCAGCTCCGGCGGCAACCGATCGATCGCATTGGCCGTGGCGACCATAAATACCGATGCCGCGCGCTCGGCCATCCAGGTCAGCAGCGTACCCAGCACTCGCTGACTGACGCCACCGTCCATCTCGCCGGTCGCCAGGCCCTTCTCGATTTCATCCATCCACAGCACGCAGGGCGCCATCTGCTCGGCCAGACGCAGCGCCTCGCGCAGGTTGCGCTCGGTCTCGCCGAAGTACTTGTTGTACAGGCAGGCGAAGTCCAGGCGCAGCAACGGCAGCCCCCAGAGTCCGGCCACCGCTTTCGCCGCCAGGCTCTTGCCGCCACCCTGCACGCCCACCAGCATCACCCCGCGCGGCATATCCGCTGCCGCACCGGCGAGGAACGCGCTCTGGCGCTCGCCCAGCCAGCGCCGGAAATGCCGCAAACCGCCCACCTCGGCGAAGCGCGCCGTCTCGCGTTCGAAGCTCAACACACCGTCCAGGTCGAGCAGCTGGAACTTGCCGCGGTTGAGTTCCGGTAAGTCTTCCTGGGTGATGGCGCCATCGTCACAGATCAGATTGCGCGCCAGGCTGCGCGCCTCCGCATGGCTCATGCCACGCAGATTCTTCACCACCTGCTGCAGGGTCCGATTGTCGGTGCGTACCCGCGCACCGCGATTGCGCTCGCTCCAGCGCGCGGCTTCCTCGCGGACGATCGCCAGCAATTCTTCCTCGCTCGGCAATGCGAGGCTGAAGCGCGCGGTCAGGCGCTGCAGCTCCGCCGGCAGCTTCAACGCATGCGACACCAGCACCAGCGTTGGTGTCGCCCCCATCGCAATCTCCTTGAGCAGGCGCACCACACGCGGCTCGTCGAGAAAGGGGTGCAGATCGCAGAACACGTACAGATTCGGCTGGGGATCATGCTTGACCAGTCGGAGCGCGGTTTCCGGCGCGTTGCTGTCTTCGCCCTGCGGTTCGCCGCCAAAACCGAGACGGCGAACCCCCTCGGTTACCGACCACACGTAAAGACTCAGGCTCCGCCGCACGGCTAGGCCCGTTAGCGTTTCCAGCACGCGCAGCTCGTCCCACGACTCGATCACGATCAGCCGAACGCGTGAGTCGAGCACCAGTCCCAGATCATGAATATCGTTCTTCACCCCATCTCCTTATGGTGGGATTCATCAGCCTCGAAGCGGCCTGTTACACTGTCCAACCGCTCGACGCCTGGAGGAATGCCATGGATTGCCTGTTCTGCAAGATCGTGGCTGGGGATATCCCGGCACGCAAGCTCTACGAAGACGACCAGGTCATAGCATTCGAAGATATTGCTCCGCAGGCGCCGGTGCATTTCCTGGTCATCCCGAAAAAGCACATTCCGACCCTGCATGACCTCAGCGAGAAGGATGACAAGGCCCTGGCCGGACACATCCTGTTCACCGCCCAGCGCCTGGCCGAGCAACGCGGTTGTGCCGAGGGTTTTCGTGTGGTGATGAACTGCAACGACCTGGGCGGACAGACGGTCTACCACATTCACATGCACGTGCTGGGACAGCGCCAGATGCACTGGCCGCCGGGCTGATTGGCGCTCTGCGCTCACGAATCCATCCGCGCGTCGTTTCAATCCGGAGGCATCATGACAACCCATCGCCATTACTCTCCCGCCGATCGCCTGCTGATGCAGGCTGACGCGGCGCTGCGCACACTGCTGCCCTTCAGCGGCCAGCCCGGCCGGCCCTCGCCCGCCGTGGTCAAGCCGGACGCCGAACTGGACGAGCGCGACTCGCGCCACGTCGCCGGGCTGATGCGCATCAACCACACCGGTGAGGTGTGCGCGCAAGCGCTGTACCAGGGGCAGGCGCTCACCGCGCGACTGCCACAGGTGCGCGCGGCGATGGAACGCGCGGCCGACGAGGAAATCGACCACCTGGCCTGGTGCGAGCAACGCATTCGCCAACTGGGCAGCCACACCAGCGTGCTCAATCCGCTGTTCTATGGCCTCTCCTTCGGTATCGGCGCCTCGGCCGGACTGATCAGCGACCGGGTCAGCCTGGGCTTCGTCGCAGCCACCGAAGATCAGGTCTGCAAGCACCTGGACGACCATCTCGAACAACTTCCGGCCGAAGACGAGAAATCCCGCGCCATCCTCGAACAAATGCGCGTCGACGAAGCCGAGCACTCCACCAACGCGATTGCTGCCGGCGGCCTGCGCTTTCCCGCTCCGATCAAGTTCGGCATGAGCATGATGGCCAAGGTGATGACGAAGACCACCTACCGCATCTAGCGCGCCGGATGCTGTAAACAGAAAAGGACGCCTGGAGCGTCCTTTTCTTATTAAGCAAGTCTCTCGACTCGGCGGTATGCGCGGAGAAACTCAGCCCAGTTCGACAATCTCGTAGTCGTGGCTGATCTCGACGCCCGCGCGGCCCAGCATGATCGATGCCGAGCAATATTTCTCGGAGGAAAGTTCGACCGCTCGTTTGACCTGCGCCTCTTTCAGGCCGCGGCCCTTGACCACGAAACGCAGGTGAATCTTGGTGAATACCTTGGGATCTTCGGCTGCGCGCTCGGCTTCGAGAAAGGCCTCGCAACTTTCCACCGCTTGTCGCGATTTGCGGAGAATGCTGACGACATCGAAGTTGCTGCAGCCGCCCAAGCCCAGCAACAGCATCTCCATCGGACGCACACCGAGGTTGCGCCCGCCGCTCTCCGGCGGGCCGTCCATCACGACCACATGGCCGCTGCCGGATTCGCCGAGAAACATGGCCTCGCCCGCCCATTGAATGCGCGCTTTCATTCACTAACTCCCAGAAAAAATTGCCAGATAGCTTAACATGCACGGTTCGAGTGCTGAGGACTGCACCCCCGACCAAAGGCGCGTTGACCGACTGCGTAACTCTGTCGCAACTTCGGTTGGTTAAATTTCGTCTGATAAGCTGGCCTCTGCTTATCAACGACTGTTCGTCACACATAACAAGAACCAGCCTCATTCCAAGTATTTTCCGGGACCTAGAGCATGGTAGCTATCACACTTACGCCAAAGATCAAGAACATCGACAAACTGCTGGCCCACTGTCACCGACGTCGATATACCGCCAAAAGCACCATCATTTACGCCGGTGATCGCTGCGAATCGCTTTTCTTTATCGTCAAGGGTTCGGTGACCATTCTGATCGAGGACGATGACGGCCGCGAGATGATCATCGCCTACCTCAATGCCGGCGACTTCTTCGGCGAGATGGGTCTGTTCGAAAAGGAAGGCAGCGAGAAAGAACGCAGCGCCTGGGTCCGCGCCAAGACCGAGTGCGAAGTCGCCGAACTCAGCTACGCCAAGTTCCGCGAACTGACGCAGCAGGACCCGGAAATTCTCTACGCGCTGGGCAGCCAGATGGCTGATCGCCTGCGCAACACCACCCGCAAGGTCGGCGATCTGGCGTTTCTCGACGTTACCGGCCGCGTCGCCCGCACGCTGCTCGACCTGTGCAAGCAGCCCGACGCGATGACCCATCCCGACGGCATGCAGATCAAGATCACCCGCCAGGAAATCGGCCGCATCGTCGGTTGCTCGCGCGAGATGGTCGGGCGCGTGCTGAAAAGCCTCGAATCGCAGGGGCTGGTCTACGTCAAAGGCAAGACGATGGTGGTTTTCGGAACACGCTGAACCTGCAGCGGCACCTGAAGAACGAAGGCCGAGGCATCACCGATGCCCCGGCCTTTATTTTTCAGCGGCGCATCACTCCGCGATCCGTGCGCGGCGACCGGGGAAGAACAACCGTTGTAGCTCGGCGCCCGGCTGCTCGGCACGCATGAACGCCTCGCCCACCAGAAACGCGTAGACCTGATTGATCTCCATCAGCTCGACGTCGGCGCGGTTGAGGATGCCGCTCTCGGTCACTACCACACGGTCCTGTGGCACGCGTGGGAGCAGATCCAGCGTCGTCTCGAGGCTGACCTCGAACGTGTGCAGGTTGCGATTGTTGATCCCCAGCAGCGGCGTTTCCAGTTTCAGCGCACGCTCGAGTTCATCGCCGTCGTGCACTTCCACCAGCACATCCAGTCCATGCTGCGCGGCCACGGCAGCCAGCTCGGCCATGCGCGCATCCTCCAGCGCGGCGACGATCAGCAGGATGCAGTCGGCGCCAAGCGCGCGGGCCTCGACCACCTGGTAGGGATCGACCATGAAGTCCTTGCGGATCACCGGCAGGCTGCAGGCCGCGCGTGCCTGCTGCAGATAGGCATCGGCGCCCTGAAAGAAATTCACATCGGTCAGTACCGACAGGCAGGCAGCGCCGCCCGCTTCGTAGCTGCGCGCGATTTCGGCGGGGTCGAAGTTTTCGCGCAGTACGCCCTTGCTCGGCGATGCCTTCTTCACCTCCGCGATCACTGCCGCTTCCTTGGCCTTGACCCGCCGCTGCACGGCCGCGGCGAAACCACGTACCGGGTCAGCCGCCGCAGCCAGGCGCTCGAGTTCGTCCAGACTGGTCCGCGAACGTCGCTCGGCGACTTCCTCGTACTTGCGCGCGATGATTTTCTCCAGCACGGTCGGCACGCTCATTTCTGGTTCTCCTGCTTGAATACGGCGGTGAAGGACACCAGCTCTTCGAACTTGTCCCGGGCGATGCCGGTGCTCAGCGCATCGTGGGCCAGCTCGACACCCTGCTTCAGGGTCCAGGCCTGATCGGCGGCGTACAGCGCTGCACCGGCGTTGAGCACGATCATGTCGGCGGCCTTCTGCCCGTTCTCGGTCTTGCGCCGCCCGAGCGCATCGCGGATCAGCGCCAGTGAGCCCTGCGCATCTTCGACATTCAGACCGATCAGACTCTGGCTCTTGATGCCGAAGTCCTCCGGCTGCACGGCGTACTCGCGGATTTCGCCATCCTTCAGCTCGGCGATGTGGGTCGGCGCGGCCAGGCTGATCTCGTCCAGGCCATCCTGCGCATGCACCACCAGCACATGCTTGCTGCCCAGACGCTGCAACACCTCGGCCATCGGCCGGCACAGCGCCTTGCTGAACACACCGAGGACCTGATGACGGACGCCGGCCGGATTGGCCATCGGCCCAAGGATGTTGAACAGCGTGCGCAGCCCCAGTTCACGTCGCGCCCCGGCGGCGAACTTCATCGCACCGTGATGGGCGGGCGCGAACATGAAACCGACGCCCACGGTATCGACGCTGCGCGCCACCTGCTCGGGGGTGAGGTCGAGGTAGACGCCAGCCGCTTCCAGCAGATCGGCGCTGCCGCTCTTGCCCGACACCGCGCGATTGCCATGCTTGGCCACCTTGCCGCCAGCCGCGGCGACGACGAAGGCGGCGGCCGTGGAGACGTTGAAGATGTTCATGCCGTCGCCACCGGTACCGCAGGTGTCGACCAGCCGGTCGACCTCGAACCTCACCGGCTCGGCCAGCTCGCGCATGACCTGCACGGCGCCGACGATCTCGTCGATGGTCTCGCTCTTCATGCGCATGCCCATCAGGAAGGCACCGATCTGCGCGTCGGTGCACTGGCCGGTCATGATCTGGCGCATCACCGCCTTCATTTCCTCGGTGGAGAGGTCGAGCTGCCCGGCGATGCGGTTGAGGGCTTCCTTGATATCCATCAGCGCACGCCTCCGGTCTGCTTCAGAAAGTTGGCGAACAGCTCGTGCCCCTGTTCGGTCAGGATCGATTCGGGATGGAACTGCACCCCTTCGATATTCAGCGTCTTGTGCCGCAGGCCCATGATCTCGTCGACCGAGCCGTCTTCCAGCTGGGTCCAGGCGCTGATTTCCAGGCACTCGGGCAGTGTCTCGCGCTTGACCACCAGCGAGTGATAGCGGGTGACCGTGAGCGGATTGTTCAGCCCGGCAAACACGCCCTGATCGCGATGGAACACCGGGCTGGTCTTGCCGTGCATGGCCTGGCGCGCGCGCACCACGTCGCCACCGAACGCCTGGCCGATGCTCTGGTGGCCGAGGCAGACACCGAGAATCGGCAGCTTGCCGGCGAAATGGCGGATCAGCTCCAACGACACACCGGCTTCGTTCGGCGTGCAGGGACCGGGGGAGACCACGATGCGCTCGGGCTGCAGCGCCTCGATTTCGGCCACGCTCAACTCGTCGTTGCGCACCACCTTGACGTCCGCGCCCAGCTCGCCGAGATACTGCACGACGTTGTAGGTAAAGGAATCGTAGTTATCCAGCATCAGCAGCATGATCAGTTCTCCTGCTGGTCGCGTTCGGCGAGGGCCACCGCGCGGAACATGGCGCGGCGCTTGTTCAGCGTCTCTTCCCACTCCAGCGCCGGTTGCGAATCGGCGACGATGCCGGCACCGGCCTGCACGTGCAGCTCGCCGTCCTTGATCACCGCGGTGCGGATGGCGATCGCCGTATCCATGTTGCCGTTCCAGGCGAGATAGCCGACGGCGCCGCCGTAGACACCGCGCTTGACCGGTTCCAGTTCGTCGATGATCTCCATCGCACGGATCTTCGGCGCCCCGGACAGCGTGCCTGCGGGCAGGATCGCGCGCAGTGCATCCATCGCCGACAGGCGCGCCTTGAGCTGGCCGGTGACGTTGGACACGATGTGCATGACGTTGGAATAACGCTCGATGACCATCTTCTCGGTGACCTTCACCGAACCGGTCTCGGCCACCCGGCCGACATCGTTGCGTCCCAGATCGATCAGCATCAGGTGCTCGGCCAACTCTTTGCTATCCGACAGCAGGTCCTGCTCGAGCGCCAGATCGGCTTCCTCGCTGGCACCGCGCGGGCGGGTGCCGGCAATCGGTCGCACGGTGACCAGGCCGTCCTCGACCCGCACCAATACCTCGGGCGAGGAACCGACCACATGAAAGTCGCCGAAGTTGAAGAAATACATGTACGGCGTCGGGTTGAAGCAGCGCAGCGCGCGATACAGATCGATCGGCGCCGCCTTGAACGGGATCGACATGCGCTGCGAGATGACCACCTGCATGCAGTCGCCGGCAAGGATGTAGTCCTTGATGCGGCGCACGGCCTGCTCGAAATCTCCGCGGCTGAAGCTCGAGCGGAAGCTCGGCTCTCGTCCGGCGGACGCCTCGAAATCCAGCCCGAGGCGCGGCGCGATCGGCTGACGCAGTTTCTCGCGCAGCTTCGCCAGATGCGCCAGCCCTTGCTCATAGGCGCCGTCGACGGCCGGATCGACCAGCACGATGCAGTGCAGCTTTCCAGCCAGATTGTCGAACACCACCACCGCGTCGGAAACCATCAGCAGGATGTCCGGCGTACCCAGCGGATCGGAATGCGGGCACTGCGCCAGCTTGCGCTCGACGTAGCGCACGCTGTCGTAACCGAAATAGCCGACCAGACCGCCGTTGAAACGCGGCAGGCCGGCGACTGGCGCCACGCGGTAGCGCTGCTGGAAGGATTCGACGAAGGCCAGCGGGTCCTCGACGTCCAGCGCTTCCGTCTCGGTGCCTTCGACCGTCACGCGAACATGGTGATCATGCACGCGCAGCACGGTACGACAGGGCAGACCGATGATCGAATAGCGCCCCCACTTTTCCCCGCCCTGCACCGACTCGAGCAGATAGGAGTTGGGCGCGTCGGCGAGCTTGAGGTACAGCGACAGCGGGGTATCGAAATCGGCCAGCGTCTCGAACGAGAGCGGAATGCGGTTGTGGCCTTCGGCGGCCAGGCGCAGGAATTCTTCGCGGGTCATATCAGCCTCGTGGTTGAGGGGCGTACAGAGAGGTTCGCAAACGCACCGGCGCGAAGCCGGTCGGGACTGATCAGGCGCGCCAGCGCCAACGGGCCAGGGCCTTGATGACCTTCATCCACTGTTTGCGGGTAACCACCACGATCTGATCTCTTCGGCGGGGTTAGCGGGAATCGGGCCACACTAGCGCAGCCCGGAAACCGAAGCAACCAGCAGGCGCAGGTCATCCAGCACCAGCGCGGGGCGCTCCTCGGCAATCGGCCGGCCGTGGTTGTAGCCGTAGGTCAGCCCGACGCAGCGCACGCCGGCGGCATCGGCGGCACGTACGTCGTTGCGCGAATCGCCGACGAACAGCGACTCGGCCGGCGTTGCGCCCGCCTTCTCCATCACCCAGAACAGCGCTGCCGGATCGGGCTTCTGCTGCGGCAGCGTATCGCCACCGACCAGCCAGCCGAAGTAGCCGCCCAGGCTCTTCTCTTCCAGCAGCGGCGCGACGAACTGGGCCGGCTTGTTGGTGATCACCGCCAGCGCCACGTCCCGCGCGGCGAGCCAGTCCAGACATTCGCGCACGCCCGGGTAAACGCTGGTCAGCGCGTGGCTGCCGGCGTAGGCCTGCATGAACAGCGCCAGCGCCGCGTCGGTTTCGTCTTCGTCGATGCCGGCATGCTCATAACTGCCGGCCAGCGCACGACGCACCAGCACGCGCGAGCCGTTGCCGACCCAGTCGCGCACGCGCTCAATGCCAGCCGGAGCGCGGCCGAGCTGGGCGAGCATGCTGTCCACCGCCGCGGCCAGATCCGGCACCGAGTCCATCAGGGTGCCGTCCAGGTCGAACATCACCAGCCGCGGCAGCCGGCCGTCGAACAGTTGCTCCAGGCGCGTCATGGGCGGGCCAGCGCCAGCTCGGCGCGCATCTGCTCGATCACGGCCTTGTAGTCCGGCTGGTTGAAGATGGCCGAGCCGGCGACAAAGGTGTCGGCACCGGCTGCGGCGATCTCGCGGATGTTCTTCGGATTGACGCCGCCATCGATCTCCAGGCGAATCTCGCGGCCGCTGGCGTCGATCAGGGCGCGCGCCTCGCGCAGCTTGTCCAGCGTGCCGGGGATGAACTTCTGCCCGCCGAAACCGGGGTTGACGCTCATCAGCAGGACCATGTCGATCTTGTCCATCACGTACTTGAGCACATCCAGCGGCGTGGCTGGGTTGAACACCAGTCCGGCCTTGGCACCGCCGTCCTTGATCAGCTGCAGCGAGCGGTCGATGTGCTCGGATGCCTCGGGGTGGAAGGTGATGTAGCTGGCGCCGGCCTCGAGGAAGTCGCCGATCATCCGATCCACCGGCTTGACCATCAGGTGCACGTCGATCGGCGCGGTGACGCCGTGCTTGCGCAGCGCCGAGCAGACCATCGGGCCGATGGTCAGGTTGGGCACGTAGTGGTTGTCCATCACGTCGAAATGGACGATGTCGGCGCCGGCGGCCAGCACGTTGTCCACTTCTTCGCCCAGGCGGGCGAAATTGGCGGAAAGAATCGAAGGGGCGATGGCGAACGGCTGCATGACGACCTCGGATGGCACGGGCGGAATGCCGCGCATTGTACCCGAGGGGTCAGGATTGCGGCGCGCCTGACATCCGTTGGCGGATGCCGGCGCGCCGCCGCACGGTCAGGTCAGTTCGTCGAAGCACTCGCCGATGATCGCCAGGCCACGGTCGAGCAGCTCGTCCTCGGCAGTCAGCGGCACCAGCACGCGCAGCACGTTGTAGTAGGTACCGCAGGACAGCAGGATCAGCCCCTTGTCCCGCGCCCGCGCGACGATCTGCGAAGTCAGCGCCGCCGCCGGGCGCGCCAGGTCGCCATCTTCGAACAGCTCGATAGCGATCATCGCGCCGAGGCCGCGCACCTCGCCGATCTCCTTGTGTTTGGCCTGGATCGCCTTGAGGCCGGTGGTGAGCTTCTCCGCCACCGCCTTGCAGCGGTCGAGCAGATGCTCCTCCTCGAAGATTTCCATGACCGCCAGCGCCGCCGCGCAGGACAGCGGGTTGCCGGCGTAGGTGCCGCCCAGCCCGCCGGGCGCGATGGCATCCATGATTTCGGCCTTGCCGCATACCCCGGCCAGCGGGAAGCCGCCAGCGATCGACTTGGCGAAGGTGGTCAGGTCGGCAACCACGCCCATCTGCTCCATGGCGAAGAAGGTGCCGGTGCGCCCGGCGCCGGTCTGCACCTCGTCGGCGATCAGCAGGATGCCGTGCTCGTCGCAGAGCGCGCGCAGGCGGGCCATGAAATCCTTCGGCGCGACATTGAAGCCGCCCTCACCCTGCACCGGTTCGACGATGATCGCGGCGATGTCGCGCGGCTCGGCGTCATTCTTGAAGATGCGCTCGATGCTCGCGATCGAGTCATCGACACTGACACCATGGATTGCGCAGGGGTACAGCGCACGGAAGATCCCGCCCGGCATCAGGCCCATGCCGGCGGAGTACGGGGCGACCTTGCCGGTCAGGCCGAGGGTCATCATGGTGCGGCCGTGATAGGCGCCGGTGAAAGCAATCACGCCTGCACGGCCGGTAGCGGCGCGGGCGATCTTCACCGCGTTCTCCACGGCCTCGGAGCCGGTGGTGACCAGCAGGGTCTTCTTGGCGAAATCACCCGGCACCCGCGCGTTGATCTTCTCGCACAGCTCGACGTAAGGCTCGTACGCCAGCACCTGGAAGCAGGTGTGGGTGAGCTTGTGCAGCTGGTCTTCCACCGCCTTCACGATCTTCGGATGCAGGTGGCCGGTATTCAGCACGGCGATGCCGCCGGCGAAATCGATGAACTCGCGGCCCTCCACATCCACCACGCTGCTGTTCTTCGCGTGGTCGGCAAAGATCGGGTGGATCTGGCCGACGCCACGGGGAACAGCGGCGACACGGCGTTGCATCAGGGATTCGTTGGTCTTGCTCATAAGCTCCTCGGTAGCCGCTCATCGTCGGCACGGGTCGGAAAGAACGTCAGGAAGCGGGCGCGGCAGCATACGATGATCGACTGCCGCACCATCCAGAGCGTTCGGATTACAGTAAAACTCCGTGCATTATTTTGCACGCCTGATTTGAGCCGCTTGGTCAGATGCCGCCCAGGCACAGGTATTTGATTTCCACGTATTCATCCAGGCCGTACTTCGAGCCTTCACGTCCGAGGCCCGATGCCTTCATGCCACCGAACGGCGCCACCTCGGTGGAGATCACCCCGGTGTTGATGCCCACCATGCCGTACTCCAGCGCCTCGGCGACGCGGAACACGCGGCTCAGGTCGCGGGCGTAGAAATAGGCGGCAAGGCCGAATTCGGTGTCGTTGGCCTGGCGGATCACCTCGGCTTCATCGCGGAAGCGGAACAGCGGCGCCAGCGGGCCGAAGGTTTCCTCGCGCGCCACGGCCATCTCGGCAGTGACGCCGCCCACCAGCGTCGGCTCGAAGAAGTTGCCACCCAAGGCATGGGGTTTGCCACCGGCCAGCAGGGTGGCACCCTTGTCCAGCGCGTCCTGCAGATGGCGCTGCACCTTGGCCACGGCTGCGGCGTCGATCAGCGGACCGGTGGTCACGCCCTCCTCCGCTCCGTTGCCGACCTTCAGCCGCGCGACCGCCGCGGAGAATCTGTCGACGAAGGCGTCGTAGATGCCGTCCTGCACGTAGATGCGGTTGGCACAGACGCAGGTCTGCCCGGCGTTGCGGTACTTGGAAATCATCGCGCCTTCCACCGCCGCGTCCAGATCGGCGTCGTCGAAGACGATAAAGGGTGCGTTGCCGCCAAGCTCCAGCGAGAGCTTCTTGAGCGTCGGCGCGCACTGCTGCATCAGCTTGATGCCCACCGCCGTCGAGCCGGTGAACGAGAGCTTGCGCACCACCGGGTGTTCACAGAGCTCGGCGCCCACTTCGCGGGACGTGGCGGCATCGGCGGTGATCACGCTGAACAGCCCCGCCGGGATGCCCGCACGCTCGGCCAGTGCGGCCAGTGCCAGCGCCGAGAACGGTGTCTGCGGTGCCGGCTTGAGCACCATGGCACAGCCCGCGGCGAGGGCCGGGCCGGCCTTGCGGGTGATCATCGCGCTGGGGAAATTCCACGGGGTGATCGCGGCGGTGACGCCGACCGGCTCCTTCTGCACCAGGATGCGCTTGTCGCCGGCGTGGGCAGGGATCACGTCGCCGTAGAGGCGCTTGCCCTCCTCGGCGAACCATTCGAGGAAGGACGCGGCGTAGGCCACCTCCCCACGCGCCTCGGCGAGCGGCTTGCCCTGTTCGGCGGTCATGATCCGCGCCAGGTCTTCCTGATTCTCCAGCATCAGTTCGTACCAGCGCCGCAGCCGCGCAGCGCGCTCCTTCGCAGTCAGCGCGCGCCAGGCCGGCTGGGCTGCCTGCGCGGCTTCGATGGAGCGGCGGGTTTCACCGCGGCCCATGTTCGGCACGGCGCCGATCAGCTCGCCGGTGGCCGGGTTGAAGATCTCGGTGCGCGCGCCACTATCGGCCTCGCACCATTCACCGTTGAGATAGGCCGTTTGGCGCAACAGCTCGGGTTGCCCAAGTTGCAGAGTCATGTGCGTATTCCGTCAGGCAGGTTGTTGGGTGCGTAGCTTTTCGGCGCGGCCTCGCAGCCACTCCAGGGTCAGCAACAGAGCGATGGAGAAGCCGATCAGCAACGTCGCCGCGGCGGCGATGGTCGGGCTGAGGTTCTCGCGGATGCCGCTGAACATCTGCCGTGGCAGGGTGATCTGCTCGGGGCCGGCGAGGAACAGCGTCACCACCACTTCATCGAACGAGGTGGCGAAGGCGAACAGCGCGCCGGAAATCACCCCCGGTGCGATCAGCGGCAGGGTCACCCGGAAGAACGCGGTCAGCGGCGAGGCGCCAAGGCTGGCCGCTGCGCGCACCAGGTTGTAGTTGAAGCCCTGCAGCGTCGCCGACACCGTGATGATCACGAAGGGCACGCCGAGCACCGCGTGCACGAGGATCAGCGACAGGTAGCTGTTGCCCATGCCCAGCGGCGCGAAGAACAGGTAGCTGGCGACACCGATGATCACCACCGGCACCACCATCGGCGAGATCAGCACCGTCATCAGCAGCGCCTTGCCGCGGAACTCCGCGCGGGTCAGGCCGACCGCCGCCAGCGTGCCAAGGACCACGGCGAGCAAGGTCGCAGCCGGGGCGATGAGCAGACTGTTCTTCAGCGAGCGCATCCAGTCCGCCGAGGTGAACAGCGCCTCGTACCAGCGCAACGAGAACCCCTGCAGCGGATAGACCAGGAACGAGCCGGAGTTGAACGACAGCGGCACGATGACCAGCACCGGCACGATCAGGAACAGCAGCACCAGCGCGCAGAGGATGCGCAGCGCGTAGTACCAGGCCCGTTCGACGGGCGACATGTAGGGGCTCAGCATGAACGGTTCTCCTGCCCGGCATGAAGACTCTGAAAAGGCGGCCGCGCCGCGACGTGTCTCATCTCAACCCAGCCGCAGGCGGCTGGCGCCGACCAGCCAGCTGTAAATCACGTACAGCAACAGCGTGGCGAGCAGCAGCAGCCCGCCCAACGCCGTGGCCATGCCCCAGTTGATAGTGGTGTTGGTGTAGAAGGCGACGAAGTAGCTGACCATCTGGTCGTTCGGGCTGCCGAGCAGCGCCGGGGTGATGTAGTAGCCGATGGCGATGATGAACACCAGCAGGCTGCCGGCACCGACCCCGGCCAGCGTCTGCGGGAAGTACACCCGCCAGAAGCTGGCGAACGGATGACAGCCCAGCGAGACCGCCGCACGCATGTAGCTCGGCGAGATGTTCTTCATCACGCTGTAGATCGGCAGGATCATGAACGGCAGCAGAATGTGCACCATGGCGATGTACACACCGGTGCGGTTGAACACCAGCTGCAGCGGCTCGTCGATCAGGCCCATCTTGAGCAGCGCGCCGTTGATCAGCCCGCCCGACTGCAGCAGCACGATCCACGCGGCGACGCGCACCAGAATCGAGGTCCAGAACGGCAGCAGCACCAGGATCATCAGCAGGTTGCTCTGCCGCGCCGGCAGGTTGGCCAACAGATAGGCCAGCGGATAGGCCAGCAGCAGGCAGACCACCGTGATCACCAGCCCCATCCAGAACGTGCGGGCAAAGATGTCCAGATACACCGCCTGATCCGGCGAGACCTTGGCCAGTTCACCCAGCTCGTCGATGCGGTGATCCAGCGCCGCCAGCAGGTAATAACCGGTCACCGCACTGTCGTTACGCTGGATGATCTGCCAGAACGCCGGATCGCCCCAGCGCTCGTCGAGCGACTCCAGCGCCTCCTGATACGACGCGGGCGTCTCGCGGAACGGCAGCGCTCGCGCGGTCTTGGTCAGCAGGCTGCGGTAGCCGGCCAGCTCCATGTTCAGCCGCTTGGACAGATCGCCCAGGGTTTGCTCGCGACGCGCCTGATAGAGGTCCTCGGCCAACGCCTGGTAGGCGGGTTCCGCCGGCAGTCCGCGACCATCCCATGCGGCCAGCGCCTCCAGCGTGCGCGGCAACGTGTTCACCACCTCCGGATTCTCGACACTGCGCCAGAGCAGCGAGGCGATGGGAACCAGGAAGGTCAGCAACACGAACAGCAGCAGCGGCAGAATCAGCGCCTGCGACTTGAGCTTGTTCACCCGTTCGGCCCGTGCCAGTCGCTGTTTCAGATTGGGCTCGGCGATCTGGTTCGCCGGCAGGGATATTGCTGTGGCCATGAAGACTCCGCGATTCGTTCCGATGGCTGGGACCGGCCCCGCCAGGGCGGCGGGGCTCCAGGGTCAGCGTGCTGCCCAGGCGTTGAAACGCTGTTCGAGCTGTTCGCCGTAGTCGGCCCAGAAGGTCACGTCCATCGCCACCTGGTCGGCAATGTTCTCCGGCGCGGTGGGCATCTGCGCCAGGCGCTTTTCATCCAGCAGCGACACGGCCTGAGTGTTCGCCGGGCCATAGGCGATGGCCTCGGCATAGGCCTTCTGCTGCTGCGGCTCGACGGTGAAGGCGATGAACTTGCGTGCCTGCTCCTGACTCTTGGCACCCTTGGGGATGGCCCAGGAATCGAAGTCGTAGATGCCGCCGTTCCAGACGATCTGCAAGTTGCTCTCGTTCTGCACGGCAGCGATGCGGCCGTTGTAGGCGCTGCTCATCACCACGTCGCCGGAGGCGAGGAACTGCGGCGGCTGCGCGCCGGCTTCCCACCACTGGATATGCGGCTTGAGCTGATCGAGCTTCCTGAAGGCGCGGTTCTGGCCGTCCTTGGTGGCCAGCACCTGATAGACCTCCTTGGCCGGCACACCATCGGCCATCAGCGCAAATTCCAGGGTGTACTTGGCACCCTTGCGCAGGCCGCGCTTGCCGGGGAATTTCTCGGTATCCCAGAAGTCCGCCCAGCCGGACGGCGCGCTCTTGAGCTTGTCGGCGTTATAGGCGAGTACCGTCGACCAGACGAAGAAGCCAACGCCGCAGGGCTGTATCGCACCCTCGACGAAATCGTCCGGATTGCCGACGACGCCCGGATCGAGCTCCTCGAACAGCCCCTCGTCGCAACCGCGCGCCAGCTCCGGCGATTCCACCTCGACCAGGTTCCACGACACGCTGTTGGTGTCGACCATCGCCTTGACCTTGGCCATCTCGCCGTTGTACTCACCGGCGATCAGGCGACCGTTGCCGGCCGCTTCCCAGGGCTCGTAGAAGGCCTTGGTCTGCGCCTGCTTGTTGGCACCGCCGAAGCTCACCGCGGTCAGGCTATCGGCGGCGGCCTGGCCGGCACAGACGAGTCCGAGCGCCAGCGCGGACAGTTTCAGGTAGTTGCTCATACCAGTTCGCTCCATGATGCAGTTGTTAGGGTTCTTGTAATGCCTCAGGCCGCCTGCAGCGGGTCCAGCGCACGGACGTGCTCGACATGCCAGCCGATCGGCACCACATCGCCCACGCGCAGGGCGTGGTCGAACTCGGCAATTGGCTGCTTGACGAAGAAGTCGCTGACCCCGCAGACCTCCAGGCGGATGCGGATGTGGTCGCCGAGGTAGATGAACTCGGCAACACGACCGGTGAAGCGGTTCGGACAACTGGCGCTGGCGCCGTTGAGCAGCACGCGCTCCGGGCGAATCGACAGGTTGACCGGACTGCCCGTGGCGCCGACGTTGACCGCCAGCGCCTGGACGGTTTCGCCGCGCTCCAGCTTGACCGTGCAGCTGTCGCCGCGCTGTTCCAGCAGGTGCGCCGGCAGCCGATTGTTCTCGCCAAGGAAGTTGGCGACGAAGGTGTTCAGCGGCTTTTCGTAGAGGGTGCACGGGTCTTCGATCTGCTGGATCTGTCCCTGATGGAACACCGCGACGCGATCGGACATGGTCAGCGCCTCACCCTGATCGTGGGTGACGTACACAACGGTGACGCCGAGGCGCTGGTGCAGGTGCTTGATCTCCATCTGCATCTGCTCGCGCAGCTGCTTGTCCAGCGCGCCCAGGGGCTCATCCATCAGCACCAGCTGCGGCTCGAACACCAGCGCCCGGGCCAGCGCCACGCGCTGCTGCTGGCCGCCGGAGAGCTGCGCCGGATAGCGGTTGCGAAAGCCCTCCAGCTGGACCATCGCCAGCGCCCGCTTGACCCGCTCCTTGATGTCCGGCTTGGCCATGCCGCGCACGCTGAGGGGGAACGCCAGGTTTTCCGACACGGTCATGTGCGGGAACAGCGCGTAGTTCTGAAACACCATGCCCATGTCGCGCTTGTGCGGCGGCACGTTGTTGATCGCCCGGCCGTCGAGGAGGATTTCTCCGGCGGTGGGCGTCTCGAAGCCGGCCAGCATCATCAGGCTGGTGGTCTTGCCCGAGCCGGACGGCCCGAGCAGGGTGAGGAATTCGCCGCGGCGGATGTCCAGGTTGAGATCCCGGACAATCAGCGACTCGCCGTCATAGCTCTTCTGGACGCCGCGAAAGCTCACCAGGATATCGTTCGCCGTTGACTCGACCATGCTGCTGCACCTGCCTAACCGTTGAACCGTGGCCACAGCGTAGAAGGGCGACGGGCACGGCAAAATCGGCGCAGCGGAGCGATTGGCCTAGGCGTTGGGGAGAGTCGCGTGTAGGGAACGCCCTACAGACGGGTCGGCGGGCGGCGCTCAGACCAGCTTGTGCTCCAGGGCGTAGCGCACCAGGTCGGCCACCGAGTGCGCGGCCAGCTTCTGCATCAGGCGGGCCTTGTGGGTGCTGATGGTCTTGCTGCTCAGGGCCAGCTTGCCGGCGATGTCGTTCACCGAATCGCCCTGTACCAGGCGTTCGAACACCGAGTACTCGCGCTCGGACAGCAGCGCATGGGGCGGTCGCGAATCGGTCAGACCGACCTCGAAGACCATGCGGTCGGCCAGCGCCGGATCGATGTAGCGCCCGCCACCGGCGACCTTGCGCAACGCGGTGAGCAGCAGCGCCGGCTCGCTGTCCTTGGTCGCGTAGCCGGCCGCGCCGATCTTCAGCGCGCGCGCGGCCATCTGCGCTTCGTCGTGCATCGACAGCACCAGCACCGCCGGGGGCTGGTTCAGCGCGCGTATCCGCGGAATCGCCTCGAGGCCGTTGACGCCCGGCATGGAGATATCCAGCAGCACCACGTCGCAGCTGATCTGCCGCAGCTGGTCGAGCAGCTGCTGGCCGTTGGCGGCCTCGCCGACCACCTGCATGTCGTGGGCCATGCCGATCAGCTGCTTGATGCCCTCGCGGACGATGGTGTGATCCTCGGCGACCATGACTCTGATCATGACGACAGTGCTCCCGTGCTGGTGGCTGATGAAAGCGGCGCGGGGTCCAGCGGCACCCGCGCGGTGATGGTGGTGCCCCGGCCGGGCTGGCTGTCGATGCTGAGCTGCCCGCCGAGCATCTGCACCCGCTCGCGCATGCCGACCAGGCCGAACGAGCTGCCCGGTCCGCGGGCCGTCTCGACGAAGCCGCGGCCGTCGTCGCCGACACGCAGGCAGAGCATGTCGTCCTCGACCGTCAGCTGCACGCTGACCGTCTGCGCCTGGGCATGGCGCATCACGTTGGTCAGCGACTCCTGCAGGATGCGAAACAGGCCGATGGCCTTGGCGTTGCCCAGCGGCAGCGGACATTCCGGCACCTCGACCAGACAGGCCACGCCGCTGCGTTCCTCGAAACGTCGCCCCTGCCATTCCACTGCCGAAGCGAGGCCGGCGTCGAGAATCGGCGGGCGCAGCGCGGTGGCGACGTCGCGCACCCGCTGGAACAGCTGGGCGATCAGCCGCTTCATGCTCTGCAGGCGTTGCGCCAGGGCCGGGTCGAGGCCGGCGAACCCGAGCTCGCACATCGAGATTTCCAGCTTGAGCACGGTCAGCACCTGGCCCAGCTCGTCGTGCACTTCGCGGGCGATGTGCGCCTTCTCTTCCTCGCGCACCGTCTCCAGGTGCGCGGCCAGCTCACGCAGCTGCACGCGCGAGGCATCCAGCTCCAGCTCGATGCGCTTGTTCTCGGTGATGTCCCAGACGATGCCGTCCCACACCTGGCGGCCATCGGCCGGGCCGCGCACGGAGGCGCGGATATCGGCCCAGCGCACCTCGCCGTCGCGGTTGAGGATGCGTCCCTGCCAGCGCCAGTCCTTACCCTGTTCCAGCGCCAGCTGCTGGCTGGCCCAATAGTCGGCCTCGTCATCGGCATGCACCAGACTGCGGATACCCCGCTCCGGCTCCAGCAGGCGCTCGGCGGAATAACCCACCAGACGCTGGCTGGCCTCACTGATATAGGCAATGCGCACCGCGCCCTGCGGCGCCTCGCGCTCGAGGCGGAACACCAGCCCCGGCACGTTGCCAGCCATGGCCTTGAGCCGCGCCTCGCTTTCCTGCAGCTGCGCACTGGCGCGACGGCGCTCGGTGACGTCGGCGAGAAACACCACCAGATACTCGCGGCTGCCGAAGCGCAGGAAGCTGTAAGTGATCGCCGCGGGAAAGCGTTGACCATCGGCGCGTTGCCACTCGCATTCATGCACTTGGCGGTCGTTCTCGCCGGTGCGCGCGGCGCGCCAGCGCTCGAGCCAGGCTTCCATTCGCAGCGTCGGATCGAGCGTATCCAGCGGGCAATCCAGCAGTTCGCCGCTGGCATAGCCAAGCAGCGATTCGGCCGCCTGGTTGGCGTAGCGCACGCGGCTGTCCCAGTTCAGCCAGAGGATGCCGACGGTGCTGTGATCCAGGCAGAACTGCGTGAGCCGCTGCGACTCCTCGGCGGCCTCGCGCAGCTCGATGTCGCGCCGCGCGGCCTTCAGCCGGGTTTCCAGCAGGCCATGCTGATGGCGCTGCCAGCCGAACATCAGCAGGCAGATCAGCAGCAGCACGCCCAGCAGCAAGCTGAGGCTGCGCCAGTAGCCGACTTCCCGACCAAGATCGATACTGCGCGGCTTGAGCCACTGGTCCTGCAGCTGCGCGAACTCCCGCGCCGGGAACTCGCGTATGGCGCTGTCGAGCAGCGCGGCAAGCGCGGGGCTGTCGCGCCGCGAGGCGATGCGCAGCAGCTGCGGGCTGCCCAGATCGCCGACCACTACCAGCGGGGCGTACTCGATCTGCTGCGACAGACGGCCAAACAGCGGTTCGTCGATCACCGCGTAGCTGGCCTTGGCTTCCAGCACCTGACGCAGCGCATCGGCCTGGCTGGCCGCAGTCAGCACGGTGATGTTGGGGTAGTTGGCGGCAAGAAATTCGGTGACCGAGCCCGGCCCCTCGGCGGCGATCAGCTCGCTGGGGTGCAGCAGCTCGAGGTCGATGGCGCGCGGGCCGTCGCGGTCGCCGACGAGCAGGCGTGCAATGCGCAGAAACGGGTCGCTGTAGCGCCACAGCCGCAGGCCGGCCGGTGTCTGCCGCAGACCGGGCGCCACGTCGATCAGTCCGTCACGGGCGGCGTTCTCGAGCGCGGCCTCATCGTCGAAGCGGCGCCAATGCAGCCGCACACCCAACTGTGCGGCGATCTGCTCCATCAGCTGCACATGGAAGCCTGACAGGCGCCGTTGACGCTGGTCATACTCCGCATAGGGCGCGCCCATCACCACCCCGACGCGCCACTCGCGCTGACCATCCAGCCAGGCTCGCGCGCCCTCGTCCTGCGGCGCGGCATGCGCGGCGAAGGGCAAAAGCAGCACGAACAGAACGAGGCGGCGCAGGGTGGAAGCAAGCATATATTCACGCAATCGATGGGCGTGCCGACACGCTGTTGTAATGCATAAACCCTGCCGGCGCCAGCATGGCTCCGGCCTCGATACGGGAGACACTCCATGCGTCGCGTGCCTGCTTTCGCGCTGGTGCTCGGCCTTGCCATTGGTGGCGTTGCGCCACGGATCAGCTCTGCGCAAGAGCCGCAGCCGCCACAGCAGAAACCGGCGGACGAAGCCCCGGCCACGCCACGATCAGCCGTGCAGCCGCGCAGCGCCGCTCAGGCCGAAGGCTTGCGCCGACAGCTCGACCAAGCCGCGCAACTGCAGCTCGGCAGCGAAGACGTCTTTCTCGCGCTCTGGCAACCAGCGAATACGCCCAAGCCGCGCGGGGTGCTGATCATCGTGCCGAGCGAAGGCGAAACTGCGGACTGGCCACGTGTCGTCGCGCCGCTGCGCCGCGCGCTCCCCGAACATGGCTGGCATACTCTGAGCCTTACGCCCACCGATGCAATGGCGGATCCGCTGGCGCGCCTGACGACGCCCGCGCAAGCAGCCCCCTCTGCGCCGGCCGAGGACGAGGCAGCCGAGGACGACATCGATGCCGATGCCTCGCCACAGCCCGCCGACGCCGGCTATCTGCCCGAGCAGACCGCCCCCGCCGATGACGAGCCGTCCGCGGAGCCCACGCCGCCGCAAGAGGACGCCGCGCCTGCGAACGTCGAGCGCATGCAGGCGCGCCTTGCCGCCGCGGTCGAGCATGCACGGTCCGCGAAGCCGGCGGAGATCGTGCTCATCGGCCACGGCACCGGGGCCTACTGGGCGAGTCGGTACCTGGCGCAGGATTCACCCAAGGACATCCGCCAGCTCATCGTGATCGATCCGCGACGACCGGCGCCGGCCGAGCAATCACTGGAGGACACGCTGGCGGCATTACCCGTCGCGGTAGGCGACTTCCATACCGATGAGCGGCCGGCGGCGCAGCGGCAGGCGCTGCAACGCCGCAACGCGGCGCGGCGCGCCGACCATCCGGACTATCGTCAGGTCGCCCTGCCGGCGCTGGCGGCCGATCGCGACGGCGCGCAAGAACAACTGGTGCGCCGCGTACGCGGCTGGCTGGATCGTCAGCCGCCGCGCTGAGGGGCAATCAGCGGAAACCGCGGCGCTCGCGGATCAGCGTGTAGGCGCTATGCAATTCGCGCGTGCGCTCGGTGGCCTCGCGCACGGCGGCCGGACTGGCGCCAGCGCCAGCCTGTTTGTCCGGATGATGCTTGCTGAGCAGGCGCCGATAGGCGCGCTTGATCGTCGCCGGATCGGCATCGTGGCGCACGCCGAGCAGACGCAGCGCCTGTTCGTAAGCACCCGCCCGGCTCATCGGCGCTTCCTGACCGCGTGCCGCAGCGTGATCGAGTGCCGCTACGGCGGCGCCGTCCCAGCCCATCCACTTGCCCCAGAGGAGGATCAGCTCGTGCTCGCGCGTGCCCATCTGTCCGTTGGCCCGCGCCATGCGCCAGCAGGCTTCCAGCAAGCGTGCCGCCTCCTCGCGCCGCTGGCGCAGGCGGGCGAGCGGCGCACGCAAGGCCACGTCGCTGGCCTTGCCGCGATAGAACGCCTCGATCGCCGCGCGCTGGGCCGCACCGTCCAGACGCAGACGACGCATCTCCGTCCGTGCCGCCTGTATGTGCGCCTCGCTGACGCGCCCGCCGCTCTTGGCCAGACGCCCGAGCAAGAAGAACAGCAGCTCGTTGCCGCGCATCTCGTCGCGGCTCGCCAGCCGTTCGCGCAGCCCCGCCCACGACGTCCAGCCGAAGCGGCGATCCAGCATCTGGCCGAGCAATCCGCCGAGCAGCGCGCCGGGAATGCTCGCCAGCAGCCAACCGATCAGCGCTCCCAGCGCCGTGAGCGGCCAGACCATCAGCAGCGTGCCCCGAGCAGGTGCTCGACTTCGGCCAGCCGCTCATGGGTGCCGACATCCACCCAGCGCCCGCGGTAATGCTCGCCCGTCACCTGTCCGCTTGCCATCGCCTGGCGCAGCAACGGGGCCAGCTTGAAGGCGCCGGCCGTGCACTCGCGAAACAGTGCCGGATGCAACACGGCCATACCGCTGTAGGTCAGCTTCGAGGCTGCACCGCCCTCGCTCACCCGACCATCGAGCAGACAGAAATCGCCCTGCGGGTGATGCGCCGGATTGTCCACGAGCACCAGATGGGCAAGACCGCTGAGCGGCTGGCGCAGCGCGGTAAAATCGAAGTCGGTCCAGATATCGCCGTTGACCACCACGAACGGCTGCTCGCCAAGCAACGGCAGCGCACGCTGGATACCGCCGCCCGTCTCCAGCGGCTCGCCTTCGGCGGAATAGCGAATGCGCACACCGAAGCGCGCGCCGTCGGCCAGGTAGTCCTCGATCTGCTGACCTAGCCAGGCATGGTTGACCACCAGCTCGGCGAATCCCGCCTGCGCCAGCGCACGCACGTGGTATTCGATCAACGGCACACCGGCGGCTCGCACCAGCGGTTTGGGCGTATGCAGTGTCAGCGGCCGCAGGCGCTCGCCCTTGCCGGCGGCGAGGATCATCGCCTTCATGGGCGCGGCTCCGCCGGCAGGCTACGCAGCAGCGTGGCCAGCTCGGCCAGCTCCGGGCGCCGCGCCAGCACCGTCTCGATGTAGGCGAAGAAGCGCGGCACGTCGGCCAGGTAACGCGGCTTGCCGTCGCGATGACAGATGCGCGCGAAAATGCCGATCACCTTGAGGTGACGCTGCACGCCCATCAGATCGCTGGCGCGCTGCAGCTCATCGAAGCTGTCGGGCACGGCGATTCCGGCGTCGCGCGCCTTCTGCCAGTATTCCCGCAGCCAACCCTGCACGCGCGCTTCCGGCCAGCTGACGAAGGCATCCTTGAACAGCGAGGTGATGTCGTAGCTCACCGGGCCGAGCACCGCGTCCTGGAAATCCAGCACGCCTGGATTCGGCTCGCTGAGCATGAGGTTGCGCGGCATGTAATCGCGATGCACCAGCACCCGTGGCTGTGCCAGTGCCGAGTCGATCAGCACACCACAGACACGCTCCCAGGCTTGCTGCTGGCCATCGTCGAACGTGCAACCGAGATGGCGCTGCACGTACCACTCGGGGAACAGCTGCAGCTCGCGCCGCAGCAGCGCCTCGTCGTACAGCGGCATCGGCACCTGCAGCGGCTGTCGCTGAAAGGTCAGCAGTGCGTCGATGGCGTCGGCGAACAGCTGATCGGCGTTGTCCGCATCGATCACGTCCAGGTAGGTCTGCCGACCGAGATCGCTCAACAGCAGGAAGCCGCGCTCGAGATCCGCCGCCAGCACCTGCGGTACATGCACGCCGGCCGCCGCCAACAGGCCGGCGATCTTGACGAAGGGCCGGCAGTCTTCCTGCGGCGGCGGCGCGTCCATGACGATCAGGCTGCGGCCATCGCGCTCCCAGCGGAAATAGCGGCGAAAGCTTGCGTCGCTGCTGGCTGCGGTCAGCTGCGCAACCGGCACGTCACCCCAACCGTTGGCGGCAAACAGGGCAGGCAGTTCTTGCTCCAGCCAGGCACGAACGTCCTGCAGGCGGTGATCTTGGTGAGGCATCGGGCGGTCTCCACGGCGCTAGCCGATAGGCGGGTCATGCTTTATTATCCGGCATCTTTCTCAGCCCATCGAGAGGCGTGCGGCTCAGCCGGACGATGGCTCGCCGCAAGCACGGACCCCAGAACAAGATGGCAGTCAAATATCCCGCGTTTCGTAGAAAATTCCCTCTTCTGATGACTGGCGGCCTGTTGGCGATGCAGCCGATGACCGCTCCGATGCTGCTGGCTGCCGAGCAGTTTGCCTGCCAACCCGGCGCCGGTGGTGGCTGGTCATGCGCCACCAGCACTCCGACCGCCAAACTGCCGCCCCGGCCGAATCAGGCCGCCACCGATAGCGCCGAGGCGATCGCTGCCAGCGATGGCAAGGCAGACACCAGCGCCAAACTGGTGACGGAGAGCAAGGGCCGCGCCCTCGCCTCGCGCAGCGCCGACTACAGCCATCTGGATTGGGTGCCGCGCGATCAGCTGACGGCCGCCCAGCTTGCCGAAACCGGCCCCTACTGCGCCGGCACCTACGTCGAACCCGACCGTCCGGGCAAGCTCGACGACACGCCGATGAGCGAGGCGCCCACCTACGTTTCCGCGAAGGCGACCCGCTACGAGCAGGAACAGGAAGTCGCCACCCTGGCCGGCGATGTCGTATTGCGCCAGGGCAGCATGCAGGCCGAAGCCGACGAAGCCAGTCTCTATCAGCTGGAGAACCGCGGCGAACTCAACGGCAACGTTCGCCTGCGTGATCGCAACGCCCTGATGGTCGGCGACCGCGCGGAAATCTTCCTCGACACCGGTGAAGCCAAGGTCGAGAACGCCGAGTACGTCGTGCACTCGGGCAAGGTGCGCGGCAGCGCGCTGTACGCCAAGCGCGAAGAGAACGCGATCATCCGCCTCAAGGACGGCACCTATACCCGCTGCGAGCCAGGCGAAAACAGCTGGCACCTGAAGGGCAACAACGTCACGCTTAACCCGGCCACCGGCTTCGGCTCGGCCACCAACGTGACGTTGCGGGTCAAGGACGTTCCGGTGTTCTACACACCGTACATCTATTTCCCGATCGACGATCGCCGCCAGTCCGGCTTCCTCGCGCCGAGCATCGGCTCCTCCAGCGACACCGGCCTGTCGCTGCAGACACCCTACTACTTCAACCTGGCGCCGAACTTCGACGCCACGCTCTACCCGCACCTGATGACCGATCGCGGCCTGCTGATGGAAGGCGAATTCCGCTACCTGACCCGCAGTAGCGAGGGCCAGATCGGTGCCGCCTACCTGGACGACAGCAACGACGACCGCAAACTGCAGTCGGAGTACGAAGACCAGCGCTGGATGTACAGCTGGCAGAACCGCAGCGGCCTGGATTCACGCCTGCTCGCCGAGGTGGACTACACCGACCTCAGCGATCCGTACTATTTCCAGGACCTGGACACGAATCTAGGCATCAACCAGCCCGACCACCTCGATCAGCGCGGTACCCTGACCTGGCGCGGCGACAGCTATACCGCGAGGCTCAATGTCCACGGTTACGAGCGTGCCACGGTGGCCGACATCACGCCCTATGAGCGCCTGCCGCAGCTGACCCTCGATGGACGCCTGCCGTTCCAGCCGGGCGGCCTGAACTTCGCCTACAAGACCGAGTTCGTCAGCTTCCAGCGCAACCTGCGTGACGGCAATTTCATCAACGAAGACGGCAATCCGGAACGCTGGTACGACGATCGTTTGCGCGGTCTGACGCGTGCCGAAGGCGAACGTATCCATCTGGAACCGGGCGTCAGCCTGCCGCTGGACTGGAGCTGGGGCTTCGTCAAGCCATCGCTGAAATACGCGTACACCCAGTACGATCTGGATCTCGACGCGACCGGGCAGCGCACTCTGGGCGCCTACGAATCATTCGATCGCAACCAGAATCGCGGCGTGCCGATCTTCAGCGTCGACAGCGGCCTGTATTTCGATCGCGATACGCAGTGGTTCGGCAAGGACTACCGGCAGGCAATGGAGCCGCGGCTGTTCTACCTCTATGTGCCGGAAGAGGATCAGACCGATATTCCCATCTTCGACACGGGCGAAAGCAGCTTCAGCTACTCCTCGCTCTGGCGCGAGAACCGCTTTTCCGGCCGTGACCGTATCGGCGACGCCAATCAGGTATCGCTGGGCGTGACCAATCGCTGGATCGAATCCAACGGCTTCGAGCGGCAGCGCTTCAGCATCGGCCAGGCGTTCTACTTCGAAGATCGCAAGGTCCAGTTGCGCGGCATTGATTACCGCACGCGCGCCAGCGCAACGTCGTCGGTTTCGCCATACGCGCTGGAATACATGTATCGCTATAACCGCGACTGGAACTTCACTTCGACGTTCAATTGGGATCCGGACGAGGGGCGTACCCGCTCGGGCAGCGCCATGTGGCACTACCAGCCGGCGGACAACCCGAACAAGATCGTCAATATCGGCTATCGCTATCGCAACGACACCATGCGTTTCGATCAGGCGACCGGCGAATGGACCTATGGCGGGGACTATGGACGACCCGGCCAGCCGAACTACATCAAGGACTACTACAAGATCAACCAGCATGACTTCTCGTTCATCTGGCCGGTGGTCCCGCAGTGGAGCGTCATCGGGCGCTGGCAGCACGACTACAGCCGCAGCCGCACACTGGAAGCCTTTGGCGGCTTCGAGTACGACAGCTGCTGCTGGAAGCTGCGGCTGATCAACCGCTACTGGATCGACTACGACGAAACCAGCCTCAACCCCGATCTCAACGACGAGCCGGACACCGGTATCTTCCTGCAGATCGTGCTCAAGGGACTGGGTGGCGTGGTCGGCAATGCGACCGAAACATTCCTCGACGAAGGCATTCAAGGCTACCGTGAACGTGAAGACCAAGCTTTCTGATTACCTGCGCCCGCTCGTGGCGGGCGCCCTGCTGCTGGGCAACGCTGCACTGATTCCTCTCGCAAGCGCCGAGGTACAGCCGCTGGATCGCGTGGTCGCCATCGTCGACAACGACGTCATCATGCAGAGCCAGCTGGAACAGCGCATCCGCGAGGTCCAGCAGACCATCGACAAGCGCGGTGCCGATGCGCCGCCGATGGACGTCCTGCGTCAGCAGGTGCTCGAGCGCCTGATCACCGAGAACCTGCAGCTGCAGATCGGCGAGCGCTCGGGCATCCGTATCTCCGACGAAGAGCTCAACCAGGCGATGGGCACCATCGCCCAGCGCAACAACATGACCCTCGAGCAGTTCCGCAACGCCTTGGCCAACGATGGCCTGAGCCTGGAAACGGCGCGCGAGCAGATACGTCGCGAGATGATCATCAGCCGTGTGCGGCAACGGCGGATCGCCGAGCGTGTACAGGTTTCCGACCAGGAAGTACGCAACTTCCTAGCTTCGGACCTGGGCAAGCTCCAACTGTCCGAAGAGTACCGGCTGGCCAACATCCTCATCGCGGTGCCCGAGGGTGCCGATTCGGCCACCATCCAGGCGGCGGAGCGACGCGCCAACGAAACCTACGAGCAGCTTCAGCAAGGCGCCAACTTTGCCCAGCTGGCGGTTGCCCGCTCGGCCAGCGAAAACGCCCTGGAAGGCGGCGAGATGGGCTGGCGCAAGGCCGCCCAGCTGCCACCGCCGTTCGACAGCGACGTGCGCGAACTGGCGGTGGGTGAATTCACCCGTCCGGTACGCACACCACCGGGTTTCATCATCCTCAAACTGCTGGAAAAACGCGGCGGCGATACCCAGGTGCGCGACGAGGTGCATGTTCGCCACATTCTGATCAAGCCGAGCGCCATCCGCAGCAACGACGAGGCGCGCCTGTTGGTACAACGTCTGCGCGAGCGCATCGTCGCTGGCGAAGACTTCGCCGAACTGGCGAAGAATTTCTCGGAGGATCCGGGCTCGGCGCTCAACGGCGGCGACCTCAACTGGATCGATCCGGCCGCTCTGGTGCCGGAATTCCGTGAAGTGATGGCCAATACCGCCAGCGGCCAGCTGTCTCCGGTGTTCCAGTCGCCCTTCGGCTGGCACATCCTGGAAGTTCTGGGGCGTCGCGCCACCGACACCAGCGAAGAGTTCCGCGAGCAGCAGGCCCTTAATCTGCTGCGCAACCGTAAATACGACGACGAGCTACAGGCCTGGCTGCGCCAGATCCGTGACGAGGCGTACGTGGAAATCAAGCTCTAAGCTGATAGCCGGAAGTACCCAGGGTGATGGACCGACCGGTGCGTCACCCTTTTTTTTGCGCCACTGTTTTTTTTCGAGGCCCCCATGTCCCCTTCGCGTCCCTTCGCCCTGACCCCCGGAGAACCTGCCGGCATCGGCCCCGACCTGTGCCTGCTGCTGGCGCGTCGGGCCCAGCCACAAGCACTTATCGCCATCGCCAGCCGCACCTTGCTGGCCGAACGCGCGGGGCAATTGGGACTGGACATCGCGCTGCTCGATGTCGGCCCCGGCGCCTGGCCGAGCGCTCCGGCGCCGGCCGGCAGTCTGTATGTCTGGGATACTCCACTCGCCGCGCCGGTGACGGCCGGCCATCTGGACGCCCGGAATGGCCTCTATGTGCTGGAAACCCTTTCCCGCGCCGGGCGGGGCTGCCTCGACGGTCACTTCGCCGGGATGATCACCGCCCCCGTGCACAAGGGCGTAATCAACGAGGCGGGTATCGCCTTCTCCGGCCATACCGAATTTCTCGCCGAGCTGACCCATACCGAACAGGTCGTCATGATGCTCGCCACGCGCGGCCTGCGCGTGGCTTTGGTCACTACCCACCTGCCGCTCAAGGAGGTCGCCGCGGCGATCACGGTCGAGCGGCTGACCCGTGTCGCGCGCATCCTGCATGCCGATCTGGTCGGCAAGTTCGGCATTGCCCGGCCGCGCATTCTGGTCTGCGGGCTCAACCCGCATGCTGGCGAGGGCGGGCACCTGGGCCGCGAGGAAATCGAGATCATCGAACCGACGCTGCAACGCCTGCGCGGCGAAGGGCTGAACCTGATCGGTCCGCTGCCGGCCGATACGCTGTTCACGCCCAAGCACCTCGACCAATGCGACGCGGTGCTGGCGATGTATCACGACCAGGGCCTGCCGGTGCTCAAGTACAAGGGCTTCGGTGCCGCCGTAAATGTCACCCTCGGCCTGCCGATCGTGCGCACCTCGGTCGACCACGGCACCGCGCTGGACTTGGCCGGCACCGGCCGGATCGATACCGGCAGCCTGCAGGTGGCTCTGGAAACAGCCTACCAGATGGCCAGCCCGCGCTGAGCCGAGGCTGGCGCGCTGCAGGGGGATGTCACTTACACATTCACAGACGCCCCTGAATCCGTGCGAACCGGGCGGACCGCCTACAGCGGCACCGCCTTTCGCTGTTAAACTGCACGCCTTTGCCTTACCGTTCTCGGCTCCTGCTTGACGCTTGCAGCTTGAGGCTTGGAGCTGCCGTTATGTCCGACTACCAACACCGCGCACGCAAGCGCTTCGGCCAGAATTTCCTGCACGATGCCGGCGTCATCCATCGCATCCTGCGCGCCATTCATCCCAAGGCGGGTGAACGGCTGGTCGAGATCGGCCCCGGCCAGGGTGCACTCACCGAAGGCCTGCTCGACAGCGGCGCGCATTTGGACGTGGTCGAACTGGACCTCGACCTGATTCCCATCCTGCAAAGCAAATTCGCCGGGCGCGAGAATTTCACCCTGCATCAGGGCGATGCGCTGAAGTTCGACTTTGCGCGCCTGAGCGAAAAACCGGCCAGCCTGCGCATCGTCGGCAACCTGCCCTACAACATTTCCACCCCACTGATCTTTCATCTGCTCGAGCACGCCGGACTGATCCGCGACATGCACTTCATGCTGCAGAAGGAAGTGGTCGAGCGCCTGGCCGCCGAACCGGGTGGCGGTGACTGGGGCCGGCTGTCGATCATGGTGCAGTACCACTGCCGCGTGGAGCATCTGTTCAACGTCGGTCCGGGCGCGTTCAATCCTGCGCCCAAGGTCGATTCGGCCATCGTCCGTCTGGTGCCGCACGAGACGCTGCCGCATCCGGCACGCGACCACCGTCAGCTCGAGCGGGTGGTACGCGAAGCCTTCAACCAGCGCCGCAAGACGCTACGCAATACGCTCAAGGGTCTGCTCGACGCCGAGGCCATCGAGGCCGCGCAGGTCGACGGTGGCCTGCGCCCCGAACAGCTCGACCTCGCCGCATTCGTCCGTCTCTCCGATCAACTCGCGCTACGCAGCTAGCGGCGCGCCTACCGAGTCGAGTCTGCCATGACCGAAGACCGCCGCTACCGCATCGACGTCAGCGTCACGCCCCGCTATCTGACTGCGCAGTCCGAGCCGGAACAAAACCGCTATGCCTTTGCCTACACGGTAACGATCGAAAACACTGGCGAGGTGGCGGCGCAGCTGCTGGCGCGACACTGGATCATCACCGATGGCGACGGCAAGGTGCAGGAAGTCCGTGGTGCCGGCGTCATCGGCGAGCAGCCACTGATTGCTCCGGGCGAGCGGCACGTCTACACCAGCGGCACCCTGCTGGCGACGCCGGTCGGCAGCATGCAGGGCAGCTACGAGATGCGCGCCGAGGATGGCCACGCTTTCACGGCCCCCATCGCGCCGTTCCGCCTCGCCGCACCCGGAGCACTGCATTGACCACCTATGCTGTCGGCGACCTGCAAGGTTGCCTCGAACCCCTCAAATGCCTGCTCGAGCAGGTCGACTTCAGCCCCTCGCGCGACTGCCTGTGGCTGGCTGGCGATCTGGTCAACCGCGGCCCGCAATCGCTCGAAGCCCTGCGTTTCGTACGTGATCTGGACGGCTCAGCCATCACCGTGCTGGGCAATCATGACCTGCACCTGCTGGCGATCGCACATGACATCGAGCGCCTGCGCAAATCCGACACGCTCAGACCGATCCTCGACGCCCCCGACCGCGCCGACCTGATCGACTGGCTGCGCCGACAGAAGCTGCTGCACTACGACGCCGAGCGCCACACCGCGATGGTGCACGCTGGCATTCCGCCGCAGTGGACGCTGGAGAAAGCCCTCAAGCGTGCGGCTGAAGTCGAGCTGGCGCTGCAGGACGACGCGATGCTGCTGCCCTTTCTCGACGGCATGTACGGCAACCTGCCCGCCAAGTGGAGCAAGGACCTGCACGGCGTACCGCGGTTACGCCTGATCACCAACTACTTCACCCGCATGCGTTTCTGCAAAGCCGACGGCACGCTGGAGCTGGAAAGCAAGGAAGGCCTGGACAGCGCACCGAAAGGCTTCGCGCCCTGGTTCAGCCACCCGCAGCGCAAGACCCGCAACGTCAAGCTGATCTTCGGCCACTGGGCGGCGCTGGAAGGCAACTGCGACGAACCCAACGTATTCGCCCTGGACACCGGCTGCGTCTGGGGCAACGCCATGACCCTCATGAACCTCGACAGCGAAGAACTCCTGCGCTGCGATTGCGACCATGGAACCGCAGCATGACCGACTTCAAGCGCATTTCCCCCGACACCGCCCAGCAGATGCGCGCCGCCGGCGCCGTGGTGGTCGATATCCGCGACCCACACAGCTACGCCAGCGGCCACATCAGCGGCTCGACACATCTGGACAATCATTCGCTGCCGGACTTTATCGCCGCCGCCGACTTCGACCATCCGCTGATCGTCACCTGCTACCACGGCCATTCGAGCCAGAGCGCCGCGGCCTATCTGGCCAACCAGGGATTCTCCGACGTCTACAGCCTGGACGGTGGCTTTGAACTCTGGCGCGCCACGTTCCCACTGGACGTCGAGCGCGGCGACGATCCCGCGTAAATAAATCCCAGCCTTCACGCCGCGCCAGTCGCGGCCTCCGAGCGTCCCGGCGGCATCACGTCCCGGGAAAATGCCGCCCTCGTCCTTCGCTGCGCCGAATCCGAACTATCCTTGAGTTCAGGCCATCCAAGAAATGAAAGCCGTACGCGGCTTCCAGAATCAGGTTTCGACCATTAGGTGTTCGGGGGAACTCCACTGGCCGCCCTTTCGGCCGGGCTCCAGGATGCCTGATGACAACGCCGGCTCCGTGCATCGACCGAGGTGAAGTCATGAGCATTTTCAGTCACTTCCAACAACGATTCGAAGCGACCCGCCAGGAAGAATACTCGCTGCAGGAATATCTCGATCTGTGCAAGCAGGACCCGAGGACCTACGCCACCGCCGCCGAGCGGCTGCTGATGGCCATTGGCGAGCCCGAGCTGGTCGATACCTCCACCGACCCGCGGCTGTCGCGGATCTTCTCCAACAAGGTCATCCGCCGTTACCCCTCGTTCGAGGACTTCCACGGCATGGAAGACTGCATCGACCAGATCGTTTCCTACTTCCGCCACGCCGCGCAGGGCCTGGAAGAGAAGAAGCAGATTCTCTACCTCCTTGGCCCGGTGGGCGGCGGCAAGTCCTCGCTGGCCGAGAAACTCAAGCAGCTCATGGAGCGCGTACCGTTCTACGCGATCAAGGGTTCGCCGGTGTTCGAGTCGCCGCTGGGGCTGTTCAACCCCACTGAGGATGCGCAGATTCTCGAAGAGGATTACGGCATCCCGCGGCGCTATCTCAACTCGATCATGTCGCCGTGGGCGACCAAGCGCCTGCAGGAATTCGGCGGCGACATCAGCCAGTTCCGCGTGGTCAAGCTGTACCCGTCTATTCTCAACCAGATCGCCGTGGCCAAGACCGAGCCGGGCGACGAGAACAACCAGGACATCTCCGCACTGGTTGGCAAGGTGGATATCCGCAAGCTCGAGGAATTCCCGCAGAACGATGCCGACGCCTACAGCTACTCGGGGGCGCTGTGCCGGGCCAACCAGGGCCTGATGGAATTCGTCGAAATGTTCAAGGCGCCGATCAAGGTGCTGCACCCGCTGCTGACCGCCACCCAGGAAGGCAACTACAACAGCACCGAGGGGCTGGGCGCGATTCCGTTCAACGGCATCCTGCTGGCCCACTCCAACGAATCGGAATGGCACACCTTCCGCAACAACAAGAACAACGAGGCCTTCATCGACCGCATCTACATCGTCAAGGTGCCGTACTGCCTGCGCGTGACCGATGAGGTGAAGATCTACGACAAGCTGCTGATCAACAGCTCGCTGGCCCAGGCCCATTGCGCGCCGGACACCCTGAAGATGCTCGCGCAGTTCAGCGTACTGAGCCGCCTGAAAGAGCCGGAAAACTCGAACATCTACTCGAAGATGCGCGTCTACGACGGCGAAAACCTCAAGGACACCGATCCCAAGGCCAAGTCGATCCAGGAATACCGCGATGCTGCCGGCGTCGACGAGGGCATGAATGGCCTGTCGACCCGCTTCGCCTTCAAGATCCTCTCCAAGGTGTTCAATTTCGACCCACACGAGATCGCCGCCAACCCCGTGCATCTGCTCTACGTACTCGAACAGCAGATCGAGCAGGAACAGTTCCCCGCCGAGGTGCGCGAGCGCTACCTGCGCTACATCAAGGAATATCTGGCGCCGCGCTACATCGAGTTCATCGGCAAGGAAATCCAGACCGCCTACCTCGAGTCCTACAGCGAGTACGGGCAGAACATCTTCGATCGCTACGTGCTGTACGCCGACTTCTGGATTCAGGACCAGGAGTACCGCGATCCGGAAACCGGCGAGATTCTCAACCGCGGCGCACTCAACGAGGAGCTGGAGAAGATCGAGAAGCCGGCCGGCATCAGCAACCCGAAGGACTTCCGCAACGAGATCGTCAACTTCGTGCTGCGCGCCCGCGCCAACAACAATGGCAAGAATCCAAGCTGGCTCAGCTACGAGAAGCTGCGCGTGGTGATCGAGAAGAAGATGTTTTCCAACACCGAGGACCTGCTGCCGGTCATCAGCTTCAACGCCAAGGCCAGCAAGGAAGATCAGAAAAAGCACAACGATTTCGTGGTGCGCATGGTGGAGCGTGGCTATACCGAGAAGCAGGTTCGCCTGTTGTCGGAATGGTATCTGCGGGTGCGTAAATCGCAGTAACACGGCCCCAGCTCGCCAGCCCGCGCGGACGGTGCACCTGACCGGCCGCGCGGGCTGGCGGTCTGCAGCCTGAGAAGCCTGCAGTTGGCCGGAGGGCCCTTATGAGCTACGTCATCGACCGTCGTTTGAATGGCAAGAACAAGAGCACGGTAAACCGCCAGCGTTTTCTGCAGCGTTACCGTGGGCATATCAAGAAGGCAGTGGAGGAAGCCGTCAGCCGGCGTTCCATCACCGACATGGAACACGGCGAACAGATCAGCATTCCGGGCCGCGACATCGACGAACCGGTGCTGCACCACGGTCACGGCGGACGCCAGACCATCGTCCACCCGGGCAACAAGGAATTCGTTGCCGGCGAGCGCATCCCACGACCGCAGGGCGGCGGCGGGGGTGGCGGCAGCGGTCAGGCCAGCAACACGGGCGAAGGCATGGATGACTTCGTGTTCCAGATCACCCAGGAGGAATTCCTCGACTTCATGTTCGAGGATCTGGAACTGCCCAACCTGGTCAAGCGCCACCTGGCCGGCACCGAAACCTTCAAGACCGTGCGCGCCGGCATCAGCAACGAAGGCAATCCGTCGCGCATCAACATCGTGCGCACCCTGCGTTCGGCCCATGCACGGCGCATCGCGCTGTCGGGCAGCAGCCGCACCAAGCTGCGCGAGATGAAAGCCGAGCTGACCCGCCTGCTGCTGGAGGAACCGGACAACTTCAACGACATCAAGGCCACCGAGGCCGAGATCGAACGCCTCAGCGCTCGGATCAACCGCGTGCCGTTCCTCGACACCTTCGACCTCAAATACAACCTGCTGGTCAAACAGCCGAACCCCAGTTCGAAAGCGGTGATGTTCTGCGTGATGGACGTGTCCGGCTCGATGACCCAGGCGACCAAGGACATCGCGAAGCGCTTCTTCATCCTGCTGTACCTGTTCCTCAAGCGGAACTACGACAAGATCGATGTGGTGTTCATCCGCCACCACACCAGCGCCAAGGAAGTCGACGAGGAAGAGTTCTTCTACTCGCGCGAGACCGGCGGCACCATCGTCTCCAGCGCGCTGAAAATGATGCAGGAGATCATGGCCGAGCGTTATCCGGCCAACGAATGGAACATCTATGCCGCGCAGGCTTCGGACGGCGACAACTGGAACGACGACTCGCCGTTGTGCCGCGACATCCTGATCAACCAGATCATGCCGTTCGTGCAGTACTTCACTTACGTCGAAATCACCCCGCGCGAACACCAGGCGCTCTGGTACGAGTACAACCAGGTCGCCGAGGCCTTCGCCGACTCGTTCGCCCAGCAGCAGCTGGTCAGCGCCGCCGACATCTATCCGGTGTTCCGCGAGCTGTTCCAGCGGCGCATCAACGCCTGAGGAGATGCCATGAAACGACAGCCCATCTCCACCGGCTCGGAATGGACCTTCGAGCTGATCCGCGCCTACGACCGCGAGATCGGCCGCCTCGCCGAACGCTACGCGCTGGATACCTACCCGAACCAGATCGAGGTGATTACTGCCGAGCAGATGATGGACGCCTACGCCTCCGTCGGCATGCCCATCGGCTACCACCACTGGTCCTACGGCAAGCACTTCCTCAGCACCGAGAAGGGCTACAAACGTGGGCAAATGGGCCTGGCCTACGAGATCGTGATCAACTCCGATCCCTGCATCGCCTACCTGATGGAAGAGAACACCATCTGCATGCAGGCGCTGGTCATCGCCCACGCCTGCTACGGCCACAACAGCTTCTTCAAGGGCAACTACCTGTTCCGCACCTGGACCGACGCCAGCTCGATCATCGATTACCTGGTGTTCGCCAAGCAGTACATCACCCAGTGCGAGGAGCGCCACGGCATCGATGCGGTGGAGGACCTGCTCGACTCCTGCCATGCGCTGATGAACTACGGTGTGGACCGCTACAAACGCCCCTACCCGATTTCCGCCGAGGAGGAACGGCGCCGGCAGAAGGAACGCGAGGAGCACCTGCAGCGGCAGATCAACGACCTCTGGCGCACCATTCCCAAGAGCGCCGGCAAGGGTGACGAGGCCGACGACGGCAAGCGCTTCCCGGCCGAACCGCAGGAGAACATCCTCTACTTCATCGAGAAGCACGCGCCGCTGCTCGAGCCCTGGCAGCGCGAAGTGGTGCGCATCGTGCGCAAGATTGCGCAGTACTTCTATCCGCAGCGCCAGACTCAGGTGATGAACGAGGGCTGGGCCACGTTCTGGCACTACACGCTGATGAACGACCTCTACGATGAAGGCCTGGTCACCGACGGTTTCATGATGGAATTTCTCCAGGCTCACACCAGCGTGATCTACCAGCCCGGCTTCGACAGCCCGTACTACAGCGGTATCAACCCCTACACCCTGGGTTTCGCCATCTACAGCGATATCCGCCGCATCTGCGAACAGCCCACCGAGGAGGACCGCCGCTGGTTCCCCGACATTGCCGGTAGCGACTGGCTGACCACGCTGAAATTCGCCATGCAGAACTTCAAGGACGAGAGTTTCATCCTGCAGTTCCTCTCGCCCAAGGTCATCCGCGACCTCAAGCTGTTCAGCATCCTCGACGACGACCGCAAGGACGACCTGCTGGTGCCGGCGATCCACGACGAAAACGGCTACCACGTCATCCGCGAACTGCTCGCCGCGCAGTACAACCTCGGCAACCGCGAGCCCAACGTGCAGGTCTGGAGCGTCGACCGCCGCGGCGATCGCTCGCTGACGCTGCGCCACCAGCAGCACGACCGCAAGCCGCTGGGCAGGTCCACGGACGAGGTGCTCAAGCACCTGCACCGCTTGTGGGGGTTCGACGTGCACCTGCAATCGATGCAGGGCGAACAGGTAGTCAACGCCCATCACATGCCGCCGCAGCCCGAACCGGAGGCCGAAAGCCGCTTCCCGGGAATGAATTTCGCCTGACGACGGCACCCGCGCCGCCCCCGCGAGATGGCGGGGGCGCGCTAATCCTTTATCCTCCGCGCCAACGGAGGTAAACATGCAGATCTACAAGGTAGGCGGCGCCGTGCGCGATCGCCTGTTGGGCCGCGAAGTGACCGAGGTGGACTGGGTGGTGGTCGGCGCCACGGCCGAGGCCATGCAGGCGCAAGGCTTCCGCCCGGTCGGCGCCGACTTCCCGGTGTTCCTGCATCCCACGACGGGCGAGGAATATGCGCTCGCGCGTACCGAGCGCAAAAACGGTCGCGGCTACGGGGGCTTTGTCTTCCATGCCAGCCCGGATGTCACGCTCGAGCAGGACCTGATTCGCCGCGATCTCACCATCAATGCGATGGCCGAGGACGCCGAAGGCCGGCTCTACGATCCTTACGGCGGCCAGCGCGATCTTGAGGCGCGACTGCTGCGACACGTATCCCCGGCCTTCGCCGAAGATCCGCTGCGTGTGTTGCGGGTGGCGCGCTTCGCTGCCCGCTATGCGCCGCTGGGCTTTCGCGTCGCCGAGGAAACCCGCGCACTGATGGCCGATCTGGCCGCGTCCGGCGAGCTGCAGGCACTCACCCCCGAGCGCAGCTGGAAGGAAATCTCCCGCGCACTGATGGAGCCGCGCCCCGACGTGTTCATTCAGGTGCTGCGTGATTGCGGCGCGCTCGGCGAACTGTTTCCTGAACTGAATGCGCAGCTCGCACGCTCGGCCAGCGCGGCGCAGCCGCTGCTGCGGACCCTGCTCGAATGCGCGCTCGACCAGCAGCCGCTACCGGTACGCTGGGCCTGCCTGCTGGCCATGCTGGACGACACGGCCATCGAGGGGTTGAATGCACGCAGCAAGGCACCGCGCGATTGCCAGGAGCTGGCCTTGCTGGTTGGTCACTTCCACGATGACGCCAGCCGCGCGGCCGAACTGACGTCTGCCGAGCTGTTCGAGCTGTTGCAGCACCTCGACATCCAGCGGCGCCCCGAGCGCTTCGAGCTGTTCCTGCAGGCCTGCGTCCTGCTCGCTCGCGGTCGCGGCGCAGCCTTTCCTCAAGCCGACTACCTGCGTGGCGCGGCGCAAGCCGTCCGCGCGGTGACGGTGCAACCGCTGATCGAACAGGGATATCAGGGCGCCGAACTGGGCGAAGCGCTCAAGCGCACGCGGCTGGAGGCCGTCGCCCGCTTCACCCGCGCTCGGACCGAGTGCGCAGCATCAGGCCGGGATGCCTGATCGCGGCTCCTGCAGCAGCTCCAGCGGCGTCAGTTCGGCGCCTCGCCAGTAGAAACTCACCGGCCACAGCTGCTGGTCAATCCGCGCCTCGCGCCAGAGTTCGGCAAAGCTGCGGCCGACACCGGGATGCCGCTGCTCGGGCACCAGCAACGCCAGCGGCCGAAGCACAAAGGCATTCTTCAGGATCTCAGTGCGAGGCAGGCGCAGCCCGTCGAAGTCACCGACCAGCGTGTCGTAGAGCAGTACGTCGATATCCAGCGGCAGCCCCTTGCGCTCCGGCGCATAGCGACCGTTGTCCGCTTCGATGAACTTGAGCCGGCGATCCAGCTCATTGAGCGGCAGCGCGGTTTGTCCGGCCACCACTAGGTTGTAGAAATTGTCGCCCTTGTAGCCCACCGCCAAGCTCTCGAATACCGGCGAGCAACGCATGTCGGTCAGCAATTCGGCCAGCGCATCAAGGCCGGCACATAGGTGATTCTCGCGCTCGATGTTGCTGCCGAGCCCGAGCAGTACCGGAGTCAGCGGCATCCGCGTTCGATCTCCACGCCCAGTGCCCGGGCCCGCGGGTTGACCCCGGGTTTGGTCACGCGCAACCGCAGCCAGACGATGCCGAACTCCTGCATCAGGCTCGCCGCCAGCCGCTCGGCGAAGGTTTCCACCAGTTCGAAACGCGCTGCCGCGGCAAACCGATCGATCATCGCAGCGACCTTGGCGTAATCCAACGCCTTGTCCAGCTCATCCTCGGCGGCTGCCGGACGGATGTCCCAGCCCAGGGTCAAGTCCAGGCGCAGGCATTGGCGAATGCCGCGCTCCCAGTCGTAGGCACCGATCACGGTGTCGACTTCCAGACCCTCGATGAAAACTGTATCCACGTAGCATTCTCCCGCGACACGACAAGCACCGGCCGCATCGTTAGACTCAGGAGCCTCCTGCCCCGGGTGTATTCCATGTTCTGGCTGCTGACACTGCTCGCCTACCTGATCGGTTCGCTGTCATTCGCCATTCTGCTCAGCCGCCTGACCGGTCTGCCGGACCCGCGTGCCAGCGGCTCAGGCAATCCCGGCGCGACCAACATGCTACGCCTGGCTGGTCGACGCCTGGCCATCGCCACCTTGTTCGGCGATCTGCTCAAGGGGCTGCTGCCGGTACTGCTTGCCGCTCGCCTGGACTTGAGCGTGCAACAGCAGGGTTGGGTCGGCCTCGCCGCTGTGATCGGTCATCTGTATCCACTGTATTTCCGTTTCCGCGGCGGCAAGGGTGTTGCCACCGCAGCCGGTGCTCTGCTCGGGCTGTATCTGCCCGCCGCACTGCTGGCCGTCGTCGCCTGGCTCGCCGTATTCCGCCTCACCCGCACCAGCTCGCTCGCTGCACTGATCGCCCTGCCGCTCTGCCTGCCGCTGCTGGCCTGGCAGCAACCCGGGGCGCTGTTGCCGATGAGCCTGCTGGCGGTGCTGATCGTCTGGCGCCATCGCAGCAACCTGCGTGCGCTGCGTGCCGGCCAGGAACGCCATTTCTGATTTTCGACTGACTATAGATGGCGGCCATGCCCAGCGCCTCCATCAGATCGCCGGCAGCAACTCCATTGGCCAGCGCGCCTGCACGCCGATCGCCGGGCCGTCATGTTGCCCGGCCAGCAGCCGCTGGCAGCCGGCGTAGGCAATCATTGCGCCGTTGTCGGTACAAAAACGCGGGCGAGCGTAGAACACCTGGCCGTTCAGCTCGCCGAGCATCTTTTCCAGCGCCTGGCGCAACGCATGATTGGCACTGACGCCGCCGGCAATCACCAGCGATTTCAGCCCGGTCTGCTTCAGCGCGCGGCGGCACTTGATCGTCAGCGTTTCGACGACCGCCTGCTGAAACGCCAGCGCGATGTCACAACGAGTCTGCTCGGACTCGTCGCCAGCGCCACGACACTGCTGCCAGGTATTGAGGGTGAAGGTCTTGAGCCCACTGAAGCTGAAATCCAGCCCGGGGCGATCAGTCATCGGCCGAGGAAAGACGAAGCGCCCCGGCGTGCCCTGCTCCGCCAGTCGGGCGATCTCAGGACCACCCGGATAGCGCAGCCCCATCAGCTTGGCCGTCTTGTCGAAGGCCTCACCGGCGGCATCATCCACCGACTCACCGAGCAGCTCGTAGCGACCGATACCGTCGACGCGCACCAGCTGGGTGTGCCCGCCGGATACCAACAGCGCGACGAACGGAAACGCCGGGGCCTGCTCCTCCAGCATTGGCGCCAGCAGATGGCCTTCCATATGATGCACGCCCACGGCCGGTACGCCCCAGGCCAGCGCCAGCGCCTGCGCGCAGGACGCGCCGACCAGCAGCGCGCCGACCAGTCCCGGCCCTGCGGTATAGGCCACCGCATCGATCTGCGCAGCCTCGCGGCCCGCCTCGGCAAGCACCTGGCGAATCAATGGCAGCATGCGCTTGACGTGATCACGCGAGGCCAGCTCCGGCACCACGCCGCCGTAGACGCGGTGCAGATCGATCTGGCTGAACAACGCATCGGCCAGCAGGCCCTGCTCGCTGTCGTATAGCGCGACCCCGGTCTCGTCGCAGGATGTTTCCAGCCCCAGCACCAGCATGGGTTCAACCTTCCACGGAGGCGAATGAAGCCATGCATATTAATCGCCACGGCCGGCGACCGACCAGCGCTTTTCGCTCGCAGGCTTTGCATTCTCGGCGTTCCGGGGTTAACATCCGCAACCCTTAAAACCAGCGTGCTTGCGAGTCATTTGCCGAAGCGCGTTGCCACCGGTAATCAAGTGAAGGTACGTCCTGGATGCCCGCTGTCAAAGTTAAAGAGAATGAACCCTTCGACGTAGCCCTGCGTCGCTTCAAGCGCTCCTGCGAAAAAGCCGGCGTGCTGGCCGAAGTCCGTTCGCGCGAGTTCTACGAGAAGCCGACTGCAGAGCGCAAGCGCAAGGCTGCCGCCGCAGTCAAGCGTCACGCCAAGAAAGTGCAGCGCGAGCAGCGCCGCAGCGTTCGCCTGTACTGATCCCGTACAGCTGACGCAGCATAAAGCCCGGCCTAGGCCGGGCTTTGCATTGAACAAGACTCCGCTTCGCCAGCCGGCGAATGGTCGGAGTTTTTGCCATTTCCGGGTCGAACATTACGAGCGCACCCCGAGACTGTTATGGCCGGCCTGATTCCGCAATCCTTCATCGATGACCTGCTCAATCGCTCCGACATCGTCGAAGTGATCGGCTCGCGCATTCAATTGAAGAAAGCCGGCAAGAACTACACCGCGCGCTGCCCGTTCCATAACGAGAAGACGCCGTCCTTCAGCGTCAGCCCGGACAAGCAGTTCTACTACTGCTTCGGCTGCGGCGCCGGCGGCAACGCGCTGGGCTTCATCATGGACCACGATCACCTGGACTTCCCCCAGGCGGTCGAAGACCTGGCCCGCCGCGCCGGCCTGGAAGTCCCGCACGAGGACAGCGGGCGCAGCCACAAGCCACGTCAGCCGGTCGATTCGCCGCTCTACCCGCTTCTCGCCGCCGCATCCGACTACTATCGCCAGGCCCTGAAAAGCCACCCTGCACGCAAAGCGGCGGTGGAGTACCTCAAGGGCCGCGGCCTGTCTGGCGTGATCGCCCGCGACTTCGGTTTGGGTTTCGCCCCGCCGGGCTGGGACAATCTGCTCAAGCACCTGGGCGGCGATGCGCTGCAGCAAAAAGCCATGATCGACGCGGGCCTGCTGATCGAGAATGCCGATAACGGCAAGCGCTACGACCGCTTTCGCGACCGCGTGATGTTTCCCATCCGCGACAGCCGCGGCCGGGTGATCGCCTTCGGCGGTCGAGTCCTGGGCGACGACAAGCCCAAGTATCTGAACTCGCCGGAAACCCCGGTCTTCCACAAGGGACAGGAGCTCTACGGCCTGTTCGAGGCACGGCAGAGCAATCGCAACCTCGACGAAATCATGGTGGTCGAGGGTTACATGGACGTGATCGCGCTTGCCCAGCAGGGGCTGCGCAACGCCGTGGCGACTCTTGGCACCGCCACCAGCGAGGAGCATCTCAAGCGCCTGTTCCGCCTCGTGCCCAGCGTATTATTCTGCTTCGATGGCGACTCTGCCGGACGCAAGGCGGCGTGGCGCGCCCTGGAGGCGACCCTGCCGAGCCTGCAGGATGGCCGTCGCGCACGCTTCCTGTTCCTGCCCGAAGGCGAGGACCCGGACAGCCTCGTACGCGCCGAAGGCACCGATGCCTTTCGTGCCCGAATCAACCAACAGGCCCAGCCGCTGGCGGACTACTTCTTCCAACAGCTGAGCGAAGAAGCCGACCCACGATCGCTCGAGGGTAAGGCCCACCTCGCCACACTGGCGGCGCCGCTTATCGAAAAAATACCCGGCACCAATCTGCGCACCCTCATGCGCCAGCGCTTGGCGGAGCTGACTGGACTGACCGGCGAAGCGCTGCAAACCATGGCGGCGCCGGTGACGGATGCGAATCCCACCGCCACGCCCTACGACGACAGTCTCTATTACGACACCAGCACCGGCGAGCACGAGAACTACTTTGCCCCGGACTCCGGCCAGCCCTCCCTCGCGCCGAAGAAGCCGACGAAGGAATGGAAAAAGGACTGGAAAAAACCGGGACAGCGACCAGACTTCAAGCCACGCGGACCGCGCACGCCAACCACGGTCGAGCCACCAGCACTGACCACCCTGCGCACGCTGCTGCATCACCCGGAACTGGCACAGAAGGTCGAGGATGCCAGCCATTTCGCAGCCGAAGACGACACATACGCCCAGCTGCTGGTAGCTCTGCTCGGCACACTGCAGAAAAATCCCCGGCTGCGCAGCCTGCAACTGATCGCGCGCTGGCACGGCACCGATCAGGGGCGACTTTTACGTGCACTGGCCGAGAAAGAATGGCTGATATCGGCCGATAACCTTGAACAACAATTTTTCGACACCATTAACACCCTTGCCGCCAGACAGCGCGAACGCAGCCTCGAACTGCTGTTGCGCAAGGCCCGCCAGGGCGCGCTCAGCACCGAGGAAAAAGACCAGCTGCGTCACCTCCTGAGTCGCGACAGCACACCCGCAACAACGACCTCAACTGGCGCGTGAGGTCTTAGCTCGGCTATAATGCTCAGCTTGTTTTCAGCCCGCCAGAACCTTCAGTGGATAGGGTTATATGTCCGGAAAAGCGCAACAGCAGTCCCGCCTCAAAGAGTTGATCCAGCGTGGCCGTGAGCAGGGTTACCTGACTTACGCAGAGGTCAACGACCACCTACCGGAGGATATTTCCGATCCGGAACAGGTGGAAGACATCATTCGTATGATCAACGACATGGGCATCAACGTATTCGAGGTTGCCCCGGATGCCGATGCCCTGTTGTTGGCCGAAGCCGACACCGACGAAGCCGCCGCCGAAGAAGCTGCCGCTGCGCTTGCCGCAGTGGAAACCGATATCGGCCGCACCACCGATCCCGTGCGCATGTACATGCGCGAGATGGGTACCGTCGAATTGCTGACCCGCGAAGGCGAAATCGAAATCGCCAAGCGTATCGAGGAAGGCATTCGCGAGGTGATGAGCGCCATCGCTCATTTCCCCGGCACTGTTGACGGCATCCTCGCCGACTACGAGCGCGTGACGAACGAAGGCGGCCGCCTTTCGGACATTCTCAGCGGCTACATCGATCCTGACGACGACGGCGCTGCCGGTGCACCTCAGGAAGTCGAACCCGTCGCTCCACAGGTCGCAGCCAAGCCGGTTGCCGACGATAAGGACGATGACGAGGAAGAAGAGTCTGACAGCGAAGAGGAAGAAGGCGACGGTGGCCCCGACCCGGAAGTCGCCCGCGTACGCTTCGGTGCTGTGGCCGAGCAGCTGGAAAAAGCCAAGAAAGCGCTGAAAAAGCACGGACGCGCCAGTCAGCAGGCCATCGACGAGCTCGAGGCGCTGGCCATCCTGTTCATGCCGATCAAGCTCGTACCGAAACAGTACGACGCCCTGGTCGAACGCGTTCGCGATGCACTGAACCAGATTCGTGCTCAAGAACGTGCAGTCATGCAGCTGTGCGTGCGTGATGCGCGCATGCCGCGCGCGGACTTCCTGCGCCAATTCCCGAGCAATGAAACCAATCTTGCCTGGGCCGAAGAACTGGCCGCGGGCAAGAGCAAGTACGCCGAAGCGATCGGTGCCCGCAAGGAAGACATTCAGCGCTGCCAGCAGAAGCTGATCGAGCTGGAACAGGAGTGCGAGCTGGCGATTGCCGACATCAAGGATATCAACCGTCGCATGTCCATCGGCGAGGCCAAGGCCCGCCGTGCGAAGAAGGAAATGGTCGAGGCCAATCTGCGCTTGGTCATCTCCATCGCCAAGAAGTACACCAACCGCGGCCTGCAGTTCCTCGACCTGATTCAGGAAGGCAACATCGGCCTGATGAAGGCGGTGGACAAGTTCGAATACCGTCGCGGCTACAAGTTCTCGACCTACGCCACCTGGTGGATTCGCCAGGCGATCACCCGCTCGATCGCCGACCAGGCGCGCACCATCCGCATCCCGGTGCATATGATCGAGACAATCAACAAGCTCAACCGCATTTCCCGTCAGATGCTGCAGGAAATGGGCCGCGAGCCCACGCCCGAAGAGCTGGGCGAACGCATGGAGATGCCCGAGGACAAGATCCGTAAGGTCCTGAAGATCGCCAAGGAACCGATCTCCATGGAAACACCGATCGGCGACGACGAAGACTCGCATCTGGGCGACTTCATCGAGGATTCCGCCATGCAATCGCCGATCGACGTGGCGACCGTGGAGAGCCTCAAGGAAGCCACCCGCGAAGTTCTCTCCGGCCTCACCGCTCGCGAAGCCAAGGTGCTGCGTATGCGCTTCGGTATCGACATGAACACCGACCACACCCTCGAGGAAGTCGGCAAGCAGTTCGACGTCACCCGCGAGCGTATCCGCCAGATCGAGGCCAAGGCACTGCGCAAGCTGCGCCACCCGACGAGAAGCGAGCATCTGCGCTCCTTCCTCGACGAGTGAACCTGAACCCCCGGCCCGCCGGGGGTTTTATTTTCTGCACCAGCCTCACCGACAGCTCCCGTTGCGCGTGGCACATTGACAACGGCATCGGTATAATCCGCCGCTCCTTCTGGGGCCTATAGCTCAGTTGGTTAGAGCAGAGGACTCATAATCCTTTGGTCCACGGTTCGAGTCCGTGTGGGCCCACCATCTCTAAGCCGCGCATTGCGCGGCTTTTTCATTTCTGCCGTAGCCCATCCTCATCGCCAGCACCTATACATGCCGCGGTAGATGAACGCGGCCGCGACGTCGCGATCTCGCCCAAAGCAGCTAAATAACCAAAACGAATATAAACAGCAGTATTGGTTTCTGGACTCTCTAAACCGTGGCCACTATCGTGCGCGCGGGGTCGCCGGGGCGGCCTGTCGTTTTTGCTCATCGCCACGCTTTAAGGATCTCCATGCTTTTGGAATCGCTGCCGCTGCTGTTCGTCTGCGCTCTGCTGGTTTGGGTGCTGGTCGCGTTCGTTCGCGAGACCTGGAGCCCGGATATCGTGGTGGCGATCGCGGTGGCCGTGCTGTTGGCGACGCAGCTGCTCAGCCCAGGCGAGGTACTGAGTGTGCTGTCCAACTCCGCCCCGGTGACCATCGCCTGCATGTTTATTCTTTCCGCCGCGCTGGAGCGTACCGGCTGTATCGATGCGCTGGGCAACTGGCTGGGTGATCTGGTCGGCGACAGTCCCACGCGCGTGCTGGCCGGGCTGATGATCACCGCGCTGGTGGTGTCCGCCTTTCTCAACAACACGCCGGTCGTGGCCATCCTCACGCCGGTGGCGATTGCGCTGGCCAAGCGCGCCAGCAGTTCGCCATCGAAGCTGCTGATCCCTCTGTCCTACGCCACTGTGCTCGGCGGCATGCTGACCATGATCGGCACCTCGACCAACATCCTCGTCGACGGCGTCGCGCGCAAGGCCGGCCTGGAGCCCTTCGGCATGTTCGAAATCACCCCCGCGGCGCTGGCCTTCTGCGCAGTTGGTTTCGTCTATCTGATGCTGTTCAGCCGGCGTCTGCTGCCGGATCGGGAAACGCTGTCCAAGCAGTTGCGCCCGGACCTGGATCGCACTTTCATGAGCGAGCTGCGGGTGCCGTATAGCTCGCCGATGATCGGCAGGACGCTGAGCGAGGCCAATCTCAATGGCGGCAGCGGCCTGCAGGTGCTGCAAGTGAGCCGTGGCGAACAGCAGATCAGCCGTCCCGAGCACGATTTCGTCCTGCAGGCCGGCGACCTGCTGGTGCTGCACGGTCAGGTGCGCAACGTGGTCGATCTGCGCGAAAGCGGCCACCTCAGCTTCAACCGCGGCGATGCCTTCGAGACCGTCAGTAGCCAGGACCTGGTGCTGGCCGAGGCCATCGTCGGTCGTGGTTCGCGCTACAGCCACCGGCCGATGCGCGATCTCGACCTCAGCGCACGCTACGGTATCAACGTGCTGGCCGTGCATCGCCAAGATGCCAACGTCAGCGGCAACCTCGACGACTTCGAACTGCAGTTCGGCGACGTCATGCTGGTCGAAGGCACTCCGGCGCAGATCAAGCGCTTCGCCGACAATGGCGAGCTGATCAGTCTCAACGCCGTGCAGGAGCGCGCCTACCGCCGCGACAAGGCGCCGATCGCCATTCTCGCCACGCTGGCGGTGGTGATTCTGTCCGCCTTCCGCTTCATGCCCATCGAAGGCCTGGCGATCATCGCCGGCGCGGTGGTGCTGGCCACTCGCTGCCTGGATGTCGAAGAGGCTTACAAGGCGGTCGACTGGAAGGTGCTGAGCCTGATCTTCGGCATGCTGGCGATCAGCATCGCGATGGACAAGGTCGGTCTGGTCGATCTGGTGGTGGCCAAGACCATGACCGCACTGCCCGACGCCAGCCCGCTGCTGATGCTCGGTTTCGTCTACCTGCTGACCACCATCCTCACCGAGATTCTGTCCAACAATGCCGTGGCGGTGCTGGTCACGCCGGTGGCCATCGGCATCGCCCAGAGTCTCGGTCTCGATCCGCGGCCGTTCGTGGTGGCCGTGATGTTCGCTGCCAGCGTCAGCTTCGCCACCCCCATCGGCTACCAGACCAACACCTTCGTCTACAACGCCGGCGGCTACCGCTTCAGCGACTTCCTGCGCATCGGTATCCCGTTGAATCTGTTGATGGTAGGGGTTGCGATCGTGGTCATCCCGCTGGTGTGGCCGTTGCACACGGCCTGAGCACCGAGCCCTTAATCCCGTGCCGCTTGCGCTGAGTCATTGATCCGGCGCGCATTCCGTTTCAAGCTCCGGTTTTTCGTCGAACAACAACAGGAGCGCGACATGAAACTGGAAACCTTGGCCATCCACGCCGGTTACAGCCCGGACCCGACCACCAAGGCGGTCGCCGTACCGATCTACCAGACCACGTCCTACGCCTTCGACAATACCCAGCATGGCGCCGACCTGTTCGACCTCAAGGTGCCGGGCAACATCTATACGCGCATCATGAACCCCACCACCGATGTGCTCGAACAGCGCGTCGCGGCGCTGGAAGGCGGGGTTGCCGCGCTGGCGGTAGCGTCGGGGATGGCGGCGATCACCTACGCCATCCAGACCATCACCGAAGTCGGCGACAACATCGTCTCGGTGGCCAAGCTCTATGGCGGCACCTACAACCTGTTCGCCCATACTCTGCCACGCCAGGGCATCGAAGTACGCTTCGCCCCCCACGACGACATCGCCGCGCTGGAAGCACTGATCGATGAGCGCACCAAAGCGGTGTTCTGCGAGTCCATCGGCAACCCGGCCGGCAACATCATCGATATCCAGGCCCTGGCCGACGCCGCGCATCGCCACGGCGTACCGCTGATCGTCGACAACACCGTCGCCACGCCGGTGCTCTGCCGCCCCTTCGAGCACGGTGCCGATATCGTCGTGCACGCGCTGACCAAGTACATGGGCGGCCACGGCACCAGCATCGGCGGTATCGTCGTCGACTCCGGCAAGTTCCCGTGGGCGCAGCACAAGACGCGATTTCCTCTGCTCAACACACCGGATGTCTCCTACCACGGTGTGACCTACACCGAGGCCTTCGGCCCGGCGGCGTTCATCGGCCGCTGCCGTGTGGTGCCGCTGCGCAATATGGGCGCGGCGATCTCGCCGTTCAATTCGTTCCTGATCCTGCAGGGTCTGGAAACCCTGGCGCTGCGCATGGAGCGCCACTGCGAGAATGCGCAGAAGGTCGCCGAGTTCCTGCAGGCCCACCCACAGGTGGCCTGGGTGAAGTACGCCGGGCTGGCGGACCATCCCGAGCACGGCCTGGCGCGCCGCTATATGGGCGGTCGCCCGGCATCGATTCTCTGCTTCGGCATCGTCGGCGGCATGGAAGCCGGCGCCCGCTTCATCGACGCGCTGAAACTGGTCCTGCGCCTGGTCAACATCGGCGACGCCAAGTCGCTGGCCTGCCACCCGGCAAGCACCACCCACCGCCAGCTCAACGCCGAGGAACTGGCGCGCGCCGGCGTCTCCCAGGACCTGATCCGGCTGTCGATCGGCATCGAGCATATCGACGACATTCTCGCCGACCTCAGCCAGGCGCTCGAAGCCGCCCAGGCCTGACCGCCGCCCGCGGCGCGATCCTTGATATCGCGCCGCGCGGCTCCACATTATTCGGCATACCGCCTGTGGAGCCTCGCCATGACCGAGTCACTGATCATTCCCTGCGCACACTGCGCCGGTCTCAACCGGATTCCCGCCAACCGCCTGCACGACGCGCCGCATTGCGGCCGCTGCAAGGCCGAAGTCCTACCGCACAAGCCCTTCGACCTGCAGCAAAGTCAGTTCGCCAGCCAGCTCAAGGGCGACTTGCCCTTACTGGTCGATGTCTGGGCCAGCTGGTGCGGCCCGTGTCGCAGCTTCGCCCCGACCTTCGCCGAAGCCGCCCGCCAGCTGCAGGGCCGCTGCCGCCTGACCAAGCTCGATAGCGAAGCCAACCCGCAGCTTTCTACGCAGCTGGGTATCCGCTCGATTCCCAGCCTGCTGCTGTTTCGCGACGGTCGTGAGGTGGCTCGGCAGAGCGGCGCACTGCCATTGCCGCAGCTGCTGACCTGGCTGCGCCAGCACGGCATCTGACCGCAGGTCTGGAGCGCCTGAACGATCAGGACGGCGATTCGGTCCACCGCACAGATCCATCTGTCCGGAGACGCCCTCATGTTCGGCAATACCACCCGCACGTTTGAAGTGAACTACATCTACCAGAACGATCCGCGCGCACAGGTCATCGAGTCGCAGGACGAAAGCCTGTCGAACGCCACGGCCGCTGCGCACCTGATCCGCCTGCATCATGCCGATGCGGAAAACGGTCTGGTGATGCCTGAAGCGGATGCCGCTGGCGAGGAGCTGCTCAGGCAGGCAGAGATTCTCGGCATCACCGATATCCGCGTGACCCGGCTGGTGCACGAGCACGCGCCGGGCACCACGCCGGGCCACCATCAACAGCCCTGATACACCTGCCGCCGCTTCAGTAGAAATACCAGCGCAGCTGAACCTGAAACTCCGTTTCCGGTTCGCCACGGTGACTGAAGCTGCGCTCAAGGCCGACCCGCAGGCCGGCGGTGTCACGCAGCTCGAACTGCTGAGCGAGGCTGATCCGCCGCCGCACCTCGCCGTTGTGGAAGTAGTCGCCGCGCGCCTCCAGCAGCAAGTTGCCGGCGCCGTTGCGCCAGAGCAGCCCACTGTCGAAGCCCGCTGCCGGACTGATCACCGCGCCGAATTCCGGATGGTGCTCCAGGCGCGCGGTGGCCAGGGCGAAACCGAGCAGATCCTCGCGCAGCTGCCAGGTGAAGCCGCCGCCGCCATTCAGATGACCGACGAGCCGATCGTCGCCGTCGCCCTCGGCAATCCGCTCCAGCCCCGCCGCGATCTGCCACGACCACGGCCGCAGCAGCGGCGTGAGTGGCGTCAGCGAACGGATTCCAGCCAGGTCCAGCCGCTGCAGCTTCCAGTGGTTGCCCTCGTACTGACGCAGACGCAGCTGCGCGATCTCGATCTGTGCGCCGAGCGGGAAGCCTTCCAGGATGTCGATCAGGTCGTGATAGGCCATGCGCAGCCCGTATTCGGCGAAGGCCCGCTCATCGCGGCTGCCGACGCCGAACTGCAGGGTGCGCGATTCATGGCCGTTTTCCGGCAGCACCGGGCGCTCGACGTCCAGGCGCGGCGGCGGGTTGCGATTGATCGCCTGCAGCAGACGGTAACTGTGCGCGGCATTCGCCGGATCGCGCTCCTCACCAGTCACCCGGTAGCGCACCAGGCGATAGGCGCCGTCCTGAATCAGTGCCCGCCGCTCGCTCGGCAGCGCCTGGAAATCGTCCCGTTCGAGCTGCTGAGGATCGTCGGCCAACTGGCGTACCCAGCGCAGCTCCTCGCTCTCGAGCGGTGCGGTACGGGTCAGCAGTTCACGCTCGCGCGACGGCCGATAGTCGATGTCGGCGACCAGCCCGGCGTCGATCACCGCGCGCACGGTATCGGCCGGAATGGCGGTCAGCGGGAACTGTGCAGTCAATCTCAGGCCGGGCCGGGCAACCTCCAGCAGTTCAAGCAGACGGTAGGAACAGTTCTCGTCGAAGAAGAAGTAGTCGAAGCGAATCTGCTTGAGCTCCCAGACATGCTCGAGCATCCGGCCCGTCTCGTCCGGCGTCAGATTCAGCCGGTACTCCCACAGATCGCGATTCTCCAGGCGGCTGTATTCGCCGATCTTCTCGCGGTAGGGCAAGAGCGAGAACAGCCCGGGATAACCGCCCATCAGGCCCTTCCATGCGTAGAGGACGCTGTTGTCCATCCCCTCGATGTAGGCGCCGAAGTTGAGTGCCGAACTCAGCAGCGGACTGCCCTGGGTATCGATATCGGCCTGGTCGATGCGCAGCAGGGTGTGGCCGAACATCGACGACGGGCTGTTGAGATAGGCCGCAGGAAAGACCAGCACGGTACTGTGCGGCGCGACGTCGGCGTACCAGGTGCGGAACTCCTTGCACTCGACGGTCGGCAGGTCGGTGAGGCTCAGCCGCTCGCGCAACCAGCGCGTGCGCGCCGGGAAAACACACTGGGGGTGACGGTCGCCGGCGCTCGCCGGCGCGTAGAGCGCGGCAAGGGTCGCCGCCAGCTCGGCAGCAGGATCATGTTCACCGCCATCGGCCAGGAAGAAATCGTCATCATCGACATAGCTGCGCCAACCGCCCAGCTTGCCGCTCTCGTAATGTCCGAGCGAGTGCCAGTAGGGCTCGTCGGCCAGCGATCGCAGCGTGGAATCGTCAGGTGTGGCAGACAGCGCGAGGGTGCTCGCGCTACACAGCGCCAGCAGTAGCAGGGGTCGAAGCATATTCGGCCAATGGCAAGCAGATACGAAAGTGCCCGCCGGAGCGGGCACGAGAGAAGGAACGTGAAACTCAGGCCTGCTCGGCGTACTGAGCCAGGCGAGCGTCCTGCTTGAGCACCGCCAGAGTGGCGGCATGCACCTGCTCGGCGGTTACGTCAGCGGAGCTGAAGATCTCGTCGAAGTGTGCCTGAGTGACGCTGGCGAAATGCGCGCGATCCTCGGGCTTGATGCCGAGCACGACGGCGTAGGTGGTCAGAGCCTCACCTTCGCCCATCGCCATGTCTTCGGACAGCTCGGTCATTATGCTGCCCAGCACGATCATGGACTTGCCGTTGTACTGCAGCGCGCCATCGGTCGAGCAACCGTTGGTGCCGGAGGTCATGCCGAAGGTGGCGTTACCGGAAGTGCCGTTGGTGGTCGAAGCCACCAGGTGGGAGGGCAGGCCGCGCTGGCCTTCGAACAGCATGTTGCCCCAGCCGCAACCTGGGCCACCCGGTGCGGTGGCGAAGGCACTGGCCGATGCGGAGAGGAGCAGGGACGCTAGCAGAATCCGTTTCATGATCGTTCTCTTGTGCGTGAGGGAAAGGCCGGCGCCCTCGCCGGCTGCGGTGTAGCTTTGGCAGAGCGGCGAGCGGTGTCAAGCCAGAAAGCCATTCGCTGCTGAATGGTTCAAGCTAAAGCGGTTGCAGCCACGCATCCACCCCTCGTCGGGGCATACCAAAAGAGCAGATACCTGCGCAAAATCATGTCAAATTGCCATCACCCCATGATAGCTTCCGCGCCGCGCGTCACGGAGCGCGCATGAAAAACAGACAACAAGGAGCTGTCGTGAAACTCACCCCTATCCTTCTTGCAGGTGCGATCCTGGCTACCACCGGCTGCGCGAGCGGCCTGAATTCGTATCAGGAATCCGAGCTGCGCCACTTCGAAGCCGCCGGCCTGGCGGTCGAGGAAAAGAGCCCTGCGCTGGGTACCGCGCTGGGTCTGCTTCCCGGCGGTGGTTCGTTCTACGGTCGTGAGTACGGCCTTGGCGTGGTCAACCTGCTGTTCTGGCCGCTTTCCATTCTGTGGGATCCGGTCAGTGGCCACAGCGCCGCGGAAACCATCAACTACCACGCCACCAAGCATCACGTCAGCAAGTTGGAAAATGGCGAGCTGGACAAGCTGGAAGACCAGCTGGCACAGAACCAGATCGACATGACCCAGTTCACCCTGCAGAAGCGCAAGATCGAAGCGAAGTACCGCTACAACTGACCGTGCGCTCCGTGCCGGCCCTCAGCCGGCACGGACTCTCACCGCACGCTAGCGGGCGGCAAGCGCCTCACGCGTGACCAGGTCGATGAAGGCGCGCGTCAGCGGTGACTGCTCCTGACGGCGCTTGACCAGCCAGACGGCGGTGGTCGCCTCCTTGTCGAGCACGGTCCGAAATGCCACACCGTCAATGCGGATACGCTGGAACGACGCCGGCAGCACCGAAACCCCCAGCCCCGCAGCGACCAGACCGATGATGGTCAGCGCCTCGTTCGCCTCCTGGGCGATGCGCGGGTTGAAGCCGGCTTGGCGCGCCAGGTTGAGCAACTGGTCGTAGAGTCCGGTGCCGTAGCTGCGCGGAAAGAACACGAAAGGCTCGGCGGCCAACTCGGCCAGCCAGATCCCCTCCTCTCTATCGCTCGCCAACGGGTGCCCGGCGTGCATCAGCGCCACCAGGGGTTCGCTGAACAGCTCCGTGGTCTGCAGGCCGGCCGGCAGCGCGAACGGGCGGATCATACCGACCTGCAGCGTCTCGTCCTGCACCGCGTCCACCACCTGCTTGCTGGTCATCTCCTGCAGCGCCAGGTGCACGGCCGGAAAGGCTTCGCGGAAGGCCAGAATCGCCCGCGGCAGAATCGAGGTGAACGGCGCCGAGGAGGTGAAACCGATCTGCAGCTCGCCGATCTCACCCTGATTGGCGCGGCGCGCCACATCCACCGCCTTGTCGACCTGCGCCAGCGTGCGGCGGGTTTCCTCGAGGAACAGCCGGCCGGCGTCGGTCAGCGAAACCCGGCGGTTGGTGCGATCGAACAGACGCACCCCCAGCTCGGCTTCCAGCGCCTGGATCTGCTGGCTCAGCGGCGGCTGGGAAATGCGTAGTAACTCGGCTGCACGGCCGAAGTGCAGCTCCTCGGCCACAGCGACGAAATACCGCAGGTGGCGTAGCTCCATGACAACCCCATTGATTCGCCAGTCATATTGATTGGGTCGAATAATATATTGGAAACATTAAATAAAGCTCCCTATCGTTCTCTTCATCAGCCTGCTACCCCGACGCCCGAATGTCGAGCGGGTGAACGACAGCGAGAATCGGCGATGAACAGTTTCCAGAGCGCGACCGGCGAGTCGGCTCAATCCCACGCGCAGCCCTCCACCGATGCCGTGGCCCACGACGCCTTCACCGAAAAGGGCACGCCACGCTTCACCCGCACCGTGCTGGCGCTGTTCGCTGGCGGCTTCGCGACCTTCGCCCTGCTCTACTGCGTGCAACCGTTGATGCCCATGCTGTCGCAGGCGTTCGCCATCAACGCGGCGCAAAGCAGCCTGGTGCTGTCATCCTCGACCATCACCCTGGCGATCGGCCTACTGATCACCGGGCCCATCTCCGATGCCATCGGCCGCAAACCGGTGATGGTCACCGCGTTGCTGGCCGCCGCCCTGTTCACCCTGCTCAGTGCCGTGATGCCCGGCTGGCACGGCGTGCTGTTGATGCGTGCCCTCGTCGGGCTGGCTCTGAGCGGGCTGGCGGCGGTGGCGATGACCTATCTGAGCGAGGAGATCGATCCACGGCACCTCGGCCTGGCGATGGGCCTGTATATCGGCGGCAATGCGATCGGCGGCATGAGCGGCCGGCTGATCAGCGGCGTGCTGGTCGATTACCTGCCGTGGCAGAGCGTGCTGGCGGTGATGGGCGGGCTGGCGCTGCTGGCCGCGCTGCTGTTCTGGCGCTTTCTGCCCGACTCGCGGCACTTCCGCGCGCGCCCGTTGCGCCCGCGCGGGCTGGTGCAGGGCTACACCATGCACTTTCGCGACGCTGGCCTGCCGTGGCTGTTCCTGCAGGCGTTCCTGCTGATGGGCAGTTTCGTCACGCTGTTCAACTACATCGGCTACCGGTTGATCGCCGCGCCGTTCGAACTCAGTCAAACGCTGGTCGGCCTGCTGGCGGTGGTCTACCTGTCGGGCATCTACAGCTCGGCGCAGGCCGGTGCGCTGGCCGACCGGATCGGCCGGCGCAAGGTGCTCTGGGCGATGATCGTGCTGATGCTGGGCGGGCTGGGGCTGACGCTGTTCGATGTGCTGGCAACGATCCTGCCGGGCATGCTGCTGTTCACCTTCGGCTTCTTCGGCGCGCATTCGGTGGCCAGCAGCTGGATCGGCCGTCGCGCCACTCAGGCGCGGGGCCAGGCGTCGTCGCTGTACCTGTTCGGCTATTACCTGGGCTCGAGCATCGCCGGAACGCTGGGCGGGCTGTTCTGGCATGCCGGCGGCTGGACCGGCGTAGGCCTGTTCATCGCCGCCCTGCTGCTGGTCTCGCTGCTGGTGGCGCTGCATTTGGCACACCTGCCGGCCACGCCGGAGAACCGCGCACGCGGATAGCAAAACGCCCCGCATGAGCGGGGCGTTTCGTCCAGCGCGACGCGCTTAGCGGTGGTACTGCGCCGACAGCTCGTGCACGGCCTCGATGAACGCGCCGGCATGCGCCGGATCGACTTCCGGGGTGATGCCGTGACCGAGGTTGAAGACGTGGCCGTTGCCGTGGCCGAAGCTGGCGAGGATGCGGCCAACCTCGGCACGAATCGCCTCCGGCTTGGCATACAGCACGCTGGGGTCCATGTTGCCCTGCAGCGCTACCTTGTCACCAACCCGCGCACGCGCGCTGCCGATATCGCAGGTCCAGTCCAGGCCGAGCGCCTCGGCACCAGCACCCGCCATCGACTCCAGCCACAGTCCGCCGCCCTTGGTGAACAGGATCACCGGCACGCGGCGGCCGTCGTGCTCGCGGATCAGTCCGTCGACGATCTTCTGCATGTAGGCCAGAGAGAATTCCTGGTACGCCGCCGCCGACAGGCTGCCGCCCCAGGAGTCGAAGATCTGCACGGCCTGCGCCCCGGCAAGGATTTGGCCGTTGAGGTAGGCCGTGACCGATTGCGCCAGCTTGTCGAGCAGTGCGTGCATCGCTGCCGGATCGCTGTAGAGCATCGCCTTCGATTTGCGGAAATCCTTCGAAGAGCCACCCTCGACCATGTAGGTCGCCAGGGTCCAGGGGCTGCCGGAGAAGCCGATCAGCGGCACGCGGCCGTTGAGTTCGCGGCGGATGGTGCGCACGGCGTCCATCACGTAACCCAGATCCTTTTCCGGATCGGGGATCGGCAGCGCGTCGATGTCGGCGGCGCTGCTGACTACCTTCTTGAAGCGCGGCCCTTCGCCGGTCTCGAAGTACAGCCCAAGGCCCATCGCATCCGGCACGGTGAGGATGTCGGAGAACAGGATGGCCGCATCCAGCGGATAGCGATCCAGTGGCTGCAGGGTCACCTCGCAGGCCAGCTCCGGATTCATGCACAAGCTCATGAAGTCGCCGGCCTTGGCGCGACTGGCGCGATATTCCGGCAGGTAACGGCCGGCCTGGCGCATCATCCACACCGGGGTGACGTCGACAGGCTGCTTGAGCAGGGCACGAAGGAAGCGATCGTTCTTCAAGGTGGTCATGGCGGGGTCCCAGCAAAAAAGTGCCGTGCATTGTCGCAAAGCGGAAAACAAAAGGCACGGCGAGTGCCGTGCCTTTTCCGTGGGCTTGATTCATGTCAGGCGCGGCGCGCCCGGCACAGGCTCAGACGCCGAGGTAATCCATGATCCCTTCGGCAGCTTGCCGGCCTTCGTAGATCGCCGTCACCACCAGGTCGGAACCGCGCACCATGTCGCCACCGGCGAAGATCTTCGGGTTGGCGGTCTGGTGCTTGAATTCGCCCTGCGCCGGCGCCACCACGCGGCCCTGGTTGTCGAGCTGAACACCCTGCGCCTCGAACCACGGCGCCGGACTCGGGCGAAAACCGAAGGCGATGACCACCGCATCGGCCGGCAGCACCTGCTCCGAACCGGGAATCGGCTCCGGGCTGCGACGACCGCGGGCATCCGGCGCGCCGAGACGGGTCTCGACCACCTTGACACCTTCGACCCGGTCCTCGCCGACGATGGCGATGGGCTGGCGGTTGAAGAGGAACTTCACGCCCTCCTCCTTGGCATTCTTCACTTCACGACGCGAACCCGGCATGTTCGCCGCATCGCGGCGGTAGGCACAGGTCACGCTCTTGGCACCCTGGCGGATGGAGGTGCGGTTGCAGTCCATCGCGGTGTCGCCGCCGCCGAGCACCACCACTTTCTTGCCCTTCATGTCGATGAAGTCGTCGGCGGACTTCTCGAAACCGAGGTTGCGGTTGACGTTGGCGATGAGAAAATCCAGCGCGTCGTGCACGCCGGGCAGATCCTCGCCGGGAAAACCGCCCTTCATGTACGTGTAGGTGCCCATGCCCATGAACACCGCATCGTATTCGTCGAGCAGCTGCTCGATGCTGACGTCCTTGCCCACGTCGGTATTCAGGCGAAACTCGACGCCCATGCCGCTGAAGATCTCGCGGCGGCGACTGAGCACGCTCTTCTCCAGCTTGAATTCGGGGATGCCGAACGTCAGCAGGCCACCGATTTCCGGATTACGGTCGAACACCACCGGCGCCACGCCGTTGCGTACCAGCACATCGGCGCAGCCCAAACCGGCCGGTCCGGCACCGATGATGGCGACGCGCTTGCCGGTCGGCTTGACCTTGGACAGGTCCGGCCGCCAGCCCATCGCGAAGGCGGTATCGGCGATGTACTTCTCCACCGAGCCGATGGTGACCGCGCCGAACCCGTCGTTCAGGGTGCAGGCGCCTTCGCACAGGCGGTCCTGTGGGCACACGCGGCCGCAGACTTCCGGCAGGGTATTGGTCTGGTGCGCCAGCTCGGCGGCAGCGAGGATGTTGCCCTCCGACACCAGCTTCAACCAGTTGGGAATGTAGTTGTGAACCGGGCACTTCCACTCGCAATAGGGATTGCCGCAGCCCAGGCAGCGGTGTGCCTGCTCGCAGGCCTGTTGCGGCTTGAAGGGTTCGTAGATCTCGACGAACTCCTTCTTGCGCTGGCGCAGCAGTTTCTTCTTCGGATCCTTGCGCCCGACCTCGATGAACTGGAAGTCGTTATTCAGACGTTCAGTCATTTCAAAACCTCTCAACAGCAGCGGCCAGCCTCAGGCTGCAAACCGCATGACGATCACGGAGCCGTGCCTCACGCCGCTCGGGTCGTGAGGCTCGCGGCTTGAAGCTGCTTGTTATTGCGGGTTGGCCCGAGTGCTCGACAGCAGCGAGGCCAGGTTGGCCGCCTTCGGCTTCACCAGCCAGAAGCGCCGCAGGTAATCGTCGAGATTCTCCAGCAGCTCGGCACCCCACTCGCTCGCGGTTTCCGCGACATACTCGCGCAGCACGCCGTGCAGGTGGCTGCGATAGGCCTCCATCGCTTCGCCGGTGATGCGTTGCAGGTTCACCAGCTCGTTGTTGACCCGGTCGATGAAGCTGTTGTCCATATCCAGCACATAGGCGAAGCCGCCGGTCATGCCGGAACCGAAGTTGTGCCCGGTCTTGCCCAGGACGCAGACGAAGCCACCGGTCATGTACTCGCAGCAGTGATCGCCGGTGCCTTCCACCACGGCATGCGCGCCGGAGTTGCGCACCGCGAAGCGTTCACCGGCCGTACCGGCCGCCAGCAGCTTGCCACCGGTGGCACCATACAGACAGGTGTTGCCGATAATGGCGGAGTCCTGCGAGGCATAGGCGCTGTTCTTGGGCGGGGTGACGATCAGCTTGCCGCCGGTCATGCCCTTGCCCACGTAGTCGTTGGCATCGCCTTCGAGATAGAGGTTCAGGCCGCCGGCGTTCCATACGCCGAAGCTCTGCCCCGCCGTGCCCTTGAAGCGGAAGGTGATCGGCGCCGTGGCCATGCCTTGGTTGCCGTGCAGGCGGGCAATTTCACCGGATACCCGCGCGCCAATCGAGCGATCGCAGTTGCAGATTTCCAGTTCGAAGTCGCCGCCGCTCTTGGCTTCGATCGCACCCTTGGCGAGTCGCACCATCTCCTCGGCCAGAAGGCCCTGATCGAACGGCGGGTTCTTCTCCACCTCGCAGAACTGCGGTTTATCGGCCGGAACATTGCTTCCGCCGAGCAGCGGAGTCAGGTCAAGGTTGCCCTGCTTAGCGGTTTCGCCGGGCAGGATTTCCAGCAGATCGGTACGCCCGATCAGCTCGCCGAGACTGCGCACGCCGAGCTTGGCCAGCCACTCACGAGTTTCCTCGGCAACGAACTGGAAGAAGTTGACCACCATCTCGACGGTGCCGATGAAGTGATCCTTGCGCAGCTGCTCGTTCTGCGTGGCGATGCCGGTGGCGCAGTTGTTCAGGTGGCAGATGCGCAGGTACTTGCAGCCCAGCGCGATCATCGGCGCGGTGCCGAAGCCGAAGCTCTCGGCGCCGAGGATCGCCGCCTTGACCACGTCGAGGCCGGTCTTGAGGCCGCCGTCGGTCTGCACCCGCACCTTCCCGCGCAGGTCGTTGCCGCGCAGGGTCTGGTGGGTTTCAGCCAGACCCAGTTCCCACGGCGAGCCGGCGTAGCGGATCGAGGTCAGCGGCGAGGCGCCGGTACCGCCGTCATAACCGGAGATGGTGATCAGGTCCGCGTAGGCCTTGGCGACGCCGGCGGCGATGGTGCCGACGCCCGGCTCGGCCACCAGCTTGACCGACACCAGCGCGCGAGGGTTGACCTGCTTGAGATCGAAGATCAGCTGTGCCAAGTCCTCGATGGAATAGATGTCGTGGTGCGGCGGCGGCGAGATCAGCGTCACCCCTGGCACGGCATAGCGCAGCCGGGCAATCAGGCCGTTGACCTTGCCCCCGGGCAGTTGCCCGCCCTCGCCAGGCTTTGCGCCCTGAGCCACCTTGATCTGCAGCACCTCGGCGTTGATCAGGTACTCCGGCGTGACGCCGAAGCGACCGGTGGCAACCTGCTTGATCTTCGAGCTGCGCTCGGTGCCGTAGCGTGCCGGATCCTCGCCACCCTCGCCGGAGTTGGAGCGCGCGCCGATGCGGTTCATCGCCGCGGCGATCGCCTCGTGCGCCTCGGGCGATAGGGCGCCCAAGGAGATGCCGGCGGAATCGAAACGCTTGAGAATCGAATCCAGCGGCTCGACTTCCTCCAGCGCCAGCGGCTGCTCCGCCAGCTTGACGCCCAACAGGTCACGCAACATCGATACCGGACGCTTGTCGACCAGCGCGCTGTATTCCTTGAAACGGGCGTAGTCACCCGACTGCACCGCCGCCTGCAGGGCGCCGACCACGTCGGGGTTGTAGGCGTGGTATTCGCCACCGTGGACGAACTTCAGCAGACCACCTTGCTGGATCGCCTTGCGGTTATTCCAGGCCTCGTCCGCCAGTGCCTTCTGCTCGGCCTCGAGATCGACGAAACGCGCGCCCTGGATGCGGCTGGCGACGCCGCGGAAGCTGAGTTCAACCACTTCTTCCGCCAGTCCGATCGCCTCGAACAGCTGCGCCCCGCGATAGGACGCGATGGTGGAGATGCCCATCTTCGAGATGATCTTCAGCAGGCCCTTGGAGATGCCCTTGCGGTAGTGCTTGAACACCTCGTACAGATCGCCGAGTACCTCACCGGTGCGAATCAGGTCGCTGAGCACCTCGTAGGCGAGGAACGGATAGACGGCGGTGGCACCGAAGCCGATCAGTACCGCGAAATGGTGCGGATCGCGCGCGGTGGCGGTTTCCACCAGGATGTTGCAATCGCAGCGCAGGCCGGTTTCCACCAGGCGATGGTGCACCGCACCGACCGCCAGCGAGGCGTGCATCGGCAGCTTGCCCGGCGCGATGTGGCGGTCGCTGAGCACCAGCAGAACCTTGCCAGCACGCACCGCTTCCTCGGCCTGCTCGGCCAGGTTGCGCACCGCCGCCTCCAGGCCGAGGCTCTCGTCGTAGTTCAGGTCGAGGAAATGGCGCTCGAAACCAGGGCGGTCGAGTTCCATGATGGTTCGCCACTTCGCCGGCGAAATCACCGGCGTGGTCAGGATCGCGCGATTAGCGTGATCGGCGGTTTCCTCGAAGACGTTGCGCTCGGCCCCCAGGCAGGTTTCCAGCGACATGACGATGGCTTCGCGCAGCGGGTCGATCGGTGGGTTGGTGACCTGCGCGAACTGCTGGCGGAAGTAATCGTAGGGTGAACGCACGCGACGCGACAGCACGGCCATCGGCGTATCGTCACCCATCGAGCCGACCGCTTCCTGACCTTGCTCGGCCAGCGGACGCAGCACCTGATCACGCTCCTCGAAGGTGACCTGGAACATCTTCATGTACTGCTTGAGCTGGTCGACGTCGTAGACTGCCGAGCCGTGGTCGTTGTCGTCCAGGGTCGACTGAATGCGCAGCGCCGTGCCGCGCAGCCACTTCTTGTAGGGATGCTGGGCTTTCAGGCGGTTGTCGATGTCGCTGGTGTGCAGAATCTGACCGGTGTGAGTATCGACGGCGAGAATCTGGCCCGGACCGACGCGGCCCTTGGCGATGACATCCTCAGGCTGGTAATCCCATACACCGACCTCAGAAGCCAGGGTGATATAACCGTTCTTCGTCGTCACCCAGCGCGCCGGGCGCAGACCGTTTCGGTCCAGCAGGCATACCGCATGGCGTCCGTCGGTCAGCACCACGCCGGCCGGGCCGTCCCATGGCTCCATGTGCATGGAGTTGTATTCGTAGAACGCGCGCAGATCGGCGTCCATCGTTTCGACGTTCTGCCACGCTGGCGGAATGATCATGCGCAGGCTGCGGAACAGGTCCATGCCGCCGGTGACCAGCAACTCGAGCATGTTGTCCATGCTAGAGGAGTCGGAGCCGGTGCGGTTGATCAGCGGCGCCAGGCTTTCCAGATCCGGTAACAGTTCGTTGGCGAACTTGAGTCGCCGCGCCTGCGCCCAGTTGCGGTTGCCGGTGATGGTGTTGATTTCACCGTTGTGCGCGAGATAGCGGAACGGCTGGGCCAGCGGCCAGCGCGGCAGGGTGTTAGTCGAGAAACGCTGGTGGAATACGCAGATCGCGGTCGCCAGGCGCTCGTCGCCGAGATCGGGATAGAACTGCGCCAGATCGGCCGGCATCATCAGGCCTTTATAGATGATGTCCTTGTCCGACAGGCTGCAGACATAGAACTCCCGGTCGGCAAGCGCGACCTCCGCCCGGCGGCGGGCGAAGAACAGCTTGATACCGAAATCACGCTCGGACAGGCCGGCGCCCGCCACGTAGATCTGCTCGATGCGCGGCAGACGCTCGAGGGCGAGGCGGCCAAGTACGCTGGTGTCCACCGGCACTTCGCGCCAGCCGACCAGCGTCAGCCCTTGTGCCGCAACTTCTTCGTTGAGGCGCGCGCGCGCGATGTCGGCTTCGCTGGGGTCCTGACTGAGGAAGATCATGCCGACCGCATACTGATCCGGCAGCTCGGTCGCAAAGTGCTCGCGCGCCATGGCACGGAGGAAAGCGTCCGGCTTCTGCATCAGCAAGCCACAGCCGTCACCGGTCTTACCGTCGGCATTGATGCCGCCGCGGTGAGTCATGCAAGTGAGTGACGCAATTGCGGTTTTGAGCAGGTGATGGCTTGCCTCGCCCTGCATGTGGGCAATCAGACCGAAGCCGCAGTTATCCTTGAACTCTTCAGGACGAAACAGACCTGCTCTCATAGGCACTCCACCAGCTAAATGCGTTGTAAATCAACCCCTTACTGACGGAGCACAGGAGAGCCCCGTCATTCACGCGGGCGAAAGGGGGAGCAGTTTACAAAGCAACCGTGGAACGACACAATTTTTTTTTGCAAGCCCCAATTCGGTGCATTGCGCACTTTTTTGGGGCATTTTTGCTTACCTGCGTATCTCCTGCTGGACGCTACCCAAGCTGCGAACCCACGGTTTACTCGACTGCAGTTCTGCCGGTAGCGACTTGATTGCCGCAGTGGCTGCGGTGCGGCTGGCGAAGCTGCCATAGGTCACTACGTAGAGCGGCTTACCCTGGTGCTGCTTGATGAAATAGCGGTAGCTCGCACCATGCTTGGCAATCACCGCCTGCGCACTCTGCTCGCTACGCGTTCCGAGAATCTGCAGCAGATAGTTGCCGCTAGGTTGGCTGGCGTACCAATTTCCTCCAGCCACGTTCGTGGCCGTCTTCGCCCGGGCCGCCGGTTTAGGAGCCGGGGCCGGCACGGGCGTTCTAACTGGAGGCGCCGCTATCGGTGCGGGTGCGGGTGCCGGTGCGGGTGCCGGTGCCGGTGCCGGTGCCATAACAGGCTCGCGTGTCGTCTCGGCCGGTGGCAGTGGCGCCGGATCCATCAGCCGGGGTGAATCGACATCGCTTTGCATGTCGGTCGCCCCATCCTCTTGCTCGCCTCCGGCTGCTGCGGCCAATGGTTCACGAATTACCGGCTGGGCATCCCCTGTCAGCGGCAGCGCCGCCGGCCGATCCGCACCGTCGAACTCGATTGCGGCCTCACCGGTCGCTGGTGATTCAGCCGGTGCGCCGCCCAGCGGAAGCGCCGTGCTGCTCGGTGCCGCCGCATCCCGCTCCCCAGCGCCACGAAACAGCAACGCCAGCCCAACGACGACCAGCACAGCAAGCACTGCCAGCAGGTGTTTTCTCGGAACAGGCAGGGAAAAACCGCCAGCGCGCGAGCGCTTCTTGTTCGCCTGCATACCCTCGATCAGTTCCTCTCGCGCAACCTCGTTAATTGCACCAGGCCATCCGCCGGCCAGCTCATGAACGCGCGTGATTTGCTCCTCGCTCAGGCATTCCAGGCCACTGCCCGCCCCCTCAAGACGCTGAGCAAGGTATTCACGCGTTTCGTCCTCCTCGTAAGGCTGCAGAGCGATGACGTGATAGCGCTCACCCGGTCCGTCGCTGAGCGCCTCCAACCGCCCAACCAGCGCCGGCTCGCCAAACAGAAACACGTGTGGCCGTGCCTCCGGGCTGCCTGCCGCGAAGCGCAGCAGTGTCTCGATTGCCGCACCGGTGAGGCGCTCAGCATCATCGACCAGCAGGTACACCTCCTGGCCGGTGAGTGCCAACTGGACGATCTGCGCCATCACCGCGTCGAAATCGCTCCGCTGCACGTTCAGCGCCTGAGCCACCTGCTGCAGTATCGCGGCCGCATCTGCGGTTTCCTGCGGCGTAATCACCACGCTTTGCACGGATTGCTTGTTGCTGCTGGCGACCAGCGCCTGGCGCAGCAGCGTCTTGCCGCTCCCTTGCGGGCCGGTCACCACCAATAGCAGCTGACTGTATCGTGCCAGGTGATGCAGCTGCCCCAGCACAGGCTTGCGCTGAGCGGGAAAGAATTTGAAACCCGGGACACGGGCGGCAAAAGGATCATGACTGAACCCGTAATGATTCAGAAACGAGTCGTCCGCAGACAAACTGGTCATGGAAATTTCTTACGCTCCTAAATGTTGCGTCAGCGCCCCATAGTCGACGCGCAACGTGTCTTCCAGCGCCATCCGGGGAAAATCGCCAGTCACGACGGCCTCACCGAGCTTCTTGAGCAGCACTAGCCGCAACTTGCCGTCGAGAACCTTCTTGTCGACCGCCATGTGCTGCAGGAAGTCCGACGTCTCCATATCCTGCGGCGGTACGACCGGCAAACCCGCGCGCACCAAGAGGCGGATCGCACGGTCACGCTCAGCAGTTTCGATCCAGCCCAGCTGGCGCGACATCTCCAGCGCCATCACCGTGCCTGCAGACACTGCCTCACCATGCAGCCAGGCACCATAGCCCTGATGTGTCTCGATGGCATGTCCAAAGGTATGCCCCAGATTCAGAATGGCACGGACTCCCGACTCCCTCTCGTCCGCCCCCACTACGCGCGCCTTGGCGGCACAGGAACGGTAGATGGCCTCGCTCAACAGCTGCGGGTCCAGCGCGCGCAGGCCTTCGATATGAGCCTCCAACCACCCTAGGAAAGGCGCATCGCAGATCAGGCCATACTTGATCACTTCCGCGAGTCCGGCTGATAGCTCACGAGCCGGCAATGTGCCTAGCGTAGTCGTATCGATGATCACCGCGCGTGGCTGGTAGAACGCACCGATCATGTTCTTGCCCAGCGGATGATTGATCCCGGTCTTACCGCCGACCGAAGAGTCAACCTGCGACAACAAGGTCGTCGGCACCTGGATGAAGTCGACGCCCCGCTGATAGCTGGCCGCAGCATAGCCGGCCATATCGCCGATCACACCGCCGCCCAGCGCGACGATCGTGGTACCGCGGTCATGTCGCGCGCCGAGCAGGCCATCGAAGATCAGCTGCAACGTCTGCCAATTCTTGTGGGCTTCGCCATCAGGAAGAATGATCGGCGTGACCGAGAAAGCACTCAACGAACGCGCCAGTCGATCCAGATACAGCGGCGCAACGGTCTCGTTGGTGACGATCGCCACCTGCTTGCCGCGGATTCGAGCGGACAGCAAATCGGCGCGGTCCAGTAGTTGCTCGCCAATTTCTATCGGATAACTGCGCTCGCCGAGATCGACCTGAAGTGTCTGCATGAGGCCTCCAAAAAAGGAGGCTAGGATAGCGCAGTTCCGTCACGGCTTTCACGGTGCCGGAGTGCGTGAAGCCGATCGAGAATTTCCGTCACCACCAGTCGCGGCGGACGCTCATCGGTTTCCACCACGATGTCAGCGATCTCTCGATAAAGCGGATCGCGAACGGCCATGAGAGTCTCCAACACAGCCCGTGGATCTGCGGCCTGCAGGAGCGGACGATTACGATCCCTGGAAGTTCGCTCCAGCTGCTGCTCCACGGACGTGCACAGATAAACGACCTGTCCACCGGAGCGCAATGCGCGACGATTGTCCTCCCGCAACACAGCGCCCCCACCCGTAGCCAGCACTACTCCGTTCAACATGCAAAGGTCGGCAATGGCGGCGTGCTCGCGCTCACGGAAGCCGCCTTCACCTTCCACATCGAAAATCAGGGGGATACTGGCGCCAGTGCGCTGCTCGATCTCCTTGTCCGAGTCCTTGAACGGCAAGCGCAACTCTTTGGCAAGCAAACGCCCGATGGTGCTCTTGCCAGCTCCCATCGGGCCTACGAGGATCAGATTCTGCACCCAGTTAACGACTCACAGCTACGGCGTTGTTGTTAACTATACGCGGAGTAAGGAACACCAACAGCTCCGATTTCTCCTCCGTAACAGTATCGCGACGGAACAGGCGACCGAGGAACGGCAGGTCACCCAGTAAGGGCACCTTGTCGACTGACCGACTCTGGGTGTTCGAGAAAACACCACCGATCACAATGGTTTCACCATCGTTGACCAATACTTTGGCATTTACTTCGTTCTTATTGATAGGCGGAACATCATTGAGCGCGTTTGCAAAGTCGGGGGCATCCTTGGTGACCTTTACCTCCATGATAATGCGGTTGTCGGGCGTAATTTGCGGGGTCACCTCCAGTGACAGCACCGCCTCCTTGAACGATGTACTGGTCGCTCCGCTGGAGCTAGCTTCCTGATAGGGGATTTCAGAACCCTTTAGAATCTTTGCCGTCTCTTTATCGGAGGTCACTACCTTGGGCTGGGAAACGATTTCACCATTGCCCGACTTTTCCATGGCCGAAAGTTCGAGATCAAGGATCAGGTTGTCAGTCACATAGCCGATACCAATACCTGCGGTACGGTTGGTAACTCCCAGATCGACGAACGGATAGTTGCCGTTACTATCTTCGCCGGCGTCGCCGCCCTCATCACCGAAGTCGTCACTGCCGTATACGGCACCGCGGCCGTTAGCAAAAATCTGGGTACCACCCCAGCGGACCCCCAAACTCTTGTCGTAATCCACGTTGGCTTCAACGATACGTGCCTCGATCATCACCTGACGCACCGGAATGTCCAATTGCGCAACGATACGCCGCAATTCATCCAGCCGATCTTGCGTCTGGTAGGCAATGATATTGTTGGTTCGATCATCGACGGCAATGGAGCCACGCTCGTCCACCTGTCCCTCGGTGTTGGTCACTGACTGGAAGAGCTTGGCAATATCGGCTGCCTTGGCGTAGTTGACCTGTACCACCTCCCGACGCAGCGGAGCGAGTTCGGCAATCTGCCGCTGCGACTCAAGTTCTTGGCGCTCGCGCGCTGCAATCTCATCAGCCGGCGCGACCAGCAGCACATTGCCAACCTGCCGCTTGTCCAGCCCCTTGGTCTTGAGGACCAGATCAAGAGCCTGGTCCCACGGCACATTCTGCAACCGTAGAGTGATGTTGCCCTGCACCGTATCGCTGGCGACCAAATTGAGATCGGTAAAGTCTGCAATCAACTGCAGTACGGAGCGGACATCAATGTCCTGGAAGTTGAGCGACAATTTCTCGCCCGAATAGGCAAAGCGCTCTGCCTTGCGTTTCTGCGCCTCGTCTTCGGTCAGCGGTTTGATGCTGATCGTCAGCTTGTCATCGGTCTGATAGGCCAGATAGTCGTAGCGACCTGTAGGTTCAATGGCGATAGCTGCACCACCACCCTGTGTAGTCGCATCGACGAACTTCACTGGAGTAGCGAAATCCTGCACGTCCAGACGAACCCGCAAAGCCTCAGGCAACTGAGTTTTGGCAAACGAAACGTGGATCTTCCCGCTCTGCTCTTCGATATTTGAACTGATCGAAGGATCGGAAAGCGTGATGATTACATTACCGGCGCCATCTTCGCCGCGCCGAAAATCGATGTTGTTGATTGCCTTGCTCGTTAGCAGTGGCTTAGAAGGCGCTGGCGTAGCTACCGGGGCAGCCACGGCGGAATTGGATACGGCACCCGGCGCCGAGGATTCGCCGAGCACAACGAACAGGTTGCTGCCCTCGATGCGCGTCGAGTAGGGCACCAGGGTCGTCAGGTTGACGATCAGACGGGTACGCCCTTGCGCCTCAACAACCGTAACGCTGCGAGCATTACCTACTCCCAACTCACGATTCTTCACACCCAGCTTGTTGGACACGCCGGGCAAATCCAGCGCAATGCGCGCCGGCTGCTCGAGCGTATAGCCATGTGGCTCATTCACCGGCTCGTCGAACGCCAGCTTGAGTTCGACACGATCACCGGGCAGCGCTGCAACATCCAACGCGTTGAGGTTGGCAGCCAGCAGAGCCGGGGCGGCCAGGAGCGCCAACAATGCGACACCAAGACGCGAGACGGTGCTATTCATAGAGTTCTTCCGTTGTGCAGACCGGTACAGGTTTTCCATTCTTGTTGCCCCGCGCTCAGGTGCGCTCTTTCAAATTCAAACTGCGCGGGCGCTCTAGCCACCCACCCTCGCCATCCGGAACTATCTCCAGCACCTCGATCTCCGCATCAGTGATATCGACGATGCGACCGTGGTTTCGTCCCAAGTAATCACCGACCTTAACGCGATGAACGCCATCCCCCCCTTTGACCAAGGCGAATCGGCCGTCACCGTTAGCCAATGTTCCAACCATGACGAAATTTTCAATATTGAAACCTTCGAGGAACTGCTTGATCCGGGTCTCGTCCGGACGAATATCCTTGGACCCCTTTTCTCGCTGCGCCAGGTCTATTTTCACCGGCGGCTGGAATGGATGACGCAGGGCGGCTGCGCTATAGGTGAAGGCCTCGTATGGAACAAATGCTGGAAGAGGCTCGATCGAGCCTTTCGGTCGGGCTCGCACCTCGTCGAGATACTGCTGCAAATCGGATAAATCGGATCCGTCGCCACAACCTGTCAGCGCTAGCAGACCCAAGCCCAATACGGCGAAACGGGCTTTTTTCATTTTTGCAGCCCCTTGTCGTTATAGCGATAAGTCTTGGCCAAAATACTCATGCGCAACTTGTTGGAGGTATCCGCTTTTTCCGTCTTGATCTCAAAATCATGCAACGTGACGATACGTGGCAAGCTTGCAACGCCGCTCACAAACGTCGCCAAATCGTGATAGCCACCCACTACTTTTATTTGTATGGGGAGCTCTATATAGAATTGCTGAACAACTTCCGGCTGTAGCTTTATCTCCTCGAACTCCAGGCCACTTCCCAACCCGGTGCGAGTTATATCCTCAAGTAAACCGGGAACTTCCGTATCGCTAGGCAGTTGACGCAACAGCGCACCAAAAGAAGTTTCCATTTCAGCCATTTGCTCTCGGTAGGCTTCCAGATTCGCCGCCTGGAACGCCTTCGTCGAGAACTGCTGCTTCAGCGTTTCCTCCTGAGCCTGCTGCTGCTCAAGACTCGTCTGCAGGTCCTTCAAATGAAAGTAGTAACCCAACGCAAGTACGACCGACAGCAGAAGTACCGAGGCAATGACCTTAACAGGCCCGGGCCAGGAGCCGAGGTTGTTGAGATCCAGTTCTGCCAGATCGACCTTGCGCAGACTTTCCAGCGAATCGGCCAGACTCATGGCTTGCCTCCTTCCGTGGCGACGCCAGGCTGCGTCTGTTGCACCGTAAGCTGGAACACGTTTTCCTGATCCACCGCGCCCGCGGTGACCGCCTTGACCTCAGTGAGGTTCGGCGCATCAAGCCAATCTGACCCATCGAGATTGCGCATCAGGTTGGAAACCCGATTATTCGATTCGGCAGCGCCGACGATGGCGATGTTCTTCCCGGTCATCTTCAAGCCGGTGAAATAGACGCCATCGGGCAAGGTGCGCACCAACTGATCGAACACACGACCGATAACCGGTCGATTGCCTTGTAGATCCTGAATGATCTTCATGCGCTCCAGAAGCTGCTGGCGCCGCTCTTTCAGCTCTCTGATCTCCTTGATACGCGCATCGAGCACAGCAATCTCCTTGCGCACGAAGTCGTTACGCGCGTTCTGATACTCGATAGCACCTTGAAAATAACGATCACCGAGGAAGACCAGTCCACCCGCGAGCAGAAGCACACCGGCCAGCGTCGCCAGGAAGCGCTGCTTACGCTCCTCGCGCAGCTGCTCGCGCCAGGGAAGCAGGTTGATCCGTGCCATCAGTCGAAACTCCTCATCGCCAAGCCACACGCAATCATCAGCGCCGGTGCATCACTGGCCAGCGCTCCTGCGTTGACCTTGTTACTCAGCGACATATCGGCAAAGGGATTGGCGACTAGAGTCTGAGTACCGATCTTCTGCTGGATCAGACGATCGAGTCCTGGCAGCGACGCCGTACCGCCGGCCAGCAAAATGTAATCCACATCATGGAATTGGCCGGCGGCGAAAAAGAACTGCAGCGAACGCGAGACCTGTTGCACCACCGCCTCCTTGAACGGCTGCAACACCTCGCTGTCGTAGTCATCTGGAAGACCACCCTGTTTCTTGGCCAAACCAGCTTCCTCAACGGACAAACCATAACGCCGCTGAATCTCTTCGGTCAGCTGACGGCCGCCGAATAGTTGCTCGCGCGTATAGATGGTGCGTCCGTTGTGCAACACGCTTAGAGTTGTCATGGTGGCACCGATATCAACGACAGCCACTGTCAGCTCGCCCTGCGCACCTGCCAACATCGGAGCAAGCAGGCCGTAGGAGCGCTCCAGCGCATAGGCCTCGACATCCACCACCTTCGCAGTTAGGCCCGCCAGCGCAAGGGCGGCCTCGCGAATCTCGACGTTTTCTTTGCGACAGGCTGCCAACAGCACTTCTACACGTCCGGGCGAACGCGCGGCAGGACCCTGTACCTCGAAGTCGATGGCTACCTCTTCAAGGGGGTAAGGGATGTACTGATCCGCCTCGATCTTTAGCTGATTTTCCAACTCATCGTCCGAGAGGCCGGACTCCATCTCGATGCTCTTGGTAATGACCGCCGAGCCAGACACGGCAACCGCCGCCTGCTTGACGCTTACCTTGGCCCTGGCGACAACACGCTGCAGCGCCTGACCGACACCCTCGAGCTCGACGATATTCTTCTCGACGACGGCATTCGGCGGTAATGGCTCAACGGCGTAAGCCTCCACCCGATAGCGATTACCCGAGCGGCTCAATTCGAGGAGCTTGACGGATGTCGAACTAATATCGATCCCAAGTAGCGTGTTCGCTTTCTTCGTGAAGAGCCCTAGCACGACCAATTTCCTATTTTATCCGCGACTTACGGATTAATTATGGTTATCCACATTAGATTACAGCCTTGACAGAAGCGCAAATGGCTAGCTGACAAAAAAACCGCTTATAATGTGACCGGTTTTTCCCTTTCAGCATCGCCTGCGGCGCCCTCCTATATTCTGGATTTCAAGAACCCCGATGCGCTTTCTGAAGTTTCTCTTCTGGTCTTGCCTTGCACTTTTTTGCGCATTTGCGCTCAGCCTCAGCGGTGCTTTTCTCTATCTGAGTCCGAACCTGCCGTCCGTGGATTCGCTACGCAGCATCCAGCTGCAGATCCCGCTGCGGGTCTACAGCGCCGATGACAAGCTCATTGCGGAGTTCGGGGAAATGCGTCGTTCTCCTGTTCGCTTCGAGGAGATTCCCAGCGACTTCATCCAGGCGCTGCTGGCCGCCGAAGACGACAATTTCGCAAATCATTATGGCGTCGACGTCACCGGGCTGCTGCGCGCTGCCGCGCAATTATTGAAGAGCGGCCACATTCAGACCGGCGGCAGCACTATCACCATGCAGGTCGCCAAGAACTTCTTCCTGACTAGCGAGCGCAGCTTTTCCCGCAAGATCAATGAAATTCTGCTGGCCCTGCAGATCGAGCGCGAGCTCACCAAGAACGAAATTCTCGAGCTCTACGTGAACAAGATCTACCTGGGTCATCGCGCCTACGGTATCGAGGCGGCGGCGCAGGTCTATTACGGTAAATCGATCGGCGAGCTGACCCTCGCTCAGAAGGCGATGATTGCCGGCCTACCCAAAGCCCCCTCGGCGTTCAATCCACTGGTCAATCCCGCTCGCAGCAAGGAGCGCCGCGACTGGATTCTGGGTCGCATGTATCGATTGGGCTCGATCGATGAGGCCAGCTACCAGCAAGCCATCGCTGAGTCCGAAACCGCACGCTACCATGGCGCTGCGCCGGAGCTGGATGCAGCCTACATCGCCGAAATGGCACGCGCGGAGATGGTCGGCCGCTTCGGCAGTGCAGCCTATACCGATGGCTTTCGCGTCTACACCACCGTCAGCAGTGAGCGGCAACAGGCCGCCAATCGGGCGTTGTTCGAAGGCCTGATCGAATACGACCAACGCCACGGGTACCGGGGTCCCGAGGCTCGCCTGGGTGACAAGACACCAGCTGTCTGGCTTGAAGAACTGGCGCAGCATCGCGCACTTTCCGGCCTGCTCCCGGCAATCGTCAGCCAGGTCGGCGGCGAAGGGATCAAGGTGCTGTTGCGTGACGGCAGCGAACACGCGGTGAGCTGGGAGAGCATGAAATGGGCCCGGCCGTTTCTGGCCACCAACAGCCTGGGTCCTCGCCCCCAGCGACCTGCCGATGTCGTGGCGCGTGGCGACCTGATTCGCATCCGTCTCGATGGCGAGAGTGCCACCTTTAGCCAGGTTCCAGTCGCACAGGCAGCGCTGGTATCGCTGGATCCCGTCGACGGCTCCATCGAAGCATTGGCCGGTGGTTTTTCGTTCGGTCAAAGCAAATATAACCGTGCGATCCAGGCCAAACGCCAGCCGGGCTCGAGCTTCAAACCCTTCGTCTACAGCGCCGCGCTCGACGCGGGCTACACCGCCGCCACGCTCGTTAACGACTCGCCAATCGTCTTCGTGGAAGAAGGGATGGATCGCATCTGGCGACCGAAGAACGACAACAACACCTTCCTCGGTCCTATCCGCATGCGCGAGGCGCTATATAAGTCGCGTAACCTCGTTTCGATCCGGCTACTGCAAAGCATTGGCATCGATTACACCATCGACTACATCAGCCGTTTCGGCTTCCAAGCGCAGGATCTGCCACGCAACCTTTCGCTGGCGCTGGGCACCGCGACGCTCACACCGATGGAGATCGCTACCGGCTGGACCGTGTTCGCCAACGGGGGCTACAAGATCGAGCCCTATCTCATCGAGCGCGTCGAGGATCGCGAAGGCCAGCAGGTCTTCGCCGCCAACCCCACCCGTGTTCCGGATGCGCCGAACGCGGCCACCGTCAGTACGGACCAAGTCGCACCTGCGGAGGCGGACACGCCCCCCCGCACTGCCGAGCAGATCATCGATGAACGAACCGCCTATATCATGACCAGCATGTTGCAGGACGTGATCACTCGCGGTACCGGCCGGCGCGCGCTGGCGCTCGGCCGCCACGACTTAGCCGGTAAGACCGGCACTACCAACGATTCGATCGACAGCTGGTTCTCGGGCTACAACGCGGATCTGGTGACGACGGTCTGGGCCGGCTTCGATCAGCCACAGAGTCTAGGCCGGCACGAGTACGGCGGCACCGTGGCATTGCCCATCTGGATGAAGTACATGGGAACCGTGCTCAAAGATCTTCCAGAACATTTGCCAGCCGAGCCCGCCGGGCTGCTGACACTACGGGTCGATCCGCAGAGCGGCCGTGCAGCAACACCGTCGACGCCGAATGCATATTTCGAGCTATTCAAAAGCGAAGACTCGCCCCCCTCGATGAGCGAACTCGAGCCCGGCGCGCCGGTGCCTGGCAGCCCTTTGCCAGCCAGCGAAGCGGCGCCGATCGACCTGTTCTAGAACCCCTTCGACCCCAAACAAAAAAGCCCCGCAGAATCTGCGGGGCTTTTTCATTCAGGTCGGGATCAGCCGTTGAATACGTCGTTGACCGACTTGAGCGGGTAGTTCGACGGATAGGGCAACGTCGCCACGCCGCTGTCGATTGCCGCCTTGGCAACCGCGTCCGATACCAGCGTGATCAGACGCGGGTCCATCGGTTTCGGAATGATGTACTCGCGACCGAACTGCAGGTCGGACACGCCATAGGCAGCCGCGACTTCCGCCGGCACCGGCAGCTTCGCCAGATCACGCAGGGCGAGCGCCGCAGCGATCTTCATTTCCTCGTTGATGCGGGTCGCACGCACGTCCAGCGCACCGCGGAAGATGAACGGGAAGCCAAGCACGTTGTTAACCTGATTCGGGTAGTCCGAACGACCGGTGGCCATAATGACGTCGGAACGGGTGGCGTGCGCCAGCTCGGGACTGATCTCCGGATCCGGATTGGAGCAAGCGAAAACGATCGGATCGGCCGCCATGCGCTTGAGACCCTCGGCACTCAGCAGATTGGCCCCGGACAGGCCGACGAACACATCGGCGCCGTCCAGCGCATCGTCCAGCGTGCGCTTGTCGGTTTCGTGGGCAAAGATCGCCTTGTACTGGTTGAGATCGTCACGACCGGCATGAATCACGCCCTTGCGGTCGACCATGAAGATGTTCTCGATCTTCGCGCCGATGCTGACCAGCAGCTTCATGCAGGACGTCGCGGCAGCGCCGGCGCCGAGGCAAACAATTTTTGCCTCTTCGATGGTCTTGCCAGCGATCTCCAACGCGTTGAGCATGCCCGCCGCGGTCACGATGGCCGTGCCGTGCTGATCGTCATGGAAGACTGGAATATCGCACTGCTCGATAAGCGCGCGCTCGATCTCGAAGCACTCGGGCGCTTTGATGTCTTCCAGGTTAATACCACCGAAGGTGATCGAGATGCGCTTGACAGTGTCGATGAAGGCCTGCGGGCTTTCGGCGTCCACCTCGATGTCGAACACATCGACGCCGGCGAAGCGCTTGAACAGCACACCCTTGCCCTCCATCACCGGCTTGGAGGCCAGCGGGCCGAGGTTGCCCAGACCGAGAATCGCGGTACCGTCGGAGATCACAGCGACCAGATTGCCCTTGCCGGTATAGCGGTAGGCCAGCTCGGGATCACGAGCGATTTCTCGTACGGGAGCGGCAACACCTGGACTGTAGGCCAGCGACAGATCGCGGGCGGTGGCGGTAGGCTTGGTCAGCTCGACACTCAGTTTTCCCGGACGCGGCTGGGAATGGTAGTCGAGAGCGGCGGTTTTCAGGTCAGTCATTGGCATTTCCGCTTGTTTTTTCTGGGACAGACAGGCGGTCGAGCATACGCCAAGAGCGCGCGCCGTCACAAGCGAGCCAAGAGGAGAGTGTCAAGCGCTGACGACTGCGACTTTTAGGGAATAAATGCCAGGCTAAACGGCGTTTTCTCACGGACGAACGACAAGCGCCGCCGGATGAGACAGCCGCATCAGCCAGCGCGCCTGATCGCGGCGCGTCCGCGAGCCACGATCGACCACCCAGCCGCGCGCCTCGATTCGCGCACCTCGCAGCGACGCCTGCACCGCAGCGAACGCTGCGACATCGCGTAGCGGCACGTGCAGCACCAGCGGTCCGTCAAGCTCGATCCACAGCCCCCCGCGGTTGCGCTCGACGCGCTCGACCCGCCCTTCGACCAGAGCGAAGCCGCCGGCGCGAATTTCCCGCGCCTGGCGCAGCAGCGGTCGCTTCCAGAGACCTCGATGCTGTTGGCGCGCCTGCGCCTCGGCAGCACGATGGCAGTCGACCAGTTCGGTATTGGGCGCCACCGCGACGAAGAAGCCGAGCCCCTGCGCCAGCAATGCTGCCTCCAAGTTGTTTCCCTGCGCATCATAAGCATGCGCCAGCACGCGACCGTAGCGATCGCGCGCTTCGCCCCCCATGCGCAGACCGAGCCGGCCGTCACTGGCCTTCACCAGTTGCTGCAGATGGCTACGCGCCGCGTCTGCCAGCGGCTCGGCGGCACGCCCCTTACGCCCCAACTCCGGCGTGTTAAGGCCAATCAGGCGGACGCTGCGGCCGTCGGTCAGGCGCAGGGTATCGCCATCGATGACCTGAGCTACCGCGAACTGGGGCAGGCGCTCCGGTGCCGGACAGAAAGCCTGCACCGACAAGCTGCAGGTGACGGAAACGAAAAAGGCGCCCACCAGGGACGCCTTTTTCATGCACTCGGAGAACTGCATAAGTTCTCGATACGCCAGCTTACTTGGCGCCGAACACACCGAAACGCTGCTTGAAGCGATCGATACGGCCGCCGGTATCCAGTACCTTCTGCTTGCCGGTGTAGAACGGGTGGCATTCGGAGCACACGTCGATGTTCAGGTTCTTGCCCAGCGTGGAGCGAGTCTTGATGACGTTGCCGCAGCTGCAGGTGGCGTCGATTTCGACGTAGTTCGGATGGATATCGGCTTTCATGATGAATCCTCTGGATTGCGTGCCGCCACCCGACCCTATGCCGAGTACCGCACGAATTAGGGCGCGAATGATACCAGAGCATTCGGGTGATGCAAGCGCGGGCCGTGGCCGCCAAAGCAGCGGCGCGCGCGGCGATCGTTTACCATCGGCGCCCGCTCTCCAGGGATTGCCGCGTGCCCACGACCATCCTTCGCCTGGCCCTACCCTCGCCGCTGCGCCGCCTGTTCGACTATCTGCCGCCGGCCGGCTGCGCAATCGCCGCGCTGCAACCGGGGGTGCGCCTGCGCGTGCCCTTCGGCCGGCGCGAGGTGGTGGGCGTACTGGTCGAGCTGTCCGACCACAGTGAAGTGCCGGAGGCGAAGCTCAAGCCGGCACTCGAACTGCTCGACCGCCAGCCGCTGCTGCCGGTCGCATTGTTCCGACTCTGTCTGTGGGCCGCCCAGTATTACCAGCATAGCCTGGGCGACACCTTCAGCTGGGCATTGCCGGCACTGCTGCGTCAGGGCGAGGCGGCGGAAGCGCGGCAGGAGCGTTTCTGGCAGCTGGCCGAAGGCGCCCGCGCCGACGATCCGCGCCTGGCACGCGCGCCGCGCCAGCGTGAAGCGCTCAAGACCATCGCCCAGCACCCGCACGGCGTACCGCACAGCCTGCTCGGCAAGCTGCAGCTGAACCGCGACAGCCTCGAACTGTTGCTGGACAAACGCCTGCTGCGCATCGACAGCCGGCGCCGCAGCCAGTCGCGCAGCCACAGCGGCAGTTGGCTGCTGCAATCGGAGCTGGCACTCAACAGCGAACAGCGCGCGGCCTTCGAGGCCATCCGTGCCGGACTGGGCGGCTTCCAAGCGTTTCTACTCGCCGGCGTTACCGGCAGCGGCAAGACCGAGGTCTATCTGCAGCTGATCCATCAGGTGCTCGCCGCCGGCAAACAGGCACTGGTGCTGATTCCGGAAATCAATCTCGGGCCGCAGACGCTGGCGCGCTTCGAGCAGCGCTTCAACGCCCGCATCGCCCTGCTGCACTCCAGCGTGAACGACCGCGAGCGCCTGGATGCCTGGCTCGCAGCACGCGACGGCGAAGCGGATATCGTCATCGGTACGCGCTCTGCGCTGTTCACGCCGCTGAAGAACCCCGGCCTTATCATCATCGATGAGGAACACGACGCCTCCTATAAACAGCAGGAGGGGCTGCGCTACCACGCCCGCGACCTCGCCCTGCTGCGCGCCCGCCAGGAGAATCTGCCGATCGTGCTCGGCTCGGCCACGCCGTCGCTGGAGAGCCTGCACAACGCCCACGCTGGCCGCTACGCCCTGCTCAAGCTGACCCGTCGCGCCGGTGGCGCCCAGCCACCACGTTTCCTGCGCCTGGACGTCAAGAGCCGCCCACTCGATTCAGGCATCTCCGGCCCGCTGCAGCAGGCGATCGCGCAGACCCTGGCGGCCGGCCAGCAAGTGCTGGTGTTCCTCAACCGCCGCGGCTTCGCCCCCACACTGCTGTGCCACGACTGCGGCTGGCTCAGCCAGTGCCCGCGCTGCGATGCGCGCATGACCCTGCACCAGCGCCACCACGAACTGCGCTGCCACCATTGCGGACATGTCGAACGCCCGCCGAGCAATTGCCCACAGTGCGCCAAGGTCGATCTGCGCCCGGTGGGCGCCGGTACCGAACGCGCCGAGGAGCGGCTCGGCATTCTCTTTCCCGATTACCCGGTGCTGCGCATCGATCGCGACAGCACCGCGCGCAAGGGCGCGATGGAGCAGCTGTTCGGCACCATCAACCGCGGAGAGCCGTGTCTGCTGGTCGGCACACAGATGCTCGCCAAGGGCCACCATTTCCCGCGGGTGACGCTGGTGGCGATCCTGGACGCCGATGGCGGGTTGTTCTCCGCCGATTTTCGCGCCAGCGAACGCATGGCGCAGCTGATCGTCCAGGTCGCCGGACGCGCCGGACGCGCCGAGGAACCCGGGCGCGTGATCATTCAGACCCATCTGGCCGATCATCCGCTGCTCGTGCAGCTCACCGAACAAGGCTATTTCGCTTTCGCCGAGCAGGCGCTTTCCGAGCGGCGCGCCGCCGGTCTGCCACCGTTCAGCCATCTCGCACTGCTGCGGGCCGAAGCGCACCGGCCGGGTCAGGCGGAAGAATTTCTCGAACAGGCCTGCAGTCTGGCCGAACGACTACTGGACGAACTGCAGCTCAGCGGCATCGAGCTGCTCGGCCCGGTGCCCGCACCGATGGAACGCCGCGCCGGACGCTATCGCGCACAGCTGCTGCTGCAAGGTAACAGCCGCGCGCCACTGCACCGCCTGATGAGCGCCTGGCTGGTGCAGCTCGAGCAGCTGCCGGGCGGACGGGCGGTGCGCTGGTCGCTGGATGTCGATCCGATCGATCTTTTCTAGCGGCAGGGGGACGCCGGCGGTGGCTTGCCACCGGTGGCCTGAAGCTTGTCGCTGCTTCTATAATGCCGGGTTTTCGCGCAAGCCCGCCCGACCGAGCCGATCATGAAAGACAGCATTCGCCACCTGATCCAGCAAGCCCTCGACCGCCTGACCGCCGACGGCGTGCTGCCTGCTGGCCTGAGCCCGACGATCCAGGTGGAAAACACCAAGGACAAGAGCCACGGCGACTTCGCCAGCAACATCGCGATGATGCTGGCCAAGCCCGCCGGCCTGAAGCCGCGTGAACTGGCCGAGAAGCTGATCGCCGCGCTGCCGCAGGATGCTCAGGTCAGCAAGGTGGAGATCGCCGGCCCGGGCTTTCTCAACTTCTTCCAGAACACCGCTGCCCTTGCCGAACGCCTTGAGGCGGCCCTGGCCGATCCGCAGCTGGCGGTGCGCAAAGTCGGCGCAGCGCAGCGCGTGGTGATCGATCTGTCGTCGCCGAACCTGGCCAAGGAAATGCACGTCGGCCACCTGCGCTCGACCATCATCGGTGACGCCGTCGCGCGCGTGCTGACCTTCCTCGGCGACGACGTGATCCGGCAGAACCACGTCGGTGACTGGGGCACCCAGTTCGGCATGCTGCTGGCCTATCTGGAGGAGCAGCCGGCGGCCGCCGAAAGCGAGCTGGCCGATCTCGAGCAGTTCTACCGCGCGGCGAAGAAGCGCTTCGACGAATCCGCCGAGTTCGCCGACCGCGCCCGCGAGCTGGTGGTTCGCCTGCAAGCCGGCGATGCCGAGTGCCTGCGTCTGTGGCAGCGCTTCAACGACGTCTCACTGAGCCACTGCCAAGCCGTCTATGACCGCCTCGGCGTCAGCCTGAGTCCGGCCGACGTCAAGGGTGAGAGCGCCTATAACGCCGAGCTGCCGGGCATCGTCGAGGCCCTGCGCGCGAAAGGCCTGCTGACCGAGGACGACGGCGCCCAGTGCGTGTTCCTCGACGAGTTCAAGAATGCCGAGGGCAACCCGCTGCCGGTGATCGTGCAGAAGGCCGGTGGTGGCTACCTCTACGCCACCACCGACCTCGCCGCCATGCGTTATCGCAGCCAGGTGCTACACGCCGATCGCGTGCTGTATTTCGTCGACCAGCGCCAGGCGCTGCATTTTCAGATGGCCTTCGAAGTGGCGCGGCGCGCTGGCTTCGTGCATGACGGCATGCAGCTGGAGCACATGGGCTTCGGCACCATGAACGGTGCCGATGGCCGGCCGTTCAAGACTCGCGACGGCGGCACCGTGAAGCTGATCGATCTGCTGGATGAAGCCGAGCAACGCGCCTATAGCCTGGTGAAGGAGAAGAATCCGGAGCTCGATGAAAGCGAGCTGCGCCAGATCGCCCGTGCCGTGGGTATCAGCGCGGTGAAATACGCCGATCTGTCCAAGCACCGCACCAGCGACTACCGCTTCAACTTCGAGTTGATGCTCAGCTTCGAAGGCAACACCGCGCCTTACCTGCTGTATGCCTACACCCGCGTGGCCAGCGTGTTCCGCAAGCTGGGCAAAGGCATCGACGAAATCACCGGCCGCATCCGACTGGAAGCCGAGCAGGAGCTGGCGCTGGCCGCCCGCCTCGCGCAGTTCGGCGAAGTGCTGAACAATGTTGCCGCCAAAGGCGAACCGCACCAGCTGTGCAGCTACCTCTATGACCTGGCCGGGCTGTTCTCCAGCTTCTACGAACATTGCCCGATCCTCGGCGCCGACGAGCCGGCGCAGAAAGACAGCCGCCTGCGTCTGGCGGCCCTGACCGGAAAAACCCTCAAGCAGGGCCTGGAGCTGCTCGGCCTGGAACCGCTGGAGCGGATGTAAGTGGCTGCGCGCAAGAAGGCCGCCCCCAAGCGCGGCGCCAGTCGCTACCAGGCGCCGACGAAGAAAGCCGTCCCCGGCTGGATCTGGCTCGCCTGTGGACTGGTGATCGGCGGTTTCATCGTCTTCCTGGCCAGCCTGGAGCCGGGCGGCGACGAGGTGAAGCGCAACAAGGAAGCCCCCAAAGCCGCGATCAAGGAGCAGCCCAAGCGCAGCACGGCGGCAAGCGAGCAGCCGAGCAAGCCCAAGTACGACTTCTACACGCTGCTGCCGGAATCGGAAGTGATCCTGCCGCCGGAAACCAAGCAGCCGGAGCCGCCGCCGAGCAAACCGGTGACACCGGCCGAAGCGGCCAAGCTCGACGAAGCGCGCGCCCTGGCCGCCCTCAGCGGTCAGGTTCCGCCGCCGCCACCGACCGTGGCCAAGGCGCCGGTGACGCAGTATTTCCTCCAGGCCGGCTCGTTCCGCCAGCAGGCCGAGGCGGAGAAGGTGCGCGCCCAAATCATCCTGCTCGGCCAGGATGTGCGCGTGGAGAACGTCAAGGTGCGCGACGAACCCTGGTATCGCGTCCTAGTCGGGCCGTACAGCAGCCGTGAACAACTGGGTGCGGCGCAGAAGACTCTGGCCGCCAGCGGCTACAGGAACCTGCTGCTACAACAGCGCCAGGTTCGCTGAAACGAAAAACGCCGGGCTCGACCCGGCGTTTTTCTGCTTGCTTTACTGCGCCGCCGTTCAGGTCTCGCGTGGTGCGTAGGCGAATACATCGGCGCGCATCTGATGCGGATCCATACCGGCCGCCACCAGCGCGTCCAGCGTGCCATAGACCATCGAAGGAGAGCCGCTGGCGTAGACGTGCAGCTCGCCGAGGTCGCTGAAATCCTCACGAATCGCCTCGTGCAGCAGCCCGCAGCGCCCCTCCCAGCCACAGACATCGCTGACCACTCGATGCAGGTGCAGGTTGGCCATGCCCTGCCACTCTTCCCAGTGCGGCAGACGATAGAAGTCTTCCGGTCGCCGCACGCCCCAGTACAGATGCACCGGATGTGCGAAGCCGGCGGCGCGGCAGTATTCGATCAGGCTGTGCATCTGCGCCATGCCGGTACCGGCGGCGACCAGCACCAGCGGGCCGTCCGGTAACTCGGCCAGATGCGTATCGCCGAACGGCAGTTGCACGCGGGCGAAACCCTGGCGGCGCACATGTGCCAGCAGCTCGATCGCCGAATCCTCGCGCGCCAGTACATGCAGCTCTAGCTCACGCCCGCGCCCCGGAGCCGAGGCCAGGGAAAACGCCGACCACTCGCCATCGGCGCGCTGCAGCAGCAGGTACTGCCCGGCGTAGTAACGCGGTTGCTTGCCGGCCGGCAGGCGCAGCAGCAGACGCACCACATCGCCACCCACTTCCTCGTAGCCGCTCAGCTGGCAGCTCAGCTCGCGCACCGGCAGCTCGCCGGGGGCCAGCACGCCGTCCCAGTGCAGCACGCAGTCTTCCAATGGCTCGGCCAGACAGGCAAGCAACTCGCCGTGGTCACGTTCTTCGCCGCTTTGACGCACGCGCCCCTCAACCAGCAGCGAAGCGCAGATATGGCAGTTGCCGTTGCGACAGCTCTGCGGGCACTCGTAGCCCAGGCGCCGCGCGGCGTCGAGAATGCGTTCGCCGGGGACTACGTCGAGAACGGCCCCGGATGGCTGCAAGGTCACTTTCATGTGCACGTCGTTTCTTCAATGAGCGGGTCGCCCCGCCAAGGCCGCGGGCGGGCTCGAGCCCGCCTCTGTGTTATCTCAATCGATGCCCAGCTGCGACCAGAGTTCGTCGACCCGTCGTTTCACCGCCTCGTCCTGCACAATGGCGCGCCCCCATTCGCGGCTGGTTTCGCCCGGCCATTTATGAGTGGCATCCAGGCCCATCTTCGAGCCCAGACCGGAAACCGGCGAGGCGAAGTCCAGGTAGTCGATGGGTGTATTGTCGATCAGCACCGTGTCGCGCTTGGGGTCCATGCGCGTGGTGATCGCCCAGATCACGTCGTTCCAGTCGCGCGCATTGATGTCGTCGTCGGTGACAATCACGAACTTGGTGTACATGAACTGGCGCAGGAAGCTCCACACGCCGAGCATCACCCGCTTGGCGTGGCCGGGATACTGCTTCTTCATGGTCACCACCGCCATGCGGTAGGAGCAACCCTCGGGCGGCAGGTAGAAGTCGACGATCTCCGGGAACTGCTTCTGCAAAATCGGCACGAACACTTCATTCAGCGCCACGCCGAGGACGGCCGGCTCATCCGGCGGACGGCCGGTGTAGGTGCTGTGGTAGATCGGATCGCGGCGATGGGTGATGCGCTCAACGGTGAACACCGGGAAGCGATCCACCTCGTTGTAATAGCCGGTGTGGTCGCCGTACGGCCCTTCGTCGGCCATTTCACCCGGATAGATGTGCCCTTCGAGCACGATCTCGGCATAGGCCGGCACCTGCAGGTCCGAGCCGATGGCTTTGACCAGCTCGGTGCGCGAGCCGCGCAGCAGGCCGGCGAATGCATATTCGGAGAGGGTGTCGGGCACCGGGGTCACCGCGCCGAGGATGGTCGCCGGGTCCGCGCCCAGCGCCACCGCCACCGGATACGGACGGCCGGGGTACTTCTCGCACCATTCGCGGTAATCCAGCGCGCCGCCACGATGGCTGAGCCAACGCATGATCACCTTGTTGCGGCCGATGACCTGCTGGCGGTAGATGCCGAGGTTCTGCCGCTCCTTGTTCGGGCCTTTGGTGATGGTCAGCCCCCAGGTGATCAGCGGCGCGGCATCGCCCGGCCAGCAGTGCTGCACCGGAATCTTCGCCAGGTCGACGTCGTCGCCTTCGAGCACCACTTCCTGGCAGGGCGCATCTTTGAGCACCTTGGGCGCCATGCTGATGACCTTCTTGAAGATCGGCAGCTTGCTCCAGGCGTCCTTGAGCCCTTTTGGCGGCTCCGGCTCCTTGAGGTAGGCCAGCAGCTTGCCGATCTCGCGCAGCTCACCCACCGCCTCGGCGCCCATGCCCAGCGCAACGCGCTGCGGGGTGCCGAACAGGTTGCCGAGTACCGGCATGTCGAAACCCGTCGGGTTCTCGAACAGCAGCGCCGGGCCCTGCTTGCGCAGGGTACGGTCGCAGATCTCGGTCATTTCCAGAACGGGAGACACGGCCGTCGTGACGCGCTTGAGTTCACCGCGTTGTTCCAGGCCGCTGATAAAGTCGCGCAGATCGCGATACTGCATGCTTGAGCCTCGCATGGGCCGGCAGGTCGGGGCGCAAAGTTTAGCGCTCGCGTCGGGTTTTCCAAAACCTGCAGATAGACGAAGGCCGGGTTTCCCCGGCCTTGTTGGCAACGACGTGATGCTTACTTGCGCTTCATGGACATGAAGAATTCGTCGTTGGTCTTAGTGTCCTTGAGCTTGTCGAGCAGGAACTCGATGGCAGCAATCTCGTCCATCGGATGCAGCAGCTTGCGCAGGATCCACATGCGCTGCAGCTCGTCCTCGCTGGTCAGCAGCTCTTCGCGACGAGTACCAGACTTGTTGATGTTAATCGCCGGGAACACGCGCTTCTCGGCGATACGGCGATCCAGCTGCAGCTCCAGGTTCCCGGTGCCTTTGAATTCCTCGTAAATCACTTCGTCCATCTTCGAGCCGGTTTCCACCAGCGCGGTGGCGAGGATAGTCAGGCTGCCGCCCTCCTCGATGTTGCGCGCCGCGCCGAAGAAGCGCTTGGGCTTTTCCAGCGCGTGGGCGTCGACACCACCAGTCAGCACCTTGCCGGAGCTCGGGATCACGGTGTTGTAGGCACGCGCCAGACGGGTGATGGAGTCGAGCAGGATGACTACGTCCTTCTTGTGCTCGACCAAGCGCTTGGCCTTCTCGATGACCATTTCGGCAACCTGCACGTGACGGGTCGGCGGCTCGTCGAAGGTGGAGGCGACCACTTCGCCGCGCACGGTGCGCTGCATCTCGGTCACTTCTTCCGGGCGCTCGTCGATCAGCAGGACGATCAGATGGCAGTCGGGGTTGTTGCGGGTGATGTTGCTGGCGATGTTCTGCAGCATGATGGTCTTGCCCGCTTTCGGCGGGGCGACGATCAGGCCGCGCTGGCCTTTGCCAATTGGTGCAGTCAGATCGATGACGCGACCAGTGAGGTCCTCGGTGGAGCCGTTGCCAGCCTCCATCTTCAGCCGTTCGTTGGGGAACAGCGGAGTAAGGTTCTCGAAGAGGATCTTGTTCTTCGCGTTTTCCGGTCGGTCGTAGTTGATCGAGTCGACCTTGAGCAGGGCGAAGTAGCGCTCGCCCTCCTTCGGCGGACGGATCTTGCCGACGATGGTGTCGCCGGTACGCAGGTTGAAGCGGCGGATCTGGCTCGGCGAGACGTAGATGTCGTCCGGGCCGGCCAAGTACGACGAATCCGCAGAGCGCAGGAAACCGAAACCGTCCTGGAGAATCTCCAGCACGCCGTCACCGGAGATCTCCTCGCCGCCTTTGGCGTGCTTCTTGAGCAGGGAGAAAATCACGTCCTGCTTGCGCGAACGGGCCATGTTTTCGATGCCCATCTGTTCGGCCATTTCCAGCAGTTCGGTGATGGGCTTTTGCTTGAGTTCGGTCAGATTCATAGAAAGAGATCAGGAAGGATGTAGACAGCGATTAGCTTGAGAAGCCGCGCAGCAGGAGACGAACAGGTTCGTGGTGCTTTGAGAGGCTGATGTGCGTCGGCGACGGCATGCAGAGGGCGACCGAAGGAATGATCGCGTGGCCGAATTTAGCACCGCATCAACGTAGCGTCCACCCTGGAATGCAAAAAGCCCCCGCGGATGCGAGGGCTTTGCGTGTAGCGAGAAGGCTCAGATATTGCTATCGAGGAACGCCGCCAGCTGCGATTTCGACAGGGCGCCGACCTTGGTGGCCTCGACGTTGCCGTTCTTGAACAGCATCAGCGTCGGGATACCACGCACGCCGTACTTGGGCGGAGTCTCCTGGTTTTCATCGATGTTCAGCTTGCAGACCTTGAGGCGGCCTTCGTAATCCTTGGCGATCTCGTCGAGTACCGGGGCAATCATCTTGCACGGCCCGCACCACTCGGCCCAATAGTCGACCAGCACGGGGCCGTCCGCCTGGAGAACGTCCTGCTCGAAGCTGCTGTCGCTGACATTGTTGATGTATTCGCTCATGGATAGTCTCCAGGGTCTGAACGGAAAGTGGCCGACATGATAGCCCGCCTTCCGGCTGACCGAAAGCCGCAGGCGGCCGGCGGGCACGCCCGGTGTCTGCGCCTGCGTCAGCGCCTCACGTTGGCGGATGAATGTCGATCGTGTCACGATGTCGAGGTTCTGCATCGAGACCAGCCCATGCGCAAGACCGCTCCCGAATCCTATCCCCTGATCGCCGCCCTCGATCTGGGCTCGAACAGTTTCCACATGGTGCTGGCACGTACCAACAATGGCGAGATGCGCATCCTCGAACGTCTCGGCGAGAAGGTGCAGCTGGCTGCGGGCATCGATGAGACCACCCGCCTGCTCGACGAAGCCGCCATGCAGCGCGGCCTCGACTGCCTGCGGCGCTTTGCGCAACTGGTCAACCACCTGCCGCAAGGCGCCGTGCGTGTGGTCGGTACGAACGCGCTGCGCGAGGCACGCAATCGCGCCGAGTTCATTCGCCGCGCGGAGGAAATCGTCAACCACCAGGTCGAGGTCGTCTCCGGTCGGGAGGAAGCGCGCCTGATCTACCTCGGCGTCTCGCATACCTTCCCCGGTCGCGCCGGCCGGCGTCTGGTCGCCGATATCGGCGGCGGCAGCACGGAATTCATCATCGGCGAGCATTTCGAATCGCAGCTGCGCGAAAGCCTGCAGATGGGCTGCGTCAGCTATACCCAGCGTTTCTTCCGCGACGGCAAGATCACCCCGGCGCGCTATGCGCAAGCCTATACCGCCGCGCGCGTGGAGCTGATGGGGATCGAACATGCGCTGCGCCGGCTGGGCTGGCAGGAATCGATCGGCGCATCGGGCACGATTCGCGCGGTCGGCCAGGCGATCAAGGGCGGCGGCTACAGCAATGGCGAGGTCACGGCCGAGGGCATCGGCTGGCTGAAGCGCCGGCTGTTCAAGCTCGGCGATGTCGAGCGCATCGACATGGACGGCATCAAGCCGGATCGACGTGGTGTATTCCCGGCCGGACTGGCGATCCTCGAGGCGATCTTCGATGCGCTCGAACTGGACAGCATGACCCACTCCGAAGGCGCTCTGCGCGAGGGCGTGCTCTACGATCTGCTCGGCCGCCACCATCGCGAGGACGTGCGCGATCGGACTCTGAGCTTCCTCATGGAGCGCTATCACGTCGACACCGAACACGCCGCGCGCGTGGAAGCCAAGGCACTGGAGGCCTTCGATCAGGTGGCCGAGAGCTGGGGGCTGGACGACGAGTGGCTGCGCGAATTGCTGGGCTGGGCGGCGCGCATCCATGAGGTCGGACTGGATATCGCGCACTATCACTACCACAAGCACGGCGCCTATCTGATCGAGCACTCCGACCTGCCCGGCTTCTCGCGCCAGGATCAGCAGATGCTTGCGCTGCTGGTGCGCGGCCACCGCCGCAACATTCCCAAGCAGAAGTTCGAGGAATTGTCCGAGGAAGGCGTCAAGCTGACGCGCCTGTGCGTGCTGCTGCGCTTCGCCATCCTCTTCCACCATATCCGCGGCGCGCAGCAGGCGCCGGCCTACCGCTTGAGTGTCGATGGCGACAGCCTGGACGTGGTATTCGCCGATGGCTGGCTGCAGGACAACCCGCTCACGGAGGCCGATTTCGCCCTCGAAGCCGAATGGCTCAAGCGCATCGGCTTCACCCTCAGCGTCCGCTGAGCGATCACGGCGCCAGCGCAACCCGGCTGGCGCCGCACATCCCTCGTACTAGCGCGAGTTAGGGTTGCTCAGCCGCTCGAGCAACGCGTACTGCGCATTGCGCGGATTCTGGTTGCCGCTCGGGCTGTTGCGCACGTAGCTGCCATCGGGCTGCAGAATCCAGCTCTGGGTGTTGTCGGTGAGGAAGGCTTCGAGCTCCTTCTTCACACGCGTAACCAGCTTCTTGCCTTCGACCGGGAAGCAGGTTTCCACCCGCCGATCCAGGTTGCGCTCCATCCAGTCAGCACTCGAGAGATAGAGCTTCTCGTCGCCGTCGTTATGGAAATAGAACACCCGGCTGTGCTCGAGGAATCGGCCGATGATCGAGCGCACCTGAATGTTGTGCGAAACCCCGGCGATACCCGGCCGCAGGCAGCACATGCCGCGCACCACCAGGTCGATGCGCACACCGGTCTGGCTGGCCTTGTACAGCGCCTTGATCATCCGCGGATCGGTCAGTGAGTTGACCTTGAGGATGATGTGCGCCGGCTTGCCTTCGCTGGCGTGCTGGGTTTCCTGCGCGATGAGATCGAGCAGCGCCTTCTTCAGGGTGAACGGTGCGTGCAGCAGTTTCTTCATGCGCATGGTCTTGCCCATGCCGATCAGCTGACTGAACAGTTTGGAGACGTCCTCGCAAAGCGCATCGTCCGAGGTCAGCAGGCTGTAATCGGTATACAGACGGGCGTTGCCGGCGTGGTAGTTGCCGGTTCCAAGGTGCGCGTAGCGGCACAGCTCGCCGTTCTCGCGGCGCAGGATCAGCATCATCTTGGCGTGGGTCTTGTAGCCCACCACGCCGTAGATCACCACCGCGCCAGCCTGCTGCAGCCGGCTGGCGAGCTGCAGGTTGGACTCCTCATCGAACCGCGCGCGCAGCTCGATCACCGCGGTGACCTCCTTGCCGTTGCGCGCCGCTTCGACCAGTGCGTCGACGATCTCGGAGTTGGCGCCCGAGCGATACAGCGTCTGTTTCACGGCCAGCACCGACGGATCCTTGGCCGCTTCGCGCAACAGATCGATCACCGGCGTGAACGACTCGAACGGGTGCATCAGCAGAATGTCCTGCTTACGCACCACGTTGAAGATGTTGCCGCTGTTCTGCAGCAACTTGGGGATCGTCGGGGTGAACGGCAAATATTGCAGCTCCGGATGGCTATCCAGACCGGTGATGCTGAACAGCCGGGTCAGGTTCACCGGGCCATTGACCCGGTACAACTCGCTCTCGCCGAGGCTGAACTGCTTGAGCAGGAAATCGGCCAGGTGCTGCGGACAGGTGTCGGCCACCTCCAACCGCACCGCATCGCCGTAGCGGCGAGACATCAGCTCGCCGCGCAGCGCGCGGGCGAGATCCTCGACGTCCTCGGTATCCACGGACAGATCGGCGTTGCGGGTCAGGCGGAACTGGTAGCAGCCCTTGACGCGCATGCCGTGGAACAGGTCGTCAGCATGCGCGTGAATCATCGAGGAGAGGAATACGAAGTTGTCGCCCGTACCGCCGACGTCTTCCGGCACGCGGATCACCCGCGGCAGCAGACGCGGCGCCGGGATGATCGCCAGGCCCGAATCGCGGCCGAACGCATCGATGCCTTCGAGCTCGACGATGAAGTTCAGGCTCTTGTTCACCAGCAGCGGGAACGGGTGAGTCGGATCGAGGCCGATCGGCGTGACGATCGGCGCGATCTCGTCGCGGAAGTAGCGACGCACCCAGGTCTTGATCTTGGTGGTCCAGTGACGGCGGCGAATGAAGCGGATGCCGTGCTCGGCCAGCGCCGGCAGCAGCACCTCGTTGAGAATCGCGTACTGCCGATCCACCTGAACGTGCACCAGCTCGGAGATGCGCGCCAACGCCTGATGGGGCTGCAAGCCGTCGGCACCGGCCTGCTCGCGGGCAAAGGCCACCTGCTTCTTCAGGCCGGCGACGCGGATCTCGAAGAATTCATCCAGATTGCTGGAGAAAATCAGCAGGAACTTCAGCCGCTCCAGCAGCGGATTGGACTCGTCCAGCGCCTGTTCCAGCACGCGGATGTTGAACTGCAGCTGCGACAGCTCGCGATGGATATACAGACTGCTGTCGTCGAGGTTCGGCACCGGCACCGTGACCGGCACCGGCAATGGCAGCGGTGCTTCGACCACGGGGACCTCAGCCACCGCCTCGGCCAGCGGCTGAACCTCTTCGATGGCGGTGTGCAATTCCGTTTCGCTGAGTCCTTGATTGGTCATGCAATGCCTCGCGGGCCTACTGGCCCCGTTTCAATTGTTGTGCGGCCTGTTTGGCGAAGTAGGTGAGAATGCCATCGGCCCCGGCACGCTTGAAGCCGACCAAAGACTCAAGAATGACCGCCTCGCTCAGCCAGCCGTTCTGGATCGCCGCCATGTGCATGGCGTATTCGCCACTGACCTGATAGACGAAGGTCGGCGCCTTGAACGCCTCCTTGACCCGCCAGACGATGTCCAGATACGGCTGCCCCGGTTTGACCATCACCATGTCGGCGCCTTCGGCCAGATCCGCGCCCACTTCGTGCAACGCCTCGTCGCCGTTGGCCGGGTCCATCTGGTAGGTGTTCTTGCTGCCCTTGCCGAGGTTTGCCGCCGAGCCCACCGCATCGCGGAACGGGCCGTAGTAGGCACTGGCGTACTTGGCCGAATAGGCCATGATGCGCACGTTGTGGTGCTCGGCCACTTCCAGCGCCTCGCGGATCGCCTGGATGCGGCCATCCATCATGTCAGACGGCGCGACCACCTGAGCACCGGCCTCGGCATGGGAGAGCGCCTGCTTGACCAGCGCATCGACGGTGACGTCGTTCTGTACGTAGCCGTTGTCGTCGAGGATGCCGTCCTGGCCGTGAGTGGTGAACGGATCGAGGGCGACGTCGGTGATGATGCCCAGCTCCGGGAAGCGCGCACGCAGCGCGCGCGTGGCACGCTGGGCAATACCGTCCGGATTCCAGGCTTCGGCGGCATCCAGGGATTTCTTCTCCAGCGGCGTCACCGGGAACAGCGCCAGTGCCGGAATGCCCAGCGCCACCAGCTCCTCGGCCTCCTCGAGCAGCAGGTCGATGGACAGCCGCTCGACGCCGGGCATCGATGGCACCGCCTCGCGACGGTTCTCGCCATCGAGGACGAACACCGGCAGGATCAGGTCGTCCACGGTCAGCACGTTCTCGCGTACCAGGCGACGGGAAAAATCGTCGCGACGATTGCGCCGCAGGCGAGTGGCAGGAAACAAGCGATTGGCCGGAACGAGACTCACGGACGAACTCCTGGCCCGCAGAACGGGCGAATATGACGGTTATAGGCCAACCCGATGACAGCTTGATGACAGGCAGGCCAAAAGATATCCGGACCATTGTCGCCAGCCACGGCGCCGACTGCCAGTGCTTTGCACCGCCGCGAATCGCCGCGCAGGCGCAACGTAGAGCGTACTGAACACCAGGACGGCGCCGGCATCAAAGCTGACAGAAGGGCTTACCTGCGATCCGTTCGCGTTTTAGCATCAGCGCATGCGCAGGCCCGCTCGGCCGTGTCTAGACCAGGAGTATCGCTATGAACAAGAAAGTCGCCGTGATCCTTTCCGGCTGTGGCGTCTACGACGGCTCGGAAATCTACGAAAGCGTGATCACCCTGCTGCGCCTCGACCAGCGCGGCGCGAAGGTGCAGTGCTTCGCACCGAACGTGCCGCAGCTGCATGTGATCAACCACCTCACCGGCGAAGAGATGCCCGAGTCGCGCAACGTGCTCACCGAATCGGCGCGCCTGGCGCGTGGCCAGATCAAGGACCTGCGCGAGGCCCGCGCCGAGGATTTCGACGCCCTGATCTTGCCCGGCGGCTTCGGCGCGGCGAAGAACCTGTCGACCTTTGCTACCGAAGGCGCGGCCGCGAAGGTACTGCCGGAGGTGCTGGCGCTGGCCCAGGCGTTCGCCCAAGCCGGCAAGCCGGTCGGCCTGATGTGCATCGCTCCGACTATGGCGGCACAGATCTTCGGTGCCGGCGTGGTCTGCACCCTGGGCAGTGATGACGCCGACGCCGCCCGCGCGGTGGTCACGATGGGCGCCGAGCACCAGGCATGCGAAGTCGGCGACATCGTCGAAGACCCGCGCCACAATCTGGTCACCACGCCGGCCTACATGCTCGCCCAATCGATCAGCGAGGCCGCCGCCGGCATCTACAAACTGGTCGACCGCGTGCTTGAACTGGCCAGCGAGGACTGACAGCCATCGCCAGAAAGTCCCGGGGCAACCCGGGATTTTTTTGCGTGAAACTCGCCAAACCCGCGGGCACTCGCGCCGTCGCTCTGTTCAGCTTGGCGCCCGTGAGGCAGCGTTGTCACTCGTCCACGCAGGAAACCGATCATGCACGAAGACACGCTGCTTGCCGAACAGGCTCAGGCGGTTCGCGAGATGTTCGAGCGAATCCCCTTCAATCAAGCCCTCGGCATCGAACTGGACGAAATCTCGACCTCACGCGTGGTCATGCACCTGTCGATGAAGCCCGAGCTGGTCGGCAACTTCGTCCACGGCATCCTGCATGGCGGCGTCATTGCCTCGCTGCTGGATGTTGCCGGCGGCGCCACGGCGATGCTCGGCGTGTTCGACCGGCACCGGCATCTCACCGAGCATGAACGTGCGACGCGCCTGGCGCGGCTCGGCACCATCGACCTGCGCATCGATTACCTGCGCCCCGGACGCGGCAAACGCTTCAGCGCCAGCGCGGTGCCGTTGCGCGCAGGCAACAAGGTGGCGGTCGTACGCTCGGAACTACACAACGAGGAAGGCGTGCTGGTCGCGGTAGGAACCGGAACCTATCTGTGCGGCTGAGGCGCAGGGCAGATGCCGCCCGCCCTACTGGTGCCGCATCAGCTGCGTCAGCAGCCGATCCAGGGCATTGGCGAACGCCTGGCGCTCGCGCTCGCCATAGGCGGCCTGACCGCCGCCGACCTGGCCCTGCTCGCGCAGATCGGTGAACAGGTTGCGCACCGCCAGGCGCTCGCCCATGTTGCGCTCATCGAACTCGCGCCCGCGCGGATCGAGCGCGACCACGCCCTTCTTCACCAGACGATCGGCCAGCGGCACGTCGCTGCAGATCACCAGATCGCCCGGAACGGCATGCTCGACCAGATAGTCGTCAGCCGCATCCGGACCGCTCGGCACCACGACCAGCCGGACACAGGCGAACGCCGGTTTCACCTGGCTCTGCCCGGCTACCAGCCACACCTCGAAGCCGCGCTTCAGGGCGAACTTGACCACCTGATCCTTGGCGGCACGCGGGCAGGCGTCGGCGTCGATCCAGACGCGCATTCGCTGCGTGCTCACGTGGCGGCGCGCCTGACGGTCGCCAGCAACGCGGCCGCACCGGCAAACATGACGGCAAAGCTGCGATTGACCAGCCGCTGTTGGTGCGGCGTACGCAGCAGGCGCAGCACCCGGGCAGCCAGGCCGGTATAACCGGCCATGACAATGAGATCGACCGCCACCATCGTCGCGGCCATTTCCGTGTACTGCAGCACCAGCGGTCGCTGCGGATCGAGGAACTGCGGCAGCACTGCGAGAATGAACACGATTGCCTTGGGATTACTGGCATTCACCAGGAAGCCGCGCAGCACCAGGCTTAGCGGCCGCCCGATCGGCCGCGGCGCAGCGGAATCGTCCAGCGCTTCGGGTTGCGCCTGCCATTGCTTGAATGCCAGCCACAGCAGGTAGCCGACGCCAAACCACTTGATCAGGCCGAACGCCAGTTCCGAGGTCGCCAGCACCGCGCCGACACCGGCGGCGACGATGGCGATCTGCAGGACCAGCGCCAGCTGCAGGCCGATGGCATTCCAGTAGCCGCGCCAGAAGCCGTACTGCAGCCCGCAGGACATCGAGGCGATCGCCCCCGCACCAGGCGACAGGCTGATCACCCAGCAGGCGACGAAGAAGGCAAGCCAGGTTTCAAGCGTCATGTTCCATCTCCTGGTGAACGAAGGTCGGGCGCTGCGAGGCCGGCGATCAGTCCGGCACGTCCTTACCCAGTTTCACCGGCTCCTTGAGCTTGCGCCCCATCGCCTTGCGCATACGGATGTTCAGCGCTTCGACGCCCAGCGAGAAGGCCATCGCAAAGTAGACATAGCCCTTGGGTACATGCACACCGAAGGCTTCGGCAATCAGCAGGGTGCCGACCACGATGAGGAACGACAGCGCCAGGATCTTCAGGGTCGGGTGCTTCTCGATGAAATCGCTGATGGTGCCTGCCGACATCATCATGACCAGCACCGCGATGACGATGGCCGCGACCATCACCGGCACGTTCTGCACCAGGCCCACCGCAGTGATCACCGAGTCCAGCGAGAAGACGATATCGATCACCGCAATCTGCAGGATGATGCCAAGGAAGCCGGCCTTCACCGCGCCGCCGGCACCGTGCTGTTCTTCTTCCTCACCTTCGACGCTGTGCCAGATTTCCATGGTGCTCTTGAACAACAGGAACAGACCGCCGAAGAACAGGATCAGGTCGCGTCCGGAGACGCCCTGCTCCCAGACGGTGAACAGGTCGTCGGTCAGGCGCATGACCCACGCAATCGACAATAGCAGCAAGATCCGCGTACCCATCGCCAGCGCCAGACCGAAGAAGCGCGCCTTCGGTTGCTGCGCCTTGGGCAGCCGGCTGACGAGGATCGAGATGAAGATGATGTTGTCGATGCCGAGGACGATTTCCAAGGCGGTCAGGGTTAGAAATGCGACCCAGATTTCCGGGTTGCTCAGCCATTCCATAAGGGTTTACTTCTCGTTGGGGGGTTGTGGGGTGAACTGCAGTTCGCTGCCGCGCCAGCGGCGCACGGCTTTCTGGAAAAACAAGCTGTTGGGCACCTGAACGATGGCACCGGTTCCACTCTCGGCGCTCTCCTCGAGGGTGGTGTAGAGCAGATTGATATCGCTCACGCGGCCTTTGACGATGGGCTTGTCGAACGCCTCGACGATCTCCACCACATCACCAAGCCGAAACGGCCCGACGGTAAGAATCAGCACCGCGCAGAGCAGGTTGGACAGCACGCTCCAGATCGCGAAGAAGGCCACGGCCGCCACCGCGACGAAGCCGGAAATCGCCGTCCACAGTACGGTAGCGGATACGCCGAGGCGCTCCAGAACCATGATCAGCGCACCACCCATGATGAACCAGCGGATGCCGCCACGCACCGGCAGCAGCAACTCCGGCGGTAGCGGATAGCGACTGCCCAGGCGGGTCAGACCGCGCGCCACCAGGCGCTGCAGCACGTAGGCCACCAGCAGGATCAACAGCACCTGCAGGCCAAGCAGCAGCGGTTCGCGCCACGGGCCGAAGAGGGTCAACAGGCGCTCGTTCATGCGCTGGCCTCCAGCTGCGCCTGCAGGCGCTCGAGGGTTTCCAGCGCTTCCAGCCAGGCCTCCTCCAGTTCGCCTTCGCGCACCTTCAGCTCAGCCTGACGCGCCAGCAGCTCGCGCAGCTCGTCCTTGCGCGCCGCCTCGTAGAGCGCCGGGTCGCCGAGTCGATCTTCCAGCTCGGCCAGCTTCTCGTGCACGCCGCCAAGGTCCTTCTCCAGCTTGTCGGCGTGCCGCTTGTGCGGTGCCAGCTGCTGGCGCAGCGCAGCGGCGGCCTGGCGCTGGGCGCGGCGGTCGGTCTTATCCGGCGCGCCGTCGTTGACCGTCGTGGGCTGCTGGCGCGCGCGGTAATCCACCAGCCAGCGTGCGTAATCCTCCAGATCGCCGTCGAAGGACTGCACCTGACCGTCGGCCACCAGCAGAAACTCGTCGGTGGTGCTCTTGAGCAGATGGCGGTCGTGGGAAACCACCAGCACCGCGCCTTCGAACTCCTGCAGAGCCAGGGTCAGCGCCAGGCGCATTTCCAGATCGAGATGGTTGGTCGGTTCGTCGAGCAGCAGCAGGTTCGGCTTGCCCCAGGCGATCAGTGCCAGCGCCAGTCGTGCCTTCTCGCCGCCGGAAAAATTCAGCACCGGCTCATCACAGCGCTCGCCACGAAAATCGAATCCACCGAGGAAGTCGCGCAGGGTCTGCTCGCGCTCGCCGGGTGCGATGCGCTGCAGATGCAACAGCGGGCTGGCCTTGGGGTCGAGCGCATCCAGCTGATGCTGGGCGAAATAGCCGATCACCAGATTCTCGCCGCGCTGCAGGCGGCCGGCGATCGGGCTGAGCTCGTTGGCCAGGGTCTTGATCAGCGTCGACTTGCCCGCACCGTTCGGTCCCAGCAGGCCGATCCGTGCACCGGGCACCAGCTGCAGCTTGACCTTGTCCAGCACGGTCTTGTCGCCGTAGCCGAGCCGGCCTTCAGCCAGATCGAGCAGCGGGCTTGACACCTTGTCGGCCTCGCGAAAGCTGAAATCGAACGGCGAATCGACATGGGCCGGCGCCAACTCCTCGAGGCGCTCCAGCGCCTTGATCCGGCTCTGCGCCTGACGTGCCTTGGTCGCCTTTGCCTTGAAGCGACGGATGAAGCTCTCCATGTGCGCGCGCTGCGCCTGCTGTTTCTCGTACGCCTGCTGCTGTTGCGCCAGGCGCTCGGCACGGGTGCGCTCGAAGGCCGAGTAGCCGCCGCGATAGAGCGTCAGCGTACGCTGTTCGAGATGAATGACGTGATCGACCACCGCATCGAGGAAATCGCGGTCGTGGGAAATCAGCAGCAGCGTGCCCGGATAGTTCTTCAGCCAGTCCTCCAGCCAGAGGATCGCATCGAGATCGAGGTGGTTGGTCGGTTCGTCCAGCAGCAGCAGCTCGGACGGACACATCAGCGCCTGCGCCAGGTTCAGGCGCATGCGCCAGCCACCGGAGAAGCTGCCGACCGGCAGGGCCATCTGCGCGTGGGAAAAGCCCAGTCCGGCGAGCAGCTTGCGCGCGCGCGCATCGGCGCTGTAGCCGTCGGCGTTGTCCAGCTCGGTGTGCAGGCGCGCCAGCGCGTTGCCGTCGTGCGCCTGCTCGGCCACGGCCAGATCACGCTGGATGCGCCGCAACTCGACGTCGCCATCGAGCACATAATCCACCGCCAGCCGATCGAGCGTCTCGATTTCCTGACGCATATGGGCGATGCGCCAGTCCGGCGGCAGCTGGCAGTCGCCGCCGTCCGGCACCAGCTCGCCGCGCAGCAACGCGAACAGGGTGGATTTGCCGGCACCGTTGGCGCCCACCAGACCGGCCTTCTGGCCAGGATGCAGGGTCAGCTCGGCGCCTTCCAGCAGACGCTGGGGGCCGCGCTGTAGAGTGAGGTTCTGAAGTCGGATCATAATGGCGGCGGAGTTTATCAGCTCGCCCGAAATGCGGTCGGGCGCCGACAAAAAAAACCGAGCCCATGCCTACCGCCGATCTCTGGTCTTTCGCTCTCGCCTGCTATGCCCGACCCGGCGTGGAGTCCGCCTGTCTGGAACTGCAAGCGCAAGGTGCCGACGTCTGCCTGCTGTTGTGTGGCGCCTGGCTGGAGGTGCGCGGCAGCGCATCCGATCCAGTGCGCTTGGGACAACTCATGGCAATCGCCACACCCTTGCAGCAACATCTCCACTCTCTGCGCCAGCTGCGTCAGCAATGGCGCGCGGCCGCGCAGCAGGATGCGGCGCTGAATCGGCTACGCGAACAGCTCAAATCGCTGGAATTGCAAGGAGAACGCGTCCTGCTGGAACGCCTAGAACATTGCTGTGACACCTGGCCGACGGGCGCTGAGCAGGCGCATTGGCTGGAAGCGCTGCTGCCCGTGGACAGCGAAAGCAGTCGCGCAGCCCTGGCGGTGCTGCGCGACGCGGCGCGGCGGACTCAGCTGGCGCTGCGCGGCGCCTGAGTGGTGGCGCCGCTGGACTTGGCCGGCTTGCGCGCCACCGGCTTCTGGGCAGCCGGCTTCGGCGTGGCAACCGGCTTGCTCGCGGCCGGTCTGCTGCGCGCGGGTTTGGCCGCCGGCGTAGCCGCTTGCGGCTCGACCTTGGCGGCAGGCTTGCTCGCCGGCGCCTTCGCCGTACGCGCCCCGGCGGTGGCCGGCTTGGGGGTGGTAGCCGAGGCACGACTGCTGCGAGCTGCCGGCTTGGGCGCACTGGCGCTCTTCGATGCCGTCTCCGCAGATGAACTGCGCGTCTGCAACGCCTGCGCGGCGGAGTCACCCACCTGACGCACGCCCTGCGCCAGATGCAGGCTCTGAGCGATGTCGCGCTTGAGTTCGGCAATGTAACCGAGCATCTCGCTCTGGCGCGCTTGCAGCAACGCCATCAGCTCCTCCAGCTCGTCGATGCGCGCGCGCGCCTTACCCTGGGCTTTGGCGCGACCAGCGCGACCGGCTTCATCCAGTCGCGTACGGGCCTTCGCCAACCGTTCCTGGGTCTTGCCGCGCTGCTTCTCCAGCTTGCCCAGCGTACTTTCGGCATCCTGCAGTGCCAGCTGGCAGGCCTTGTCCAAGTGGTCGACGAGGGTGTTCGCCAATTGCTCAAGCAGATGCAGCGGGGTGTTAACCGACTTCTTCTTTGCGGGCATGAAGGTGCCTCCTGGCGGGTTCGATGCAGCCATACTAGACGCGCGCCAAGCCGCCCGCCAGAGGGCCTGTCAGGCCCGCCGGCGCGGTGAACGGAACGTGATCCAGAGGCTCAGGCCGTGACGGCAACCTGCTTGTGCGCGGTGTGCAGCACTTCGATCAGGCAGTCTTCCAGCTCGAAGCGCTCATGCAACAGCTGGCCCAGCTGTCGGAGCTCGTCACCCAATCCAGGGCTGCCGAGGCAGTCACCCTTTTCGCAGCGATCGTTGAAGGCGAGCGACACCTGGGTGATGACTTCGATGCGCGGGTAGATCTGCTTGGCCAATTCGATGCCGCGCGCGTCGCCGAAGGCCTTGGCCTCGGCAAGCAGCTGTTCGTATATCTCGAAGTGGCCGGCGGACACGTAGTCAACCAGCAGTTGGCAGAATCTCTGCAGGGCCTGGCGTGTCGCGGAATCGCTTTCCACATGCAGCCCGTCGAATGCGTCGACCAGCGCATGACGCTCCTGCAGCCAACGGTCGATCAGCAGATGCACACCACCCCAGCGTTCCTGGGCGTTCCGACAGCTCTCGAGCATGATGACCTCACTTCCCTAATCGAAATACTTTTTCGCCTTTCCGAGACGTTTTTTTGTCTTTCGGTATCGGCCTTGGGTGAGTGGCGGTGCAAACGGCGAATTTCCGTCACCGCACGAGCAGACTATGCTGCCGCGCAGCAGGCTTCAAGCAATGCCGGCGTTTTTTCCGCCCGCCTGTCCCCTGCATTCTGGCTGCCGGTGAGCGCCGGAATTACAGTGCCCGAGCCATCATCTGCGCTTTCTCACTGACCGTCGAACGGGAAGCAGGTTCGCTGATGAAGCGCGACGATCAGCCGCGACGCAGCATCTGCCAGCCGCAGAACGCTGCCATGGCGATGAACGCCAGCAGCGTCCACTCGGGAATGCTCATGCCCAGCAGGGTCCAGCTGACCTCTGCGCACTCGGCGGTGCCGTGCAGCACCAGACGGGCGATTTCCTGGAAGGGCAGCGCCTCCATCATGTATTCCAGACTCGGCAGACAGCTCGGCAGCTCTTCGGCCGGCACGCTCTGCAGCCAGATCTGGCGGATCGCCGTGGCGCCTCCGGCCACCGCGAACAGCAACGCGAACGCGGCATACAGGCGCCGGCCGGTCAGTGCCGGATCATGCAGCGCGGCGATCAGACAGACCACGCCGAAGCCGATCACACAGATACGCTGCACGATGCACAGCGGGCAAGGCGCCAGGCCGACCACATGCTCCAGATACAGCGCAGCCCCCATCATCGCGACGCAGGCAAGGAAGGCGAGAAGGAAAAGCGAACGTGGGCTGGCCAGGTTCATGGGAGCTCCGCAAGCAGGAAAAGCCCGCTACGGTAGAGGAAAGCGGCGACCGCTTACAAGCGGCCGCCGCCTGGCTTGCGAACGGCGACACCCGCGCGACGGCGGGCGTCGCTCACTGTCAGAGCGGTGCCGGCAGGTTGCGATCCAGCAGCCCGAGCCCCTCGTGGAACAGCTGGTTGCTGCGCTGCGCATCACCCAGTTGGGCCAGCAGGCGCGCCAGCTCAGCGCAGGTTTGCGGGCGATGCTCGATGCGCAGACTCGCCTCGAAATAATCGCGCGCCTTGCCCCACAGCTCGTTACGCAAACTCAGCCGGGCAAGCGCCAGCAATAGCGCGGCGTTATCCGGGTGCGCCTTGAGCCAGCCTTCGGCATGGGCCAGCTGACGCGCCGAATCGCGTCCCTGGACGCAACCATAGCGCTCGATCAGGCGATCATCGAACTGGCGTTTGAGCGCGGCGTACAGCACCTCCTCGGCCTTCGCCTCGGCGCCGAGCCGGCTAAGGCCGTCGGCGTAGGCGCGCACCAGCAGCGGTTCGTGACGCAACGCAGCGGGTACCGACTGCCAGCGCTGTTCGAGCGCCTGGCGCGCCTCTTCCGCCGTGCCAGCCTCGGTCTGTGCGGCCTGCTCGACAGCGGCGGTCCAGGCCAGCCGCTCCAGTTCGTCCAGACGCGCCGCCGGTAGCACGCGCTGCTTGCGCAGATCCGGCAGCAGCCGGCACAGCGCGGGCCAGTCCTCCAACTGCACATAGAGCTGCTGCAACTGCACCAGCAGATAGGGATGGCGCGGATGCTCGTCGTGCAACGCGCTCAGCGTCGCCCGTGCTTCGGCGTACTGGCCGCGCGCGATCTGCAGCTGTGCCTGCGCCAGGCCGATGGCCAGCGCGGCCTGCGGTTCACGTTCCCGTGCCTGACGCAGCAATTCGTCGCTCTGCTCATGTTCGCCCAGTTCGTTGGCCGCGCGGGCCGCGCCCAGGTAATGCACCAGCGGCTGACGGTCGTGCTCGGCGGCGGTACGCAGGTGCCCGAGGGCATGCTGCCATTGCCCTTCGGCCAACTCACGCATGCCACGCCGCGAAGCGTTCTCGACGCGCCGCGCGCGATGCCGCCGCGACCACGGGTTGACCAGCGCGCCGGAAAGCTGCAGCACCCCCAGCAGGCGGTGCAGCAGCACCGCAAGCAGCCAGAAGGCGGCAATCAGTCCCAGGAAAACCCAGAAACTGGATTCGTAGCGGAAGCGATCGTAGGTGATCAGCACGTAACCGGCGCTCTGGCTGATGGCCCAGCCGAGAAAACCGACGATCGCCAGGATCAGAATGAGAACGAGGGCCAGACGTTTCATGTGCGCTGTGCCTCCTGCTCCGCCTCGGCCGCCGGCTGCGCCGGTGCCGGCTCGCTGCCGTCCTGGGTTTCACGCTTCTGCACGTAGACCTGCAACGCCTTGAGGGCCGGAGCCAGGTCAGGCAGCGTCACCGCAACCTGCCGTCCAGCGAGCGCCTCGATGCGCTGGCGCAGCCCGCGGGCGTCGCCGTTGTCCTCGCTGAAGTGGTCCTGCAGCATGCTGCGCGCCTGCTCCAGCGACTGCTGGTAAACCTCGGTATTGCCGTTGAGCACCGCCCACTGCGCCTGCTCGATGGCCAGCGACAGCGCCAGCTGCACTTGCGCCAGGCTCTGGCCGGCGAGCAGCGGCTTGACGTTGGTGCCGGCGTCGAAGTCGATGCGCACGTAGCGCATCAGCTCGTCGAGCCAGCGTTGCCAGCGGCTTTGCACCGCATCGCCCGGCAGCGCCTCACCGTTGATGAATTCCGGCGCCAGCGCGCTGAGCCGGCTGGTCTGCCCGCGCAGGGCTCCAAGCTGCAGGAACAGCCCGGTGCGGTCCAGATCCGGCAGGCTGCGCAGGCCTTCGAGTCCTTCGAGCAGTTTCTGCCGGGTGGCGTACGCGGCCGGGTCATCCTGTTTCTGCAGGATCAGGTCGGCCTCGTGCACCAGCATCTCGGCGCTCTTCACGTCCTGCATGGCCGACAGGCGCAGCATTGCCATGCGCAGCAGATGTTCGGCCTCAGCCAGCCGCCACTCCTCGCGGCTGGCGCCGAGCACCTGCTCGACGCGGCCGGAGAGACGCTGCTGGTCGCTCTGCAGGGCGGCGAGCAGACGCCGCTGCTCGTCCAGCGCGGCCGGCGATGGCAGTTGTTCCAAGGGTGCCAGACGGCTGGCCAGCTGCCGATCGGCCTCGGCCAGACGCTGCGCCTGCGCGTCGGCGGTCTGCAGCGCCTGCGCCTGCTGTGCATCGCGAGCGGCGAACTGCTGCACCTGCCAGACGCTGTAGCCAGCCACGGCGATACCGGCGACGCCGCACAGCAGGGCCAGCAGAGGCAGCGCCTTGCCGCCGCCCTGGCGGACAGGTTTGGCCGGGGCATTCTTGCGGGCGTCGTTAGCGATGGGATCCGGCGTGCTGGCCGGGGATTGCAGCGGCTCGTTCTTGTCTGTTTCGCTCACATTTCCATCCTTTGCTTCAGAAGGCAGGCCGCGGTGTGCTGCGTACGGCCGCCAGCAAGGCCGCGGCGGCAGCGCCACGGCAATCCACGATTCGTCGGGCGCCCAGCTGCCGAGCCATCTCAGCGACCCTGGGGCTGGGTACGAACAAGGGTAATTCAAGCAGATCGCGCCAGGCGGCGCCGGCCAGCGCGTGCAGCGACTGCAGCCCCTGGCCGCTGCTGATCACCAGGCCATTGAGCCGCTGCGCCTCTACCAGATCCATCAGCGCATGCGGCGGATATTCAGGCAAGCAGCGGCGGTAAAGCTCCAGCGTGTCGACCTGCACGCCGCGCGCGCGCAGGGTCTCGGCGAAAAACTCGCGACCGCCCTCGCCGCGCACGATAAGCACCTTCGGCGCCGGTACCGCCAGCGCCTCAGCCAGTTGCGGCAGCGCCAGCAGGGCTTCGCTGTCGTCGCCGGTCTGCGGCCAGCTGACGTCCAGGCCGTAGTCCGCGAGGATCGCCCCGGTCGCCGCGCCGACGCTGAACCAGCGCTGGCCGAACGGCGGCTGCGGCCAGTAGCGGTCGAGCAGTTCCAGCGCCAGGCGCGCGGCCGGCTTGCTGACCACGACCACGGCGCAGTAACGATCCAGTTCGAGAATGGTTGCGCGCTGCTCAGCGGTTTCCGGCAGCGGCTCGATCGCCAGCAGCGGCAGGCTGGCGCTGTCGATTCCGGCCTCGGCCAGCGTCGCCGCCAGCGCGGCGCATTCCTCGGCCGGCCGGGTCAGCAGCAGGCGCCAGCCGCTCACGCGTGACCGGCCTCGCCGTAGACCGCCTGGAGAATCCGTTCGGCGCCCTGCGCCAGCAGGTCTTCGGCGACGCGCACGCCCAGCGCTTCAGCGTCGGCGGCCGGCGCACGACCCTCGGCGCGCAGCAGCAGGCTACCGTCGGGCTGCCCGACCAGACCGCGCAGCCACAGTTGCTCGCCCTCGAGTACCGCGTAGCAGGCGATCGGCACCTGGCAGCCACCATTCAGCCGCTTGTTCAGCGCACGCTCGGCGGTGACGCGCGTGGCGGTCGCGGGATCATTCAGACAGGCGAGCAGCTGGTGCACTTCGCTGTCGGCGCTGCGGCATTCGATGCCGACCGCCCCCTGTCCGCCGGCCGGCAAGCTCTCGTCGACGCCGATGCTGGAGCGGATGCGCTCGCCGAAGCCGAGGCGAATCAACCCGGCGGCGGCGAGGATGATGGCGTCGTACTCGCCGGCATCCAACTTGGCCAGGCGGGTGTTGACGTTGCCGCGCAGGAACTGGATTTTCAGGTCCGGACGGCGCGCCAGCAGCTGGGCCTGGCGGCGCAGCGATGAAGTACCGACCACGCTGCCGGCCGGCAGCGCATTTAGGCTGTCATAGCTGTTGGAGACGAAGGCGTCGCGCGGGTCTTCGCGCTCGCAGATGCAGTACAGGCCGAGCCCTGCGGGAAACTCCATCGGCACGTCCTTCATCGAGTGCACGGCGATGTCCGCCTCGTTCTCCAGCAGCGCGGTTTCCAGCTCCTTGACGAACAACCCCTTGCCGCCGATCTTCGCCAGCGGCGCGTCGAGCAGCTTGTCACCGCGGCTGACCATCGGCACCAGGCTGACCGTGAGTTCGGGGTGCGACGCCTCCAGGCGGGCCTTGACGTATTCGGCCTGCCACAGGGCCAGGGCACTCTTGCGGGTGGCGATGCGAATTTCGCGAGACATGGGCTAATCCAGAACCAGTGAATTGCCGGCGATGATAACAGGGCCGGCGGCGTCGCTGGGTTGGCAGGAATCAAGGAACGCCGCCGCACGCACCGGCGACCCGGCGCGGCGCGACGGCCAGCCGGCGACGGGCCGCCACCGTGCACCGAGAATGCGCTTAGAGGCTCTGCATCAGCTTGCGCACACCGGCCACATGCCGTCGGCTCACCGTCAGCGCCTCGCCCTCGAGCCCCTTGAGGTACAGCTGGAAATGCCCCAACGGCGTGCGCTGCAGGCGCTCGATGCGGTCGCGGAACACCAGCGCATTGCGGTGGATACGCACGAAGCGCTCACCGAACTCGTCCTCGAGCGATTTCAGCGGTTCGTCCAGCAGCACCTCACCGCCGGCGTGACGCAGCGTCACGTATTTGTGGTCGGCAATGAAATAAATCACCTCGTCCAGCGGGATCAGCTCAATGCCCTTGCGCGTGCGCGCACTGATATGGCTGCGCGGCCCGCCACCGGAAATCGCCGCGGGGCGCGTCAGCGCGGCGAGCTGCACGCGGTTGGGACGCTCGGCCTTCTTCAGCGCTTCGACCAGATGCTCGGGCCGCACGGGCTTGACCAGATAGCCAACCGCGCTGACCTGGAAGGCCTCGAGGGCGAATTCGTCATGGGCAGTACAGAAGATCACCGCCGGTGGCGCGTCCATCTCGCACAGCCGGGCGGCGACCTGCAGGCCGTCGAGGCCGGGCATGCGGATATCGAGCAACACGATATCCGGGCGCAGTTCTTCGATCAGCGACAGGGCTTGCTCGCCGTTGCTCGCGGTCGGCTCGAGGACACGATAACCGTCGAGGTCACCTACCAGTCGGCTTAGGCGCTCGCGGGCCAGAGGTTCGTCATCGACAATCAGCACATTCATAGAGGTCAGGCTTCCTGCTTTTGTCTCGCACATGGATAGCGTAGACAGGTGTAGTGGCGGCCATCACGGCGCTCCACGCTGAGACTCGCCTGCGGCCCGAAAAGTGCCGCTAATCGTGCGTCGATATTCAGCAAACCCTGGCGAGTACCGCGCGAAACCTGCGTTTGCGCCGCTTCGTCGAACGGGTTGCTGACCTCCAGGCTGAACACGCCGTCGGCATATTTCGCCGTCACGCTGACCAGGCCGCCCTCGATGCGCGGCTGGATGCCGTACACCAGCGCATTTTCCAGCAGCGGCTGCAGCGTGAGCTGCGGTATCGGCAGGTCCGCCGGCACCTCGTCGATCTGCCATTGCAGCTGCAGGCGGTCGCCAAGGCGGTACTGCTCGATCGACAGATAGCGGCGCGCCAGTTCCAGTTCGTCCTGCCAGGCCACCAGCGTGCCGGGGCGCGCCAGGCTGGCGCGGAACAGGTCGGACAGATCGAGCACCGCCTGTTCGGCCTTGAGCGGATCGAGCGCGACCAGGCTGGCGATGCTGTTCAGGCTGTTGAACAGGAAGTGCGGGCGGATCCGCGCCTGCAGCGATTCGATTCGCGCGCGCAGCTCGGCCTGCTCTTGGCGTCGCCACTGGCTCTGCAGGTAGAAGTAGCGTAGCAGCAGCCCGGACATGATCAGGCTGATCAGCGCGTGGCGCAGGTACAGATTGACCTCGCCCTCGCGCTGCAGCGGTCCGGCGAGCTGATAAATATCGGCCACCGCGGTGCAGGCCAGCGCCAGGCCGACCACCAGCACGCAGCACACCAGCCCCGCCAGCGCCGCCCGCAGCTGCGCCAGCAGCGGGCGCAGCAGGCACAGCGTGCCGGCCGAGAGCAGCACGATCCATTGCACGAACAACGAAGTCAGCGCCAGGCGCATCCAGTCAAAGCCCGGCTGCATCGGTTCGGCCAGCACCAGCACCAGCACCAGCAACTCGGCCAGCAGCACCAGACCGAGCAGCGCCTCCGCGCGGCACAGTTCTGGAATGAAGAAATCGTCGGTTACGCCAGTGGATTTCACTTGATCAGCCTGTCGGTTTGCCCGCCCGGCAGTTTCCGTGCGCCCTCCGACATCGGCAAGCCAGCCACCGACCGCGAGCGCCGGAAAAGCGTGGATTTGCCAGCCAGCTCACCCTTCCGGCCGTGCCCGATCGCCGCGCCATCCCTGCTATCATCGCGGCCTTTCCTCAGCCTTCGGATTTCAGCGAGCGCATACATGAGCACCGACAAGACCAACCAGTCCTGGGGCGGCCGTTTCAGCGAGCCCGTCGACGCCTTCGTCGCCCGATTCACCGCCTCCGTCGAGTTCGACAAGCGCCTCTACCGCCACGACATCATGGGCTCCATCGCCCACGCCACCATGCTGGAAAAAGCCGGCGTGCTGAGCGCCGATGAGCGCGAGCAGATCATCACCAACCTGAAGGACATCCAGGGCGAGATCGAGGCCGGCACCTTCGACTGGCGCGTCGACCTGGAAGACGTGCACATGAACATCGAGGCGCGCCTGACCGACCGCATCGGCATCACCGGCAAGAAGCTGCACACCGGCCGCTCGCGCAACGACCAGGTCGCGACCGACATCCGCCTGTGGCTGCGCGACGAAATCGACCTGATCCTCGGCGAAATCACCCGCCTGCAGCAGGGCCTGCTGGGTCTCGCCGAGGCCGAAGCCGATACCATCATGCCCGGCTTCACCCACCTGCAGACCGCGCAGCCGGTGACCTTCGGCCACCATCTGCTGGCCTGGTTCGAGATGCTCAGCCGCGACTACGAACGTCTGGTCGACTGCCGCAAGCGCACCAACCGCATGCCGCTGGGTTCGGCCGCGCTGGCCGGCACCACCTACCCGATCCAGCGGGAAATCACCTGCGAGCTGCTGGGCTTCGAAGCGATCTCCGGCAACTCGCTGGACGGCGTCTCCGATCGCGACTTCGCCATCGAATTCTGTGCCGCCGCCTCGGTGGCGATGATGCACCTGTCGCGCTTCTCCGAAGAGCTGGTGCTCTGGACCAGCGCGCAGTTCCAGTTCATCGACCTGCCCGACCGCTTCTGCACCGGCTCCTCGATCATGCCGCAGAAGAAGAACCCCGACGTGCCCGAGCTGGTGCGCGGCAAGACCGGCCGCGTGTTCGGCGCGCTGGCCGGCCTGCTGGTGCTGATGAAGGGCCAGCCGCTGGCCTACAACAAGGACAACCAGGAGGACAAGGAGCCCTTGTTCGACGCGGCCGACACCCTGCGCGACAGTCTGCGCGCCTTCGCCGACATGGTTCCGGCGATCAAACCCAAGCGCGAAATCATGCGCGAAGCGGCGCTGCGCGGCTTCTCCACCGCCACGGACCTGGCCGACTACCTGGTGCGCAAGGGCCTGCCCTTCCGCGACTGCCACGAGATCGTCGGCCACGCGGTGAAGTACGGTGTACAGACCGGCAAGGACCTGGCCGAGATGAGCCTCGACGAGCTGCGCCAGTTCAGCGATCAGATCACTGACGACGTGTTCGCCGTGCTGACCCTGGAAGGCTCGGTCAACGCCCGTGACCATATCGGCGGTACGGCGCCGCAGCAGGTGCGTGCCGCCGTGCAGCGTGGCCGCGACCTGCTCGCCAGCCGCTGATCCACCCTCGGAGCGGGCGCCGGCCCGCTCCGCTCAGGAGGCGCCCATGCCCCCGCGCAAACCGCGTCTTCCTTTCGCTAACGCCTGGTTCTTCCCCGCCGCCGCGCTGTATGCGGCCGTGCTGCTGCCGGTCTCGGTACTCGGCCTGCTGGGCCTGCTGCCGGCGCTGCCGGGGCTGGCCACGCCCGTCGGCCATGCGCGGGAAATGCTGTTCGGCTTTGCCCTGGCGGTGATCGCCGGTTACCTGCTCGGCCCGCAGCCGTTGCGGCTGATCCTGTCACTGCTCGGTTGCTGGTTGCTGGCGCGCGGCGGCGCGCTGTTCTGGCCCGGTTCCTGGCTGGAGATGGGGGCGACGCTGCTGTTCGCCGCCGGGCTGGCGTGGAAAGTGCTGCCGCGCTTCGTCGGCGCGGCGAAGAAGTGGCGCAACCAGTCCGTCGCGCCGGTGGTCGGCGGGCTGGCACTGCTCAGCGCGGTCACCGCCACCGGTCTCGATTACGGCGTGCTGCGTCTGCTGCAGCACGAGGCGCTGCTGCTGCTCGCCGCCCTGCTGTTCTTCATGGGCGGGCGCGTCCTCGCCCCGGCGCTGGCCGGCCACGCGCAGAATGAAGGGCGCCGGCTGGACGCCCGCGTGCAGCCGCAACTGGAAGGTGCGGTGCTGATCCTGCTGGCGCTCGCCCTGCTGCTGGCGCCGCTGCCCTGGCTGCTACTGCAGCGCCTGGCGGCCGCCATGCTGGTCGCCGCCAGCGTGCTCAGCGGGATTCGCCTGCTGCGCTGGCAGCCCTGGCACTGCCGCGCACGACCGGACCTGCTGGTGCTGCTGCTCGGCTACGCCTGGCTCGTCCTCGGCCTGCTGCTGCTCGGTCTGAGCGCGCTGATCCCGACGCTACCGGCAACCGCCACGCTGCATGCGCTGAGCGTCGGTGCGCTGGGCAGCCTGACCTTCGGCGTGATGGGACGTACGCGGCTGGTGCAACGCTTCCGCGATCCCGAGGCGCGGCGCTGGATTCACCCGTTCGCGCTGCTGCTCAGCCTGGCCGCGCTGGCACGCATCGTTCCGGCCATGCTGGGCCTGCAACCAACGCCCTGGTTGCTGTTGGCCGCGGGGTGCTGGTCGCTGGCCTATCTGGCGCTGGCGGTGCTGCTCTGGCAATGCCGCGATACCCCTGGCGACCGCCCGCGCGCACGGCCGGATCACTGATCGTCGAGGAACTCTCACGCAGCGCGCTTGACGTACAAGCAGTCGACGGCGAATCCGCCTTCCTCCATTCGCGGAGACATCGCATGGCCAACCTGCGCACGCTGCTGTTGAATCAAGACACCCAGGGCGGCGAACTCTTCGAGTCGCCGCGCGAACGCCTGCTCTTCTACCGTGCCGAAATCCATTTCGAATCCTCGCTGCTGGCCGAGCGCACCAGCGCCTATCTGGCCTCGCAATCGTTTCTGATGATCGCCTTCGCCTCGTCGATGGCCAACAGCAACCCCGACTGGGGCAACCTGTTCCGCCTGGTGGTACCGGCAGTGCTGGCGCTGCTCGGGCTGCTGACGTCGCTGCATGCGATGCCTGGTATCCGCTCGAACTTCGAAGTCATCGAGCGCTGGCACCAGAAACAGGCCGAGCTGCTGCAGCTGGAGGGACGCGTCGGCATCCTGCCGAACAACGAATCGGCGCTGTTCGGCGAAGGCACCAGCCCCGCGGGCGGCAAACGCTACAAGCGGACGTTGCTGTTCTCGCTGCGCACGCCGATCATTTTCTCGCTGGTCTGGGGCCTGTTCGGCGTACTCTGCCTGACGCTAAGTCTGCTGGACTGAAGGCGGTCGCCGGCGGCTGGCCCGTCAGGCGGCGGAGAGCCGCACAATCGAGGAGAAACCGCATGTCCGAGTCCGACCGCCCGCGCTACCGCATCAGCGCAGATCGCCAGGCCGCTCACCGGCGGGTACGCTACATCGAGACCAATCAACCGGACGACGGCAGCTGCACGCTGTGCCAGCTGGACACCGCCAACCCGTCGCCAGCCGAAGAGAACCGCGCAATGTCCAACGAGATCGAGCAAGACGACGAGGCCTTCGCCGAGGCCACACTGATTCAGGCCATCGAGAACCAGCTGGAGGCCGGCGAGCCGGCCGCCGCCCAGGCAACCCTGAACAAGCTGACGCTGGTCGGCTACGAACGCGAGGAAAGCGTGCAGATGATGGCGCTGGCCCTGGCCCATGAAATCCGCCGCATGCTCGCCGAGGATCGTCCCTTCGACGGCGCTGCCTACGAAGCCCTGTTGCGCAACCTGCCGGAACTGCCAGAGCAGGCGTAGCGGGCACCGGCCGGCAATCGCGCCGAACCCGAACCTGGATCAAGGCAGGCTCGCGACCAGCAACTACACTCAGCGAGCAAGGGCCGAATGGCCCACCATTCGAGGAGCGAGCATGTCGTACACCCCTGAGTTGGTCGCCGAACTGGAAGTCCTTCGACAGTTCAATCTGGAAAATCTGCAGGAAGGCCTCAAGGTCCATCACGAGGCCAGCCCGTCCACCATCGCCGCGTTCGCCCGGCTGCATGCCAAGGGCCTGATCACTCAGGTCGACGGCGGTTATCTCACCAGCCTGGGGCGCGACGCCGCCGAACAGGCGCAAACCCTGCTGACCATACTCTGCGAGACCGCCAGCGCCTGAACCGCGCCACCAGCAGCGATCCGGGCGGCAGCGCCGGCGCTGACGCCCGCTTGAGGTCTGGCCATGTGCCAGCCTCAAGCCACGCAGCGAGCGGCCGATGAACAGAAGTCGTCCCACCTGCACACCGCAATGACCCGCACCCCACCCATCCAGCCGATTCTCGAGGAAGGCATCGACCGCAAGGTGCTTGCTACCCTGCGCGCGCGGTTTCTGACGCTGAGCGCGGCACGTCTGGAGCGTGCGATGCAGGGGATGTCGACGCGCCAGCAGCAGGCGCTCAAGCTGCTGCCCCTGCTGTTTCACGTCAACCATCCGCTGCTGCCCGGCTATGTCGCGGCGAGCACGCCGGCGGGACTGTCGAGCTTCGAGCCGGATGCCGAATTGCTCGCCGAAGCACAGCGCCTGACCCGCTCGTTCACTTACAAACCATTGCGCGGCCGCCCGGACCAGCCGATCTGGGGACTGTACCTGATGGGCAGCCTCGGCACCGTGGCGCAGGAGGAACACAGCGACCTCGACGTATGGGTCTGCCACGATCCGGCACTCGATGCCCGCCAGCTCGACGAACTGCGCCGCAAATGCGACCTGCTGACGGCCTGGGCTGCCAGCCTGGGCAGCGAAGCGCATTTCTTCCTGGTCGACCCGCAGCGCTTCACCCAGGGCCAGCGCGAGACGCAGCTCACCTCCGACGACTGCGGCACCACTCAGCACTACCTGTTGCTCGATGAGTTCTATCGCACGGCGATCTGGCTCGGCGGTCGCACGCCGGTCTGGTGGCTGGTGCCGGCCTACGAGGAACACCGCTACCACAGCTATGTGGAAACCCTGCTGGAGCGGCGTTTCGTCCGCGCCGAGGACGTGCTCGATCTCGGCCATCTGCAGCAGATACCGCCCGGCGAGTTCGTCGGCGCCGGGCTCTGGCAGCTGTACAAGGCCATCGAAGCGCCCTACAAGTCGTTGTTCAAGCTGTTGCTGGTGGAGGTCTACGCCAGCCAGCATCCGCAGGTGCATTGCCTGGCGCTGGCGTTCAAGCAAGCGGTGTACGCCGGCCAACTGAAGATCGAGGAGCTCGACCCGTACATCTGCGCCTATCGCGCCATCGAGCAATACCTGCGCGACCGCGACGCACCCGAGCGCCTCGAGCTGGCCCGGCGCTGCCTGTACCTGAAGGTCAACCGCCCGCTCAGCCGCCCCCCGCGCAACCGCAACAAGAGCTGGCAACGCGTGTTGCTCGAGCAGCTGGTACGCGACTGGCAGTGGGACGAGCGCCTGCTCGCCCGGCTCGACGACCGCAGCCGGTGGAAGGTGCGCCAGGTCATGCAGGAACGCCAGGCGCTGGCCAACGAGCTGGCGCTCGGCTACCGCTTTCTCAGCGATTTCACCCGCCAGCAGCAGGCCGCCAGCTCGGTCAGCCGCCGCGACCTGAGCGTGCTCGGCCGTCGCCTGTTCGCCACCATCGAGCGCAAGGTCGGCAAGGTCGAGGTGCTCAATATCGGTATCTCGCCGAACATGGCCGAGGACAGCCTGACGCTGGTGCATGGCGAGGACGCCGCCGGTGATCTGTGCTGGTCGCTGTTCACCGGCAGCCTGAACGCCCAGGAGTGGGCGAACTTTGCCCCGCTCAAGCGCACGCGCGAACTGATCCCGTTGCTCGCCTGGTGCCACCGCAACGGCGTGATCGATGCCGGGACGCGTGTCTCGCTGTTCGCCGGCGACAGCGGCCTGAGCGAGCAGGAGCTGTTCAACCTGCTCAGCGAGCTGCGCCAGGCATTGCCGCTCCCCCTGTCGCCGGTCGATGCACAGACGCTGCTCGCCACCGCGCAGCCGCGCACGGTGCTGCTGCTGGTCAACATCGGCCTCGATCCGCTCGACCAGCGCTCCCTGTTGCAAATGCCCGACGATGGCGCGCACAGCGACCCGCTGGACTATGCCGCGGCGCGGGAGAATCTGGTGCTGAGCATCGATCAGGTGCAGCTGAGCAGCTGGAACGAGCTGATCGTCAGCCGCTACGAAGGTCCGCATGCACTGCCCGACTGCCTGCGCGACCATCTGCAGAGCCTGCCGGCCGATGGCGACGGAGTCCCGCAGTTGCAGGTGCGCTGCTTCTCGCGCAATCGCGGGGCGGCCATCGCACGGCGAGTCGAGGAGCTGCTGCTGGAGGCACGCCTGCAGCTCGCCCGCGTGCACAGTCGCTACCTGCTGCAGGTGCGCCAGCAGTTCCATTTGCTCGAACGCCGGCCCGACAGCGTCCGCGCCACCAGCCTGAACGACCGCACCGCGCTGCTCGCCCATCTGGGCGAGGCGCATCACGTCTATCGTCCGCTGCGGCTCGATCGGCATGCGCTCAAGGACGATGACCTGCGCCTGATTCTGCCGTTGGCGCGCGCCGACTGCCTGCAGCTGTTCTATCGCATACGCGGCGAGACGGCCGAGCTGAGCATTCTCGACGAGTGCAACGCACTGTGGTGCCAGCGCCTGCCGTGCCGCGACGAACAGCAGTTACTGATGCCGCTGCTGCGCTTCCTGAGGTCGGTGGAGTATCGGCGCAACGCTCGTGTGCCGCTGCACGGGGATGACGGCGAGGCGGCCTTCGACATTCAGCTCTACCGCCTGCACGGCGACCCGCGCGAACCGTCGGCCAGCGTGGAGCGGCGCGCGCTACCGCAGGGCGGGACGAGCGATGCCTGCTACGAAGTGCAGGCCATTGTCGAACCGGGCGAGACGCGCTCGCAGGTGACGCTGTACTGCAACCACCGGGAGTTTTCCGAGCTGGAATACGGCGCCCGGCTGTGTATCGCGGTCGCCGAACACATTCTGTCGCAGCGCCGCGATGGCGAGCGCTACCCCTGCTACATCACCGACCTGGATCTCTCGGGCATGCATGGCAGCGGCCGCAGCCAGACGGTGCAGCTGCTGCGCTACAAGGCGCGGCTCGAAGCCGCGCTGAACGCCGCGCTGGCGCAGCTCTGAGCGCGCCGCGCGGCCGCCGGCATCACAGGCCGGTGTCGCCCGCCGCTTCCGGCTGGTATTCGACTTCCAGCAGCGTGAGCTTGATGACCTTGCCACCCGGGGTCGGCCAGTCGATGTGCTGGCCAACGCTCATGCCCAGCAGCGCGGTGCCCACCGGCGCCAAAACCGACACGGTGCCCGGCTTGCCGGCATCCTGCGGATAGACCAGCGTCAGGTGGTAATCCTTGCCGCTGCCCTCCTCACGGCAATGTACGCGCGAATTCATGGTCACGACGCCAGCGGGCATCTCGCTGCGCGAGACGACCTTCGCCCGCGACAACTCCTGCTCCAGCGCTTCGGCAGCCGGGCCGTACTCGTCCAGGCTGTCGAGCAGCCGTTCGAGCCGCTGCAGATCGAGTTGGGTAAGGATGATCGACGGTGCACTGGTCATGGGTTCTGGCTCGCTCCTGTGAAATCCAAACGCAAAAAAAGCAAAACCCCGCCCGAAGGCGGGGTTTTGTGACCTGCGGCGACCGTATCACAGCCGCTCGAATTAGCAAAGAGAGCCGCGTGGGGCCCGCTCAGAGGTCCTCGAAAGCCAGCGCTTCGCCGCCCTGCTCCTGGGTGACGCGCGCCAGCAGTTCACCCAGGCGCTCCTCGCTGCTGTCGCAGACCCACAGCGCGGCCTCCTCGTCGTAATCAAAGTGAAAACCACCGGAGCGTGCCGCGACCCACAGCTGGCGCAGCGCCGGCTGGCGGCTGAGAATCAGCTGGCTGCCGTTGGCGAAACGCACGGTCAACACGCCGCCGGAGTTCTCCAGATCGACATCCAGAGCGCTATCGTCGAATGCATCCTCCACCTCTTCCTGGGCGGCGTCGACGAGATCGTGGTAGCGGGCTTCGCTCAGGCTCATGCGGGGGGTCCTCAAGGTGGCGAGCGACCGGCGGTCGCATCGAGGACGCGAGCTTAGCAGGCCCGTCGCAAACCAGGCGAGCCGGCGCCGCCGCCGCGGCTGCTCGATAGGCAATCCGCCGGGTGCTGGGTATACTCCGGCCATTCGATTTTTCAAGGATTGTCCCCCATGAAGCGTCTGCTGCTTCCCCTTGTCGCGCTCGCCGTTCTCGCCTCCGTTCTCGGCGGCTGCGGCCAGAAAGGCCCGTTGTATCTGCCGGACGACGAGGCCACCGCCAAAGAACGTTCCAAAGACCGTTTCGAACTCTAAAGGAGGCTGATCATGGAGGCCTTCTCGTACCGCGACGGTCAACTCTTCGCGGAGGGCGTGGCGCTGCCTGCCCTCGCACAACGCTTCGGCACACCGACCTACGTCTATTCGCGCGCGCACATCGAAGCCCAGTACCGGGCCTATGCCGATGCGCTGGATGGCATGCCGCATCTGGTCTGCTTCGCCGTCAAAGCCAATTCGAACCTGGGCGTACTGAACGTGCTGGCGCGCCTCGGCGCAGGCTTCGACATCGTCTCGTGCGGTGAACTGGAGCGCGTGCTGGCCGCCGGCGGCCAGCCGGACCGTATCGTCTTCTCCGGCGTCGGCAAGACCCGCGACGACATGCGTCGCGCGCTGGAAGTCGGCGTGCACTGCTTCAACGTCGAATCCACCGACGAGCTGGAGCGCCTGCAGCAGGTCGCCGCCGAGCTGGGCGTCAAGGCTCCGGTGTCACTGCGGGTTAACCCGGACGTCGACGCCGGCACCCACCCGTACATTTCCACCGGGCTGAAAGAGAACAAGTTCGGCATTGCCATCGCCGATGCCGAAGCGGTCTACGCCCGCGCCGCCGAGCTGGCGAATCTGCAAGTGGTCGGCGTCGACTGCCATATCGGCTCGCAGCTGACCAGTCTGCCGCCGTTCCTCGATGCGCTGGACCGCCTGCTGGGGCTCATCGACCGCCTGGCCGCGCGCGGCATCCACATCCGTCACCTGGACCTGGGCGGCGGTCTCGGCGTGCGCTACCGCGATGAGCAGCCGCCGCTGGCCGGCGACTACATCCAGGCCGTGCGCCAGCGCATCGAAGGTCGCGGCCTGGCGCTGGTGTTCGAACCGGGTCGCTCGATCGTCGCCAACGCCGGTGTGCTGCTGACCCGCGTGGAATACCTCAAGCACACCGCGCACAAGGATTTCGCCATCGTCGACGCGGCGATGAACGACCTGATCCGCCCGGCGCTCTACCAGGCCTGGATGAACGTCGTTGCGGTGCAGCCGCGCCGGGGCGAAGGCCGCCGTTACGACATCGTCGGACCGATCTGCGAAACCGGCGACTTCCTTGCCAAGGACCGCATCCTGGAGCTGGCCGAGGGCGACCTGCTGGCCGTCTGCTCGGCCGGTGCCTACGGTTTCGTCATGAGCTCCAACTACAACACCCGCGGCCGCGCCGCCGAGGTGCTGGTGGATGGCGACGAGGCCTTCGAAGTACGCCGTCGCGAAAGCGTGCAGGAACTCTACGCCGGCGAAAGCCTGCTGCCCCGTTGAGGCCAACCCGATGCTTTTGCGCTTTACCAAGATGCACGGGCTGGGCAACGACTTCATGGTCATCGACCTGGTCAGCCAGCACGCGCACATCCAGCCCAAGCACGCCAGGCAGTGGGGCGACCGCCACACCGGCATCGGCTTCGATCAGTTGTTGATCGTCGAACCGCCGCAGAATCCGGACGTCGACTTCCGCTACCGCATCTTCAATGCCGACGGCTCGGAAGTGGAGCAGTGCGGTAATGGCGCGCGCTGCTTCGCCCGCTTCGTGGTCGACAAGCGCTTGACCGTCAAACGCAAGATCAAAGTCGAAACCAAGGGCGGCATCATCGAGCTGGACATCCGCCCCGACGGGCAGATTCGCGTCGACATGGGGCCGCCCCGCCTGAAGCCCGCGGACATCCCTTTTCAGGCCGACGCCGAGGCGCTGAGTTACCCGCTGGATGTGGCCGGCCGCCGCGTGGAGCTTGCCGCCGTGTCGATGGGCAATCCCCATGCCGTGCTGTGCGTCGACAGCGTCGACAATGCGCCCGTGCACGAACTGGGACCGCAGATCGAACACCACCCGCGCTTCCCGCAGCGGGTCAACGTCGGCTTCCTGCAGGTGATCGACCGTGGCCATGCGCGCCTGCGCGTGTGGGAACGCGGAGCCGGCGAGACCCAGGCCTGCGGCACCGGCGCCTGCGCCGCGGCGGTCGCGGCGATCCGCCAGGGCTGGATGGATTCGCCGGTGCAGATCGACCTGCCCGGCGGCCGTCTGTCCATTGAATGGGCAGGTCCCGGCCAGCCCGTTATGATGACCGGCCCCGCCGTTCGCGTTTTCGAAGGACAGGTTCGCCTATGACCGAGCAGACCCCGGCCGCCGCGCCGCTGCCCGACGCCGAAGTCGTCGCCGCCTACCTGCGTGCCCATCCGGAATTCTTCGTCGATCACGACGAGTTGCTCACCGAACTGCGCCTGCCGCACCAGCCCGGCGCGGCCGTGTCGCTGGTCGAGCGCCAGGTCAAGCTCCTGCGCGAGCGCAACATCGAGATGCGCCATCGCCTGTCGCAGCTGATGGATGTCGCCCGCGACAACGACCGGCTGTTCGACAAGACTCGCCGGCTGGTGCTCGACCTGCTCGACGCCAGCAGCCTGGAAGAGGTGGTCAGCGCCGTCGAGGACAGCCTGCGCCATGAATTCCAGGTGCCCTACGTCAGCCTGATCCTGTTCAGCGATGCCGTGCTGCCGGTGGGGCGCAGCGTCAGTCCGGCCGAAGCCCAGCAGAGCATCGGCGGCCTGCTCGCCGGCGGCAAGACCATCTGCGGCGCGCTGCGCGCCCACGAACTGGCCTTCCTGTTCGGTGAGGAGCACAGCGCCAGTGTCGGCTCGGCAGCGGTGGTCATGCTCGATCAGCAGCTCGGCGCGCTGGCGATCGGCAGTCCCGATCCGCAGCATTACAAGAGTTCGCTCGGCACGCTGTTCCTTGGTTACATTGCCGAGGTGCTGGCGCGAGTGCTGCCGCGCTTCGCCACGCCGCTACGCTCGGTGCGCTGAGCCTCCGCGGTTCCCCGGCAGGCTGTCCGGCCGGCGCAGTGCCGGCCATCGTTGGGAGGCCCCGTGCAAACCGATCTCGATCGCTATTTCCAGCACCTGCACAGCGAGCGACAGATGTCGCCGCATACCCTGGACGGCTACCGCCGCGATCTGGCCAGAGTGCTCGCCTTCTGCGAGCGCCAGTCGGTGCAGCAGTGGGCGGCGCTGCGCGGTCAGCAGGTGCGCCAGCTGATTGCCGAACTGCATCGCCAGGGACTGTCCAGCCGCAGCCTGGCGCGTCTGCTGTCGTCGCTGCGCGGATTGTATCGCTACCTCAATCAGGAAGGCCTCTGCGCGCATGATCCAGCCAGCGGCGTCAGCGCGCCCAAGGGCGAGAAGCGCCTGCCGCGGCTGCTGGACACCGATCGCGCGATGCAGCTGCTGGACGGTGCTGTCGAGGACGACTTCATCGCCCGTCGCGACCAGGCCATGCTCGAGCTGTTCTATTCCTCCGGGCTGCGCCTGTCCGAGCTGGTCGGTCTGAATCTCGACCGGCTCGACCTGGCCGCCGGGCTGGTACGAGTCGTCGGCAAGGGCAACAAGGAGCGTGAGCTGCCGGTAGGACGCCAGGCGCGCGAGGCGCTGCGCGCCTGGCTGCCGCTGCGGGCGCTGGCCAATCCGGCCGACGGCGCGGTATTCATCGGCCAGCAGGGCCGCCGTCTCGGCCAGCGCGCGGTGCACAAACGGGTGCAGGCTGCCGGCGCCCGCGAGCTGGGCCAGCGCCTGCATCCGCACATGCTGCGCCACAGCTTCGCCAGCCATCTGCTGGAGTCGTCGCAGGACCTGCGCTCGGTGCAGGAACTGCTCGGCCACGCCGATATCGGCACCACGCAGATCTATACCCACCTGGACTTCCAGCACTTGGCCAAGGTCTACGACCAGACGCATCCACGAGCCAGACGCAAGCAGGACGACGAATCGTGAACCTTCGCCTGATCACCTTCGACCTCGACGACACCCTCTGGCAGGCCAAGCCGATCATCCAGGGCGCGGAGCGGGCGCTGCGCGACTGGCTGGCGACCAACGCGCCGCTGCTCGGCGACTTCCCCATCGAGGCGCTGGGCGCGATCCGACGCATGCTGATCGAGCGCGAACCCGCGCTGCGCCACCGCATCAGCGAGCTGCGCCGGCGGATCCTGTTCCACGCGCTGACGGATGCCGGCTACGAGCAGGCGCAGGCGCAGCAGCTCACCGACGCTGGCTTCCGCGTGTTTCTCGACGCCCGCCATGCGATCGAACTGGCGCCGGAGGTGCTGCCCACGCTGGAATGGCTGGCCAATCACTACATCCTCGGCGTGCTCACCAACGGCAATGCCGATGTGCGACGACTGGGGCTGGCCGACTACTTCCAGTTCGCCCTGTGTGCCGAGGACCTGGGCATCGGCAAGCCCGACCCGCGGCCGTTCCGCGAGGCGTTGCGACTGGCCGGCGTGAGCGCGGCAGAAGCCGTGCACATCGGCGACCACCACGAGGACGACATCTTCGGTGCCCAGCAGGCCGGTTTCCGCGCCATCTGGTACAACCCGCAGCACCTGCCGTGGCAACAGGCACACCGACCGGAGGCCGAAATCCACAGCCTCACGGAGTTGCCCGGCCTGCTCCGGCACTGGCGCTCGGGCTGCTGAAACGAAAGAGCCCGCACGATGGCGGGCTCTTCGCTTGGCGCGCGGACTCAGATGGGCCGGCTGCCGTACTTGCTGTCGGGCTTCTTGGGCGGATCGGCCACCACGTTCGGCTCGACTTCCTGCACCTTGCCGCCACGCGCGAGGAACTCTTCCATCGCCCGGGCCAGCGCATCACGTTCCTTCTGCTTGGCTTCCAGGCTGGGCAGCTCATCCGGCTCGGCAGCCTTGGCCTTGGCCTTCTTCGGCGTCGGCGTGGCGCGCTCGCTGTCGGTGCCCTCGTCGTCCAGAGCCTCGTCGCCGTCGTCGGCCGCGCTCAGCTCTTCCTCCCCGTCTTCCTCGTCAGTCACGTCCAGATCGTCTTGTTCGAGTTCTTCGTCGCTCATGTTCAACCTCGTGGCTCGCCAAAGCGGTAGTTATAGCCCAGCGATGCACAACCTCTGGCATCGCCAAAAAAAATTCAACTCTGCATGCCATGCAGGGTCGCCAGCACTTGCCTGGCGCCTCCCTGCTCGCGGTGCTCGCCGAGATAGATGCCCTGCCAAGTGCCGAGCGCCAGGCGCCCGGCGGAGACCGGAACGCTCAACTGACAGCCCAGCAGGCTGGCCTTGAAGTGCGCCGGCAGATCGTCCGGCCCCTCGTAATCGTGTTCGTAGCCCGGCTCGCCCTGCGGTGCCAGGCGATCGAAAAAACGCTCGAAATCGCGTCGGACCGCGCCATCGGCGTTCTCGTTGACGGTCAGCGACGCCGAGGTATGCCGCAGCCACAGGTGTAACAGACCGACCTCGCAGCGCCGCAGTTCCGGCAACGCGGCCTGCAGCTCGTCGGTGATCAGATGAAAACCGCGCGGACGCGGGCGCAGCGTGATCAGGGTCTGTTGCCACATGCTGGAAACCCGGGCTCGGAGGCGGATCGGGCGCATTCTAGCGCGGTCGCGAAAAAAGCAAAGGGCGCCAAAAGGCGCCCTTGCCAACCGCTGCGTGATGGTTGCGCGCTGGTCGCGCGGGATGTCGCTAGAGGTTGTAGCCGCGTTCGTTGTGCAGGCTGAGGTCCAGGCCCACGGTTTCCTCTTCGTCGTTCACCCGCAGGCCCATCACCGCGTCGATCACCTTGAGGATCACGAAGGTGACGATGGTGGTGTAGACCACGGTGAACAGCACACCCTTGAACTGGATCCACAGCTGCAGCGCGATGTTCTCCACCTCGCCGAAGCCACCGAGCGCCGGCGCCGCGAACACGCCGGTGAGCAACGCGCCGACGATGCCGCCGACGCCGTGCACGCCGAAAGCATCCAGCGAGTCGTCGTAGCCGAGCTTGCGCTTGAGGCTGGTGGCGCAGAAGAAGCAGATCACGCCCGAAGCCAGACCGATGATCAGTGCGCCCATCGGACCGGCGGTGCCCGCAGCCGGAGTGATGGCGACCAGACCGGCAACCACGCCCGAGGCGATGCCCAGTGCGCTGGGCTTACCGTGGGTGATCCACTCGGCGAACATCCAGCTCAGGGCCGCTGCGGCGGTGGCGATCTGCGTCACCAGCATGGCCATGCCGGCAGTACCGTTGGCGGCGGCCGCCGAGCCGGCATTGAAGCCGAACCAGCCGATCCACAGCATGGCCGCCCCCATCAGCGTCAGACCGAGGTTGTGCGGGGCCATCGGCGTGACCGGGAAGCCCTTGCGCTTGCCCAGCACCACGCAGGCCACCAGACCGGCGATACCGGCGTTGATGTGCACCACGGTGCCGCCGGCGAAATCCAGCACGCCCCAGTCCCACATCAGACCGCCGTCGCCGCCCCAGACCATGTGCGCGATCGGCGCATAGACCAGGGTGAACCAGACGGTCATGAAGATCAGCATCGCTGAGAACTTCATGCGCTCGGCGAAGGCACCGACGATCAGCGCCGGGGTGATGATGGCGAAGGTCATCTGGAAGGTTATGAATACGCTTTCGGGGAAGGCGCCGACCAGGCTGTCGACCGTCAGGCCGCTGAGGAAGGCGCGCTCCAGGCCGCCGACGAAGGAGCTGAAGTTGGTCACTCCCGCCTCCATGCCGGTGGTGTCGAAGGCCAGGCTATAGCCGTAGACCATCCACAGGACGCTCATCAGGCCGGTGATGGCGAAGCATTGCATCATCACCGAGAGGATGTTCTTCGAGCGGACCATGCCGCCGTAGAACAGTGCCAGGCCAGGGATCGTCATGAACAGCACCAGCGCGGTGGCGGTGAGCATCCATGCCGTATCGCCTGAATCCAGCGTCGCGTCCTGTGCCAGCGCGAGGCCGGGGCTTAGCAGGGACAATAGGGCTCCTAGCCCTGCGAATTTGCGCAGAGTCATGGTGTTACTCCTGGGGCGTGAGGGGTTCGTTTGGGGGTGCGTTAGATCGCGTCGGTATCGGTTTCGCCGGTACGGATGCGAATGGCCTGTTCCAGATTGACGACGAAGATCTTGCCGTCGCCGATCTTGCCGGTGTTGGCCGCCTTGGTGATGGCCTCGATCACGCGATCGAGCTGATCGTCGGCGATGGCCACGTCGATCTTCACCTTTGGCAGGAAGTCGACGACGTATTCAGCACCGCGATACAGCTCGGTGTGCCCCTTCTGACGACCGAAGCCCTTGACCTCGGTGACGGTGATGCCCTGGACGCCGATTTCGGACAGCGACTCGCGCACGTCGTCCAGCTTGAACGGCTTGATGATGGCAGTGACTAGTTTCATGAAACTTCTCCCGTTTAGGTGGACTTGCCCCAGAAGTACGAACCCGCAGCAAGTCTAAGCTGGTGTCCGGCTCTTGTAACGCCCGGACTGCTTGCCAGGCGCAGGTCCGACTGCGTGCCCGTCCGTTGTGCGATCCAACCGGGCGCCGCACTGGTGCATGCGTCGAGAGGGTCAAAGCAGAATCGATGCCAGGTTGACGAAACGCCCGCCCGGCAAGGCGCCAGGCGCCGCGAGCATGCGCCCGCAGGGGAAAAGGCAGCACAGCGATGCACCAGAATGGCGCACGGAGGCCGGTGGGCCTGCGCAAATCCTGTGCAGCCTCGGGCACGGCCTGCACAAAAACGCGCGTGCTACACTGCCGGCCGTTCAAATGCAGGTACCTGTCATGCTGCCACCCAAAGCTTTCCTCGACGCCCTCGGTTCCCAGGCCTCGCGCCTGTTCAACGGCGACACCCCGCTGCCGCGCCCCGAGTTCGAAGCCCAGCTCAAAGCCGTGGTGCAGGGCGCGCTGAACAAGCTCGACGTGGTCAGCCGCGACGAATTCGACAGCCAGATGGTGGTGCTCGCCCGCACCCGCGCGCGCCTGGAGGCGCTGGAAGCCAAGGTCGCCGAACTGGAAGAAAAGCTCACGCCGCCCGTGTCCTGACCGACCGGGCCGCGACACGATCAAGGAGTGATCGAATGTCCCTGGCCATCGTCCACAGCCGCGCACAGAGCGGCGTCGAAGCGCCGCCGGTGACCGTCGAGGCGCATCTAGCCAATGGCCTGCCCTCGCTGGCGCTGGTCGGGCTGCCGGAAACCGCAGTGAAGGAAAGCAAGGATCGCGTGCGCAGCGCCATCCTCACCTCCGGTTTCGACTTCCCTGCCCGACGCATCACCCTCAACCTCGCACCCGCCGACCTGCCCAAGGACGGCGGTCGTTTCGACCTGGCCATTGCCTTGGGCATTCTCGCGGCCAGCGGTCAACTGCCGGCCGAGCGCCTGGACGGGCTCGAATGCCTGGGCGAGCTGGCGCTTTCCGGGGCGCTGCGTCCGGTGCAGGGCGTGTTGCCCGCCGCGCTTGCCGCTCGCGCCGCCGGCCGCGCGCTGCTGGTGCCGCGGGCCAATGCCGAGGAAGCCAGCCTGGCGTCCGGCCTGACCGTGTATGCCGCCGACCACCTGCTGGAAGTCGCGGCGCATTTCAGCGGCACCACGCCGCTGACGCCCTATGTCGCTCAAGGCCTGCTGCGCCAGGTGCTGCCTTACCCGGACCTGGCCGACGTGCAAGGCCAGCTCGCCGCCAAGCGCGGCCTGCTGGTCGCCGCGGCGGGTGCACACAACCTGTTGTTCTCCGGCCCGCCCGGCACTGGCAAGACACTGCTGGCCAGCCGTCTGCCCGGCCTGCTGCCGCCGCTGGACGAGCAGGAAGCGCTGGAAGTCGCGGCGATCCAGTCGGTAGCCAGCCACGGCCCTCTGGCGCACTGGCCGCAGCGGCCGTTTCGCCAGCCGCACCACAGCGCGTCCGGTCCGGCGCTGGTCGGTGGCGGCAGCCGGCCGCAGCCTGGCGAGATCACCCTGGCGCACCAGGGCGTGCTGTTTCTCGACGAGCTGCCGGAGTTCGATCGCAAGGTGCTGGAGGTGCTGCGCGAGCCGCTGGAATCGGGGCAGATCGTCATTGCCCGTGCACGCGACAAGGTGCGCTTCCCAGCGCGCTTCCAGCTGGTGGCGGCGATGAACCCCTGCCCTTGCGGCTATCTCGGCGATCCCGGCGGACGCTGCCGCTGCACCCCGGAGCAGATCCAGCGCTACCGCGGCAAACTGTCCGGCCCGCTGCTCGATCGCATCGACCTGCACCTGACGGTCGCGCGCGAAACCACCTCGCTGAATGCACCCGCGCAGCATGGCCAGAGCAGCGCGGAAGTGGCCGCTCAGGTGGCGGCCGCACGCCAGCTGCAGCTGCGTCGTCAGGGCTGCGCCAATGCCTTTCTCGACCTCGCCGGCCTGCGCCAGCACTGTCGGCTGGACGGCGTCGACCAGCAGTGGCTGGAGCACGCCTGCGAACGCCTCGGCCTGTCGCTGCGCGCCGCGCACCGCCTGCTCAAGGTAGCGCGCACGCTGGCCGACCTGGACGCGACGGCGGAAATCTCCCGTCAGCACCTCGCCGAAGCGCTGCAATACCGCCCCGCCGCCCAGGCCTGACACGCTGCGCGGCGCCGGCAAGCGCGCCGTAGACACCGGGGCCGTTTCGTTGTCTATGTTAGATTGGTGCGCTTTCGCCACAGGCGGCCACTCCCCAGACCCACGAAGGAGCGCAGCATGGAGGCAAGAAGGTCTTCCGCTACAACCATCAATCCGCCGGTCTTCTACAGCTCGGCATTCATCATCCTGGCGCTGGTGATCTACAGCGTCGCCCTGCCGAAACACGCGCAGTCGCTGTTCAGCACGACCCAGGCGTGGATCGTCGCCCACCTCAGCTGGCTGTACATCCTCGCCGTTGCGCTGATCCTGCTGATGGTGGTGCTGCTGGCGCTCAGCCGCTACGGCGACATCAAGCTTGGCCCCGACCACAGCGAACCCGACTACTCACGTACCACCTGGTTCGCCATGCTGTTTTCCGCCGGCATGGGCATCGGCCTGATGTTCTTCGGCGTCGCCGAACCGGTAATGCACTTCCTCTCGCCACCGGTCGGTGAAGGCGGCAGCGTGCTCGCCGCGCGCGAGGCGATGAAGATCACTTTCTTCCACTGGGGCCTGCATGCCTGGTCGATCTACGCCATCGTGGCGATGATCCTGGCCTACTTCGCCTACCGCCACGGTCTGCCGCTGGCGCTGCGTTCGGCGTTGTATCCGCTGATCGGCGAGCGCATCCACGGCCCCATCGGACATGCGGTAGATACCTTCGCGATCATCAGCACCGTACTTGGCGTGGCCACCTCGCTGGGCCTGGGCGTCACCCAGATCAACACCGGCCTGAACCACCTCTACGGTCTGCCGATCTCGCTGCCGGTGCAGATCGGCCTGATTCTGGCGACGAGCGCGTTGGCCACCCTCTCGGTGGTCAGCGGGTTGGACAAGGGCGTGCGCCGGCTGTCCGAGCTGAACCTGTCGCTGGCGGTGCTGCTGATGGTGCTGGTGATGATCGTCGGGCCGACGGTGTTCATCCTGCAGACCTTCGTGCAGAACACCGGCAGCTACCTGGCGGACATCGTCAACAAGACCTTCAACCTGTATGCCTACGAGCCGAACGACTGGATCGGCGGCTGGACGCTGTTCTACTGGGGCTGGTGGCTGGCCTGGTCGCCCTTCGTCGGCCTGTTCATCGCGCGCATCTCGCGCGGGCGGACGATCCGCGAGTTCGTGGCCGGCGTGCTGCTGGTGCCGACTGCCTTCACCCTGCTGTGGATGACGGTGTTCGGCGACACGGCGATCCACATGATCCTCTGGGAAAACGTCAGCAGCCTCGGCGAAGCCATCGAGCGCGACAGCTCGCTGGCGCTGTTCGCCTTCCTTGAGCGCTTCCCCTTCTCCGGGCTGCTGTCGCTGCTGGCGATCGTCATGGTGGTGGTGTTCTTCGTCACCTCGGCGGACTCCGGCGCCATGGTGGTGGACATGCTGGCCTCCGGCGGCAATGACGACACCCCGGCGCGCCAGCGCATCTTCTGGGCCATGCTGATGGCCGGTGTGGCCATTGCGCTGCTGCTGGCCGACGGCCTCACCGCGCTGCAGACCGCCACCATCGCCAGCGCGCTGCCCTTTGCGCTCGCCCTGCTCTGCTCGATGTGGGGCCTGCTCAAGGCGCTGCGCATCGATGCGACCAAGCAAGGTCTGCGCTACCAGGCGATCACCACCTCGCCGGCCACGCCGCGCGCCTACAGCGACTGGCAGCGCCGCCTGCGCAATCTGACGATGTTTCCGCGCCGCCGCCATGTGGTGCGCTTCATTGCCGAAGTGGTGCGTCCCGCCTGCGAGGCGGTTGCCGAGGAAATTCGCAAGCAGGGCTACGGCGCCACGGTCAGCGAGGGCGAGGACCAGCGCATCCGCATCGAAATCGTCCACGAGGGCGAGCCCGACTTCCTCTACGAGGTGCGGCCACGCGCCTACGTGATGCCCAGCTTCGTGCCGCGCAGCGAGGACGACGAGCCCGGCGAGCGCAAGTACTTCCGCGCCGAGGTGCACCTCAAGGAAGGCGGCCAGGACTACGACGTGATGGGCTGGAGCCGCGAGGGCGTGATCGGCGACATCCTCGACCAGTACGAGAAACACATGCACTTCCTGCACATGGTGCGCTGACGCAAGGCGTCGGGTTGGCTCAGTGCGCCAGCCCGGCGCGGCGCTCGCCGCGCATGAAGACCGCCAGTTCGGCCAGCGGCAACGGCCGGCTGACCAGATAACCCTGGATCTGGTGCGCACCGAAGCGCTTGAGCTGCTCCAGCTGCGCGGCGGTTTCCACCCCCTCGGCGACGATTTCCAGCTGCAGGTCGCGGGCGAGGTTGACCATCGCATGCACCAGCCGGCGATTGCCCTCCATGCCGGCGACAAAGCTCTTGTCGATCTTCAACAGCGCGATCGGCAGGCTGGACAGGTGCACGAACGACGAGAAGCCGGTGCCGAAATCGTCCAGGGAAAACCGCACGCCGAGCTTGCGCAGGGTTTCCATGGTGCGCCGGACCTGCTCGCTGCGGCGCATCACCGCCGTTTCGGTCAGCTCGAATTCCAGCCAGTGCGGATCGATGCCGCACTCCTCGATCAGCCGGCTGAGCGTGGCCAGCAGCTGGCTGTCCTGGAACTGGCGGAACGACAGGTTGATCGCCATGTGCAGCGCATCGCCCCCCTGCGCGCGCAGGGCCTGCAGGTCATGCAGGGCGCGGGCGATGACCCAGTAGCCGAGCGGCACGATCAGCCCGCTCTCCTCGGCCAGCGGAATGAACGCTTCGGGCGTTAGCAGGCCGCGCTCCGGGTGTGCCCAGCGCACCAGCGCCTCCAGCCCGAGAATCCGTCCGCTGCTCAGGCACAGGCGCGGCTGGTAGTGCAGCTCCAGCTCGCCACGACGCAGGGCCTGGCGCAGCTCGCTCTCCAGCTCGGCGAGGCTGCGCGCGCCGCGGCTGGCGTGCTCGTCGTACAGTTGCCAGGTGCAGCCCTGGCGCGACTTGGCTTGGCGCATGGCGCTCTGCGCATGCCACATCAGCGGGTCGGCGCCGATGCCCGGGCGCGCCGGTGCCAGGCCCAGGCTGCAGCCGAGCATCAAGCTCTCACCGTCGACCCAGTAGGGCTCAGCGAGCGCTTCGACCAGGCGATCGGCCATCTCGGCGGTGCGCCGCGGCCGTTCGCGCACGTCCAGCAGCAGGGCGAACTCGTCACCACCCAGCCGCCCCAGGGCATCGCCTTCCTCCAGCTGCGCCTGCAGGCGCGCGACGATCTGCAACATCAACCGATCGCCCGCCTGATGGCCGAGCGAATCGTTGACGTGGCGAAAGTCGTCCAGATCCAGATAGCCGAGTACCAGCCCGCGCCCCTGATGCTCGGCCAGCGCCGCCATCAGCAAGGCCTGGAAGCCCTGGCGATTGACCACACCGGTGTACGGGTCGTACTCGCTCAGGCGCTGCAGCGAGCCCTGCAGCCGGCAGCGCTCGCGCGCATAGCGCAGGCAGCGGCGCAGTACGTCAGCACTGAACTGGTCGCGCACCAGCCAGTCGAGCACGCCTTCCGGCGCTTCGGCCGGCTCGGCGTCGAGCAGCAGGATCACCGGCCAGGGGCATTCGTGCGCGGGCGGCCGACAGGCTGGCGTCGTCAGCAGCAGCCCGCGGGCGCCATCGTCCAGCGTGGCCCGCGCCGCCGCCCAGTCCGGGGCAACCAGCAGCGCCGGCGCATCCGCCAACTGCTCCAGGCAGCCACGCAGCTGTGCCGCCCACTCGGGGCGCTCGGCCAGCAGCAACAGTGACAGGGGTGCGATGGGCGCGGACAAGCAGCCTCCCGGAGCGTGGTGAGATGGACGCAGGAAACGTCCGCTGTCGGACCAGCCTGCGCGAGCGGGCCGGCTCGACAAGATAAAGGAATAATCTCATTTACCAAGGCCCGCCAGCCGATCGGCCGCCGATCGGTCGTGAGCGAGCCGCTTCCCGGCGCTGGCCTGCTAAACTCGCGCCCCGCCTTCCACAACCCGAACGTCCATGTCCCGACTCAATCCCCGGCAGCAGGAAGCCGTGAACTACGTCGGCGGCCCGATGCTGGTGCTCGCCGGCGCCGGCTCCGGCAAGACCAGCGTGATCACCCGCAAGATCGCCTACCTGATCCAGCAATGCGGCATCCGCGCGCAGTACATCGTCGCTGTAACCTTCACCAACAAGGCCGCGCGCGAGATGAAGGAGCGCGTCAGCAGCCTGCTGCGCGGCGGCGAAGGCAAGGGCCTGACGGTATCGACCTTCCACAACCTGGGCCTGAACATCATCCGCAAGGAATATGTCCATCTGGGGTACAAGCCGGGCTTTTCGATCTTCGACGAAGGCGACATCAAGGCGCTGCTGAGCGACATCATGCAGAAGGAATACGCCGGCGATGACGGCGTAGACGAGATCAAGCACTACATCGGCAGCTGGAAGAACGACCTGGTCACCCCCGAGGAAGCGCTGGCCAGCGCGCGCAACCCCAAGGAGCAGACCGCCGCCGTCGTCTACACCCACTACCAGCGCACGCTCAAGGCGTACAACGCGGTGGATTTCGACGACCTGATCATGCAGCCGGTGAAGCTCTTCCAGGACCACCCCGAGGTGCTGGAGAAGTGGCGCAACAAGGTGCGCTACATGTTGGTGGACGAATACCAGGACACCAACGCCAGCCAGTACCTGCTGGTCAAACTGCTGGTGCAGCAACGCGCGCACTTCACCGTGGTGGGCGACGACGACCAGTCGATCTATGCCTGGCGCGGCGCGCGGCCGGAAAACCTGATGCAGCTGAAGGAAGACTTTCCCTCGCTGAAGGTGGTGATGCTGGAGCAGAACTACCGCTCCACCAGCCGCATCCTCAAATGCGCCAACGTGCTGATCTCCAACAACCCGCACGCCTTCGAGAAGCAGCTGTGGTCGGAAATGGGCCATGGCGACCCGATCCGCGTGATCCGCTGCCGCAACGAAGAAGCCGAGGCCGAGCGCGTGGCGATGGAAATCCTCACGCTGCATCTGCGAACCCAGCGGCCCTACAGCGATTTCGCCATCCTCTACCGCGGCAACTACCAGGCCAAGCTGATCGAGCTGAAGCTGCAGCATCACCAGATACCCTATCGGCTGTCCGGCGGCACCAGCTTTTTCAGCCGCCAGGAAGTGAAGGACCTGATGAGCTACTTCCGCCTGCTGGTCAACCCGGACGACGACAACGCCTTCCTGCGGGTGATCAACGTGCCGCGCCGCGAGATCGGTTCGACCACTTTGGAAAAGCTCGGCAACTACGCCAGCGCGCGCAAGATTTCCATGTACGCCGCCTGCGACGAGATCGGCCTCGGCGAGCTGATGGACAGCCGCTTCACCGACCGCCTGGCGCGCTTCAAGCGCTACATGGACAACCTGCGCCAGCAGTGCGCGCAGAACGACCCCATCGCCGCGTTGCGCAGCATGGTCATGGACATCGACTACGAGACCTGGGTGCGCAGCCAGACCTCCAGCGACAAGGCCGCGGACTTCCGCATGGGCAACGTCTGGTTCCTCATCGACGCGCTGAAGAACACTCTGGAGCGCGACGAGGAAGGCGAGATGACCATCGAGGAGGCCATCGCCAAGCTGGTGCTGCGCGACATGCTCGAACGCCAGCAGGAAGAGGAAGAAGGCGCCGAGGGCGTGCAGATGATGACCCTGCACGCGAGCAAGGGTCTGGAGTTTCCCTACGTGTTCATCATGGGCATGGAGGAGGAAATCCTCCCGCACCGCTCCAGCATCGAAGCCGACACCATCGAGGAAGAACGCCGCCTGGCCTATGTCGGCATCACCCGCGCGCGGCAGAACCTGGCGATGACCTTCGCCGCCAAGCGCAAGCAGTACGGCGAAATCATCGAATGCATGCCCAGCCGCTTCCTCGACGAACTGCCGCCCGAAGACCTGGAATGGGAAGGCCAGGAAGACGCGCCGGTGGAAGTGAAGGCCGCGCGTGGCAACGACGCACTGGCAGCGATGCGGGCGATGCTCAAGCGCTGACGACAGGCGGCGCGAGGTCGGCGCAGCCGCGCGTCGACGGAGCAACGAAGCCCTCGCGCGGGCACAACGCGGCGCCGCCATCTCGTCCATTTCGCTGATCGTTCATCGATTTGACTGTATCCGGTCATGCGGACGCGGCATGCTGGGCCTGTCGCATCTGCGCGGAGACCCCCCGATGTACCACGGCGAACGCTTCAACGCCTGGACGCACCTGGTCGGTGCCGTACTCGCCAGTCTGGGCGCCATCTGGCTGCAAGTGCTGGCCACGCTCGGCGGATCGCTCGCCGAGATAGTCAGCGTGGCGATCTACGGCCTCAGCCTGGTGCTGCTCTACAGCATCTCCACCCTCTACCACAGCCTGCGCGGGCGGGCGAAGGTGATCATGCGCAAGCTCGATCACCTGTCGATCTACCTGCTGATTGCCGGCAGCTATACGCCATTCTGCCTGGTCACGCTGGCCGGTCCCTGGGGCTGGACGCTGTTCGGCGTGGTCTGGAGCCTGGCGCTGCTCGGCATGCTGCAGGAGATCAAGCCACGCTCGGAAGCGCGGATTCTCTCGCTGGTGATCTACGCGGTGATGGGCTGGATCGTCCTGGTGGCGGTCAAGCCGCTGCTCGCCGCGCTCGGCGGCGCGGGCTTCGCCTGGCTGCTGGCCGGCGGCATCTGCTACACGGTGGGCATCGTGTTCTTCGTCTTCGACGAGCGCTTCCGCCACTGGCACGGCATCTGGCACCTGTTCGTGATGGGCGGCAGCCTGCTGCACTTCATCGCGGTGCTGTTCTACGTGCTGTGAACGGCGCCGACGGCCACGATCGCCGCGCGGCGCCGGCGTTCACGCCTGGTTCCAGACCGTCTCGTACAGCTCGACGATTTCCGCCTGCGTCGGCACGCGCGGGTTGTTGCCCGGCGAACCGGACGCCAGCGCCTGCTGCGCCATCGTCTCGCGCAATGCGAAGAAGCGCTCGCGGGCGATGCCGTACTGGCCGGGACTCGGCACCTGCAATTCACGGTTCAGCGCCTGCAACTCAGCCAGCAGCCGCTGGTTGGCGGCCTCGACGCTGTCGGTCTGTGCCGCAACGCCCATCGCACGGGCGCAATCGGCGTAGCGCTCGGGCGCGGCAGGAATCGAGAAGGCGGTGACCGCCGGCAGCAGCATGGCGTTCGACAGCCCGTGCGGCACATGGAAAAACGCACCGATTGGCCGACTCATGCCGTGCACCAGCGCCACCGAGGCGTTGGAGAAGGCGATGCCAGCCAGCGTCGCGCCGAGCATCATCGCCTCGCGCGCGGCACGGTTGCCCGCTTCGTGGAAGGCAGTACGCAGGTTGGGCGCCAGCAGCCGCATGGCCTGCAGGGCCTGGGCATCGCTGTATCCGCTGGCCTTGCGGCTGACGTACGCCTCGATGGCGTGGGTCAGCGCGTCCAGACCAGTATCGGCGGTGACCCGTGGCGGCAGCGAAAGGGTCAGCTCGTAGTCGATCAGCGCGGCGACCGGCATGAAACCGAGACCGGCGCAGAGCATCTTCTCGTCGCTGGTCTCGTCGGTGATGATGGTGAAACGCGTCGCTTCCGAGCCGGTGCCGGCGGTGGTGGGGATGGCGATCAGCGGCAGACCTGGCTCGCACACATCGCGCGGGAAACGATAGTCGCGCATCTCGCCGCCGTAGCGGCCGAGGATGCCGATGGCCTTGGCCGAGTCGATCGGGCTGCCGCCGCCGAGGGCGACGATGGAATCGAAGTCACCGTCGCGAACCATCTGCACGCCGGCGCGGATCGACGCGGCGGTGGGCTCCGGCAGCGTGTCGGCGAAGCACTGACTGGCGATTCCCGCGGCCCGCAGCTGTTCTTCGAGGCGATCGACATAGCCCAGCTCGACCATCATGCGGTCGGTGACGATCAGCGGGCGACTGCAGCCCAGGCTGCGCAGCACGACGGCAAGCTGCTGGCTGGCGCCAGCGCCGATTTCCATCAGGCGCGGCAGGACGATGCGATGACTCATGGGCTCTCTCCGGCAGTTAATGGCGCTGGGGTTCAGCGAGTATAGACAGCACCACCCAGCCGCCCGCCGCGGCGTCGCGAGCGGACGGCGGGTGTGGTATCCGCTCAGGCGGCCGGCTGCGGGTTCCAGTGCAGCAGCACGTCGAGCATGCGGTTGGAGAAGCCCCATTCGTTGTCATACCAGGCCAATACCTTGACCAGCTCGCCCTGCACGCGGGTATGGCTGAGGTCGGCCACACAGGACGCCGGATAGCCGTTGAAGTCGCAGGACACCAGCGCCTCCTCGGTGCACTCCATCACGCCGGCCGGCAGCCGCTGCGCGCCCTCGCGCAGGATGCGGTTGATCGCCTCGACGCCCTGCGGCGCACGGTCGGCGACGAAGGTCAGGTCCACCAGCGAGACGTTCGGCGTCGGCACCCGCACCGACAGGCCATCCAGCCGCCCGGCCAGCTCCGGCAGCACCAGGCCGATGGCCTTGGCCGCGCCGGTGGTCGACGGGATCATCGACAGCGCCGCGGCGCGCGCGCGGTAGAGGTCCTTGTGGGCCTTGTCCAGCAGGTTCTGGTCGTTGGTGTAGGAGTGCACGGTGTTCAGCAGCCCTTGGCGAATGCCCACCGCCTCGTGCAGCACCTTGGCCAGCGGTGCCAGGCAGTTGGTGGTACAGGAAGCATTGGAGATCACCTGCTGGTCGCCCAGCAGCTGGTGGTTGACGCCATAGACCACGGTCAGGTCGGCGCCATCCAGCGGATGCGAGGCGAACACCCGGCGCGCACCGGCCTGCAGGTGCTGCTCGACCAGGACGCGCTGCTTGAACTTGCCGGTGCATTCGAGCACCACGTCGACGCCCAGCTCGCCCCACGGCAGCCGGCTCGCCTCGCGCTCGGCGAGCAGGCGGATGCTCTGACCGCCGACGACCATCGCCTCGCCCTGCAGCTCCACCGGCTGCGGAAAGCGACCGAACGTCGAGTCGAAGCGCGTCAGGTGCACCAGCGTGCCGTGCTCGCTGAGATCGTTGATGGCGACGATCTGCACCTGCTCCTGCAGGCCACGCTCGAACAAGGCCCGCACGACCGCACGACCGATTCGTCCATACCCGTTGATAGCAATACGCAACATGCGTGATTCCCCGCTGGTTGAAATGGCCTTCCAGCTTAGGCGGCTTATCCTTACAGGTGTTCAGTCATTTAGGCGCATGTCGGATTTTTGCACTGCCCGCCAGGATTGCGCGAAAATGCGCGGCTTTCCAGGCTGCGCCGCCCCGCTCGGGACCCGGCCAGGCCTGCCCGAGGCCCTTTCGAGGTAGCACGTACGTGGAACTACTGAAACAGAAAATCCGCAGCGAAGGCATCGTTCTGTCCGAGCGCGTGCTCAAGGTCGACGCCTTTCTCAATCACCAGATCGATCCGCGACTGATGCAGCAGATCGGCCAGGAATTCGCCCGCCGCTTTCGCGATGCCGGCGTCACCAAGATCGTCACCCTCGAAGCGTCCGGCATCGCGCCGGCGGTGATGACCGGGCTGGAACTCGGCGTGCCGGTGATCTTCGCGCGCAAGCACCAGTCGCTGACGATGACCGACAACCTGCTGACCGCCTCGGTGTACTCCTTCACCAAGCAGGTGGAGAGCACCATCGCGATTGCCGCCAACCACCTGTCGGCGACCGACCGGGTGCTGGTGATCGACGATTTCCTGGCCAACGGCAAGGCCGCCAAGGGCCTGCTGTCGATCATCGCGCAGGCTGGCGCGACCGTCGTCGGCCTGGGGATCGTCATCGAAAAGTCGTTCCAGAGCGGCCGACGCGAGCTGGAGGAAACCGGCCTGCGCATCGAATCGCTGGCGCGCATCGCCTCGCTGGAGAACGGCCAGGTGCAGTTCGTCGAGTGATGTGCAGATACGACAAAGCCGCCCGTAGGCGGCTTTGTCGGTGCAACGCTCAGCGTCTGTCGATCAGAGACCGGACATGTGCTTGATGGCGCCCTTGAGCTCGTCGTCCGAGCAGTCGCCACAGGTGCCTTTCGGCGGCATGGCGTTGAGGCCATTGATGGCGCTCTTGAGCAGACCATCAACCCCGCCCTTGGCGTCGGCACGTGCGCTCCAGGCCGCGGAATCACCGGTCTTCGGCGCGTTGAGCAGGCCGGAGCCGTGGCAAGCGGTGCAGAACTTGCCGTAGATTTCTTCGCCGCTGCGTGCCGCACTACCGGCCGCCGCCGCAGCGCCGCCACCGGCCGCCGCACACTCTTGGCCTTGTACGCATACTTCGCCCACCGGCTTCAGACGCTCGGCGATAGCTTCGTCGGTCGCAGCCTGAGCGCTCATTGCCCACAGGGCCACTACGGCAGTCTGTGCTACCAGGATCTTCTTAATCAGGTTCACCTTTCACCCTCATTGTGGCTAGACACGCCCGCGGCCACGGTTCGCGAGCGGGCGGTAGTATAACGGCAAGCCCCACAAGCCGAAACAATTGCCATCGCTCGCGACTCTTTGTCGCATTGCGCGGCGCCGCTCAGAAGTTCGCCGGCGTGGTTGCGCTGATCAGCCGGGCCGGCGCGTCGAACGGATTGCGAAAACGGTGGGGTTTGCTGCTCTCGAAGTAGTAGCTGTCGCCAGTTTCGAGCACATAGGTCTGACCGTTGACCGTCAGCTCCAGCCGCCCCTCGACCAGCATGCCAGTCTCCTCGCCCTGGTGGGCGAGCATGTCCAGGCCGGTGTCCGCGCCGGGTGGATAGGTCTCGTCGAGAAAGGCGATGGCCCGGCTCGGATGCGCCTTGCCCACCAGTTTCATGCTCACCGCACCGTCGGAGATGTCGATCAGCTCGCTCGCCTTGTAGACCACCTGGGTGTCGCTGTCCTGCTCGAAATCCGGCGAGAAGAACTCCACCAGCGACATGGGAATGCCGCCGAGAACCTTTTTCAGCGAACTGATCGAGGGGCTGACGCTGTTCTTCTCGATCATGGAAATGGTGCTGTTGGTGACGCCCGCACGCTTGGCGAGTTCACGCTGAGACAGCCCCTTGAGCTTGCGGATGGTTTGCAGCCGAACGCCGACGTCCAATACGAGCTCTCCTATCAAGAGCGAAACGACAGGCTGTCATGATGGCAACGGCGTTCGGAATTTACAACACGCTGGCGCGCTATCCGGTGCACCTGCTGTCAGAGGTTCGGCCCGGACAGGTCCGGTAACGCGGCCACCACGGTGATTTCCACCCGCACCTGCGGCGAATACATCAGTGCCTGTACGGTGGTACGCGCCGGTGCGGAACCTTTGGGCAACCATTCGTCCCAGACTTCGTTCATGCCGTCGTAGTCGTCCATGTCGCGCAGATGGATCAGCGCCGAAAGCAGGCGCGAACGGTCGCTGCCGGCCTCGGCCAGCATGCGATCAATGCTGAACAGGGTGTCGCGGGTCTGCTGGCGGATATCCCCCGACAGATCATCGGCCAGTTGGCCGGACAGGTAGACCGTACCGCGGTGGATGACCGCCTCGCTGTAGCGGGCGGTGGTGTGCAGGCGCTGGATGGGCATGAAATTCTCCTCGAACGAGTGGCGCCGGCCTGCAGTGGGCCGGCGCCGGGCAGTGTCAGGATAGCGGGCTCAGCTCGCGTTTTTGCACTTCGAGGTTCGCGCGGGAGCGGCCGCGCGCCCAGCTGAAGACGATGGCGAGGATCAGCGCAAAGCCGACGTAGCCGAGCAGCGGGTACACGGTGCCGACCAGCTTGCTGAAACCGCCCAGGCTCAGCGCCAGCCCAATGCACACGGAAATCGCACTGAAGCCCTTGAAGCGTGCCGACTCGGGTTTGGCGAAGCGCGCGCTGAAGGCGAAGAACATGCCGACGGCGGTGCTATAGACCATGCAGATCAGCGCCACCGACATGACCACCGACAGCAGCGGCGAAATCCGCGACGCCAGCGCCAGGGTCGGCATCTCGATGCCCTGCAGCTGGTTGATGTTGGCGAACAGACCGACGTTCAGCAGCAGGATCAGCACACCCAGGCCGAGCCCGCCGAGCACGCCGCCCAGCCCTGCAGCCTTGGATTGCTTGGTCATCCCGCCGATCACCGCCAGCATCGGGAAACCTACGGCGATGTTGAACGAGGCGTAGAGCAGCGCGCCGACGAACCAGTTGGAGCTGACCGTCTCGTTGTTCTCGCGGGCAATCGCATCGAGGGTTTCGACCGGCGCGTTGTAGTTGAAGATCGAGTAGGTGGTGATGATCAGCACCATCGCCAGCAGGAACGGCATCACCGCGCTGATCAGATCGATGATGCGCTTGACGTTCAGGCACAGCGTGGCGATCACCAGCACGGTCATCAGCACGCCGCCGAACAGCGGATGCATGCCGTACTGTTGGGCGAAGATCGATCCGCAGCCGGCCAGCATGACCACGCCCACGCCATAGAGGAAGAATGACAGCACCACGTCGACGGCCAGACCGACGCGCGCGCCGAACAGGCTGTAGAGGACTTCCTTGTGCGAGTTGGCCTGCATCTTAGAGCTCATGCGGGCGATCTGCATGCCGAGGAAGGCGAACAGCAGGCCACTGACCAGCGTACCGGCGACGCCGACCAGCCCGTAGCCGGTGAAGAATTGGAGGACTTCCTGGCCGGAGGCGAAGCCGCCACCGATGACCACGGACATATAAGCCAGCGCAATCTGGATCGATTGTTTGTTCATTACATTCATCTCGTTCTTAGATTTGTAGGTACGAGGAACGACTGCAGATGTCAGCTCATTCCGGTGAAACGCTGCTCCAGGCGGGGAACAGATGAGCGGCTCCGGCTCGCTGATAGATCCATGTCACTCGACCGGGTGTCAGCGTGGCGGACACCCGGTCGACGGTTATTGCAGGGGGTTGAGGGGTCAGTGGGCGGAAGCCGGCCGACCGTGGCCGGATACCTCGCTGCGGCTGCTATAGCGAGAAATATCCAGGCCCTGCGCGCTGATCTGCGGACGCTTCTTCGCGATCAGATCGGCAAGCAGGCTACCGGAGCCACAGGCCATGGTCCAACCGAGGGTCCCGTGGCCGGTGTTGAGGAACAGGTTGCGATAGCGCGTCGCGCCGACGATCGGCGTACCGTCCGGGGTCGCCGGGCGCAGTCCGGTCCAGAACTCGGCGCGGCTCAGGTCGCCGCCCTGCGGATAGAGGTCGGCGGTGATCATCTCCAGCGTCTCGCGACGACGCGGGTTGAGCGACAGATCGAAGCCAGCGATCTCGGCCATGCCGCCGACGCGGATACGGTCGTCGAAGCGGGTGATGGCGACCTTGTAGGTCTCGTCGAGGATGGTCGAGGTCGGCGCCATCGCGGCGTCGGTGATCGGCACAGTCAGCGAATAGCCCTTGAGCGGGTAGATCGGCGCACGGATACCGAGCGGCTTGAGCAGCTGCGGCGAGTAGCTGCCCAGCGCCAGCACATACTGGTCGGCGCGCTCCAGCTGACCGTCGATCCAGACCCCGGCGATGCGTTCGCCATCGCTCTCCAGGCGCTCGATGTTCTGCCCGAAGCGGAACTCCACGCCCAGTTCACGCGCCATCTCGGCCAAGCGCGAGGTGAACAGGTAGCAGTCGCCGGTCTGATCATTGGGCAGGCGCAGGGCGCCGGCGAGCTTGTCGGAGACCTTGGCCAGCGCCGGTTCGACGCGCGCGATGCCGGCACGGTCGAGCACTTCGTAGGGGACGCCAGCCTGTTCGAGCACGGCGATGTCCTTGGCTGCGGCGTCCACTTGCGCCTGGGTGCGGAACAGCTGAGTGGTGCCGAGCTGGCGCCCCTCGTAGGCGATGCCAGTCTCGGCACGCAGCTCGTCGAGGCAATCGCGGCTGTATTCGGCCAGCCGCACCATGCGTTCCTTGTTCACCGCGTAGCGCGCAGCGGTGCAGTTGCGCAGCATCTGCGCCATCCACAGGTACTGGTCGAGGCTGCCGGTGAGTTTGATGGCCAGCGGCGCGTGGCGCTGCAGCAGCCATTTCATGGCCTTGAGCGGGATGCCCGGGGCAGCCCACGGCGAGGCGTAGCCGGGCGATACCTGGCCAGCATTGGCGAAACTGGTTTCCAGGGCGACGCCGTCCTGGCGATCGACCACTACCACCTCGAACCCGGCTCGGGCCAGGTAGTACGCGCTGGCGGTGCCGACCACACCGCTGCCCAGGATCAGAACTCGCATGACTGTCGCCCTCCATCCGGCACGCCCGGATGTATCCGTTGTTGTTGGGCGGAGTGTAGGACGGCTGACTCAGTGGTATTCACTGTTTATCATGCGATTGTTGACGAAAATTCTCGCCAATATGGCTTTTACCGGAGGGGCATCCCCCATGAACAATTCCAACAAGGCCCGTCGGGAATTGGACCGGATCGACCGTTCGATCCTGCGCATCCTGCAGCAGGAGGGACGGATTTCGTTCACCGAACTGGGCGAGCGGGTCAACCTCTCGACCACCCCATGCACCGAGCGGGTGCGCCGTCTGGAGCGCGACGGGGTGATCCTCGGTTACCACGCACGACTCAATCCGCAACTGCTGCGCGCCAACCTGCTGGTGTTCGTCGAGATCAGCCTGGATTACAAGTCCGGCGATACCTTCGAGGACTTCCGCCGCGCCGTGCTGCGGCTGCCGCACGTGCTGGAGTGCCACCTGGTGTCGGGCGACTTCGACTATCTGGTCAAGGCGCGCATTTCGGAGATGGCCTCCTACCGCAAGCTGCTCGGCGACATCCTGCTGAAACTGCCGCACGTGCGCGAATCCAAGAGTTACATCGTCATGGAAGAAGTGAAGGAATCGCTCGAGCTGCCGGTGCCGGACTAGAGCGCCTGCGTGCCCGTCCCGCTCCAGCGAGCCCGCCGCGGCCGCTGGCCGAACTGCGCCGGGCGTGCTTTGCTCGCTGCAGTGCCGAACCGTGACCTCCCCCTGAACCCCGCAGAGAATCCATTCCGAACCGATGACTCAGAACACCTCCCGCCAAGACGTTCACGCCCCCTCCTACTACGCCGCCAGCGCCAACCGTGCGCTGCGTTTCGCCGCGCTCGCCGGTGAGGCCCGCGCCGACGTCTGCATCGTCGGCGGCGGCTTTACCGGGCTGAATACCGCCATCGAACTCGCCGAGCGAGGGCTGTCGGTCATCCTCCTCGAAGCCCGGCATATTGGCTGGGGTGCCAGCGGTCGGAACGGTGGCCAGCTGATCCGCGGTGTCGGCCACGATGTCGAGCAGTTCCGGCCGATCCTCGGCGAAGAGGGCGTCGACGAACTCAAGCGCATGGGCTTCGAAGCCGTCGAGATCGTCCGCCAGCGCATCGAGCGGCACGCCATCGATTGCGACCTGACCTGGGGCTATTGCGACCTGGCGACCAAGCCGCGCCATTTGGAAGGCTTCGAGCAGGACTACGCCGACCTGCTGCGTCTGGGCTACGCGCATCCGCTGCAGCGCATCTCGCGAGCCAACCTGCCGACGGTGATCGGCTCGCAGCGCTACATCGGCGGGCTGGTCGACATGGGTTCCGGGCACTTGCATCCGCTCAATCTGGCGCTCGGCGAGGCGGCCGTGGCGCAGACCCTGGGCGTGCGCCTGCACGAGGATTCCGCGGTCGAACGCATCGAGTACGGCACGCAGGTAAAGGTCCACACCGCCCACGGCGTGGTGCGCGCCAACCAGCTGGTGCTGGCCTGCAATGCCTATCTCGACGGCCTGCAGCCCAAGCTCGCGGGCAAGGTGTTGCCGGCCGGCAGCTACATCATCGCCACCGAACGCCTGCCGGCGGCGCTGTGCCACGAACTGCTGCCGCAGAACATGGCGGTCTGCGATCAGCGCGTGGCGCTCGACTATTTCCGTCTCTCAGCCGACGGGCGACTGCTGTTCGGTGGTGCCTGCCATTATTCCGGGCGCGATCCCAAGGACATCGCCGCCTACATGCAGCCGAAGATGCTCGCGGTGTTTCCGCAGCTGGTGGGTATCGGCATCGAGTACCAGTGGGGCGGCATGATCGGCATCGGCGCCAACCGTCTGCCGCAGATCGGCCGGCTGCCGGAGCAGCCCAACGTCTACTACGCCCAGGCTTATTCCGGCCACGGCCTGAACGCCACCCATCTGGCCGGCCGGCTGCTCGCCGAAGCCATCGCCGGGCGCGAGAGCCACGGCTTCGATCTGTTCGCCCGCGTGCCGCACCCGACCTTCCCCGGCGGCCCGGCCTTACGCTCGCCGCTGCTGGCGCTGGGCATGCTCTGGTATCGGTTGAAGGATCGCTTCTGACGGCGCGACGTCTAAGCTGCACGTGACCGGACCGGAAGGGAACACCGTGCGAGCGCTCCTGCTGCTGATCCTACTGCTGTCGCTTGCCGGCTGTGCCAGCCAGCCTGCGCCGGCGCCCTCCCACGCCACGGCGCCGGCGGACTCCTCGCTCGGCCGGCAGGTGCAGAGGCTGGCAGCCGCGCAGCCGGAGGGTCATTCCGGCCTGCGCCTGTTGCCTGAGAGCAGCGAGGCGTTCGCCGCCCGCGCCGAGCTGTTCCGTGCCGCGCGGCGCAGCCTGGATATCCAGTACTACATCGTGCATGACGGCCTCTCCACGCGCCTACTGGTCGACGAGCTGCTGCGCGCCGCCGACCGTGGCGTGCGCGTCCGGCTGCTGCTCGACGACACCACCAGCGACGGGCAGGACTACCGCATCGCCACACTGGCAGCGCATCCGAATGTGCAGATCCGCGTGTTCAACCCGCTGCGCGCCGGCCGCAGCAACCCGGTCACGCGTACGCTCGGGCGGCTGCTGCATCTATCGCAGCAGCACCGGCGCATGCACAACAAGCTGCTGCTGGTCGACAGCAGCCTGGCGATCGTTGGCGGACGCAATCTGGGCGACGAGTATTTCGACGCCGATCGCAGCCTGAATTTCACCGACATCGACCTGCTCGCCGCCGGCCCGGTGGCGCGGCAGCTTGCGGACAGCTTCGACCAATACTGGAATCACCAGCTAAGCGTGCCGATCCAGCACTTCTTCTGGCGACCGCCGGCACGGCGCAAGCTGAGCGAGGCGCGCGAGCAGCTCCAGCAGTATCTGCAGCAGGCGCGCCGCGACGATGGCCCGCTGTACCGCCGGCTGATCCGCTACCAGCGCGAGCCGCAACTGCAGCGCTGGCTGGATGAACTGATCTGGGCGCCCGCCGCGGCGCTTTGGGACGACCCCGACAAACTCCTGGCCGATGGCCCGCCCACGCAATTGCTGACCACCCAGCTGGCGCCGGCACTGACCGCGGTGCAGGATGAGCTGATGCTGGTGTCGGCGTACTTCGTGCCCACCGACAGCGGCGTCGACTACCTGGCCGAGCGTCACCGCGATGGCGTGACCATCCGCATCCTCACCAACTCGCTGGAAGCCACCGACGTGCCGGCCGTGCATGGCGGCTATGCACCCTACCGTCGACGCATGCTGGAACAGGGCGTGCAGCTGTTCGAACTGCGCCGCCAGCCCGACCAGAAGTCCTCCTACAGCTTCTTCGGCGAGTCTGAATCAAGCCTGCACAGCAAGGCGGCGGTGTTCGACCGCAAACGGGTGTTCATCGGCTCGCTCAACTTCGACCCGCGCTCGGTACTGTGGAACAGCGAAGTCGGCATCCTCGCACAGAGCCCGACGCTGGCCCGTGAGGTGCACCGACTGACGCTCGAGGGCATGGCACCGGCAAGCAGCTACGAGGTGAAGCTGGCCCGGCGCGGCGATACCCGCCAGCTGGTATGGATCGCCGAGGAGCAGGGCCGGCGCATCGTTCTCGAGCGCGAGCCAGGCGGATTCTGGCGCCGCCTGAACGCCTGGCTGGCCGATGTCGTTGGCCTGGAACGGATGCTCTGAGCACCACCCCTGTCGCTGGCCGTCCGGCAGCTCAGCGGCGAATCACACTTTGGGGTGATACCACTTGGCCACTGGTCCGCTAGGCTCTGGAAGCCAACTGCAACAAGCAGGCATCCGCTTCGATAAAAACAACAAAGGAGCACAACAATGCGCCATCGCACATGGATATGGCTGCTCGCCCTGATCGTCGCCTGGCTGCCCGGCCAGTCCCACAGCCAGACACTGTCCGCGCTGGAAAAACTGCAGATCCACGCCAGTCGCGCCACCAGCAGCCTGTTGCTGTATCGCGGCGAAGGCTTCCAGAAAGCCCACCTGGCGCGGATGGAAGCTGACATCCTGGCGCTCAACGAGGCCCTGCAGGGTGTTGCGAATCCCACCAGCGCGCTGCGCGACAGCCACCGCCAGTTACAGGCCAGGCTGCGCGAAGGTGCCGGTTTCGGTCGCGGCGAAGACGACATGCCCTGGGGCTGGCCGCTGGAAATGAGCAAGGCACTGCGCGAGTTCCTCACTGCCGTACGCGGCCAGCAGGGCGTCGAGGCCCACGCCGAGCTGCCGGCGAAAGTCGAATACCTCGCCGTGCAATACCTCAGCCGCGCCTACATCGGCAGTTTCGAGACGGCCCGCGAGCAGCCCGACACCTACCTCGGCCAGGACGAACGGCAGCTGGTGCCGGCCATCGACGCGCAACTGGCGCAGCTCGGCGAGCGCGGCGACCCGGCGCTAGCCCGGGTCAAGACGCGCTGGAGCTTTCTCAAGGTGGCGCTGCAGGACATGAACAGCGGCAGCAACAACTTCTCCACCGCCTCGGGCCGGCCGTTCGCGCCGATCATGGTCGACCGCCACACCCGCAGCCTGAGCGATCAGTGGATGGCGCTGGCGCCCTGAGCCGCCGTCAGGCCTGCGCCTCCGGCCGATAGCCCAGGCGCAGCCCGCCCCAGTGACGCCCCTTGACCATGATCGGCACCGAGAGGTCGTGCATCAGTTCGCCGGTGTCGCGGCTGTAGGTCTGCAGCAGCACGTTGCGCTGGTGGCTGCCGCAGCGTCCGCCGGTACGGTCGTTGAACAGCCGCTTGCTGCGACTGCGGCTGCGGTCGATCTCGGGATTGCCCACCGGCGGATGATTGAAGGCAGTGTTGTGGGTCGGCACGTAGCCTTCCGGGGTGGTGGCGATGGCGTAGACGATCGCATCGTGGCGCGCCAGCAGCGGCTCCTGAATCGCCGGCAGCACGCCATCGGCGTACTTATCGAAGCGAGTGTGGTACTTCAACGGATCTGTACCCGGCTGCGCCTGGTAGTTGCGGTCGAACAGGTCGTTGACGGCGATGCGGCCGGCGTCGATATCCGCCTCGAAGCGCGCCGCGATATCCGCGGCCCCTTGGCGCGCAAGGTCGTAGATCGCCTGGTGATAGTCGTCGAGCTGTACCTCGGCGAGGCGCTCGCTCGCGCTCTCGGCCTGCGCCACCAGGCGTTCGGCGGCCTGCTCCAGCTGGCGGGTCTGCTGTTCGCTGTCCAGCGCATCGGCACGCAGCTGGTCGAGCGCGACGAACAACGCGGTCAGCCGTTCATGGTTGCTGGCCGTGCCGGAGGTGATTTCGGCGACCTGAGCCTCCACGCCGCCGGCCAGTTCGGTGATGCCGGTCAGCTGCTGGCCGGTACCGGCAATCTGCTCGGCGGCTTCGTCCAGTTCGCTGGCCTGCTGCTGAATATGGCTGACCACGGCGCCGCTCTGCTCGCGGATATCGGCGACCATGCGCCCGACTTCCTCGGTTGCGCTGGAGGTCCGCGCGGCGAGGTTGCGCACCTCGTCGGCCACCACGGCGAAGCCGCGCCCCGCCTCGCCGGCCCGGGCCGCTTCGATGGCGGCGTTGAGCGCCAGCAGATTGGTCTGGCTGGCGATGGACTGGATCACATCGGTGATCTGGCGAATTTCCTCGGTACGCGCCGACAGACCGTCGATCAGCTCGCGGCTGGACTGGGTCTGCGCACTGAGCTGCTGCATGCGGGCGATGGCCTGCAACAGTTCGGTCTGCCCGGCATCGCTGCTACGCCGCACCGCCTGCGCTGCTTCCAGGGTATGACGGGCGCGCTCGGCGCTGTCCTGTCCGGTGGCGGCCATCGCCTCGGCGCCGTTGGCGATCTCGCTGACCGCCTGCAGCTGCGACTGCAGCCGGCCGGCCAGCTGCTCGGCGCTGAAGGCCACCTGGGCGGCCGACAGCGCGTTGTGGCAGGTGTGCCGGGAGAGATTCTTGCTCAGTTCGGTGAAGGCCTGCGGTTCGGCCCCAGCCGCACTGCTCGTCTCATCGCCCGCACGCCAGACACCGAACCAGGGCACCAGCGCCACCCCAAGGATGAGTGCAGCCAGCAGCGGGAACGGCAGCGTGATTGCGTAGTGGAGCAGCAGCACAGCGCAGATGGCCAAAGCGTGCAGCAGGCAGGCGCGCGCGTTAAGGCGAGGGGAAGATCGCATGGACGGCCTCTGTTTGTTCTTGTCGATCGGCCAAGCGTTTTACCCATATTTCGCGACGAAAGTCAGTAGTGCCTTAGTAGCAAAGTGCCGACGGCGCGCCGCACCCGCGCTCGCGCAAGACGCGTGGCACACGGACGAACCGCCTGTGTCGCGGCAGCCAAGCCATGCCGCCGCCTTCGCTCCGCCGGTCGGATATCGAAATCGGCGTCCAGTGGCTTCAGGCGATGCAAAGGCATTTCACCGTGCGGAATAACGTTCTGCTTAATTGACCGAGCGCTCGGACACTGCCAGCCTGGACGCCAGCTCGCACACCCGCCTCACCCGTGCACGCTTTGCCGGGCAAGTTTCACCGATTATCGAGACGCACCGCGAACATGACCGCCCTGCTGCCACTGGCACTGTTCTGTGAATTGCTCGCACTGGCGACTCAGACGCGCCCGCTGAGTGTCGCCAGCGGAGTGCTGCTGAGTCTGTTCTTCATCTGGCACCGGCGTTCGCTGATGCCGTACCCACGCCGACTCGCCCTGGTCACGCTGGCCCTGCTCGGCTACTGGCTGCTGAGCGGCGCAGCCAGCTGGGAACAGGGCCAGCGTCTGCTTGCCGCGGCTGCGTACTACGGCGCGTTCGTCGGCGCGCTGGGTTTGATGCATTGCCTGGCCGAGCGCCTGCGCCCGCTCGGCGAGCTGCATCGACGGCTGCTGGCCGGGCCACCCGCGCTGCTGTATCCGAGCTATCTGCTGAGCACCCTGACGATCAGCTCGATCCTCAGCTTCGGCATGCTTTCGCTGGTCTGCGGCTCGCTCGAGCGCCACCTGCAGTACGGCGGCTACAGCGAGACGCAGCGCCGCGAAGGGCGACGCGCAGTGATGGTCAGCGCACTGCGCGGCTTCGCCCTGGTGCCGCTGCTGGCACCGACCAGCGTCGCGGTGGCCATTCTCACGCGTGAATTACCCGGACTGAGCTGGCAGGCGTTGCTGCCGTTCGGCCTGCTCGCCGCCCTGCTCCTGCTGCTGATCGGCTGGCCGCTGGAGAACCGCCGACTGCGGCAGCTGCGTCGCACCGGCGCCAGCGATACGCCGGAACCACCGCAGCCACTGCGCAGCCTGCTGCTCGGCAGTCTGCTGGGTATCGCGCTGATCGCCCTGCTGGCGGTTTTTACCCCGTTGTCTGCCACTCAGGCGGCGATGCTGCTGGTACCGCTGGCGGTACTCGGCATGCTGCACACGCAGGGAGAAGGGCTCGGCGCGATTCACAGCCAGGTTCGCGACACCCTCGCCGGCATGCGCAACGAGACGTTCATCTTCGCCTGTTCGGCTGTGCTCGGTGGGCTCGTCGCCGCGCTGGTACCGGTCGACGCGCTGGTCGTTCACGTCGGCACCTCGCCGCTGGCGCTGTTCGGCCTCGGCAGTGCCGGCATGCTTGCGGTCATCGCGCTGGCCTTGCTTGGCGTCGCGCCGATCATTTCCCTGAACCTGTGCGCCGCGCTGCTGGCGCAACTGGCCGCACAGGGCGTGGCCGTCATGCAGCCGGCGGTAGCGTTGCTCGCCGGCTTTTCGCTGGCGATGCTGCTGTCGCCTTACGGCCCCTCCGCACTGATGCTGGCGCGACATGCCGGGCTGTCGCCCTGGCGCATCGCCTTCGGCTGGAACGGCCGCTTCGTGCTGCTGGCGCTCGGGCCGCTGCTGCTGGTGCCGCTGCTGGCGTAACGGCGCCTACATCCATCCCGCTTCGGCCATCGACAGCGGCTCGCCCTCGCCGACGATGAAGTGGTCGAGCACGCGCACGTCGATCAGCGCCAGCGCTTCCTTCAACCGCTGGGTCAGCTGGCGATCGGCCTGACTCGGTTCGGCGACGCCGGACGGATGATTGTGGGTAAGGATGACCGCCGCTGCATTCTGCGCCAGCGCGCGCTTGACCACCTGCCGCGGATAGACGCTGGCGCCGTCGATGGTGCCGTGGAACAGCACCTCGAACGCCAGCACCCGGTGCTTGGAATCGAGAAACAGGCAGCCGAACAGCTCGTGCGGCTCGTGACGCAGGCGCGCCTTGAGGTAGTCGCGCACCGCTTGCGGCGACTCCAGCGCCGAATCCCGACGCAGCCGCTCGGCCAGATGCCGGCGCGCCATCTCCAGCACGGCCTGCAATTGTGCGTACTTGGCGGGGCCGAGCCCCAGATGCGTGGTGAATTGATCGAGGTCGGCTTCGAGCAGCGCGCGCAGCCCGCCGAACTCGCCGAGCAGGTGGCGCGCCAGGTCTACCGCGCTTCGGCCGGCAACGCCGGTACGCAGGAAAATCGCCAGCAATTCGGCATCGGAAAGCGCCGCCGCACCCTGTTCCAGAAGCTTTTCCCGCGGCCGCTCCGCCGTCGGCCAGTCACGTATGCTCATGTCTCCTCCCTGTCGAGCAGGCCCGCTTCTCCGTCGCGGGCGCTGTGCTATCTTAGCCCGTCATTTTTCCGGGGTGCCCGCGCGGCTCCGACGCAGTTCTCACTCCGGCAATCCTCTACAAGAAACAAGGCAGGCCTATGCAGCGGCTGTATCGTAAACGCATCGTCCTGGGCGTCGGCGGCGGCATCGCCGCCTACAAGAGTGCCGAGCTGGTGCGTCGCCTGCGCGACCATGGCGCCGAAGTGCGAGTGGTGATGACCCACGGCGGCCGCGAGTTCATCACGCCGCTGACCCTGCAGGCGCTCTCCGGTCACCCGGTACATCTGGATCTGCTCGACCCCGCCGCCGAAGCGGCGATGGGCCATATCGAACTGGCGCGCTGGGCCGACCTGGTGCTGATCGCACCGGCTACTGCCGACCTCATGGCGCGCCTCGCCCAGGGCATCGCCAACGACCTTCTGACCACCCTGGTGCTGGCGACCAACGCGCCGGTCGCCCTGGCGCCGGCGATGAACCAGGCGATGTGGGCCGACCCGGCGACCCAGGCCAACCGTCAGCTGCTCGAACAGCGCGGCATCCGCCTGTTCGGCCCTGGCTCCGGCAGCCAGGCCTGCGGCGACATCGGCATGGGCCGCATGCTCGAGGCCGAGGAGCTGGCCCAGGCCGCCGCCGACTGTTTCGAGAACGGCTGCCTGAGCGGCCTGCGCCTGCTGATCACCGCCGGACCGACCCAGGAAAACATCGATCCGGTGCGTTACATCACCAATCACAGTTCGGGGAAGATGGGCTTCGCCCTCGCCGAGGCAGCCGCCGAAGCCGGCGCGCAGGTCACGCTGGTCACCGGCCCGGTGTTCCTGCCGACGCCTGATCGCGTGCAGCGCATCGACGTGGTCAGCGCGCGCGACATGCTCGCCGCCTGTGAAGCGGCGATGCCCTGCGATCTGCTGATCGCCGCCGCCGCAGTGGCCGACTACCGCCCCGAGGTGGTGGCGCCGCACAAGCTGAAGAAGGACCCCACCACCGGCGACGGTCTGCTGCTGCAGATGGTGCGCAATCCGGACATCCTCGCCACCCTGGCGGCTCGCCCGGATCGCCCCTTCTGCGTCGGCTTTGCGGCCGAAACCGAGAACCTGCTCGACTACGCCATGCGCAAGCTGCGCGACAAGAATCTCGACCTCATCGTCGCCAATGACGTGGCCAACCCGAGCATCGGCTTCAACAGCGAAGAAAACGCGGTCAGCGTGATCGATCGCCAGCAGCACGTAACCCGCTTCGGCCAGGCCAGCAAAGGGCACATCGCCCGCGCGCTGGTGGCCTTTATCGCCGATCGCTACAGGCAGGCCTGACATGCACCAGCTACAAGCCAAGATTCTCGACCCCCGCCTGGGCCGGGACTTCCCGCTGCCCGATTACGCCACCTCCGGCTCGGCCGGCCTCGACCTGCGCGCGATGCTGCAGAACGATACCGTGCTGCAGCCAGGCCAGACGCTGCTGATCCCGACCGGCCTTTCGATCTACATCGCCGATCCGGGGCTCGCGGCGCTGATCCTTCCGCGCTCGGGCCTGGGCCATAAGCACGGCATCGTGCTCGGCAACCTGGTCGGTCTGATCGACTCGGATTACCAGGGCGAGCTGATGGTCTCCTGCTGGAACCGCGGCCTGAGCGACTTCACCATCGCCGTCGGCGAGCGCATCGCGCAGCTGGTGCTGGTGCCGGTGGTGCAGGCGCGCTTCGAGCTGGTCGAACAGTTCGACAGCAGCGACCGCGGTGCCGGCGGCTTCGGACACTCCGGCAGCCATTGATCCAACGCCCCCCCTTTCAGGATGAATCGAGGAGCCTCATGGCACTCTTCAAGCGTACCGCCAAGGAACCGGACCTGTTGACCCCGGCAAACGCCGACAACAAACGCCCCACCCGCGCAGCCCCCAACCTGCTGCTGAACGGGCTGCTCCCCGGCCTGCTCGGCCTGGGTGCCGCGGCCGCACTGCTGTGGTTCGGCCTCCAGGACGCCCAGCGTCAGCAACAGACCGAGCTTGCCGTAGCCTGGGGGCAGAGCCAGGCCAGCGCGCTGCAACAGGCCGTGCGCCAGCTACAGGCCGATACCCAGGCCATCGCCGCCGACCCGCGACTGCTCGAGGCGCTGCGCAGCGAGCAAGCCGAACAGATCGCCGCTCTCGAGCAGACGCTGCGCCAGCAACCGGGTGTCGTCGATGCACATCTCAGCGCACGCGGCCGCGGCCGCCCGACGCCCGAACGTGCGGGGCCGATTAATTTTGCCGCACTGGACTTGCTGCAGCGCGCCGAGAGCGGGGACGCCCCGCCCGTCGAGGCCTTTCAGGTCGGCAAGCGCTGGCTGCTCTACAGCGCGGCGCCGCTGCGCGCCTCCGCCGAGCAGGCCGTCCAGGGCACACTGCTGCGCGTCATCGAGCTCGACCGCCTGCTCGCCACGCTGCCGCGCGTGCCGGCCGATGCAGGCCAGCTGCGTCTGACGCAGCAGTTCGACAACTCGCCCGAGAAGGTGCTGCTCCAGCAGGGTAGCGGCAACGGACCGCTGCTGCCGCTGGCCAGCGGCAATCCGCACTGGAAGCTCAGTTTCCAGCCCGCCACGACCGCGACCGGCGCCTCGCCGCTGATATTGATGGGGGCTGCGTTGCTGGCGCTCATCGGCCTGTTGCTCGGCCTGCAGTTCCTCGCCAGCGCCCAGCAGCGGCGCCTGCGTGATGACGTGCTGCAGATCAACCGCCTCGTGCAGGAACTCTCCAGCGGCCGGGCCATCCAACAACCGTCCCTGAGCCTGCCGGCGCTCGACGCGCTGGCACGGAACATGGCCCGCCTGCCGCTTCGCCCCGTCGGACCGGCAGTCACGCAAGCCGCGGCGGCGCCTGCCGTCCGACCGACCAAGGAGTATGTCGATCCGCGCGTGCCGGATACCGACATTCTCGACATCGATATTCTCGACGAGGACCTGGACCTGTTCGGCCTCGACACCAAGGAGCGAGAAACCGCAATGAGCAGCGCCAAAGCCCCCAAACTGCCCGCCAGCATCTTTCGCGCCTACGACATCCGCGGCATTGTCGGCGACAGCCTGACCAACGAGACCGCCTACTGGATCGGCCGCGCCGTAGGCTCGCAGAGCCTCGCCCAGGGCGAGCCGAATGTCTCGGTCGGCCGCGACGGTCGTCTATCCGGCCCGGAACTGGTCCAGCATCTGATCCAGGGCCTGGTCGACAGCGGCTGCACGGTCAGCGACATCGGCATGGTGCCGACGCCGGTGCTCTACTACGCGGCCAACATCCTCGCCGGCAAATCCGGCGTGATGCTCACCGGCAGCCACAATCCGCCGGATTACAACGGCTTCAAGATCGTCATCGCCGGCGACACCCTGGCCAATGAGCAGATCCAGGCGCTGCGCCAGCGCATTGAAACCGGCGACCTGAGTGAAGGCGTCGGCCGCGTCGAACCGGTCGACGTGCTGGAGCGCTACTTCGAGCAGATTCGCACCGACATCGCCATGGCCAAGCCAATGAAGGTGGTGGTCGACTGCGGCAATGGCGTCGCCGGGGTCATCGCCCCGCAACTGATCGAGGCGCTGGGCTGCAAGGTGATCCCGCTGTACTGCGAGGTCGACGGCAACTTCCCCAACCACCACCCGGACCCGGGCAAGCCAGAGAATCTGGTCGACCTGATCGCCAAGGTCAAAGCCGAGAAGGCCGACCTTGGCCTGGCGTTCGATGGCGACGGCGACCGCGTCGGCGTGGTGACCAATGCCGGCACCATGATCTATCCCGACCGTCTGCTGATGCTCTTCGCCAAGGACGTCGTGGCGCGCAACCCCGGCGCCGACATCATCTTCGACGTCAAGTGCACGCGCCGCCTGACACCACTGATCAGCGGCTACGGTGGTCGCCCGGTGATGTGGAAAACCGGCCACTCGCTGATCAAGAAGAAGATGAAGGAATCCGGTGCACTGCTGGCCGGCGAGATGAGCGGCCACATCTTCTTCAAGGAGCGCTGGTTCGGCTTCGACGACGGTATCTACAGCGCCGCGCGCCTGCTGGAAATCCTCAGCCAGGACAAGCGCGATGCCGAGCAGGTGTTCGCCGCCTTCCCGAGCGACGTTTCCACGCCGGAAATCAACATCACGGTGACAGAGGAAAGCAAATTCACCATCATTGACGCCCTGCAACGGGATGCCCAGTGGGGCGAGGCCAACCTGATCACGCTCGACGGCGTACGGGTCGACTATCCCAAGGGCTGGGGCCTGATCCGCGCCTCCAACACCACACCGGTGCTGGTGCTGCGTTTCGAGGCCGACAGCGCGCAAGAGCTCGGCCGCATCCAGGACGTCTTCCGCGCGCAGCTGCATAACGTTGCACCCGACCTCAAACTGCCGTTCTGATTATGCGGAGCCCTGCATGACCCTCAGCCGTGAAGCTGCCACCCAATTCGCCCAGGTCCTCTCCGAGGCGTTGCCGTACATTCGCCGCTTCGTCGGCAAGACGCTGGTGATCAAGTACGGCGGCAACGCGATGGAAAGCGAGGAGCTGAAGACCGGCTTCGCCCGCGACATCGTGCTGATGAAGGCGGTGGGCATCAACCCGGTGGTGGTGCACGGCGGTGGCCCGCAGATCGGCGATCTGCTCAAGCGGCTGAACATCGAGAGCCACTTCATCGACGGCATGCGGGTGACTGACAGCCAGACCATGGACGTGGTGGAGATGGTCCTCGGCGGCCAGGTCAACAAGAGCATCGTCAGCCTGATCAACCAGCATGGCGGCAGCGCCATCGGCCTGACCGGCAAGGACGCGGGGCTGATCCGCGCGAAGAAGCTCAAAGCCACCCGGCAGACGCCGGAGATGACCAAGCCGGAAATCATCGACATCGGCCATGTCGGCGAGGTCACCGGGGTCAACAGCGAACTGCTGGAAATGCTGGTCAAGGGCAACTTCATCCCGGTGATCGCGCCGATCGGCGTGGGCGACAATGGCGAGTCGTACAACATCAACGCCGACCTGGTCGCCGGCAAGGTGGCCGAGGCGCTGAAGGCCGAGAAGCTGATGCTGCTGACCAATATCGCCGGCCTGATGGACAAGCAAGGCAACGTGCTCACCGGCCTTTCGACCGCCCAGGTCGATGCGCTGATCGCCGACGGCACCATCTACGGCGGCATGCTGCCGAAGATCCGCTGCGCCCTCGAAGCGGTTCAGGGCGGCGTGACCAGCGCGCACATCATCGATGGGCGCGTGCCCAACGCGGTGCTGCTGGAAATCTTCACCGACGTTGGTGTCGGTACGCTGATCACCAACAACCAGCGCTGAACACCGCGGTCGGACCAAAAAAAGGGGAGCCATCAGCTCCCCTTTTTCGTGCCCGCGCCGTCAGTGGTCGACGCGGAAGGACTCGAACATGGCCGGGATCCCCGGGAACATGCCGACACCCAGCATCACCGCGCAAAGCAGGATGAACACGATTGTCGGGATTACCCAGCGGTGCATATGGCTCAGGCTCTGGCCACGCTCCTTGTCGCCGATCAGCCCGAGATTGTCGAGCAGCACGGTCAGCGACCAGCCGAACACCGGGTTGACCAGTGCCGAGGAGAACACCACGATCGCCGCCGACTGCGAAGTCTTGCCCTCGCGGGTCATCTGCATGCCAGCCTCGAGCAGCGGCAGGTACACCCCGACCAGCAGAGCCACGGAAAGCACCGGCGGCCAGATCGCCAGATCCATCGGGTAGCCGAGGATCGCCGCCAGCACGCAGAGCAGGCCGGTCAGTACCGCACCCGCCGGAATCGGCCGCTTGGCGATCGCCGCCGGCACCATGTAGGTGCCCCAGGACGAGGCCAGGTTACCGCCACCCAAGGCCGTACCCACGGCCTGACGCGCGGCGGCGACGCACATGGTGTCGTCGATGTCCATCAGCACCTTGTCCGTGCGCGGCGGGTAGTTCAGCTGCTGGAACACACGGTGGCCGAGGAAGTCCGGCGACCACATCGCCACGGCCAACACCGCGAATGGCGCGACGGCGACGAAGTGATGCAGTTCTGGCAGGCCGAGCTGCCAGCCGCTGTTTTCACCCCACCAATACGCCGGGTTGAGGTTGGGAATGCCCGGTTCGGTGGAGAACTCGAATGGCGCGCCAAGAGCGAAGGCGATCACCGCCGCCAGCACCGAGCCCAGCGGAATTGCCAGCCAGCGCATGCGAATGTGCTCGAGGTAGGCGTACATGACGATGGTCGACAGCACCACCACGAAGGCGATGTAGCCCATGTCGAAGCCGTTAGCCCAGGCGAACAGTTTCTGGATCTGCGACGACACCCCGATGAAGCCCAGATACAGCAGCAAGCCGCCGCACACCCCGTCACTGGTCAGCCGCGCCAGCAGACTGCCGCCACGTGCGACGCCGAGGGCGAAGCCGAGCAAGCCGACCATCAGGCCGAGCGCCATGGGATGGCCGCCCGAGGCCACGATCAGCGGGATCAGGGGGATCAGCGGACCATGGGTGCCCGCCAGGTTGGCGGTGGGATTGAGGAAACCGGAGAACAGCACGACGAAGAGGATCGCCGCGATCAGCATCTCGAAGCGCACGTTCTCGATGACGAACTCGTTGGACAGCCCCAACGGTCCGGCGAACGCCGCCACCACCGCAGCGACCATCACGATTTTGCCGATGGTGGCGGCCATGGCCGGCACCCAGTCCTCGATCTCGAAGCGGTAATCGCGGAATGGTAGGTTCGGACGCCAGCGCCGCGGCGCCATGATCCGCAGCTCATGCTCCAGATAGTCGCTGCGCGAGGCAAACGCGGACCGCGGTCTGTGACGCTCCCGGTAACTGCTTAGGTCGCTATCTTTCATGCGATCATCTCACCGTCGAAAATTCGCGGCGAAAGGTACAGGCCCGGGGGCGATTACTCATCCGTACCTTAAAAGCATTGATCCAGAGCGGCTTGTTTGTTAGCGCCCCGGGTGTAGCTGCATGTGATCGAGATTTCGGCCGTGCCGAAGTGGGCAGAAGATTCAGCGCTCGCCGAGCAGTTCGGCGACACGCTTGCGGTCACGCGCGAAGCTCGCGTCCGCCTCGACCTTGGCGCGCTGGTAACGCGCCTGGTCACGCTGCAGCCCCGCCTGCTCCTTTTCGAGATTGGCAATCTGCGTCAGCAGATTCTGCGGAACTTCACGACCGGCGCGCTCGTGCTGGGCAGCTTGGGCCCGCAGCATTTCCTGCTGCGTGCGCAGCGATTGCAGATTGCTCTGAGTAATGCCGATGACGCTGTCGAGTTCCGCCAGCTTGCGCTTGCGCGCACGCTCCACATCGTCCGGGCTGGCATATAGACGCAGCAGCTGCACATCGGCCGCCGCGCGAGCCTTCTCCTGCCGCTGGCGCTGCATTTCCTCGGCCGTGGGCGCCGGCGGCACCACCCGGACGACCCGCCCCTGCTCGTTCAGCACCTCATAACCGCGGCCGATGTGCTGCGGCGGCACGCCATGCCGGTCAAGCACCACCACACCGCGCTCGTCGGTATAGCGATAAAGCTCGGCGGCGTCCGCCAGCGTCGCGGTCAGCAATCCCAGCGCAACGAGCAAGCGAATTACCGGCTGGAGCATGGCGAGATACCTATCCCTGATCAGATTCCGTACTGCGCGCGATAGGCCTGCACCGCGGGCAGATGCTGTTTGAGCTGATTATCTTCTTCCAGATACTCGAGCACCTGCGACAACGACACAATACTGATCACTGGCATTGCGTAATCGCGCTCGACTTCCTGAATCGCCGACAGCTCACCCTGACCACGCTCCTGACGGTTGAGCGCGATCAACACGCCCGCCGCCTGGGCCTGCTGCCCCTGGATGATCTGCATGACCTCGCGGATCGCCGTGCCGGCGGTGATCACGTCATCGACGATCAGCACACGCCCCGCCAGCGGCGCACCAACCAGGGTGCCGCCTTCGCCGTGGTCCTTGGCTTCCTTGCGGTTGAAGCACCACGGCAGATCGCGCTCGTGCTGCTCGGCCAGCGCGATCGCTGTCGCGGCGGCAAGCGGAATGCCCTTGTAGGCCGGGCCGAAGATCACATCGAAATCGATGCCGCTTTCCATCACCGCCGCCGCATAGAAACGGCCCAGCTGAGCCAGCGCGCTGCCGCTGTTGAACAATCCGGCATTGAAGAAGTACGGACTGGTGCGGCCGGATTTTAAGGTGAATTCACCGAAGCGCAGAACACCGCGCTCGATGGCAAAACGAATGAACTCGCGCTGGTACGCCTGCATGAAGAAAATTCCCGAAAGCCACGGATTTAGCCAATTACAGAGAGCTTGGGTTATCATACACGGACGTGTTTTTAGGGGCCATTTATGCGGATCATCAGCGTCAACGTGAATGGCATTCAAGCGGCAGCACAGCGGGGTTTGCTCAGCTGGCTGCAAGCGCAGAATGCCGATGTCATCTGCCTGCAGGATACCCGCGCCTCTGTATTGGAACTCGATGATCCGGCCTACCAGCTGGACGGCTATTTCCTCTATGCCTGCGACGCCGAAATCCCAGAACAGGGCGGTGTGGCGCTGTATTCGCGACTGCAGCCCAAGGCAGTGATCATGGGGCTCGGCTTCGAGACGGCGGATCGCTACGGTCGCTACCTGCAGGCGGACTTCGACAAGGTCAGCATCGCTAGCCTGCTACTGCCGACCGGGCAGGATGGCGACGCCAGCCTGAATCAGAAATTCAAGTTCATGGACGATTTCGCCCACTACCTGGACAAGCAGCGTCGCAAGCGTCGCGAGTACCTGTATTGCGGTTCGCTGTACGTCGCGCATCAGAAGCTCGACGTGAAGAACTGGCGCGACTGCCAGCAGAGCCCGGGCTTCCTCGCTCCCGAACGTGCCTGGCTGGACGAGATCTTCGGCAACATGGGTTACGTCGATGCGCTGCGCGAGGTCAATCGCGAGGGCGACCTGTTCAGCTGGTGGCCGGATACAGAGCAGGCAGAGATGCTCAACCTGGGTTGGCGCTTCGACTACCAGATTCTCACCTCGGGGTTGCGTCGCTTCGTGCGTGGTGCCCGTCTGCCGCGCCAGCCGCGCTTCTCGCAGCACGCGCCGCTGATCGTCGACTATGACTGGACGCTGAGCGTCTAGAGTCCACTGCAGGAGAACCTGGCGCCGGATGCGCCAGGTTCGATCGGCACCTGCGGTTCGCGATTACTTGATCAATCGCCAGCAGAACGGATAGCGGTAGGGCTTGCCTTCGTTGGCCCGGATACCGGCGATGATCACCAGCACCAGCGCCACCACGCTGACCAGGGCCATCAGCGGAAAGCCGATGAGAATCCAGGCGAGCAGTGCACAGATCATCATCACGATGCTGAAGGTGATCTGGAAGTTCAGCGCCTCCTTGCCCTGTTGATCGACGAACGGATCCAGATCCTTCTTCAGCTGCCAGACGATCAGCGGACCGATGACGTTGCCGATCATCGGCGCGAGGAACCAGAAGAACGCCGAGTAATGGCAGAACATCGCCCACTGGCGCGCTTCGCGGCTGGGCAACGGCATCAACTCCTGATCGCTCATGGCTGCACCACTCAGTCAGCCAGCGCCACGCGCTGCAGCTCGAACAGATCGCGCATGCCGCTCTGGGCCAGCTCGAGCATGGCGGTCAGCTCGTGCGGCTGGAACGGCGCGCCCTCGGCGGTGCCCTGCACCTCGATGAAACCACCGGCGTCGGTCATCACCACGTTGAGGTCGGTCTCAGCCGCCGAATCCTCGAGATAGTCGAGATCGAGCACCGGCTGCCCCTGATACATGCCGACGGAGACCGCGGCCACCATCTGCTTGACCGGATCGCCGCCCTTCAGCCCGCCACGCTGCTTCAGCACCTTCAGCGCGTCGACCAGCGCGACCATCGCGCCGGTGATCGAGGCCGTACGCGTGCCGCCATCGGCCTGGATTACATCGCAGTCGATGAACAGGGTGTTCTCGCCCAGCTTGCTCATGTCCAGCGCCGCACGCAGCGAACGACCAATCAACCGCTGGATCTCCAGGGTGCGCCCGCCCTGCTTGCCACGCGCGGCTTCGCGCTGATTGCGCTCGCCGGTGGCGCGCGGCAGCATGCCGTACTCGGCCGTCAGCCAGCCCTGCCCCTGCCCCTTGAGGAAACGCGGTACGCCCGACTCGATACTTGCAGTGCAGATGACCCGGGTGTCGCCGAACTCGACCAGCACCGAACCTTCGGCATGCTTGGTGTAATTGCGCGTGATACGGATCGAGCGCAGCTGATCGGCGGCACGGCCACTGGGACGCTTCATGTAGGTACATCCTGCTTCGGGGTAAGAGTGCCGGGCATTATAGAAGGCTTGTCCGCAAAAGGGGCCGATTGCCGCCGCAACCCCGCCGACGGTTTTTCCTTTACAATCCTCCGCCTTTCGCCATCCGCATCGAGAGGTCTCCCGATGGTCCACAGCATGACGGCCTTCGCCCGCAGCGAGCTGGCCGGCCCCCACGGCACCCTCAGCTGGGAAATCCGCTCGGTCAATCATCGCTACCTGGAACCGCACCTGCGCTTGCCGGAGACCTTTCGCGACCTCGAGGGCGCGGTGCGCGAAGCCCTGCGCAAAGGACTGTCGCGCGGCAAGGTCGAATGCACCCTGCGCTTCGCCGAGGATGCCGGCCGCGGCGAGCTGCAGCTCGACCGCGAACGCGCCAGCCAGCTGATCGCCGCGGCCGAAAGCGTAGCCGCGCTGATCAGGCAGCCGGCGCCGATCGACCCGCTGCAGGTGCTCGGCTGGCCCGGCGTACTGGTTGGCGATGCAATCGACCCACAGGCGCTGAACCAGAGTGCCCTGCAACTGTTCCACGACGCCCTGGCGCAGCTCAGGGAAGGCCGCCAGCGCGAAGGCGAGGAACTGGCCAGACTGCTCGACGAACGCCTGGACGGCATCCTCGTCGAAGTCGCTACGCTGCGCGAGCAGGTGCCGCAAATGCTTGCCGCCCAGCGACAGAAAGTGCTCGACCGCTGCGCGGAGATGCAGGTCGAGCTCGATCCGCAGCGCCTGGAACAGGAAATGGTCCTGCTGGCGCAGAAGAGCGACGTCGCCGAAGAACTCGACCGCCTCGCCACCCATGTCGGTGAAGTGCGCCGAGTACTCAAGGCCGGCGGCGCGGCCGGGCGGCGCCTGGACTTCCTGATGCAGGAACTCAACCGCGAAGCCAACACCCTCGGCTCCAAGGCGTTCGATCCGCGCAGCACCCAGGCCGCGGTCAACCTCAAGGTGCTGATCGAGCAGATGCGCGAGCAGGTACAGAACATCGAATAGCCGGCGGGCACGAACGACCACCGGGCTATTGTCACAGTCAGATATCCATCGAGTTCCAGGAAACCGTCATGTCCGCCACAACCGGCACGCTCTATATCGTTTCCGCGCCTTCCGGGGCCGGCAAGACCAGTCTGGTCAAGGCACTGATCGATGCCCAGCCGCAGGTCCGGGTGTCGGTGTCGCATACCACCCGCGCCATGCGCCCGGGCGAGGTCGACGGGGTCAACTACCACTTCGTCAGCCGCGAGGACTTTCTCGAACGCCTCGAACGCGATGAATTCCTCGAGCATGCCGAAGTATTCGGCAACCTCTATGGCACCTCGCAACGCTGGCTGGAACAGACCCTCGCCGAAGGTTACGACCTGATTCTGGAGATCGACTGGCAAGGCGCCCAGCAAGTGCGCCGACTGATGCCGCAGGCCAAATCGATCTTCATCCTGCCGCCGACCCAGGAAGCCCTGCGCCAGCGCCTGAACAACCGTGGCCAGGACAGCGACGAGATCATCGAACGGCGCATGCGCGAAGCGGTCAGCGAGATGAGCCACTACGTCGAATACGACTATCTGGTGATCAACGACGATTTCGCCCACGCGCTGATCGATCTGCAGGCGATCTTCCGCGCCAATCAGCTCCGGCAGCCGGCTCAGCAGCAGCGCCATGCGCGTTTGCTGAGCGATCTGCTGGCCTAGAAACGCAGAACCCCGGCGGCGTGTCGACGCCGGGGTTCATTTCGTCACCGCCGGATCACACCTGGCGGTAGATCACCGACCCTTCGTCCCTGAAGCGCTCGGCCTGCTCGGCGAAGCCTGCCTCGATGGCCTTCTGCTCGTCGGTCAGGCCGTTCTCGGCAGCGTACTCGCGCACCTCCTGGGTGATCTTCATCGAGCAGAACTTCGGCCCGCACATCGAGCAGAAGTGCGCGACCTTGGCCGAATCCTTGGGCAGCGTCTCGTCGTGGAAACTGCGCGCGGTGTCCGGGTCCAGGCCGAGGTTGAACTGGTCTTCCCAGCGGAACTCGAAGCGCGCCTTGCTCAAGGCGTTGTCGCGGATCTGCGCGCCCGGGTGGCCCTTGGCGAGGTCCGCGGCGTGCGCGGCGATCTTGTAGGTGATGATGCCGGTCTTCACGTCATCCTTGTTCGGCAGACCCAGATGTTCCTTCGGGGTGACGTAGCAGAGCATCGCGCAGCCGAACCAGCCGATCATCGCCGCGCCGATGCCACTGGTGATGTGGTCGTAGCCCGGAGCGATATCGGTGGTCAGCGGCCCGAGGGTGTAGAACGGCGCCTCGTCACAGCACTCCAGCTGCTTGTCCATGTTCTCCTTGATCATGTGCATCGGTACGTGGCCCGGACCTTCGATCATGCACTGCACGTCGTGCTTCCAGGCGATCTTGGTCAGCTCGCCGAGCGTTTCCAGCTCACCGAACTGCGCGGCGTCGTTGGCGTCGGCAATCGAGCCCGGACGCAGGCCGTCGCCCAGCGAGAAGCTGACGTCGTAGGCCTTCATGATTTCGCAGATTTCCTCGAAGTTCGTGTAGAGGAAATTCTCCTTGTGATGCGCCAGACACCACTTGGCCATGATCGAGCCACCGCGACTGACGATGCCGGTAACGCGCTTGGCGGTCAGTGGCACGTAGCGCAGCAGCACGCCGGCGTGGATGGTGAAGTAGTCCACGCCCTGTTCGGCCTGTTCGATCAGGGTGTCGCGGAACAGCTCCCAGGTCAGGTCCTCGGCGATGCCGCCAACCTTTTCCAGCGCCTGGTAGATCGGCACCGTGCCGATCGGCACCGGCGAGTTACGAATGATCCACTCACGGGTCTCGTGGATGTGCTTGCCGGTGGACAGGTCCATGACCGTGTCCGAGCCCCAGCGGATGCCCCAGGTCAGCTTGGCGACTTCTTCCTCGATGGAGGAACCCAGCGCCGAGTTGCCGATGTTGCCGTTGATCTTCACCAGGAAGTTGCGGCCGATGATCATCGGCTCCAGCTCGGTGTGGTTGATGTTGGCCGGGATGATCGCGCGGCCGCGGGCGACTTCGCTGCGGACGAATTCCGCGGTGATTTCCTTCGGAATGCTGGCGCCGAAGCTCTGGCCGGCGTGCTGTTCCTTGAGCAGGCCCGCCTCGCGCGCTTCGGCCAGCTTCATGTTCTCGCGGATGGCGACGTATTCCATCTCGGGCGTGATGATGCCCTGCTTGGCGTAGTGCATCTGGGTGACGTTGTGCCCGACCTTGGCGCGGCGCGGGTTGCGCACGTGAGCGAAGCGCATGGCTGTCAGTTCGGCGTCGTCCAGGCGACGCTGGCCGAATTCGGAGGACAGCCCCGGCAGCCTCTCGGTGTCGCCGCGCTCCTCGATCCAGGCGCTGCGCACGTCGGCCAGGCCCTTGCGCACGTCGATGGTCACGTTCGGATCGGTGTAGGGGCCGGAGGTGTCGTAGACGGTGACCGGCGCGTTGATCTCGCCACCGAAGGCGGTCGGAGTGACGTCCAGGCTGATCTCGCGCATCGGCACACGGATATCCGGGCGCGAACCCTGCACGTAGACCTTCTGCGAACGCGGGAACGGCTGGATGGATTGCTGATCGACCTGGGCGCTTTCGCTCAGATTCTTGTTGCTTTGCACGCTCATGGGCTTCTCCACGGGAAATGTCGGAGCGAACCTGAGCAACACGGCGGGTCAAGGGCATCGGGGTGCGCCGGAACTGGCGCCGAGAGCCTCGCCGGCAACTGGCGAGTACATCTTGTTCCCTACGCAGGCCTTAACCTGATCAGGTTCAACGGGATCCGGAACTTTCCGATCTCAGCCTTCGCATCAAGGCACCCCGACAAGAACGCCGTCGAGTCTAATCAAGAGCCGCGGGAAAAACCACGCCGGTGCTGCCGCAAGCCGACCGTTCGGTCATTTTTCCCCGCCGCACGCCGTGCAATCGCTGCGCCTTGACCCTCCCTGGCCCGCCGCTTAGCCTTGCCCATCACTTCAATTCAGGATGAGCCGAGATGCTGCACAGACTTCCCCTGGCCATCGCCGTGGCAGCCATCTTCGCCGGGACGGCCTTGGCCGAAACCCCGCTCGCCAGCCGTACCGATCTGGTCAGCGTCTACCAGCATGCGGTCGACAACAACGCCGACCTCGCGGCCGCCCGTGCGCAGTTCCGCGCGCGCCAGGAGGTGGTGCCGCAGGCACGTGCCGGGTTGCTGCCCAATCTCAGCGCCGGCGCCGAACTGAGCGACACTGAAACGGATGTCGACACTCATCTGGGCTCGCGCTCGCTGTCGCGCAGCGGCACCGCCTACCAGGCAACGCTGAGCCAGCCGCTGTTCCGCGCCGATCGCTGGTTCCAACTCAAAGCCGCCGAGGCCATCAGCGAGCAGGCGGCGCTGGAATACTCCATCGCCGAACAGGACCTGATCCTGCAGAGCGCGCAAGCCTACTTCGCCGTGCTGCGCGCGCAGGACAACCTCGCCGCATTGAAGGCCGAGGAAGCGGCGTTCAAGCGGCAGCTGGACCAGGCCAACGAACGCTTCGAGGTCGGCCTGTCCGATCGTACCGACGTACTCGAGGCCCAGGCCGGTTTCGATACCGCACGCGCCAATCGCCTGATTGCCCAGCGACAGGTCGACGATGCGTTCCAGGCACTGTTCACCCTGACCAACCGCGAGTACCTCGCGCTCGAAGGCATCCGCCACAGCCTGCCGGTACTGGCGCCGACACCGAACGACGCCGGCGCCTGGGTCGATACCGCCAGCCGGCAGAACCTCAATCTGCTGGCGGTGAACTATGCCGTGACCGCCGCCGAAGAAACCCTGCGCCAGCGCCGCGCCGGCCACGCGCCGACGCTCGATGCGGTGGCGTCATACCGCAAGGGCGACAACGACGCGCTGGGTTTCTCCAACAGCGGCATGAGCGATGCGCTGCCGAACTACCCGCGCTACACCGGCGATGCCGAGCAGCGCAGCATCGGCCTGCAACTGAACATCCCACTGTACAGCGGCGGCCTGACGCGTTCGCAGAGCCGCGAAGCCTTCCACCTGCTCAGCCAGAGCGAACAGCAGCGCGAGAGCCTTCGGCGCCAGGTTGTCGAAGCCACGCGCAACCTGCATCGTGCGGTGAACACCGACATCGAGCAGGTGCAGGCGCGCCGGCAGTCGATCATCTCCAACCAGAGCGCACTGGAAGCCACGGAAATCGGCTATCAGGTGGGCACGCGCAACATCGTCGACGTGCTCGACACCCAGCGCCGGCTGTACGCCGCCGTGCGCGATTACAACAACGCCCGCTACGACTACATTCTCGACAATCTGCGTCTGAAACAGGCCGCCGGTACGCTGAACCCGGACGACCTGCAGCAGCTGGCCGCCTACCTCAAGCCCGACTACGACCCGGACAGCGACTTCCTGCCGACGGACCTGCCGCAGACCATCGGCCAGCCCGTACGCATCGACTGACACAACGGCGACCGCGGGCGGCGGACAGCGCGCCGGACGCGAATTACCTCGGCGGAGGCTCCGCGCGGTCGGCGAGCAGGCGCGCCAAGGCGGCCAGCAAGCGCTGCAGCGCGCCCTGATTGGCTTTGAGCACCGTCAGCCCAGCCGCGCGCATGCGCTCGGCGCTGACCGGCTCGCGCCACAGCCGGTCGACGCTATCGGTCAGCTCGACGGCGTCGGCCACTTCCAGCAGCGCACCAGCCGCACGCAACTGAGCCGATATCTCGAGGAAATTGAACAGGTGCGGGCCACTGAGCACGGGTTTGCCCAGCGCCGCCGGTTCCAGCAGGTTGTGTCCGCCGTTGGGCACCAGGCTACCGCCGACGAAGGCAACGTCCGCCAGCGCGTAGAGAAACAGCAGCTCGCCCATGGTATCGCCGAGCAGCACCTGCGTATGCGCGGTAACGTCCTCGCCCTGCGAGCGTCGGACTGTGGCGAAACCCTGCTGACGGCACAGCTCGGCCATCGCCGCAAAGCGTTCCGGATGGCGCGGCACCAGGATCAGCAGCGCCTGCGGATGCCGCTCCAGCAGCCGCCGATGCGCCGCCAGGACGATCTCGTCTTCACCGGCATGGGTGCTCGCCGCGATCCACACCGGCCGCTGCACCGCATCCCACTGCGTGCGCAGCTCGCTCGCGCGCGCCAATAGCGCCGGATCGATGGTCAGATCGAACTTGATCGAGCCGGTGATCTCGACACACTCGCTGCGCGCGCCCAGCGCGAGAAAGCGCTCCGCCTCGGCAGCCGTCTGCACGGCGATCAGACTCAGCTCGCCCAGCATCGGTGCCGTCAAGCGGGCGAAACGGGCGTAACCGCGAGCCGAGCGTTCGGACAGCCGCGCATTGGCCAATGCCACCGGAATGCCGCGCCGCGCGCATTGATGGATATGGTTGGGCCACAGCTCGGTTTCCATCACCACCGCCAGCCGTGGCCGGGCACGCTCGAGAAAGCGTGCCGCCGCCCAGGGCAGGTCGTAGGGCAGATAGCAGTGCTGCACGCGGTCACCGAACAAGGCGCGGATTCGCTCGGAGCCGGTTGGTGTCATGCAGGTGACGGTGATCGGCAGGTCGGGATGGCGCGCCATCAGCTCGCGGATCAGTGGCGCCGCAGCAATGCTCTCGCCCACCGACACCGCATGCAGCCAGATGCCGCCAGGCTCGAGCGGCGGCAGACCGATGGCGAAGCGCTCGCCGATGCGCCGCGCATAGGCCGGCGCCCGCCACGCGCGCCAGAGCAGGCGGAGGATCACCAGCGGCAGGCCGAGGTGAAACAGCAGGGTATAGAGGGTGCGATTCATGGGGGCGCAGTTTACTCGAAAGCAGCGCTGGCGCCGCGCTTCGGTTGCTCACCAGCGAAGGCCGGCGCCGCCCCGCGAACAGGCGCAAGCATGGCCCCTCAATCGCTCGGTTGGCGCGGTACCGGACCGTCTGGACGACCCGCCTTGAGGCCGCCTCGCCTTTTCGTCTAGCCTGCCCATCCACCCGTTCTTTCCGGTGCCTCATGTGCCTGATCGTTTTCGCCTGGCGCCCCGGGCACGCACTGCCGCTGCTGCTGGCCGCCAACCGTGACGAGTTCCACGCCCGCCCCAGCCTGCCGCTGGCCGCCTGGGAGGATGCTCCTTCCATCATCGGCGGCCGCGATCTGCAGGCAGGCGGCACCTGGTTGGGCGTTCGTCCCGATGGCCGCTTCGCCGCGCTGACCAATATCCGCATCGGCGGCCAGCCAGCGGGCCGACGCAGCCGAGGCGAGCTGGTGGAGCGTTACCTGCGCGGCGAGCTGCCGCCGGCCGATTATCTTGCCGGGCTGAGCGCAGGTATCGAGGACTATGCCGGCTTCAACCTGCTGGTTGGCACTGCGCGGGAGCTCTGGCATTTCAATTCCCAGTCCGGGTCGCCGCGGCGGCTGGAAGCTGGCGTCTACGGCCTGAGCAACGCCGATCTGGATACGCCCTGGCCGAAGTTGCGCCGAGCACGCACCGCCTTGGCCGCCCGACTGGAGCTGGCCGACACCGAGTCGCTGCTGCAACTGCTCGACGACCATGAGCGGGCGCCCGATGCGGAGCTGCCGAGCACCGGCGTGCCGCTGGAATGGGAACGCCTGTTATCGAGCGTCTTCATCGCCAGCGCCGAATACGGCACGCGTGCCAGTACCGCGCTGCTGCGCTGGCAGAACGGTGCGCTGGATATCCATGAACGGCGTTTCGGTCCGGATGGGTTGCTCGGCGATACGCGCTATCGCCTGCCGGCGCGCGACTGAACCAAGCGCCGCATCACACCGCGGCGGAAGGGTTGATCAGGCGATTCAGACCGAGGTTGCGCAGCGTCAGCTGCACGGTGGCGTGGATCACCTGCGGGCTGTCGAGCACCATTACCCGCGCCAGCAGTTCGCGGGCGGTCTGCAGGCTGACCTGACGCAGCAGCCACTTGACTTTGGGCAGGTTGGTAGCGTTCATCGACAGGCTATCGAAGCCCATCGCCAGCAACAGCATGGCGGCGGCCGGATCGCCGGCCATTTCACCGCAAATACTCACCGGGCGCCCCTCGGCGTGCGCCTCGTGGACCACGCGCTGCAGGGCCTCGAGCACGGCCGGATGCAGATAGTCGTAGAGATCGGCGACGCGCGGATTGTTGCGGTCGACGGCGAGCAGGTACTGGGTCAGATCGTTGGAGCCGACCGAGATGAAGTCCACCAGACGCGCCAGCTCGCGCGTGAGGTAGACTGCCGCGGGCACTTCGATCATCACGCCCACCGGCGGCATCTGCACGTCCAGGCCTTCGTCGCGCACCTCGCCCCAGGCGCGGTGAATCAGGTGCAGCGCCTCTTCCAGCTCGCGCAGACCGGAAATCATCGGCAGCAGGATGCGCAGGTTGTTCAGCCCGACACTGGCCTTGAGCATCGCGCGGGTCTGCAGCAGGAAGATTTCCGGGTGATCCAGCGTGACGCGGATGCCACGCCAGCCGAGGAACGGGTTCTCTTCCTTGATCGGGAAATACGGCAGCGACTTGTCGCCGCCGATGTCCAGGCTGCGCATGGTGACCGGCAGCGGATGGAACGCCTCCAGCTGCTCGCGATAGATCGCCATCTGTTCCTTTTCGCTGGGGAAGCGCTCCTTGATCATGAAGGGCACTTCGGTGCGATACAGGCCGACGCCCTCGGCGCCACGCTCCTGCGCGCGCACCACATCGGCGAGCAGGCCGGTGTTGACCCACAGCGGGATACGCCGACCATCGGTGGTCTCGCAAGGCAACTCGCGCAGTACGTCGAGCCCTTCGGAGAGCTGGCGTTCCTGCTCGGCGAGCACCGCGTACTGTTCGCGCAGCACCTTGCCGGGGTTGGTGATGATCTCGCCGCGATAGCCGTCGATGATCAGCTCGATGCCGTCGACCTTCGAATAGGGCAGATCGACCGCGCCCATCACCGTGGGAATGCCCATCGCCCGCGCCAGAATCGCCACGTGCGAGTTGCTCGAGCCAAGCACCGACACCATGCCGGCGAGCTTGCCTTCGGGTACCTCGCCGAGCATCGCCGGCGACAGCTCCTCGCTGACCAGGATGGTCTTGTCCGGGTAGGTGAGTGTCTGCTGGCGAGCCTCCTGCAGGTAGGAGAGCAGGCGGCGACCGATGTCCTTGACGTCCGAGGCGCGCTCGCGCAGGTAGGCATCGTCCATCAGCTCGAAACGCCGCACATGCTCGGTCACCACCTGGCGCAGCGCACCCTGCGCCCACTGGCCGGTACGGATGACCTTGGCCACCTCGCCGGCCAGCGCCGAGTCGTCGAGCATCATCAGGTAGACGTCGAACAGCGCGCGCTCTTCCTTGCGCATCTGGTTGGCGAGCTTCTCGGACAGCGCACGCATGTCCGCGCGTACCGCCTCGAGCGCCGTCTCGAACAGCGCCAGCTCGGCACCGATGTCATCGACGGTCTTGTCCGGCACCACGTCCAGATCGGCCGGCGGCAGCACCACCACCGCGGTGCCGACACAGGCACCCGGCGCGCCGGGAATGCCGACGAAACGCGTTTCCTGGATACCCTTGCCCTGGCGACCGAGGCCGCGGATCGAGCCAGTCGCCTCGGCATGGGCGATGACACCGGCGAGCTGTGCGCTCATGGTGACGAGAAACGCCTCCTCCCCTTCATCGAACTGCCGGCGCTCTCTCTGCTGGATGACCAGCACGCCCATTACCCGTCGATGGTGGATGATCGGTGCACCGAGGAAGGAGGCATAACGCTCCTCGCCGGTTTCGGCGAAATAGCGATAGCGCGGGTGTTCGGAGGCGTGCTCGAGGTTGAGCGGCTCCTCACGGGTGCCGACCAGGCCGACCAGACCTTCGTTAGGCGCCATGCTGACCTTGCCGATGGCGCGCTTGTTCAGGCCCTCGGTGGCCATCAGCACGAAACGTTCGGTTTCCGGATCGAGCAGATAAACCGAGCAGACATGGCTGCCCATGGCCTCCTTGACTCTCAGCACGATGATGCCCAATGCCGCCTTGAGGTCCTTGGCGGCGTTCACTTCCTGGACAATCTTGCGCAGCGTGCCGAGCATGCTCAGAGGCTTTCTCCCCGATTTTTCAGTCCCGCACGGGTAGGCGCGGTGCGAGTTCTTTGAGTGCGCGACGGTAGACCTCGCGCTTGAAGGTGACGACCTGGCCCAGCGGATACCAGTAACTGACCCAGCGCCAACCATCGAATTCGGGTTTGCCGGTCAGATCCATCCGCACCCGTTCTTCGGCGCCGGTCAGGCGCAGCAGAAACCACTTCTGCTTCTGGCCGATGCACAGCGGCTGGCTGTGCGTGCGCACCAGACGCTGCGGCAGACGATAGCGCAACCAGCCACGGGTGCAGGCGAGGATGTTCACATCCCGCTCTTCCAGCCCGACTTCCTCGTTCAGTTCGCGGTACAGCGCTTCTTCGGGCGTCTCGCGCGGGTTGATGCCACCCTGCGGAAACTGCCAGGCGTCCTGGTTGATCCGCCGCGCCCACAGCACCTGCCCGACATCATTGGTGAGGATGATGCCGACATTCGGGCGAAAACCATCGGAATCGATCACGGCTAGCAACCTCGCAAACGCATGTCGCCGCATTGTTCCACAAAACGGCGATCAGCCGAAAGCGCGGCACGCCGCCAGTTTCCGCATCATCGGGCGCCGCCAAGCGCGAGCAGGTCTGGCGCCGCCGCCACATTTGGTTATGCTGGCGCCGCCATTCATCTTGCGAAGGAATCCATCCGTGCGCCTGGCTCTATTCGATCTCGACAATACCCTGCTGGCCGGTGACAGCGATCATGCCTGGGGGGAGTTTCTCTGCCAGCGCGGCCTGGTAGACGTCGACACCTATCGTGCGCGCAATGACGCCTTCTATCAGGACTACCTCGACGGCAAGCTCGACGTGCACGCCTATCAGAATTTCTGCCAGGAAATTCTCGGCCGCACCGACATGCGGCAGCTAGCGCAATGGCACGCGGACTTCATGCGCGAGCATATCGAGCCGATCGTGCTGGCCAAGGGCGAGGCGCTGGTACGTCAGCATCTGGAAGCCGGCGACCGCGTCGCCATCATCACCGCCACCAACCGTTTCATCACCGGCCCGATCGCCGCACGACTGGGCGTGCAGACCCTGCTGGCCACCGAGTGCGAAATGCAGGACGGCCGCTACACGGGACGCCTGATCGACACCCCCTGCTTCCAGGAAGGCAAGGTCGAGCGTATCGAGCGCTGGCTCAACGAGAGTGGACAGTCGCTCGAGGGCAGCTATTTCTACAGCGATTCGCGCAACGATCTACCGTTGCTGGAGCGCGTCAGCCATCCGGTCGCGGTCGACCCGGACCCGACCCTGCGCAGCATCGCCGAACAGCGTGGCTGGCAGATCATCTCGCTGCGCTGATGCCGCCGGTTCAGGCCGGCTTGGCGCCCATCAGCGCGCTGATCGCCAGCAGCACCAGCAGGATCAGGCCCGCATAGGTCAGGCTGAATCCCAGCAGGCGCGCGGGTGCCGGCGCCTCGCCGAGCGCAGCCCAGGCCCGTAGGCGCCCGGCCAGCAGCAGCCCGAGCGGCAGCAGCAGCACGAACAGCAGCGAGCTGACCAGCAGCCACAACTGGCCCAGCGGCCAGCCGGCCAGATGCACCAGCCACCAGCCGCTCACCGGCAGTGAAAGACCGAGCAACGCCAGCAACGGCAGCGACAGCCGGCGCGTGCGCCGCAGCTTGCCTTGCAGCACAGCCGCATCGCCGCGACGCCAGCTACGCCAGAGCAACACCAGGTGCGCGGCGATCCCGAGAATCAGCAATACCGCCGAGGCACCGTGGACGATTCGCAGCAGCAGATAGTGGTCCATGCGCTCTCCTTAGACGCTCGATCAGCCGAGGAATAGCCGATAGGCCGGGTTGTCGCTTTCATCCCAGTAGCGATAGCCGATTTTTTCCAGTGCCGCCGGCACCAGATGGCGCTCCTCGGTCGGCACCTGCAGACCGGCGACGACACGGCCATCGGCGGCGCCGTGATTGCGGTAATGGAACATCGAGATGTTCCAGCGCCCGCCCAGCTTGTTGAGGAAGTTGAACAGCGCGCCGGGACGCTCAGGGAACTCGAAACGCAGCACCATCTCGTCGCTCACCCCCGCCGCATGGCCGCCGACCATATGGCGGATATGCAGCTTGGCCAGCTCGTTGTCGGTCAGGTCGAGCACCGGGAAGCCCTTGTCGCGCAGTCCCTCGACCAGCGCCGCGCGCGGGTCGTTCTCCGGATGGGTCTGCACACCGACGAAGATGTGCGCCTCGCCATTGGTGTGGTAGCGATAGTTGAATTCGGTGATCTGCCGCTTGCCGATCGCCTCGCAGAAGGCCTTGAAGCTGCCCGGCTGCTCGGGAATGGTGACGGCGATGATCGCCTCGCGCTTCTCGCCCAGCTCGGCGCGCTCGGCGACGTGGCGCAGGCGGTCGAAGTTGACGTTGGCGCCCGAATCGATGCCTACCAGCACCTGACCGCTGACGCCGTCGCGCTCGACGTACTTCTTGATCCCGGCCACGGCCAGAGCACCGGCCGGCTCGGTGATCGAGCGGGTATCGTCGTAGATGTCCTTGATCGCCGCGCAGATCTCGTCGGTGCTGACGGTGATCACCTCGTCGACGTAATGCCTGCAGACATCGAAGGTGTGCTGGCCGATCTGCGCCACCGCGACGCCGTCGGCAAACAGCCCGACCTGCTCGAGCACGACGCGCTCGCCGGCCGCCATGGCCGCCTGCAGACAGTTGGAGTCGTCTGGCTCGACGCCAATCACCTTGGTCTGCGGATACAGGTATTTCACGTATGCCGCGATGCCTGCCACCAGCCCGCCGCCGCCCACCGGCACGAAGATCGCGTCGATCGGCCCTTGGTGCTGACGCAGAATTTCCATCGCCACGGTGCCCTGGCCGGCGATCACGTCGGGATCGTCGTAGGGGTGGATGTAGACCAGCCCTTTCTCCTCGACCAGCTTCAGCGAATAGGCCAGCGCCTCGGGGAACGCATCGCCATGCAGCACCACCTTGCCGCCGCGGGCGCGCACGCCCTGCACTTTCAGCTCCGGCGTGGTCCGCGGCATGACGATGGTGGCCTTGATCCCCAGCTGCTTGGCCGCCAGCGCAACGCCCTGGGCGTGGTTGCCAGCCGATGCAGTGACCACGCCGCGCGCCAGCTCCTCCGGCGACAGCTGCGCCAGTTTGTTATAGGCGCCGCGCACCTTGAAGGAGAACACAGGCTGCAGGTCCTCGCGCTTGAGCAGAATCTGGTTGCCGATACGCTCGGATAGCTGACGGGCGGGTTGCAGCGGAGTTTCGACGGCAACGTCGTAGACGCGCGAGGTGAGGATCTTCTTGACGTAGTGTTCGAGCATTCTGGCTATCTTGGCGGGCATTACGGAGGGATCGGGCGAGTCTACTCCGCGACACCCGCGGCGACCACCGGCAATCGGCCATCCCGGCGCCGGCGCATCCGTCGGGCCAGCCGCCGCCGACTACGGGCTATAATCGACTCCTCGTCAATCCAGCCCCGGACCCTCCATGACCCAGGATCAGCTCAAGCAGGCCGTCGCCCAGGCCGCTGTCGACTACATCGTGCCCAAGCTCAACGACCGCAGCATCGTCGGCGTCGGCACCGGCTCGACCGCCAACTTCTTCATCGATCTGCTGGCCAAGCACAAGGGCTTCTTCGATGGCGCGGTGGCCAGCTCCGAGGCCACCGCCGAGCGCCTGAAGCAGCACGGCATTCCGGTCTACGACCTGAACTCGGTCAGCGAGCTGGAGTTCTACGTCGACGGCGCCGACGAGGCCAACAAGCACCTCGAGCTGATCAAGGGCGGCGGCGCCGCGCTGACCCGCGAGAAGATCGTCGCGGCCGTGGCCAAGACCTTCATCTGCATCGCCGATGGCAGCAAGCTGGTCGAACAGCTCGGCACCTTCCCGCTACCAGTAGAGGTCATTCCGATGGCACGCAGCCATGTCGCCCGCGAGCTGGTGAAGCTTGGCGGCGACCCGGTCTATCGCGACGGCGTGGTGACCGATAACGGCAACGTGATCCTCGACGTGCACAACCTGATGATCGGCTTTGCGCCGGAGCTCGAAGGCAAGATCAACGACATCGTCGGCGTGGTCTGCAACGGACTGTTTGCGATGCGCCCGGCCGATCTGCTGCTGCTCGGCACCGCCAGCGGCGTACAGACGCTGACGCGCTGAAGCGAAGCGGCAGTTTCGCTCGACTGCGGCTACGCTTGTGGATACTGCGCCCGCAACCGGCGCAGCTCGCCACAGGAGGTGTCGCCATGCCCGGCAAGTTCCAGTTGAAGAAAACCGCCAACGGTCAGTTCCATTTCAACCTGCTGGCCAGCAACGGCCAGGTCATTCTCACCAGCGAGCAATACAAAGCTCACGCTTCGGCCGTCAACGGCATCGATTCGGTACGCAAGAACGCCACCCGCGAAGGCGCGTTCGAGATCAAAGAGTCGAGCAGCGGCAAACATTACTTCGTGCTCAAGGCCACCAACGGGCAGATCATCGGCCAGAGCCAGATGTATACCAGCCTGAGCAGCGCCGAACACGGCTGCGAATCGGTGCGCAACCACGCGCCGGACGCGGCGCTGCAAGATGAAAGCGCCGCACCGGTCGCGTGATCCGCAAAGGCTACTTGCGAAACACGTAGAACAGGTTCGGTTCGCTGACCAGGTACAACGTGCCGTCGGCCGACATGGCGATGCCTTCGGCCTGCGGCACGTCTGCTTCGAGCCCATGCTGACCCGCCGTCAGCCGCAGACTGCTGAGCGGCCGCCCGGCCAAATCCAGCTCGACCACCAGCCGCGACTCGTCCGACAGGGCCAGCAGATGACCGCTCGCCTCGTCGTATTGCAGGCTGGAAAGGTCACGCACGAACAGGCCGGCATCGCGCCGGGGATCATCCTGCACGTGCACAGCATAGGGCTCGTTCGGGTCCGAATGCGGGAACCCCTGAATCTCGTAGATCCGCAGCGGGTCACGTTCCTTGGCCACAAAAAGTCGTCGACCAGACGCATCGTAAGCCAACCCTTCGAAACCCTTGTTGCCGTTGCGGCCGATCCCGAGCGACAGCTGCCGGGCACCGCTCGCATCAATCGCCGAGGTTTGCTCGTCGACTTCCACCTGCAGCAGGCGCTGCTCGCGCTCGTCACTTATCACGTAGACGCCACGACTCACATACTCGATGGCCTCGGGATCACCAAATCCCTCCAGGCGGACCGAGCGCAGCAGCCGCCCATCCAGACTCAATTCCAGCAACCGCGGATCGCCATTGGTCACCGCAATCAGACTGTTGCGATCCGGATCGTAGGTGAGCGCGGAGAGGTCATCCTCGACGCCCTCTATCACCTGCGCCTGCACGACCGCACGGTAATCCGGCAGCCATAACGAACGCTCCCGGCGCTGATCTGCATAGTGCCATTGCTGAAATTCGAACCAGGCGCGCTCGGGAAGCTGAAAATGCCAGGCAGTGATAACCGAGATGGAGACCAGCAGAGCGGCCAGGAGAGAAAACGCAACAGATCGCGAGGCTACGTGCATAAGCGGCTTGCTTCCAGACTGAGGTCATCCAGCGTGCCACGCTCTGGCTTACGCCAAGCTGAACGGCATGCTCAGCGCGGACGGCGGCTGAACACGTAGAAGCGATTTGGCTCGCCGACTACATAGATATTGCCTTCACCGTCCATCGCCACCCCCTCGGCCTGCTCGATGCCGTGCACCAGCCCGTTGAGCCCGCCGAACAGGCTGATGAAGCTGCGCGGCCGCCCCCGCAGATCCAGCTCCACCAGCAACCGCGATTCGTCGGAGAGCAGCAGCGTATGGCCGCTGCGCGGATCGATGGTCACCGAGGAGATATCGCGCACCAGCAGCGGTTGACGCGGCAGCGCCTCGAGCACTCCGACACCGCCGTCTTCCCCGGGGAACGGTAGCTCGAACAGGCCCTGCGGGTCGCGCTCCTTGGCCAGCAACAGGCGTTGCGTACGCGGGTTCCAGGCCAGCCCCTCGAAGCCCTTGTTGCCGGCCTCGGCAAAGCCGAGGTCATGCACCGCCAGATCGTCCAGGTCGACGCTTTCGACACCCGGCTCGGGACGAACCACCGCCACCAGCCGGCGGCGCTCGTCAACGATCGCCAGCCGCCCGTCGCCCAGCGCTTCGACAGCCTCCGGATCGGAGAATCCGAGCAGACGTATACGGCGTAGCACCACCCCACCAGGAGTGAACTCAACCAATTGTGGATTTTGCCCAGTGACGGTCCACAACGTGCCCGACAGTGGGTTCCAGGTCAGCCCGGATATCTCATCCTCTTCCAGTCCCAGCAGGGTCGTTTCCAACGCCAGCTCGTAGTCAGGCAACCAGATACTGGCAGCGCGCTGCTCGGCGCCGACCGACTGTTCGCGCCAGTAGAGCCGCAGCTGATCATCCCAGTGCAACAGGTGGCCGGCAGCCAGCACGGCGATCAACACCAGCAACAGAGCGGCCTTGATGGCCAGGCGCCAGCGAGATGAGCGAGCAGGAACGGCGAGCATGGAGAGGATTCCAGCGAAAGGGCCCGCATTACAGCATGGCGGCCGCCGCTGGAAAACGTGGATTACCTCGCACTCGCTCGCCGAAGGATCAGAGCACTCGGCTCTCGAAGCGTGACAGTCCCACCAGCTCCAAGACCAGCTGATCACCGGATTGCAGCGGGCCGACGCCGGCCGGCGTGCCGGTCAGCACCACGTCACCGGGCTGCAGGCTGAAGTGCCCGGCGATGTGCTGCAGCAACGGTAGGATGGCGTTGAGCATCTGGCTGCTGTTGCCATCCTGCCGCACTTCACCGTTGATGCTCAGGCGGATGCCGATGTCGCACAGATCGTCGACGGCACTGGCGGGAACGAAGGGCGCGAGCACGCAGGCGCCATCGAAACTCTTGGCGATCTCCCACGGATGGCCCTTCTCCTTGAGCTTCGCCTGCACGTCACGCAGGGTCAGATCCAGCGCCGGGGCGAAGCCGGAAATCGCGTCGCGCAGCTCCTCCTCGCCCGGCTTGCGCGACAGCGGCTTGCCGATCAGTACGGCAATCTCCGCCTCGTAATGCACCGTGCCGCGATCGGCCGGGATGCTGAAGCCACCCGCCAGCGCCACCGCGCAACTGCCCGGCTTGATGAACAGCAGCGGCTCGCTGGGCACTGGGTTGTTCAGCTCCTTGGCATGCTCGGCGTAGTTGCGGCCGATGCAGACGACCTTGCCCAGGGGATAGTGAATCGGCGTACCGTCGGTGTACTGGTGCTGGTAATTCATGGTTGTCCTCGAACTCGGGGTGGAAACCGCGCAGCGCTTCCACCGGGGTAGCGATCGAGGTGGGCAAGGACCGATAGTCACTTCCCACCCGGCGGGTCAGAGCGGGAAGATTTTCCCGGGGTTCATGATTCCGTTCGGATCGAACACCGCCTTGACCGCCTTCATGTATTCGATTTCCGCCGGCGAGCGGCTGTATTGCAGGTAGTCGCGCTTGGTCATGCCGACACCGTGCTCGGCGGAAATCGAGCCGTTGTACTTCTCGACGGTCTCGAACACCCACTTGTTCACCGCCGCGCACTTGGCGAAGAACTCCTCCTTCGTCAGTGCCTCGGGCTTGAGAATGTTCAGGTGCAGGTTGCCGTCGCCGATGTGACCGTACCAGAGCACCTCGAAATCCGGGTAGTTCTGGCTGACGATGGCGTCGATATCGGCCAGGAAGGCCGGCACTTGGCTCACGGTTACCGAAATATCGTTCTTGTACGGTGTCCAGTGGGAGATGGTTTCGGAGATGTACTCGCGCAACTTCCACAGGTTCTGCAACTGTTGCTCGCTCTGGCTCATCACCCCATCGATCACCCAGCCTTCGTTGACGCAGTGTTCGAAGGTCGCCAGCGCCTGCTCGGCGCGTTCCTCGGTGGTGGCCTCGAATTCCAGGAGTGCGTAGAACGGTGTGCGGGTTTCGAATGGTGCCGGCACGTCGCCGCGGGCGAGGATCTTGTCCAGGCACTTGTCGGAAAAGAACTCGAAGGCGGTCAGGTCCAGCTTGTCCTGGAACGCGTGCAGCACCGGCATGATCGAGTCGAAGTCAGGGGTACCCAGCACCAGCGCCGTAAGGTTGGTCGGCTGACGCTCCAGGCGCATGGTCGCCTCGACGACGAAGCCGAGGGTGCCCTCGGCGCCGATGAACAGCTGACGCAGGTCGTAGCCGGTGGCGTTCTTGACCAGGTCCTTGTTCAGCTCCAGCAGATCGCCCTTGCCGGTCACGACCTTGAGCCCGGCGACCCAGTTGCGCGTCATGCCGTAGCGGATCACCTTGATTCCGCCGGCGTTGGTGCCGATGTTGCCGCCGATCTGGCTGGAGCCGGCCGACGCGAAGTCCACCGGGTAGTACAGGCCCTTGTCCTCGGCGAATTGCTGCAGCTGGGCGGTGATCACCCCGGGCTGGCAGATGGCGGTGCGATCCATCTCGTTGAATTCGAGAATCTGGTTCATGTAGTCGAAGGACACCACCACCTCGCCATTGGCCGCCACGGCGGCGGCCGAAAGCCCGGTGCGCCCGCCCGATGGCACCAGCGCGACCTTGCGGGTGTTGGCCCAGCGCACGATGGCCTGCACCTGTTCGATGCTCTTGGGGAACACGATGGCCGACGGCGCCGGCGCGAAATGCTTGGTCCAGTCCTTGCCGTAGGCGTTCAGCGAATCGACGTCGGTCAGCACCTTGCCGGGCTCTACCAGGGTTTGCAATTCAGCGATCAGGGAGGAGTCGGTCATCGCGGGAACACTCATATGATTCATGGTCACCCTGAGTACGCTTCAGCTCGGAAATGGGTGATTCAGAGGGTGCGTATGCTAGCATACGCACCCCTTCGAAACGTGCCTCGGCAGACTTCCCACACCGCGTGCAGCCGGTGCGGCCAGCCTTCGCTGGACACTTGTCTTCACCTCCGGCCTTAAAGGTTTTAATGCAGATGAGCCAGACTTCACTCGACAAGAGCAAGATCAAGTTCCTTCTTCTCGAAGGTGTCCATCAGAACGCCCTCGACACCTTGAAGGCCGCCGGTTACTCGAACATCGAATACCTCAAGACCGCGCTGACCGGCGACGAGCTGAAGGAAAAGATCGCCGACGCACATTTCATCGGCATCCGCTCGCGCACCCAGCTAACCGAGGAAATCTTCGATGCTGCCAAGAAGCTGATCGCCGTCGGCTGCTTCTGCATCGGCACCAACCAGGTCGACCTCAACGCCGCTCGCGAACGCGGCATCGCGGTGTTCAATGCGCCCTACTCCAACACCCGCTCGGTGGCCGAACTGGTGCTGGCCGAAGCCATCCTGCTGCTGCGCGGCATCCCGGAGAAGAACGCCGCGTGCCACCGCGGCGGCTGGATCAAGTCGGCGGCCAACTCCTTCGAGATCCGCGGCAAGAAGCTGGGCATCATCGGCTACGGCTCCATCGGTACCCAGCTGTCGGTGTTGGCCGAAGCGCTGGGCATGCAAGTGTTCTTCTATGACGTGGTCGCCAAGCTGCCGCTGGGCAACGCCACGCAGATCGGCTCGCTGTACGACTTGCTGGGCATGTGCGACATCGTCTCGCTGCACGTGCCGGAGCTGCCGTCCACCCAGTGGATGATCGGCGAGAAGGAAATCCGCGCCATGAAGAAGGGCGGCATCCTGATCAACGCTGCCCGCGGCACTGTGGTCGAGCTCGACCACCTGGCCGCCGCGATCAAGGACGAACACCTGATCGGCGCCGCCATCGACGTGTTCCCGGTCGAACCCAAGTCCAACGATGAAGAGTTCGTCAGCCCGCTGCGCGGTCTGGATCGCGTGATCCTGACTCCGCACATCGGCGGCTCCACCGCCGAGGCGCAGGCCAATATCGGCCTGGAAGTAGCCGAGAAGCTGGTGCGCTACAGCGACAACGGCACCTCCGTCTCCTCGGTCAACTTCCCCGAAGTGGCGCTGCCATCGCATCCGGGCAAGCATCGCCTGCTGCACATCCACCAGAACATCCCGGGCGTGATGAGCGAGATCAACAAGGTCTTTGCCGACAACGGCATCAACATCGCCGGCCAGTTCCTGCAGACCAACGAGAAGGTCGGCTACGTGGTGATCGACGTCGACAAGGAATACTCCGACCTCGCGCTGGAGAAGCTGCAGCAGGTCAACGGCACCATCCGCAGCCGCGTGCTGTTCTGATCCGCCGCGGCGAAGAATCAGTTCGCCGCCGACCGATCCGATGCCAGTCAGCCCCGCTGACTGGCATTTTTTTTTGCCCCCATCACACACCGAGCGGGCGCAATGCACCACTGCGGCCGAGGCGGAGTCCCAGCCCCTACGCTGATCCCGATCAGTCCCCCCACGCCGTCGGCTGACTAGACTTACGTCCAATGTGCCCGAGTCCGGCCGCAGCCGAACATGAACAAAAACGGAATCCCGCCATGAGCACAGCTGACGCCCTCGCCGCCGCCGGCAAGACCGCCGTCTTGCAGAACATCCACGGCACCATGGAGTTCCTGCGCAAGTTCCCACCGTTCAACCTGATGGAAAAGGCTCACCTCGCCTACCTGGTGGAGAACTGCGAGCTGCGCTTCTATGCCGCCGGCGAGCACATCATCTCGCCCGAAGACGGCGTGGTGCAGCACTTCTACATCGTCAAGCAGGGCCGCGTGCACGGACAGCGTCCGCACAGTGCCAAGCGCGGCAGCGAAACCACCTTCGAGGTGATCGTCGGCGAGTGCTTCCCGATGGCCGCCTTGATGGGCGAGCGCGCCACGCGCACCGCGCATCTGGCCGCTGAGGACACCTTCTGCCTCCTGCTGAACAAGCCGGCCTTCGTCCAGCTGATCTCGATCTCCAGTCCCTTCCGCGATTTCGCTATCCGTGGCGTCAGCAGCCTGCTCGACCTGGTCAACCAGCAGGCGCAAATACGAGCCGTCGAGACCCTGGGCGAGAACTACTCGCTGGAAACCAGCATTGGCGAGCTTGCGGTGCACCATCCGGTCGCCTGCCTGCCGGCCCTGCCGCTGCGCGAGGCCGTGGCACTGATGCAGCAGAACAACGTCGGCAGCATCGTCATCGTCGACGAACAGCAACATCCGCTGGGCATCTTCACGCTGCGCGACCTGCGCCGCGTGATCGGCACCGAGGCCGGCGCACTGAGCGCGGCGATTTCCTGCTACATGACTCACGAACCGTTCCACCTGCCGCCGGAAGCGACCGCCTTCGATGCCGCCATCGCCATGACCGAGCGCCACATCGCCCATGTCTGCGTGGTCGACAACGGCCAGCTGGTGGGCGTGATTTCCGAACGCGACCTGTTCTCCCTGCAGCGCGTCGATCTGGTGCATCTGGCGCAGACCATCGGGCACGCCGACCGAGTCGAAGCGCTGGTGGCGATCCGTGGCCGCATCAAGCAACTGGTCGACAACATGCTCGCGCATGGCGCTTCCTCGACGCAGATCACCCATATCATCACGCTGCTCAACGACCACACCGTGCGGCGGGTGATCGAGCTGGCCATCCGCGACATGGGCGACCCGGGCGTGCCTTTCACCTGGCTGTGCTTTGGCAGCGAAGGTCGCCGCGAGCAGACCCTGCACACCGACCAGGACAACGGCATCCTCTTCGAAGCGGCCGATGCCGCCGAGGCCGCTCTTCGGCGCGGACGGCTGCTGCCGCTGGCCGAACGCATCAACCGCGACCTGGACACCTGCGGTTTCACGCTGTGCCGCGGCAACATCATGGCTGGTAACCCCGAGCTGTGCCTGTCGCGCCAGGAGTGGGGCCGGCGCTTCAGCGCATTCGTGCGCGAAGCGACGCCGGAGAACCTGCTGAGCAGCACTATCTTCTTCGACCTGCGTGCGGTCTGGGGTCCGCAGGAGGGCTGCGAACAATTGCGCCAGGATCTGCTTGCCGAAGTGGCGGACAACCGCATCTTCCAGCGCATGATGGCCGACAACGCCCTGCGTCACCGCCCGCCGGTGGGCCGCTTCCGCGACTTCGTGCTGGCGCGCAAGGGCGACGGCAAAGATACGCTCGACCTCAAGGTCCAGGGATTGACCCCCTTCGTCGACGGCGCCCGGCTTCTGGCGCTGGCCAATGGAATCGGCGAGTGCAACACGCTCGAGCGCCTGCGCCGTCTGGTCGAGAAAGGCATCATCGACGCCAAGGATGGCGCCGCCTACGAAGAGGCCTACCACTTCATCCAGCAGACCCGCATGCAGCATCACCAGCAACAGGCGCGCGACGAGGCGCCCTATTCCAACCGGCTCGACCCGGATACGCTCAACGCACTCGACCGCCGTATCCTGCGCGAATCCTTCCGCCAGGCCCAGCGTCTGCAGACGAGCCTGGCCGTGCGCTATCAGTTGTAGATCCGAGATGAAAATGACCTGGTTCCACCCGCGCGGGCCGAAGCTCACGCTCGATCAGCAGCAACGCCTGGCCAAACTGAAGCGCCCCGCCGCGCTGGACGGAACCCCGCTGCGCGAACAGCGCATGGTGGTACTCGACCTCGAGACCACCGGCCTGCACCTCAAGCGCGACCTGGTCATTTCCATCGGCGCGGTGACCATCGATAACGCGGCGATCGATTTCTCCCAGCAGTTCGAGTGCACACTCAACCGTCAGATCAAGTTCAGCGAAAGTGTGCTGATTCACGGCATCGCGCCCAGCGAGCTGGCCAGCGGCCTGCCACCGGCCGACGCGCTGCTCAGCTTCATGGAATTCGCCGGTGATAGCGTGATCCTTGCATTCCACGCACCGTTCGATGAGCGCATGCTGGGTCGTGCGCTAAAGAAAGAGCTGGGCTACACCCTGCAGAACACCTTTCTCGACGTGGCCGACCTGGCGCCGATGCTATTCCCGCACGCCATGATTCACCGCGGCGGACTCGACCACTGGCTGCAGTACTTCCATATCGACATTCCGCAGCGCCACCATGCCTCCGCCGATGCGCTGGCCACGGCGCAGATCGCCTTGATCCTGATGAGCCGCGCCCGCCGCCTGGGCATCGAACGCATCGATGAGCTGGCTCAGCGCGTCCGCTGCTGGAAGCGCTCGCAGCAGGTCGCGCGACACTCGCTCTGATTTCATCTGCGCGAACAGCCACGCCGGTGCGCACACCTCGCCGCGAGCAGCGCGACTGCTGCTCGTGCGAGTCAGGGAAGTCTATGGCCGGGTGCAGATGGCCTGGTAAAGCGGGGCGTCCGTTTCCAGTTCGGTCAGCGTTTCCATCTTGGCCTCGCCGGCATCGTTCAGCCGGAACATCGCCTTCTCGTTGCAGAGCAATTGGTACTTGCCGCTTTTCACCGTGGATACCAAGTGCTGCTTCTCGAAGCGATACAGGACGAACCGAGCCAGGCGTCCCTGCGCGACGTCCTGAATCTGCACGTTGGTACTGTCGAGCACCGTGTAGGCCAGCGGCATAGGGAACAGCAGCGTCCAGGGCCGCCACAGCATGTGGCCCTCCTCGCTGGAAACCACCACGGAACCCTGTGGCAGGCGGGCCTGCGACGTCTCGAACCAGGTGTACTCGTAGTAGATCGTGTAGCCGAACATGCCCAGCCCGGCAAACACCGGGATGATCCACATAGGCAACCGCTTGCCGGACAGGGAGCGCAGCAGCAACGCAATCCCTGCACCCGCCAAAGCGGCAGCCGCTGCTGCGATGAGATGCCAGAACATAGATCACTTCCTCAAAAAAATCGGGCTTCCAGATGGAAGCCCGATTCTTACTTCAACCTCGCGTCAGCCGCGCTGACGTCCGGCCGCATTATCGTTTAGTGGCCAATCGCCGCGCCAGCACCCTTCGGTGTGCGAACGCTTTCGACCAGGTCCTGGATCTCCCGCGGCGGAGCCTCGGTAGCCATCGACACGGCGTAGGCGACGGCGAAGTTCAGGATCGCACCAACGGCACCGAAGGCCTGCGGGGAAATACCGAACATCCACTCAGCCGGCACGTTGGCGAAGGTGTTGGTGCCCGGGATGAAGAACCAGCCCAGGTACAGGAAGATGTACACGGCAGTGCTCACCACACCGACCAGCATCCCCGCAACCGCACCTTTGCTGTTCACGCGCTTGGAGAAGATCCCCATCATCAGCGCCGGGAACAGGCTGGATGCCGCAAGACCGAACGCCAGCGCCACCACCTGTGCCGCGAAGCCCGGCGGGTTCAGACCCAGCCACGTAGCCAAGATGATCGCACCGGTCATCGAGAGACGAGCGGCAATCATCTCGTTCTTCTCGCTGATTTTCGGATTTATCAACGTCTTGATCAGGTCATGACTGAACGCCGAGGAGATCGCCAGCAGCAGCCCCGCCGCTGTAGACAGCGCAGCAGCGATAGCACCGGCAGCAATCAGACCGACGACCCAGCCCGGCAGGTTGGCGATTTCCGGGTTGGCCAGCACGATGATGTCGTTGTTGACGGTCAGCTCATTGCCGTTCCAGCCGCGCTCCTGCGCAGTCGGAGCAAAGGCAGCGTTGGCGTCGTTGTACATCTGGATCCGACCATCGCTGTTCTTGTCTTCCCACTTGATCAGACCGGTGTCTTCCCAGGTATTGATCCAGTTCGGGCGCTCTTCATAGAGGATCGCCTGTCCTTTCGGGCCATCCGGGTAGACGGTATCTACCAGGTTCAGACGAGCCATCGAGGCCACCGCGGGAGCGGTGAGGTAGAGCAGGGCGATGAAGATCAGCGTCCAGCCAGCCGACCAGCGCGCATCAGCCACCTTCGGTACGGTGAAGAAGCGGATGATCACGTGCGGCAGACCTGCAGTACCGATCATCAGCGACAGGGTGAACAGGATCATGTTCAGCCGGTTATCGGTGTCGGCGGTGTAGGCCGCAAAGCCCAGATCCGTTACCACGGCGTCCAGTTTCTGCAGCAGCGGCAGACCGGTTTCGACGTCGTTACCGATCATGCCCAGCGACGGAATCGGGTTGCCGGTCAGCTGGAAGGCGATGAACACTGCCGGGATGGTATAGGCGATGATCAGCACGACGTACTGCGCCACCTGGGTGTAGGTGATGCCCTTCATGCCGCCGAATACCGCGTAGACGAACACGACCGCTGCAGCGATCCAGATACCGGCCTCGTTGCTCAGCTCCAGGAAGCGCGAGAAGGCAATACCGGCACCAGCCATCTGGCCGATTACGTAGGTCAGGGAGATCAGCAGCAGGCAGAGTACCGCTACCAGACGCGCACCACGGCTGTAGAAACGGTCACCGATGAAATCCGGTACCGTGAACTTGCCGAATTTGCGCAGGTAGGGCGCCAGCAGCATCGCCAGCAGCACGTAGCCGCCGGTCCAGCCCATCAGGTAGACCGAGGTGCCATAACCGCCGAAGGCGATGATGCCGGCCATGGAAATGAACGAGGCCGCAGACATCCAGTCCGCTGCGGTCGCCATACCGTTGGTAACGGGATGGACGCCACCACCGGCGACATAGAACTCCTTGGCGGAACCGGCACGGGCCCAGGCCGCGATACCGAAATAGAGCGCAAAGGACGCGCCCACGAACAGCATGTTTATCCAGTACTGGCTCATGGGTTACTCCTCAACGCCGAATTCTTTGTCCAGTTTGTTCATCCGCCACGCGTAGTGAAAGATGATCAAAAGGAACGTGATAATCGAGCCTTGTTGAGCAAACCAGAAGCCGATATCCGCACCCCCGATGTGAATGCCCATTAACATCGGACGCAGGATGATGCCCAGGCCATAGGCCGCGAAGGCCCACGCCACCAAGCTCCATACTATAAGGCGAACATTCGCCTTCCAGTACGCAGTCGCGTTTTCGTTATTGTTGTCAGCCATTGACGCGTTCTCCATCTTATTATTATTGCAAGGGAATGGAATCCACATTGCCGAATCTAACAAAGGAGGCTTCGCCAATGAAAGCCCCGACTTTAGTAGGACGAGCGAAACAGCGCAGACGTAGCGAAGCCCCTCATACGGGTAAAACCAGCTGCCAGGCGCACCTGACTTCGCACCTCCCCCGAAGCCTGACCCCCAGGTTAAAGCTGATGCGCAGCCTGCAGCAACATCTTGAAACATGAACCGACCGGTCACAAAACCGACTCACCGGTCGCAGAAATCGAGACGCCCAGACCTCGCTAAACTTCAATTCAATAATTTAAAGTCAATAACGGCGAAATACTTCGCCGAACAATCGGCAATTCAACTTGAAAGCCGATCCCAGATTAATAAAACGGACATCATCCTTTCACAAAAGGCAAGCACCCCTCTTTTGTTTAATCCTTCGCTGATAAATAAAAACAGACGCTTGTGATTGGCGACACACTAGTTCATAGCTAGAAAAAAGCGTTGCCCGGACGGGTCACTTCCGGTACCACCCACCGCCGAACAAGCAGAGCGCGGCGGTGAGTGGCAATGCACACCAGCAGGAGTCGAGCGGTGCGCGAACTCCACTGACGGATCAGCAGGTCGGGCGACCTGCCGTATACCGGTCTGCCGGATCGATCGCGGCGCGCAGGTCGCGAATGACCTCGGTACCGATCAGCAAGGGATAACTGAAGTGGGTGCGGTCCGTCAGGTTCACCTCGGCCTCGCGCAGCTGATCGCCGATACACAGCTGCATGCCAATGATCGGCCGCTCGGCACGTGGCGGTTCGCGCTCGGGATCGACCGCACTCCCCTCCTCCGCACGCGTCTTGATCCGGCTGATACCCAGCATGCGCTGTTCATAAAGGGTGTCATCGGCACCATCGACTGCCAGCCGGAAACGTACCCAGTCCTCGCCATCACGCTCAAACTGCTCGATGTCGCGGGCCGACAAAGACGCCGTCATGGCCCCCGTGTCCATCTTGGCCGGCAGGATCTTGCCGAGTTCTTCGATCCTGATGTGTTCATAGCGACCATACAGGGTTGGCTCGTCTGCCAAGACTGGCAGTGCAAACAATCCGAGAAAGAACAAAGCGCGGAACAAAACGACCTCCTCAATGGGGAAATGGACAATTTTCGATCAACAGCCCCGTGCGGGGTTCCGCTCACATAGCTTTCAGAACGTTTCGCCAGCCATACGGATGACCCGGCCGGCGCGGTGCGGCGCCCGTACCGGCTGCCTGATAGACTGCCGTCCGCCTCCCTTGCGAAGACTCCCGCCGTGTCCAGTACCGACTTTTCCTCACTACCCCTTTCCGCCGCCACCCTGGCCAACCTCGCCGCGCTCGGCTACACCGAGATGACGCCGATTCAGGCGCAGAGCCTGCCGGTCATGCTCAAGGGCCGCGACCTGATCGCCCAGGCCAAGACCGGCAGCGGCAAGACCGCCGCCTTCGGCATCGCCCTGCTGGAGCCGCTCAACCCGCGCTACTTCGGCTGCCAGGCGCTGGTGCTGTGCCCGACCCGCGAGCTGGCCGACCAGGTCGCCAAGGAACTGCGCCGGCTCGCCCGGGCCGCGGACAACATCAAGATCCTCACGCTTTGCGGTGGTGTATCCATCGGCCCGCAGATCGCGTCGCTGGAGCATGGCGCGCATGTCATCGTCGGCACCCCCGGGCGGGTGCAGGAGCATCTGAAGAAGGGCACGCTGAGCCTCGACGGGCTCAACACGCTGGTTCTCGACGAAGCCGACCGCATGCTCGACATGGGGTTCTACGACGCCATCGCCGAGGTCATCGCGCAGACGCCCGCGCGGCGGCAGACCCTGCTGTTCTCGGCCACCTACCCGGCCGGCATCCAGCAGCTGGCGACGACATTCATGCGCGATCCGCAGTCGGTCAAGGTCGCCGCGCTGCATGATGACGTGCAGATCGAACAGCGCTTTTACGAGATCGCCGCCGAGCAGCGCCTGGAGGCCGTGCTGCGTGTGCTCGCCAGCTTCCGCCCGCAGAGTTGCGTGGCATTCTGCTTCACCAAGCAGCAGTGTCAGGACGTGGTGGACTACCTCGGCGCGCGCGGCATCTCGGCGATGGCGCTGCACGGCGATCTGGAGCAGCGCGACCGCGATCAGGTGCTGGCCATGTTCGCCAACCGCAGCCTGTCGGTGCTAGTAGCCACCGACGTGGCGGCACGCGGCCTGGACATCGACGCGCTGGACATGGTGATCAACGTCGAACTGGCGCGCGATGCGGAGATTCACGTGCATCGCATCGGCCGCACCGGGCGTGCCGGCAATCGCGGTCTGGCGGTCAGTCTGGTGGCGCCGGCCGAAGCGCATCGCGCCCAGGCCATCGAAAAGCTCCAGCAGACGCCGCTGAACTGGCAGCCGCTCGACAGTCTGAAGGCCAAGGCCGGCGAGCCCCTGCAGCCGCCGATGGTGACGCTGTGCATCGCCGCCGGTCGCAAGGACAAGCTGCGCCCGGGCGATATCCTCGGCGCGCTGACCGGCGAGGCGGGCATCGCCGGCAGCCAGGTCGGCAAGATCGCGCTGTTCGATTTCCAGGCCTTTGTCGCGGTCGAGCGCGGGGTGGCCAGGCAGGCACTCAAGCGCCTGAATGAAGGGCGCATCAAGGGACGTTCGCTGAAGGTCAGGCAGCTCTAGAACCGTTGTCGATCCCGGTGGCAGATCGCTCGGCGCGACGATAAACAGAAAGATGACTGCGCGGTGGTGCCAGACCGGCGTTGCGGTATAAGTTTTGCGTTGCGAACGCCCCGCCCGCGTCGGGCCGGCGATTCGATACCCCATCCTCCGTCAAGGCCGACCTTTACATGCCGACCGCCTCGCTCCGCCAATCGCTGCGTCGCCTCTGGGCGCTGGAGAAGTTCGGCTACAGCCTGCGCGTGCTGATCGCGCTGGCCGGGAGCATGGGCCTGAGCAGCTGGCTCGGACAGCCCGCGCTGGTTATCCCGCTGTTCCTCGGCATCATCGCCAGCGCGCTGGCGGAAACCGACGACAGCTGGCGCGGCCGCCTGGGCGCGCTGCTGGCGACCCTGCTGTGCTTCAGCGTGGCGTCGGTCTCGGTGGAACTGCTGTTCCCCTACCCCTGGTTGTTCGCCCTCGGACTGGCGGTCTCGACATTCGTGCTGGTGATGCTCGGCGCGCTCGGCGAACGCTACGCAACCATCGCTCAGGCCACGCTGATTCTGTCGATCTACAGCATGATCGCCGCCGACCAGCGTGACGGTGCCAGCCTCAACTTCTGGCGCGATCCGCTGCTGCTGCTCGCCGGTGCCGCCTGGTACGGCCTGCTCTCGGTGCTGTGGGACGCACTGTTCACCCACCAGCCGGTACAGCAGAGCCTGGCGCGGCTGTACCGCGAGCTGGGACAGTACTTCAAGCTCAAGGCCGCGCTGTTCGAGCCGATTCGCTCACTCGACGTCGAAGAGCGGCGGCTGCAGCTGGCACAGCAGAACGGCCGGGTGGTCAGCGCACTCAACGCCGCCAAGGAAACCCTGTTGCACCGCCTGGGCGACGGCCGCCCGGGCACGCGGATCAGCCACTACCTGAAGCTGTACTTCCTCGCCCAGGACCTGCACGAGCGCGTCAGCTCCTCGCACTACCCCTATCAGGCGCTCGCCGAGGCGTTCTTCCATAGCGACGTGCTGTTCCGCTGTCAGCGCCTGCTGCGCCTGCAGGCCAGCGCCTGCGCCGAGCTCGGCACCGCCATCCAGCTGCGCCAGGCGTTCCACTACAGCGAAGCCAACGCCCAGGCGCTCGATGACTTGCAGGCGTCGCTGGATCATCTGCGCGAGCAGCAAAACCCAGCCTGGCGCGGACTGCTGCGCTCGCTGCGCGCGCTATCCGGTAATCTCTCGACCATGCAGCGCCAGCTCGCCAGCGCCAGCAATCCCGATTCCCTGGCCGGCGAGCAGGACAGCAGCCTGCTCGACCGCCAGCCGCAGACACTGGGCGAGGCGCTCAACCGCGTGCGCCTGCAATTGACGCCCACCTCGCTGCTATTCCGTCATGCGCTGCGCATGAGCATCGCGCTGGTCTGCGGCTATGCGGTACTGCACGCGATCCATCCGGAGCAGGGCTACTGGGTGTTGCTGACCACCGTGTTCGTCTGCCAGCCCAACTACGGCGCGACGCGCATCAAGCTGGTGCAGCGGGTCAGCGGCACGGTGCTCGGCCTGCTGGCGGGCTGGGCGCTGTTCGATCTGTTTCCCGGCACGCAGGTGCAGGCACTGTTCGCGGTCATTGCCGGCGTGGTGTTCTTCGCCACCCGCAGCACGCGCTACACCCTGGCGACCGCGGCAATCACCCTCCTGGTGCTGTTCTGCTTCAACCAGATCGGCGACGGCTACGGCCTGATCTGGCCGCGACTGTTCGACACCCTGCTGGGCAGCGCCATCGCCGCGGCCGCGGTATTCCTGATCCTGCCGGACTGGCAAGGCCGTCGGCTGAACCAGATGGTGGCCAACACGCTGAGCTGCAACGCCGACTACCTGCGGCAGATCATGCGCCAGTACGAAAGCGGCAAGCGCGACGACCTGGCCTACCGCCTGGCGCGGCGTAACGCGCACAACGCCGACGCGGCGCTGTCCACCACCCTGTCGAACATGCTGCTGGAGCCGGGGCACTTTCGCCGCGACGCCGAGAGCGGCTTCCGCTTCCTGGTGCTCTCGCACACGCTGCTCAGCTACCTGTCCGGCCTCGGCGCGCATCGCGAAACGCTGCCTGACGATGCCAGCGACGCGCTGCTCGAAGACGCCGCCGAGCGCCTGGCGCAGAGCCTCGACGAACTGGCCACGGCGCTGCGCGACGGCCGCGCGCCCACCATCCACAGCGACGAGGAAGAGGCGCTGGCGCAGCAACTCGAACAGCTTCCGGAGGATATCGACGACGGCCACCGCCTGGTGCAGACCCAGCTCGGCCTGATCAGCCGGCAGCTGGCGCCGCTACGCAGCATGGCGGTGCACCTGCTCAAGCTGGGCAGCGCGCCGCCCGCCGGGCAGCCGTAGCGCCGCCGGCACGGTAAGATGCGCGCCTTTTCGCGAACGAGGGCAAGCCGTGCGAACTACTGAGGTCATCATCATCGGCGCCGGCGCCGCCGGCCTGATGTGCGCATTCAGCGCCGCGCGACGCGGCCGCCAGGTGCTACTGCTCGATCATGCCAACAAGGCCGGCAAGAAGATCCTCATGTCCGGCGGCGGACGCTGCAACTTCACTAACCTGTATACCGAGCCGGCGAACTTCCTTTCCAGCAATCCGCACTTCTGCAAATCGGCGCTGGCGCGCTACACGCAGTGGGATTTTCTCGAGCTGGTCGGACGCCACGGCGTGCCGTACCACGAGAAGAAGCTCGGCCAGCTGTTCTGCGATAACAAGTCCAGCGACATCCTCGAGATGCTGCTCGCCGAGTGCAGCGATGCCGGTGTCGAGCTGCACCTGAACACGGCGATCCAGACGATCGAGAAAACCGCACAGGGCTATGCGCTGGAAACCGGCCTCGGCGCGCTGCACTGCCAGTCGCTGGTGATCGCCACCGGCGGTCTGTCGATCCCAACGCTGGGCGCCAGCGGCTTCGGCTATCAGGTTGCCCGCCAGTTCGGCCACACCGTGCTGCCGACGCGCGCCGGCCTGGTGCCTTTCACCATCACCGAGCCGGCGCTCAAGGCGCTGTGCGGCGAGCTGTCGGGGACGTCGGTAGATTGCCGGGTGAGCTGCAATGGGCAGAGCTTCCGCGAGAACCTGCTGTTCACCCACCGCGGCCTGAGCGGTCCGGCGATGCTGCAGATCTCCTCCTACTGGCAGGCCGGCGAGGCGTTGGCAATCGACCTGCTGCCCGAGCGCGACGCCGAGCAGTGGTTGTTCGACGAGCAGGCGGCGCGACCGAATATCGAGCTGAAGACGCTGCTGGGCGAGGTGTTCACCCGCAAGATGGCGACGCTGCTCTGCGAGCTGTGGTTCGCCTCCAAACCGCTCAAGCAGTACACACCTGCCGAGCTGAAAAGCGTGGCGGCGCGGCTGAGCGACTGGCAGCTGGTGCCGGCAGGTACCGAGGGCTATCGCACCGCCGAAGTCACGCTCGGCGGCGTCGACACGCGCGAGGTGTCATCCAAGACGATGGAATCGCAGAAGTCGGCGGGCTTGTATTTCGTTGGTGAAGTGCTGGACGTAACCGGCCACCTCGGTGGCTTCAACTTCCAGTGGGCCTGGGCCTCCGGCCATGCAGCCGGACAGTGCGTCTGAGGCGAGGCGTTTATTCGGCAGGCGGCGTCGATGGCGGCGACACCTCGCCGGGCCCGGCGGGATCGGTCGCGGTGTTGTGATACTCCTGTGCGTTTTCCTCGACGTTCTCCAGCGCGGAGTCCTGCTCGTCTTCCGGTGAACAACCGAGCAGCAGACCGAGGGCGCAGCACAGCAGTAGCGTTGTTGGCTTCATCGTGATCTCCGTGGCATCGCATTGGTTGCGGGAGCCTGCGCTCCCGCAACCACTCGGCTCACTGCGAGCTGGTGCTGCCACCGGCCGGCGGCGTAGTGGTGTCGCCAGTGGTGCCGGTGCCCGTCCCGGTTTCCGGAGCAGGGGTCGGAGCCGGAGTCGGCTCTGGAGTCGGAGCCGGCGCGGTCGAAGGCGCGGCGGGCTGCTCGGTGGTCGCCGGCGGCGGAGTGGGTTCGGACTGCTTGTCTTCGCCACAGCCAACCAGCAGCAGACCAAGCAGCGGGGGCAATAGATAGGTGAGACGCATGGATAACCTCCTTCGGGTGAACCGGCGGCGGGCCGGCAAGTTCTGGAATCGTCAGATTCACGGGAGATAGACCGCCGTTGCGGCCAAGAGTGCCGCTGCCATGGCAGTTTCCACAGCGGCAATCGCGCGCGCCGATTGCCAGCGCGTCAACAGTACGGACAGCGTGCTCCGTCAGCCTCATGAGCGGACGGAGCACGGCGCTCTGACGAGACCTCAGGCCGCCTGCTTGGCGGCGAACTCCTTCTTCATGCGCGAACGCAGCGCCTCCATCTGCTTGCCCATGTCTTCCAGCTGGGCCGCGTCGAACATCTCGCGCGCCTGCGGAAACATCTCCGATTCCTCTTCCTCGAGGTGATGTTCGAGCAACTCCTTGCACACCTTGGCGCGACCGGAGAACTCCACGCTTGCCGGATCGGTGGCCTTGAGATCAGGCAGCACCAGCGAATCCACCGCGCGATGCTCCTCCTTGGCCTCGTAATACATCTTCAGCTCTTCCTTCGCGCCGGCGTCCTTGTAGGCGGGGTAGAGAATCTGTTCTTCCAGCTGGGTATGGATGGTGACCTCCATTTCCAGCTTGTGCAGCAGCTCGGTACGGGTCTTGACCGCCCGCTCGGTGGATTCGATCAGGCGCGTCAGGATGTCCTTCACGCGCTCGTGGTCCTGGATCAGCAGGTCGATGGCATTCATCAGGCTTTCCTCTCGTGACGGTGATACGACGCCCGGCTCTGCGGCCTGGTCGGATGCCGGGCGGCGCCGCTTGCGCAGCCAGCCCCGCGCGTCCTCAGGCGTACTCGTAGGTCGGCAGCGCCGTGCGGCTCTGACTCTGCAGGTGGGCGATGGCCGGAGACATTCCCGCTTCCAGCGCCAGATCACGGCGGATCGAGCTGACCACCCACTGCAACTGGATCTCCGCCTGGGTCTGCCCCTTGGACAGGGCGCGCTTGATGATGGTCCGATCGTCGTTGCGCAGGGTCAGCAACAGGCCGCCATCCGGGCGGGGAGCGGTGAGCACTTCGAATTCGGGAAACGCGGCAGTAAGAAAACGTTGGGCTGCATTCATTGTTCTGCTCCGGTAAAAGTTTCCAGCATTCGAAACAGGAGCAGCGTTCATGCCAACCCAACAAACGCAATTTTGTCTATTAAAATCAATGATTTATTGAAACACGCCCAACCCGGCGATCTTGCATTACGCATGATCGCCTGGCTTGCAGGTTGCATTCTGCGTGACTCATCGATCGGCTGCAGGCTTGCGCCAGACGCTCGCCAGCCATGGCTGCTGCGCACGCGGCAGGCCACTGGGGCGGTAGTAATGTTCCAGCTCCTGGAAATCCGCCGCACACAGCTGCGCACGCCAGGTCGGCCAGTCGTACCAGCAACCGTAACGACCGCCGCTCCAGCCTTCCTCATTGTTCCCGCGCGGATTGGAGCAGAACAGCACCCCGCCCGGCCTGAGCGTAGCGCGTAGCTGGCGCAGCACCCGCGGCAGTTCGCGACTGGGCAGGTGGAACAGCACGGCATTGGCGAAGATGCCGTCGAATGCCGCGTCCGGCAGCTCCAGGCGCAGCAGGTCCTGATGCCAGACGTCACAACCGCTGTCGGCACGCGCCATCGCGACGAAGGGTTCGGCACCGTCCAGCCCCACGGCGATATGCCCAAGCGCGGTGAAGGTCTTCAGATCGCGCCCGGGGCCGCAGCCGAGATCGAGGATGCGCAGTGGCGACGGCGCATGGATATGTTTCAGCAACGCGGCGATGTTCTGGCTGACATCATGGTCGCGCGTGCCGGCACGGAACGCCTCGGCGCTCTGCCGGTAGTGGTCGAGGGTACGTTCGGCAATGGCCTGCGGCGGTTCGGGTTCGCTCATCGCAGCTCTCCGCAAAAGCCTGAGCCTAGCCGCGCCGGCACCTCGCGGCCAGTCCTCGCGCCGGCAGGGGGGCACCAAGGTAGCGGTTGACGACCGTACGCTGATCGCTGAACTTGCCAGGGCGGTCCTGCTCCAAGCTCATGGCGCTGCGTTAGCCATGCGCCGCGCCGATATCGCAACTGTCATGAAAAACTCCGAGAATTGCGCCGATGCAGCCTGTCCCTAGCAACGTCGTCCTGCTCGTCGAAGACGAGCCGCACATTCTCTTTCTGTTGTCCGAGTACCTGGCCGGCGAGGGCTATCAGGTGCTGCAGGCCGACAGCGCCGCCCGCGCCTTCGAGATTCTGGCGACCAAGCCGCGCCTCGACCTGCTGATCAGCGACTACCGGCTGCCGGACGGCGTGTCCGGGGTGATGATCGCCGAGCCCGCGCTGAAGCTGCGCCCGGACCTGAAAGTGATCTTCATCAGCGGCTACCCGATCGAGATCTATGAGTCCGGGAGCGATCTGGCGCGCGCCGCGCCGGTGCTGGCCAAACCCTTTTCGCTGGATTCGCTGCGCAGCCAGATCCAGCAGTTGCTGGCTAGCTGAGCGCGCCCGCAGCGCGTAACCCGCCGAACACCAGACATGAAAAAGCCCGCACGAATGCGGGCTTTTTTCCTGGCCGAATCGATCAGTTGATCTTCGGGTCCAGCTCACCGCTGGCGTAGCGCTGGAACATGCCTTCCAGCGAGATCGGCTTGATCTTGCTGGCATTGCCGGCAGTGCCGAAGGCTTCGTAACGGGCGATGCAGATGTCGCGCATGGCCGCCACGGTCTTGGCGAAGTACTTGCGCGGGTCGAACTCGGCCGGATTCTTCGCCATGAATTCGCGGATCGCGCCGGTGGACGCCAGGCGCAGGTCGGTGTCGATGTTGACCTTGCGCACGCCGTACTTGATGCCCTGGACGATTTCCTCGACCGGCACGCCGTAGGTTTCGCCGATCTCACCGCCGTACTGGTTGATGATCTTCAGCCACTCCTGCGGCACCGAGGAGGACCCGTGCATCACCAGATGGGTATCCGGGATGCGCGCATGGATCTCCTTGATACGCTGGATCGACAGGGTGTCGCCGGTCGGCGGCTTGGTGAACTTGTAGGCGCCGTGGCTGGTGCCGATGGCGATGGCCAGGGCGTCGACCTTGGTGGCTTTGACGAACTGCGCGGCCTCTTCCGGATCGGTCAGCAGCTGACTGTGGTCGAGCACGCCCTCGGCGCCCACGCCGTCTTCCTCGCCGGCCATGCCGGTTTCCAGGCTGCCCAGGCAACCCAATTCGCCTTCCACGGACACGCCGCAGGCATGCGCGAAGGCCACGGTCTGCTGGGTCACGAGCACGTTGTAGTCGTAGTCAGCCGGGGTCTTGCCGTCTTCCTTCAACGAGCCGTCCATCATCACCGAGGAGAAGCCGAGCTGGATCGAGCGCTGACAGACGTCCGGGCTGGTGCCGTGGTCCTGGTGCATGCACACCGGGATGTGCGGGAATTCTTCGATGGCGGCGAGGATCAGATGGCGCAGGAACGGGGCGCCCGCGTATTTGCGTGCACCGGCGGAAGCCTGGACGATCACCGGGGAGTCGGTCTTGTCGGCCGCTTCCATGATGGCGCGCATCTGCTCGAGGTTGTTGACGTTGAAGGCCGGCACGCCGTAGCCGAACTCGGCGGCGTGGTCGAGCATCTGGCGCATGCTGATGAGTGCCATGTTTTCCTTTCTCCCGGTCAGGGTCGTTTAATCGTGTAAGCCTGCCGCAGTGGCCGGCGCTGTTCAAGCACGGCACGCTGGGCGCGGCATTGTAGTGGCGGGCACGCCAATTACCAGCGCCGACCGCGGCTTTTGCATCGAAGGCGCGGGGTCGGCTAGAGGTTGATCAGCGAGGCGCTGCAGCCATGGGCCAGCAGCTCGTCATCGGTCACGCGGTAGACCAGCGCCTCGTTGCCCTTGTCGTGGAACGCAATCACGCCGTCGCTATAGAAACTGCCGTAGGTGGCAGGTTCCCGCTTGAGCGTATGAATGCGTTCGTTGTCGCCGATCTTCAGGTCGATGGCAGTCTTCCCGCTGTCGGCGTAGCGCCAGCCGATATGCTGCTGGCCTTTGCACTTCCAGCGCACGAACGGCGCGTCCGGGCCGGACTGCCAGTGACCACAACCGGCCAGCAGCAGCGCCAGGGCGAGAATCGACAGGCCTTTCATTACGGCTCCTTGGCTATGGGATCAGGGACATTCCTGCAGATCGGTGCGGGTGGTCACCGTCGGGTCACCGGTGGCCTGCATCTCGACCCGTTGGTCGCGCTCGGCCGTGGGACCACTGGCCGCAGGCGGCTCGAACACTTCGCAGGCGGTATCCGGGGGGTCGCCGGCACAACCTGCCAGACCCAGACAGCAAACAGCCAGAACGACATAGCGCATGGTGCATCCCCTTTCCTTGTGTCTGACACAACACAGACCACAGGCACCGGCCGGGGTTGCCACGCCGTTGATTGCCAGGCAGGCCGCGACCTGCCCGGCAGGTCGTCGCGATTACTCGGCGCCGCGCTGTTCCAGCACCTCGACCGCCGGCAGCACCTTGCCCTCGACGAACTCGAGGAAGGCGCCACCGCCAGTGGAGATATAGGAAATCTGCTCGGCGACACCGTACTTGTCGATCGCCGCCAGGGTGTCGCCACCGCCGGCGATGGAGAACGCCGGGCTCTGGGCGATGGCCTGGGCCAGCACCTTGGTGCCGTTGCCGAACTGATCGAATTCGAACACACCGACCGGTCCGTTCCACAGGATGGTCTGCGAGGCCTTGAGCATCTCGCCGAACATGGCCGCGGTCTTCGGCCCGATATCCAGGATCATGTCGTCATCGGCGACATCGCCGATGGCCTTGACCGTGGCCTCGGCGCGTTCGGCGAACTCCTTGGCGACCACCACGTCGACGGGCAGCGGCACGGCAACCTTGGCCGCGATGGCCTTGGCGGTGTCGAGCAGATCGGCTTCATGCAGCGATTTACCGACCTTGTAACCGGCCGCGGCGAGGAAGGTGTTGGCGATGCCGCCGCCGACGATCAGCTGGTCGCAAATGTCGGCCAGCGAGGTCAGCACGTCGAGCTTGGTCGACACCTTGGACCCGGCGACGATGGCGACCATCGGCCGCGCCGGCTTGTCCAGGGCCTTGCCCAGTGCTTCCAGCTCGGCAGCCAGCAGCGGGCCGGCGCAGGCGACCTTGGCGAACTTGGCCACGCCATGAGTCGAGCCCTGGGCGCGATGCGCGGTGCCGAAGGCGTCCATGACGAAGACGTCGCACAGCGCGGCGTATTTCTGCGCCAGCTCGTCGGTGTTCTTCTTCTCGCCCTTGTTGAAGCGCACGTTCTCCAGCAGCACCAGCTCGCCCGGCTGGACCTCGACGCCGTCGAGGTAGTCCTTGATCAGCGGCACGTCACGGCCGAGGGCCTTGGACAAGTAATCGGCGACCGGCTTGAGGCTGTCTTCCTCGCTGTAGATGCCCTCTTCCGGACGGCCCAGGTGCGAGCAGACCAGCACCGCGGCGCCTTTCTCCAGCGCCAGCTTGATGGTCGGCAGCGAGGCCAGGATGCGTGCGTCGCTCTTCACCGCGCCATCCTTCACCGGCACGTTGAGGTCTTCGCGGATCAGCACGCGCTTACCGGCGAGGTCGAGGTCGGTCATCTTCAAAACGGTCATGTTGATCTTCCTTAAGGTCGATAGGCAGCGATGTTGCAAGGCACGGCTCGCTAGGCGCGATGAGCCACGCGCAGATAATGTTCGGTGACGTCCAGCATGCGATTGGCGAAGCCCCATTCGTTGTCGAACCAGGCCAGCAGGTTCACCAGCCGCGGCCCGGAGACCCGCGTCAGGCTGCCGTCGACGATCGCCGAATGCGGGTCGTGATTGAAATCGCAACTGGCATGCGGCAGTTCGGTGTAGGCCAGCAACCCCTTGAGCGGGCCGACTTCGGCCGCCTGGCGCAGCACCCGGTTGATCGTCTGCGCATCGGTATCGCGCGCGGTCTGCAGGGTGATATCCAGGCAGGAGACGTTCACCGTCGGCACTCGCACCGCTTTGGCCTGAATCCGCCCGGAGAGTTCCGGCAGTAGGCGCTCGATGCCGCGCGCCAGGCCGGTGGACACCGGAATCACCGACTGGAAGGCCGAGCGCGTGCGGCGCAGGTCCTCGTGGTGGTAGGCGTCGATCACCGGCTGGTCGTTCATCGCCGAATGGATGGTGGTGATCGAGGCGTACTCGATCCCGAGTGCATCGTTGAGCAGTTTGAGCAGCGGCACCCCGCAGTTGGTGGTGCACGAGGCGTTGGACACCAGCCGTTCGGTGCCGGTCAGCTGCTGCTGGTTGATGCCCATCACCACGGTGGCGTCGATGTCGGCGGCGCTGGCCATCGGCTGCGAGAACAGCACCCGCGGCACGCCGGCGGCGAGAAATCGCTCGCCATCGGTGCGAGTGGTGTAGGCGCCGGAGCACTCCAGTACCAGATCGACCTCCAGCGCCCGCCAATCGATGGCCTCCGGCGTCGACTCGCGCAGCACCTTCACGCAGTGGCCGTTGAGATGCAGGCAATCGCCAACCACGCTCACCTCACCGGGAAAGCGACCGTGGGTGGAGTCAAATCGGGTGAGGTATTCCAGGCTGGCCATGTCAGCCAGGTCGTTGAGTGCGACGAACTGAAAATCGAAGGCGCCGCCGCGCTCATAGAAGGCACGCAGCACGCAACGGCCGATGCGGCCGTAGCCGTTGAGGGCGACGCGATAGGGACGGGCGTTGGCCATCGGATTCGTCGATCCTGTCGGGGAAAACCGCTGTGCGGGTTTTGCCCCCTGCACAAGGTGATTGACGTAGGGTGGATGGCCGAAGCCATCCACCGCCGCGCGAGATCAGTCTTCCAGCAGTTCTTCGGCCACCGCGAGGATGTTCTCGACGGTGAAGCCGAACTCCTCGAACAGCTGGCCGGCCGGGGCCGACTCGCCGTAGGTGGTCATGCCGATGATGCGGCCGTCGAGGCCGACGTACTTGTACCAGTAGTCCGCATGCGCCGCCTCGATGGCGATGCGTGCACCGACCTCCACCGGCAGCACCTGCTGCTTGTAGGCCGCGTCCTGGGCGTCGAACACACTGGTGCAAGGCATGGAGACGACGCGCACCTTGCGGCCTTGCGCAGCCAGCTGGTCGGCGGCCTGCACCGCCAGGCTGACTTCCGAACCGGTGGCGATCAGGATCAGCTCGGGCTCGCCGACGCAGTTCTTCAGGATATAGCCACCGCGGGCGATGGCCGCTTCGGTTTCGTTGTCACGCACATGGAACGGCAGGTTCTGCCGCGAGAAGATCAGCGCGCTCGGGCCGTCCTTGCGCTCGAGCGCGTACTTCCAGGCCACCGCCGATTCGACGGTATCGGCCGGGCGCCAGGTGTCCAGGTTCGGCGTGGTGCGCAGGCTGGTCAGCTGCTCGATCGGCTGGTGGGTCGGGCCGTCTTCACCGAGGCCGATGGAGTCGTGGGTGAACACGTAGAGCACGCGCTGCTTCATCAGCGCCGACATGCGCACGGCGTTGCGCGCGTACTCCATGAACATCAGGAAGGTCGCGCCGTAGGGAATCAGGCCGCCATGCAGGGCGACGCCGTTCATGATCGCGGCCATGCCGAACTCGCGCACGCCGTAGTACATGTAGTTGCCCGAGGCATCCTCGGCGACCACCGGCTTGCAGCCCTTCCACAGGGTCAGGTTGGAGCCGGCGAGGTCCGCCGAGCCGCCGAGCAGTTCCGGCAGCAGCGGGCCGAAGGCGTTCAGGCAGTTCTGGCTGGCCTTGCGGCTGGCGATGGTCTCGCCCTTGGTGGCGACTTCACGGATGAAGGCGGACGCCTTCTCAGCAAAGTCCGCCGGCAGCTCGCCGGCCATGCGCCGCTTGAATTCGGCGGCCAGTTCCGGGAACTCGGCCGCGTAGGCGGCGAAGCGCTGGTTCCACGCGTTCTCCGCGTCGGCGCCCTTCTGCTTGGCGTCCCACTCGGCGTAGATATCGGCGGGAATCTCGAACGGCGGGTGGTTCCAGCCCAGCGCCTCGCGGGTCAGGGCGATCTCGGCGTCACCCAGCGCAGCGCCGTGGCATTCTTCCTTGCCCTGCTTGTTCGGCGAGCCGAAGCCGATGATGGTCTTGCAGCAGATCAGCGTCGGCCGGTCGCTCTTGCGCGCGGTCTCGATGGCGATCTGGATTTCGTCGGCGTCGTGGCCGTTGACGTTGCGGATCACCTGCCAGCCGTAGGCCTCGAAACGGCGCGGGGTGTCGTCGGTGAACCAGCCGTGCACCTCGCCGTCGATGGAGATGCCGTTGTCATCGTAGAACGCGGTGAGCTTGTTCAGCCCGAGCGTACCGGCCAGCGAGCAGACCTCGTGGCTGATGCCTTCCATCATGCAGCCGTCGCCGAGGAACACGTAGGTGTTGTGGTCGACGATCTCATGGCCAGGGCGGTTGAACTGCGCGGCCATGACCTTCTCGGCCAGGGCGAAGCCCACGGCGTTGGCGATGCCCTGGCCCAGCGGGCCGGTGGTGGTCTCGACGCCGGCGGTGTAGCCGAACTCCGGGTGGCCCGGGGTCTTGCTGTGCAGCTGGCGGAAGTTCTTCAGGTCGTCGATCGACAGGTCATAGCCGGTCAGATGCAGCAGCGAGTAGATCAGCATCGAGCCGTGGCCGTTGGACAGCACGAAGCGGTCGCGGTCGGCCCACTGCGGGTTGGTCGGGCTGTGCTTCAAGTGGTCGCGCCAGAGCACTTCGGCGATGTCCGCCATGCCCATCGGGGCACCTGGGTGGCCGCTGTTGGCTTTCTGCACGGCATCCATGCTGAGTGCGCGGATGGCATTGGCTCGCTCACGACGGCTGGGCATCGCTGATCTCCTGCGGGGTGTACGTAGAAAAAGGCGGCCATTTTCCCCTTTCGCGGGAGAGGGGGCAATGACTGAATGGCCGCGGCTTCAGTCGAGCAGGCGCACACCCTGGGCCTGCACATCGGGCAGATGGGCGAGCAGGTAATCCTTCATCTGCGCCAGCACCGGATGCGCCGCGCCGTGGGCAGGCCAGACCAGGTAGTAGCTGTCGCCGGAGCGCACCGCGGCGTCGAACGGCAGCGCCAGCGTGCCGCGCGCCAGCTCGGCACCGACCAGCGCCAGATCGCCGATCGATACGCCGTGGCCTTGCGCCGCCGCGGAGATACCCAGCTCCAGGGTGTCGAACAGCTTGCCCTGCTGCCAGGGCACGACGTCGGCCAGGCCGACCCGCGCCAGCCAGCGCCGCCAGTCGCGGCGGTCGCGCGAGGGGTGGATCAGCTCGGCCGCCGCCAGCCGCGCGGCGTCCCAGGGTTGATCGCCGAGCAACGCCGGCGCGCAGACCGGCACCAGCCACTCATCGAACAGCTTCAGGCAGTGGCCATCGGCGGCCAGCGCGGCGTCGCCGAGCAGGATCGCGCAATCGAACGGCTCGCTGCTGAAGTCCACCGCATCGAGGTCCATCCAGGCGCTGGTCAGCTGCACGCGCTGCTGGGGGTAGGCCAACTGGAACGCTTCCAGCGTACTCAGCAGCCAGCGCATGGTCAGCGTCGAAGGGGCCTTCAGGCGCAGCGCGCCACGCTGGCGGGTCACCGCGATGCAGGCATTCTCGATGGTGCCGAATCCCACCTTCAGCTCCTGTGCCAGCCGGCGCCCGGTGTCGGTCAGCGACAGCCGCGAGCCGCGTCGCTCGAACAGCTGGCAGCACAGCTGCTGTTCCAGCGTCTTCACGTGCCGGCTGATTGCACTTTGGGTGATGCACAGGCTCTGCGCCGCCTCGGTGAAGGAGCCGAAGCGTGCCGCCACCTCGAAGGCGCGCAAGGCGTACAGCGGTGGCAGCCGGATCGTCACCGGACACCTCCGCGGCATGAGTAAAAGTTATCCCAGCAGGTCGTTTTTTCCATTTTTCAGCGCCTCGCTCCGTTCCGATACTCCGACGCCAAGGGCCTTGCTCGGGACGACAACGTCCGAGCGAGCGCACCGCCCGATCAACAAAAACTCAGGGAAGGATGACATGTCCGCGAATAATTTCGACCACCTTCTGGCTGCCAGCATCGAGCGCGGCGGGCTGGACCGGCAGCAGATCGCGCAGATCCTCAGCTTCAAGCTGTTCGGCAACCCGACCGGTTTCCTGCACCTGAGGCAGCTGCCGATCGGCGAGATTCCTCCGACTCCGATCAGCCGCGAGGCGCTGCACAAGCACGACGACAGCAGCGAACGGCTGCTGCTGCAGGCGACCGTGCTGCTCGGCGAACCGGTCGGCTACCTGCAGGAATCCGGCGGCGCGATCGTCAACAACTTCTTCCCGCAGCGCGGGCAGTCGCGCGCGGCGACCTCCGACAGTTTCGACACCGAACTGGACCTGCACACCGAGAACGCCTTCCATGCCATCCAGCCGGATTACCTGCTGCTGCTCTGCCTGCGTCAGGACCCGGCGGCCGAGGCGATCACTTATATCGCCTCGGCCGAGCGCATCCTCGCCAGGCTGAGCTACGAGGAACAGCTGTTTTTCCTCAACGAGCCGTACAACTTCCTCTCCGACTACGGCCCGAACGAAAAGAACCAGCGCATCGACATCGACAAGCACCAGACGGTGCTCTACGGCGATCCGGACGCACCGTTCCTGCGCTTCGATCCGCAGTTCATGCTCGCCTTCAGCAATCGCGCCCAGACCCTGCTGGAACGGCTGCGCGCCGTCGCCTGGTCGGTGGCCGAGCCGATCCGGCTGTGCCCGGGCGATCTGCTGATCATCGACAACCGCCGCACGGTGCACGCGCGCAGCCGCTTCGATGCGCGCTTCGACGGCAGCGACCGCTGGATCCAGCGCGCGTTCGCCATCTGCAACCCGCGCTTCTATGCCGAGCGGCTGGGCAAGCAGCATCGGGTGTTCGGCCTGGTGACCGAACTATGAACGCCACCTATCTCGCCTTCGCCTCGGCGGTCGCCCTGCTGATCGCCTCTCCCGGACCGGTGGTCGCGCTGGTGGTCGCCGATGCGCGGCGCGTCTGGCCGCTGTGGACGATTCTCGGCGGCGTGCTGTCGGCGCAGGTGCTGATGGTCGGTGCGCTGCTGGCGATCTACCTGGCGCTGGATTTCGAGCCGGTGGTGCTCGAATGGGGCCGGGTGATCGGCGGCCTGTACCTGATCTGGCTCGGCGCCGACAGCCTGTGCGGCGGCGGCAGCGATGACCGGCAATCGGCCCGGAGCCAGACGCATCACTTCTGGCGGGCGATGGCGGTCGGCCTGTCGAACCCCAAGGACATCCTGTTCTTCCTCGCCTTCCTCCCCGGTTTCATCCTGCCCGCGCAGCCGTTCGCACCGCAGGCGCTGACGCTGATCGCGATCTGGGCGGTCATCGATCTGTGCGTGCTGCTCGCCTACAGCCTGCTCTCGCGCCGGCTCGCCGGCACGGGGCTGGTGCAACGGCTGCTGGATATCCTGCCGGGCTACTTTCTGGTCGGCCTCGGACTGGTCTCCTGCTCGCTCGGTGTGCTGCGCATGCTGGAGTGACCCTACGCCGCACAGGGCAATATCAAAACTTTTTGATATTGCCCTTGCTGTACGAAAAGTGACCGACTAGACTGCGCGACCTATGAGCCTGCGCATACCCCAGATCCGTTTCGACGCCAGCGATTCGCTCGCCGCCCTGTGCAAGGCCGGCGGCGATCCGCTGCGCCTGAACGTGCTGCGGGCGTTGGCCAGCGATTCGTTCGGCGTGCTCGAACTGGCGCAGATCTTCGCCACCGGCCAGTCCGGCATGAGCCACCACCTGAAGGTGCTGACCCAGGCGGGTTTGCTGGCAACCCGCCGCGAAGGCAACGCGATCTTCTACCGGCGCAACCTGCCGCAGAGCGACAGTCTCGGCGGCAAACTGCACGCGGCGCTGCTCGAAGAAGTCGATCAGCTGGAGCTGACCACCGAGGTGCAGGCGCGCATCGCCGCCGTACACGCGCAGCGCAGCGCCGCCAGCGAGGATTTCTTTGCGCGCATGGCCGGCAGCTTCCAGGCTCGCCAGGACCTGCTCGCCGGTCTGCCGCAGTACCGCGACAGCGTGCTGGCCCTGCTCGATGCGCTGAATTTCGACGCCACCGCGACGGCACTGGAAGTCGGCCCCGGCGACGGCAGCTTCCTGCCGGAACTGGCCAGTCGTTTCCGTCACGTGGTGGCGCTGGACAACAGCGCGGCGATGCTCGAACTGGCGCGCGCCCGCTGCGAGCAGGCCGGCCTGGACAACGTCGAGCTGAAACTCGCCGACGCACTGCACGACGAATGCCCGCCGGCCGAGTGCGTGGTGCTGAACATGGTGCTGCATCATCTGGCGGCGCCCGGCGAGGCCCTCAAACAACTGGCGCGACTGGTGAAGGCAGGCGGCAGCCTGCTGATCACCGAGTTGTGCAGCCACAACCAGAGCTGGGCCAGGGAGGCCTGCGGCGATCTCTGGCTAGGCTTCGAACAGGACGATCTGGCCCGTTGGGCCGATGCCGCGGGGCTCACGCCCGGCGAGAGTCTCTACATTGGCTTGAAGAACGGTTTTCAGATCCAGGCCCGGCACTTTTCCCGGCCCGCCGCTGACGACCGACTCACACCCGGTAATAGGAACCGATAGATGAGCGAATACTCGATTTTCACCTCCGAGTCCGTGTCCGAAGGGCACCCGGACAAGATCGCCGACCAGATCTCCGATGCGGTGCTGGACGCCATCATCGCCGAGGACAAGCACGCCCGCGTGGCCTGCGAAACCCTGGTCAAGACCGGTGTGGCGATCGTCGCCGGCGAAGTGACCACCTCGGCCTGGGTCGATCTGGAGCAGCTGGTGCGCGACGTTATCGTCGACATCGGCTACAACAGCTCGGAAGTCGGTTTCGACGGCGCCACCTGCGGCATCATCAACATCATCGGCAAGCAGTCGGTGGACATCGCCCAGGGCGTCGACCGCTCCAAGCCGGAGGACCAGGGCGCCGGCGACCAGGGCCTGATGTTCGGCTACGCCAGCAACGAGACCGACGTGCTGATGCCGGCACCGATCCGCTTCTCCCACGCGCTGGTCGAGCGCCAGGCCGAGGCACGCAAGAACGGCCTGCTGCCGTGGCTGCGCCCGGACGCCAAGAGCCAGGTCACCTGCCGCTACGAGAACGGCAAGGTCGTCGGGATCGACGCCGTGGTGCTGTCGACCCAGCACAATCCGGAGGTCAAGCAGAGCGACCTGCGCGAGGCGGTGATGGAGCTGATCATCAAGCACAGCCTGCCGGCCGAGCTGCTGCACAAGGACACCCAGTACCACATCAATCCGACCGGCCAGTTCGTCATCGGCGGCCCGGTGGGTGACTGCGGCCTGACCGGTCGCAAGATCATCGTCGACACCTACGGCGGCATGGCCCGTCACGGCGGCGGCGCGTTCTCCGGCAAGGACCCATCCAAGGTCGACCGCTCGGCCGCCTACGCCGGCCGCTACGTGGCGAAGAACATCGTCGCCGCCGGCCTCGCCGAGCGCTGCGAAATCCAGGTGTCGTATGCCATCGGCGTAGCCCAGCCGACCTCCATCTCGCTGAACACCTTCGGCACCGGCAAGCTCGGCGACGACAAGATCATCGCCCTGGTGCGCGAGCACTTCGACCTGCGTCCGTACGCGATCACCCGCATGCTCGACCTGCTGCACCCGATGTACCAGGCCACCGCGGCCTACGGTCACTTCGGCCGCACCCCCTACGAGATGACGGTGGGCAACGACACCTTCACCGCCTTCACCTGGGAGCGCACCGACAAGGCCGACGCCCTGCGCGCTGCTGCCGGGCTGTAAGACGTCACCCGCTGTATGCGAGCCCCGCCGGCGCAAGCCGCGCGGGGCTTTTTTCTTTGCGCAGTCGATAGGCCAGCAATCACGCCACCAGCAGTGCGGCAACCCGTCGCAGCAAAGCGACGACCGCCAGCAATACCGCCGCCTGAGCCGCCGCAGGGAAGCGCATCGCGGCGGGTCGGCGGGTTTACCCCGATTTCCGCTCCCGCCTACAATGATGGCAAAGCGCCATGCATGTATCGCCGCGCTAAGGATTTCACACAACGATCAGGGATAAGGAAAACGATCATGATCAAACGCTGCTGCCTATCGCTCGCCATCGCCACACTGATCACCGGTTGCCAGAGCACCGGCGAGCAATATCAGGCCGATGTCTTCGATGCCACGCAGGTCAATACGCAGCAGGAGGCCAAGACGGTGCAGATCGTCACCGTCTCCCCCACCAAGATCAAAGTCAGCAACGAGAAGAACAAGAAGGCCGCGATGATGGTCGGCGGTCTGCTCGGTGCCATCGGTGGTGCGGCACTCGGCAACCAGAACAACACCGATACCGCCATCGTCGGCGGTGTCGCCGGTGGCGCCGCCGGTGCCATGGCTGGCTCGCTGGTCAGCGACACCACGCTGGTACCCGGCGTGCTCATCGGTTATTCGGAGAACGGCAAGATCTTCACCTCGGCCCAGGTCGGTCGTCCGTGCGAATTCAAGGCCGGTGAAATCTCGCTGATGGTGATGACCATGAACAACGAGACACGCATCCAGCCGAACGCCACCTGCCCCGAACCGCAGAAAGGTTGATGCCGATGAAACTCGCCCTGATTGCCGCCAGCGCCCTGCTCATCGCTCTTCCTGCTGCGGCCAACCAGTTCGATCAACTGCATCAGATCGAACAGCAGACCAAGCAGGCCGAAGCCGCTGCGCAAGCCGAGCGCATGCGCGAAGCCGCCGCTGCCCAAGCGCGCGCCGACGCCCGCGAGGAAGCCGCGCGACGCGAGCGTGCGGCGGCGCAACGGATTGCCCAGCAACGCGCCAACGAAAAAAGAGCGGTGCAGGAAGCCGAGCAGAAGCGCCTTCGCAACCGCGAGGAATCCTTCGAGGACGAACTGCGCGCCCTGGAACTCGAAGAGCGCCGTCTGGAGCTGCAGGCGAAGCGGGCTCGCGCCGCGCGCGCCAACGACTACATCGATGCCGAGCTGCGCCAGCAGGCGGCGCAGACCGACGTCATCCAGTCCGAAGCCGACTCGGCGCGCAACGTCACCTCCGGCGCCAAGGCGCTGATGGAAGACGCCGGCAAAGCCGAAGTCAACCGCTCCAAGCGCCTGTTCGACTGACCCCTACTGCCCCGGCCCCCGGCGGGGGCCTGTCAAGGAATCTGCACATGCCACGTATCGCACTGCTGGCAGCGACCGGCTTGTTGCTGTCTGCCTGCTCGAATGAGGAACCGGTGGCCAGCGTGCCCGCGGTCGACCTGCACGGACGCCTGGAGGTGGACGAGCAGAAGACCGCCGAACGCCAGGCCCAGGGTATCGAAGGGCAATACTACCGGCGCGTACTCAACATCGAAGGCACCGACCTGAGCCTGGACGACTTCCTCAACCGCTACTGCCCGACCGAAACGCGCGATGAAACCTGCTCCAAGGCGTTGCGTATCAAGAAGATCGACGACGTTGCCGGTGCTACGCGTTTCCTCCCCAAAGGGCTCTAAGGCGGCACGCCAGCTCGCTCTCCCAGGCAAGTCGGGCGAGCGGCGGGAGTGTTCGATCACGGCTATCCGGTGAACTTGGACCAAGCGCACCGATGACGAAGCGCAGTTCCGCCCCTGCCTACCGTGGCTGGGGCTGGACTGATCGGTGCGACGGCGCTGATCGGGGGCTAGTTCTTCAGGCGATAGCCGGTCTTGAAGATCCACCACACCGCCGCGAGGCACAGCGCGAGAAAGCCGAGAATCATCGCCAGGCTGATGCCGACGCTGATGTCCGAGACACCGTAGAAGCTCCAGCGGAAGCCGCTGATCAGGTACACCACCGGGTTGAACAGGGTGATCTTCTGCCACAGCGGCGGCAGCATCTCGATGGAGTAGAAGCTGCCGCCGAGAAAGGCCAGCGGCGTGACGATCAGCGCCGGGACGATCTGCAGCTTCTCCCAGCCGTCGGCCCAGATGCCGATGATGAAGCCGAACAGGCAGAAGGTGACGGCGGTCAGCACCAGGAACAGCGCCATCATCAGCGGATGCTGGATCTCGTAGTCGACGAACAGCCGCGCGGTGAAGAGGATGATCACGCCGAGAATCAGCGATTTGGTCGCTGCTGCGCCGACGTAGCCGATGACGATCTCGACATAGGACACCGGCGCCGACAGCACCTCGTAGATGGTCCCCGAGTAGCGCGGCATGTAGATGCCGAACGAGGCGTTGGAGATGCTCTCGGAAAGCAGCGCCATCATGATCAGGCCGGGAATGATGAAGGCGCCGTAGGGGATGCCGTGCATGGCCTCCATGCGCGCGCCGATGGCCGAGCCGAACACCACGAAGTACAGCGAGGTGGAGATCACCGGCGTGGCGATGCTCTGCAGCAGGGTGCGCCAGGTGCGCGCCAGTTCGAACAGGTAGATCGCGCGGATCGCGTAGACGTTCATGCGGGCTTTTCCTCAGCGACCGTGGACCAGATTGACGAAGATTTCCTCCAGCGAACTCTGGCTCGATTGCAGGTCCTTGAAGTCGATACCGTGCTCGCCCAGGCGCTTGAGCAGTTCGGCGATGCCGGTGTGCTCGTGCTGGGCGTCGAAGGTGTAGACCAGCTGATTGCCCTCGTCCGCCAGCGTCAGCGGATAGTCGGCGAACTCGCGCGGGATCGCCGCCAGCGGGCGCTGCAGTTGCAGGGTCAGCTGCTTCTTGCCGAGCTTGTGCATCAGCACGTCCTTGTCCTCGACGAGGATGATCTCGCCCTTGCTGATCACGCCGATGCGGTCGGCCATCTCCTCGGCTTCTTCGATGTAGTGGGTGGTGAGGATGATGGTCACGCCACGTTCGCGCAGGCCGCGGACCATTTCCCACATGTCGCGGCGCAGTTCGACATCGACACCTGCCGTGGGCTCGTCGAGAAACAGGATCGATGGCTCGTGGGACAGCGCCTTGGCGATCATCACGCGGCGCTTCATGCCGCCGGAAAGCTCCAGAATCCGGGCATTGCGCTTGTCCCACAGTGACAAATCGCGCAACAGTTTTTCCAGGAACGAATCGTCGGGCGCCTTGCCAAACAGCCCGCGCGAAAAACGCACCGTCGCCCAGACACTCTCAAAGCCTTCGTTGTACAGCTCCTGCGGCACCAGGCCGATCTTCGCACGCGCGGCGCGGTAGTCCTGGACGATGTCGTGCCCATCGACCAGCACTCGCCCGCTGCCGGGGTTGACGATGCCGCAGACGATGCTGATCAGCGTGGTCTTGCCGGCCCCGTTGGGGCCGAGCAGAGCGAAGATCTCGCCCTTGCGGATGTGCAGGTCGATGTGTTTGAGCGCGGGATGACCCGAGGCGTAGGTCTTGCTGAGCTGCTCGATGGCGATCACGGAGTGCACAGGCGCCTCTCTTGGAATTCGGTGGGCGGAAGATTGTAGAGAAATCGCGGCGACACGGGGCGCATCCTGTCACTGACCGTCGTCATTTCGCCCCTCACGCAAAAACGGCATGCTACGCGCCGCGAGTACATGGACAGCGAAAACTCGAGGATCAGACATGAAACCCATCAAATTGACCTTCCTCGGCCTGTTCGCCGGCCTGACCCTATTGTGGTTGCTGGTCGACAGCTTTCTCATGGAGCAGTACCAGGTCTGGTCGATACGCACGGTCCTGGTGCATTACAGCGGCGTGCTGGCGATTGGTGCGATGAGCGTCGCGGTGATCCTGGCCGCGCGACCGAAACGCTTCGAGCGCTTCTTCGACGGCCTGGACAAGACCTACCGCCTGCACAAGTGGCTGGGCATCGCCGCACTGGTGATCAGCATCGTGCACTGGGCCTGGGGCCAGGTGCCGAAATGGCTGGTTGGCGCCGGCTGGCTGGAAAAACCGGTGCGCCACGCCGGGCCGCCACCGGAGGGCATCTTCGGCCTGCTCCGGCGCTTTCGCGGGCTGGCCGAGGACGTCGGCGAGTGGGCGTTCTACGCCGCGGCGATTCTCATCGTGCTGGCGCTGGTCAAGACCTTCCCCTATCGCTGGTTCTTCAAGACCCACCGCTGGCTGGCGGTGATCTACCTGGCGCTGGTGGCGCACTCGGTGGTGCTGACGCCGCCGGACTACTGGAGCTCGCCGCTGGGCCTGGCGCTGGCGCTGCTGATGGGCGCCGGCTCGATCGCCGCCTGCATCTCGCTGCTGCGCCGCATCGGCCGCAAACACAAAGTGGTGGGCCGCATCAACGAACTGACCCATCACCCGGACAACCGCGTGCTGCGCGTCGGCCTGCAGCTCGAAGGCGCCTGGCCAGGACACGAAGCCGGGCAGTTCGCCTTCGTCACCTTCGACGAGAAGGAAGGCCCGCACCCGTTCAGCCTCTCCTCGGCCTGGTGCAACGACGGCAAGCTGGCGTTCTCCATCAAGGGGTTGGGCGACTACACCAGCACCCTGCCGCATACCCTGAAAGTGGGCGACGCGGTCACCGTCGAAGGCCCTTACGGCTGCTTCGACTTCCGCGGACGCAAGGACGGGCAGATCTGGGTGGCCGGCGGCATCGGCATCGCGCCGTTCATCGGCCGCCTGCAGGCGCTGGCGACCACTGGCGGCGGCGGCAACGTCGACTTGTTCTACAGCACCAGCGCGCCCGATCAGGCATTCATCGACAAGGTGCAGCAGCTGGCCGAGCAGGCGCGCGTTCGCTTGCACGTGCTGGTCACCCAGCGCGATGGTCGCCTGACGCCCGAACGCCTGCGGCAACTGGTGCCGTCCTGGAAGGGCAGCGACGTCTGGTTCTGCGGCCCGGCAGCGTTCGGCCAATGCCTGCATGACGACCTGATAGCGCGTGGTCTGGCGCCGCAGGACTTCCATCAGGAACTGTTCAACATGCGCTAGCGCACGGCGCGTCCCACACCGGCTGCGGGACAATCGCGGCCTCTACCCGAGCAAGGACGCTCACCATGCAACGCCTCGTCGCGTCACTCCTGGCGCTTGTCTCTCCGATCTGCCTGGCCGCCTGCCCACCCTGGAGCGCCGAGCGCGCGCGCAGCGAAATCGGCGAACTGACGCAGCGACTGGCGGCCTGGGACGATGCCTATCACCGCCGCGGCCTTGCGCCGATCGACGACGAACTCTACGACCAGGCCCGCGCACGGCTGCAACAGTGGCAGCAGTGCTTTGCAGCCCAGAACGCTCCCTCGCCGTCACCGCTGGCCAAGGCGGGGGGCCCGTTGCTCCATCCTGTCGCGCAGACCGGCTTGGCCAAGCTGGCCGACGTCGCCGAGCTGCGTGCCTGGATGGCGGCACGCGACGACCTGTGGATTCAGCCCAAGGTCGACGGCGTGGCGGTGACGCTGGTCTATCGCGACGGCCGCCTGCGCCAGGCGATCAGCCGCGGCGACGGACGCAGCGGTCAGGACTGGACGGCGCGGGCCCGCCAGCTGCCGGCGATCCCCACGCAGCTGCCGCGCCGCGACGAGGTGATTCTGCAGGGGGAGCTGTACTGGCGGCAGGACGCGCACGTGCAGGCACGCGCTGGCAGCGACGGCGCACGCGGGCGGGTCGCCGGCGCCCTGCAGGGCAGAACGCCCGCCGCGGACAGCGAGGCACGCATCGGCCTGTTCGTCTGGGACTGGCCCAACGGACCGGCCGAGATGGCCAAACGCCTGACGGGACTGGCAGCAATGGGCTTCGCCGACAGCGTGCGTTTCAGCCAGCCCCTGGCCGATCCCGAACAGGCGCGCCAGTGGCGCGAGCGCTGGTATCGGCGTCACCGCCGCACTGGGCAGTGGCCTGGAAGTATCCACCGCGCTCGGCGCTGGCACAGGTGCGCCGGGTCGAGTTTCGCATCGGCCGGCGCGGCCGCATTACGCCATTGCTGCAGCTCGAACCCGTGCAACTGGACGACCGCCGCATCGCCCGCGTCAGCCTCGGTTCACTCAAACGCTGGCAGGCGCTGGACGTTCGCCCGGGCGATCAGGTTGCCATCCGCCTCGCCGGCTTGACCATTCCGCAGCTGGACAGCGTCGTCTGGCGCAGTCCGCAGCGCGCGGCAGTGCAGCCACCGAATCCGGCCCGCTATCACGCGCTGAGCTGCTGGCAGGCGACGCCCGGCTGCGAACAGCAGTTCCTCGCCCGCCTCGCCTGGCTGAGCGGCAGGCACGGCCTGGCAATTCCCGGTGTCGGCCCCGGCACCTGGCGCGAGCTGCTGGACGCCGGCCTGCTGCCCGACCTGCTCGCCTGGCTCGAGCTGGATGCCGCGCGCCTGCAACAGGTACCGGGCTTCGGCGCGACGCGCGCCACCACCCTGGCGCGCAATCTTGCAGCGACACGCCAGCGGCCGTTCGCGCACTGGCTGGCGGCTCTGGGCCTGCCGGCCGACGCGACGCTCGCATCGGACGACGACTGGCAGCGGCTCGCCGCGCGCAGCGAAGCCGACTGGCGCGCCGTTGGCAGCGGCGCAGTCCGCGCGCGGCAGCTGTGGCAGTTCTTTCGGGCCGACGCGCCGCAAGCCCTGCGCGCGCGCCTGCACCAGGCCGGTGTCCGCGGTTTCTGATGCCCTCCGCACGGCACTTTGCGCCATAGGCGGAAGTCGAAACTGTTCGACCCCATGTCTTGGAGCGTGCATGTCTGCTCGGTTACTTGCGATGGTCCTGGCTGGCAGCTTTCTGCCCGCGGCGCCGGCGATGGCCGCGACGGGCGACGTCGATTCTTCGTGCGCAACGCAACGCCACTGGCTCAGCGAACAGTTGCAGCAGGCCCGCCTGCAGGGCCATCAGGCGCGCCAGACGCAGCTCAACGAACAATTGCAGGCACTCACCCGCCGCTGCGAGGGCCTGATCGAGTTGGGCAAGCGTGACTCCAATGCCGCCGAGCAGGCCAGCCAGCGCGTGGCGCGCCGCGAAGTGCTGCTGCGCCAGGCACTGGCGACCGGCGATGCGCAGCTCATCGAGCTGCGCAAGGACGAGCTGGCCAAGGCACGCGAACAGCTGGAAAGCAGCCGCCGTGCGGCCGGCCGTCAGTAGGCGCGGAATGCCTTGTGGCAGGTTTCGCAGGCGTCCTCGACGCGCTGGAAGGCCGGCGCAACGTCCTGCGGTTGCAGCGGCTGCGCACTGGTCGCAGCTACCAGCGCGGCGGTCTCGGCCTCCAGCGCTCGGGCCAGCTCGTTGAAGCGCGTCTGCTGCTGCCAGACGTCGTCACGCGCGTCGCTCTGTTCTTCCTTCACCGGCGGATAGTGCTGCCAGGGCTGGCGCGACAAGTCGTCGAGCTTCGCCGCACCGCTGGCAAACGCCACGCCATCGAAGGCCAGCCGTCCGCGCAGCATGCCACCCAGATCCTCCTTGACATCGAGCATCTGCTGGTAGATCGCCTTGCGCTTGCCGAGCGGTGAATTCGGATCGATACGGTCGCAACCAGCCAGCGCCAGCAACGTCATCAGGGAAATGCTCAACACTCGCAGCTTCATGTTTACCCGCTCACGCCATGCAAAGCGCGGGATTATCCGCGCTTGTGCACGGGTGAACAAATCGCTCGGGTATCAGCGCGACCACTCGCCACCCGCGCGCTCGCAATCCACCTTGGCCTGCGCGCGATCGCTCGCGTGATAGTGATAGGTGACGATCTGCGCACCTTCAGGCACGGTGGTCGGCAGGGTGCCGTTGGTCGCCTGGCTCCCACCGGCCTGCTCGTTGGCCAGCGTCTCGGGTGTCACTGCGGCCACGCAGACACCGAAATGACCGTCAGGACAGCTCTGCCGAGGTTCGCGGCGGACGCTCTTGACACCCTCCTCGTTGCGACAGAGCCAATCCATCGAATCGTCCTCCGGCTGCATGCCACGCAGCTCGAAGCACTTCTCGGTGACCACCGGCGTGGGCACGGCGCCCGAGGTCTCGCTGTGCACGTAACAGGACTGCGCCGCCGCGGGCAGGCTGACGACCGCCGCGAGCAGGGCCAGGGTGAGGCGAAGCGTGGGATTCATCGGAGTCTCCTTGTGCATTCGCGCCCGGCGCGGCGCGCCAGGCCCTGCAAGTACGACCCGCGCGCCGCCGGCGGAGTTCGCGCACCGGCGCGGGCTTGGGATTGCCGGCAGGCGCGGCTATAATCGCCGGGTTTTTTCGCGGCCGACTCCGCTTCGGCCGTGCCCGCCACCCATCCGAGGGGCGCTGCAGCAGGGCGAATGCCTGTTTTTGAATCTCGCAAGCCACGCGGCTTACCGGTCGCGCCGCCGCAGATCCAAATCCGGTTTCACCTGTCAGGCTCGGATGGGGCGTTTCTAGAACGCATCAACGGCGCCCATTCGCATATCTACGAATGGAGAACTCTTCGATGAGTGCTGTCATGACGCCTGCCGGTTTCACCGACTTCAAGGTCGCCGATATTTCCCTGGCCGCCTGGGGCCGCCGCGAGATCATCATCGCTGAATCGGAAATGCCCGCGCTGATGGGCCTGCGCCGCAAGTACGCCGCCGAGCAACCGCTCAAGGGCGCGAAAATCCTCGGCTGCATCCACATGACCATTCAGACCGCCGTTCTGATCGAGACGCTGATCGCCCTCGGCGCCGAGGTACGCTGGTCGTCCTGCAACATCTTCTCCACCCAGGACCAGGCCGCTGCCGCCATCGCCGCTGCCGGCATCCCGGTGTTCGCCTGGAAGGGCGAGACCGAGGCGGAGTACGAGTGGTGCATCGAGCAGACCATCCTCAAGGACGGCCAGCCGTGGGACGCCAACATGGTGCTCGACGACGGCGGTGACCTGACCCAGATTCTGCACGACAAGTACCCGCAGGTACTCGAGCGCGTGCACGGCATCACCGAGGAAACCACCACCGGCGTGCACCGCCTGCTCGACATGCTCAAGGGCGGCACGCTGAAGGTGCCGGCGATCAACGTCAACGACTCGGTCACCAAGAGCAAGAACGACAACAAGTACGGCTGCCGCCACAGCCTCAACGACGCCATCAAGCGCGGCACCGACCACCTGCTCTCCGGTAAGCAGGCGCTGGTGATCGGCTACGGCGACGTGGGCAAGGGCTCGGCGCAGTCGCTGCGCCAGGAAGGCATGATCGTCAAGGTCTCGGAAGTCGACCCGATCTGCGCCATGCAGGCCTGCATGGACGGCTTCGAGCTGGTCTCGCCGTACAAGAACGGCATCAACGACGGCACCGAAGCCAGCGTCGACGCGGCCCTGCTGGGCAAGATCGACCTGATCGTCACCACCACCGGCAACGTCAACGTGTGCGACGCCGGCATGCTCAAGGTGCTGAAGAAGCGCGCCGTGGTGTGCAACATCGGCCACTTCGACAACGAGATCGACACCGCCTTCATGCGCGCCAACTGGGGCTGGGAAGAGGTCAAGCCGCAGGTGCACAAGATCCACCGCACCGGTAAGGCCGTCGATCCGGCGAACGACGACTACCTGATCCTGCTCGCCGAGGGCCGCCTGGTGAACCTGGGCAATGCCACCGGCCACCCGAGCCGGATCATGGACGGCTCCTTCGCCAACCAGGTGCTGGCGCAGATCCACCTGTACAACGAGAAGTTCGCCGATCTGCCGGTGGCCGAGAAGACCAAGAACGTCACCGTCATGGTCCTGCCGAAGAAGCTCGACGAAGAAGTGGCGCTGGAGATGGTCAAGGGCTTCGGCGGTGTCGTCACCCAACTGACGCCCAAGCAGGCCGAGTACATCGGCGTGACCGTCGAAGGTCCGTTCAAGCCGGACAGCTACCGCTACTGATCGCCGTAGGGTGGAAAACCAGGCCTTTTCCATCTCGCTGGAAACGCGCCGGGCGCGTTTTCCACCCTACGCCATTAAGGACTTCTGCAATGTCTCAGGAACGTCGCTACAGCTTCGAGTTCTTCCCCACGAAGACCGAAGCCGGGCATGAAAAACTGCTGAACGTGGCCCGCCAGCTGGCCAGCTACCACCCCGACTTCTTCTCCTGCACCTACGGTGCCGGCGGCTCGACCCGCGACCGTACGCTGAACACCGTGCTCCAGCTCGATGGCGAGGTGAAGGTGCCGACCGCACCGCACCTGTCCTGCGTGGGCGACAGCAAGGCCGAGCTGCGCGAACTGCTGGATATCTACCGCAAGGCCGGCATCCGCCGCATCGTCGCGCTGCGCGGCGACCTGCCGTCCGGCATGGGCCTGGCCAGCGGTGAGCTGCGCCACGCCAACGAGCTGGTGGAGTTCATCCGCAGCGAAACCGGTGATCACTTCCACATCGAAGTCGCCGCCTACCCGGAGATGCATCCGCAGGCGCGCAACTTCGAGGACGACCTGACGAACTTCGTGCGCAAGGCCCAGGCCGGCGCCGACAGCGCCATCACCCAGTACTTCTTCAACGCCGACTGCTACTTCTACTTCGTCGAGCGCGTGCGCAAGCTGGGCGTGGAAATTCCGGTCGTGCCGGGGATCATGCCGATCACCAACTACAGCAAGCTGGCGCGCTTCTCCGATGCCTGCGGTGCGGAGATTCCGCGCTGGGTGCGCAAGCAGCTGGAAGCGTACGGCGACGATATCGACAGTATTCAGGCCTTCGGCGAGCAGGTCATCAGCGAGATGTGCGAGAAGTTGCTGGCCGGCGGCGCGCCGGGTCTGCACTTCTACACGCTGAACCAGGCCGAGCCGAGCCTGGCGATCTGGAACAACCTCGGCCTGCCGCGCCAGGCTTGAGCGCACCGGCTTCGCCGCCCAAGCGAAGCCGGCAAATGAACCCGTGACCTGCGACACTGTCAGAGCAGTGCGGAGCGAACAGGCTCTGTTATACTCCGCGCTTCCGCCAGACTTACGTCCGGATGTCGCATCAGCAAATCGCGGCAGGACCGGACGGGATCGCACGCCAGTCGCGATTCGAGCCAGGCACGATCATCCCAGGGCCACGCCCTCTACAAGACAGGATTACTCATGTCCTTTGCTTCCCTCGGTCTCTCCGAGGCTTTAGCCGGTGCCGTCGAGGCCGCCGGTTATACCCAGCCTACTCCCGTGCAACAGCGGGCCATTCCCGCCGTGTTGCAAGGCCGCGACCTGATGGTTGCCGCCCAGACCGGTACCGGCAAGACCGGCGGCTTCGCCCTGCCGGTACTCGAACTGCTGTTCCCCGGCGGCCACCCGGACCGCGAGCATCGCCACGGCGCGAAACAGCCGCGCGTGCTGGTGCTGACGCCGACCCGCGAACTCGCCGCCCAGGTCCATGACAGCTTCAAGGTCTACGCCCGCGATCTGCCGCTGAAAAGCGCAGTGATATTCGGTGGCGTCGGCATGAACCCGCAGATCCAGGCCGTGGCCAAGGGTCTCGACGTGCTGGTCGCCTGCCCCGGCCGCCTGCTCGATCTGGCCAACCAGAAGGCCATCGATCTGTCGCACGTGGAAATCCTCGTGCTCGACGAAGCCGACCGCATGCTCGACATGGGCTTCATCCATGACGTCAAGAAGGTGCTGGCCAAGCTGCCGGCCAAGCGCCAGAACCTGCTGTTCTCGGCCACCTTCTCCAAGGACATCACCGATCTGGCCGGCAAGCTGCTGCACGACCCCGAGCGCATCGAGGTCACGCCGCCGAACACCACCGTCGAGCGCATCGAGCAGCGAGTGTTCCACATTGCCGCCAGCCACAAGCGCGCGCTGCTCGCGCACCTGATCACCCAGGGAGCCTGGGAACAGGTGCTGGTGTTCACCCGCACCAAGCACGGCGCCAACCGCTTGGCCGAGTACCTGGAAAAGCACGGTCTGCCAGCCGCCGCGATCCACGGCAACAAGAGCCAGAACGCCCGTACCAAGGCGCTGGCCGATTTCAAGGCCAACCAGGTGCGCATCCTGGTGGCGACCGACATCGCCGCCCGTGGTCTGGACATCGACCAGCTGCCGCACGTGGTCAATTTCGAGCTGCCCAACGTCGAGGAAGACTACGTGCACCGCATCGGCCGCACCGGTCGTGCCGGACGCAGCGGCGAGGCCATCTCGCTGGTCGCGCCGGACGAGGAAAAGCTGCTCAAGGGCATCGAACGCCTGACCAAGCAGCGCATTCCCGACGGCGATCTGATGGGCTTCGATGCCAGCACCATCGAGGCGGAGAAGCCGGAAGTGCGCGAACCGCGCCCGCCGCGTCCGCAGCGTGGCGAACGCAAGGCACGCGGTGAACGCGACAAGCCGGCAGACAAAGGCGCCGAGCAGAAGGAACGCAATCGTCGTAGTCAGAGCAAGGCGCGCAAGCCTGCTCGCGATGGCGCCGCCAGCGAAGCGCAAGCCCCTGCTCGCCCGCCACAGCTACCGCCGAACCGTGCTCCGGACGAATTTCTCGATGACGAAGTGGACAACTTCGGCAATCGTGTCGATTACGTCAGCCCCTACCAGAACAAGCAGAACCGCGGCCGCCGTCCCGGCGCCCCGGCTCAACCTGGTAGCGCGCCACGTGCCGCCGGTGCCGCACGTTCGGGCGCGCCTGGCGCTCCCTCCGGCAAGGGCAAGCGCCCGGGTGCGGGTCAAGGCCAGACGGCGCGCAGCGGTCAGCCGCGCAACGGCCAGCAACGGCGCAAGAACGAGGGCCGCCGGATTGAAGAGCCGGCTGTCGTGCGTCAGGAAGCCGCCAAGCCGCGTGAAAAGCAGCCGGTGATCATCCACAAGGAATCGAAGATCGATCGCCTGCCCAGCCTGGATCAGCTCGAGCAGCTGCCAACCCGGCCACGAGGCGAGAAGCCGGCCCTGCTGACGCGCAACCGCGAAGCCTGAGCCACAGACGAGAACGCCGCCCCATGGGCGGCGTTCTCATATCTGCGTGTTATCGGCGCTGGTCGTGTTCCAACCGACCACCGCATCGCCTCATCCCTCTGCCGGCTGCACCCGCACCGCCTCCTGCCAGCCGCCACCCAGCGCCTTGAACAGGTTGACCTCGCTGACCAGCTGCGCCAGACGGTCGCCGATCAGCTGTTGCTGAGCGCTGAACAACTGGCGCTGCGCATCGAGCAGAGTCAAGTAACTGTCCACGCCGGTGCGGTAGCGCCGTTCGGCGAGGTTGTAGTAGTCCTCGCTGGTCTGCAGCAGATCACGCTGCGCCTGGACCTGGCGCGTGTAGGTGGCCTGCGCCGCAAGACCGTCGGCTACCTCGCGGAAGGCGGTCTGGATCGCCTTCTCGTACTCGGCGACCTGGATGTTACGACTGATCGTGGCGTAGTCGAGATTGGCGCGCAGCTGGCCGGCATTGAAGATCGGCACGCTGATGCTCGGCGTGAATGTCCAGTACCCGGAACCGCCGTCGAACAGACCGGACAGCTCGCGGCTGGCCGTCCCGGCCGCGCCGGTCAGGCTGATACGCGGGAAGAACGCCGCGCGCGCCGCACCGATGCTGGCGTTCACCGCCTTGAGCTGGTGTTCGGCCTGGAGGATGTCCGGGCGCTGCTGCAACAGGTCCGACGGCAAGCCGACCGGCAACTCGGCCAGCTGTTCGCGCACCAGCTCGCCGGAGACCCGCAGGTTCGCCGGCATGCCCTGGCCGAGCAGCAGCGTCAGCGCGTTACGGTCCTGCGCCACCTGGCGGGTGTACCGTTCGATGCTCACCCGCGCGCTTTCCACCGCGCTGCGCGCCTGGCGCAGCTCCAGCGCCGAGGCCACGCCGACATCGAAGCTGCGCTGGGTCAAGCCGAAGCTTTCCTCGTAGGTCTTGAGCGTGTCTCGCGTGACCTCCAGCAGCGCCTGATCGGCCTGCAGCGTCAGCCAGGCGTTGGCGACGCTGGCGATCAGGCTGATCTGTGTGCTGCGCTGGGCGGCCTCGCTGGCGAAGTACTCCTCCAGCGCCTGATCGCGCAGGCTGCGCAGCCTGCCGAACAGATCCAGCTCCCAGGACACGCCGAGGGTGGCGCTGTACTGGCTGCTGATCGTCGGCTCGCCGCTCATGCTCAGATCGCCCGGAGTACGAGTGCGCGTGCCGCCGCCATCGGCCGTGACGGCCGGCAACAGATCGGCGCGCTGGACGCGATACAGCGCGCGATAGGCATCGACGTTGAGCGCCGCCACGCGCAGGTCGCGGTTGTTTTCCAGCGCCACCTCGATCAATTGCTGCAGCGCCGGATCGCGGAAGAATTCGCGCCAGCCCGGCACGGCGGCTGCCTGCTCACCGCCAGCCGCGTAGGCCTCGCCCTGCGGCCAGTTGGCAGCCACCGGGGCTTCCGGCCGCTGGTAGTCGGGAATCAACGAACAGCCGCTCAATGCGGCGAGCAACGCGATGCTCAACAACGACCTGTTCATTGCACCTCTCCCTTCTCGTTCGCGGCTGCAGCCTTGCGGCCGCCGGCGAGCGAGGTCACCAGAACGAAGAATAGCGGCACCCAGAAAATCACCAGCAGGGTCGCCGTGACCATGCCGCCGATCACGCCGGTGCCGATGGCATGCGAGCTGCCTGCTCCGGCGCCGCTGGCCAGCGCCAGCGGCACCACGCCGAGGGTGAACGCCAGCGAGGTCATGATGATCGGCCGCAGGCGCATCCGGCAGGCCTCGACGGCGGCATCGAACAGGCTCTTGCCTTCGCCATGCAGATCCTTCGCGAACTCGACGATCAAGATCGCATTTTTCGCGGTCAGGCCAATCGTCGTCAGCAGACCGACCTGGAAGAACACGTCGTTGCTCAGGCCTCGCCCCATCGTCGCCAGCAGTGCGCCGATGACACCGAGCGGCACGACCAGCATCACGGCGAACGGAATCGACCAGCTTTCATACAGCGCCGCCAGGCAGAGGAACACCACCAGCAGCGAGAGCGCGTAGAGCGCCGGCGCCTGCCCGCCCGACAGGCGTTCCTCGAACGACAGTCCCGTCCAGGACACCCCGACGCCCGCCGGCAGCTGCTGCGCCAGCCGCTCGACCTCGGCCATCGCATCACCGGTGCTGTAACCGGGCGCCGCCTCGCCGAGGATTTCCATCGACGAAACGCCGTTATAGCGCGACAGCTTCGGCGAGCCGTAGATCCACTGGCCGCTGCCGAACGCACTGAACGGCACCATTTCGCCCTGATCGTTGCGCACGAACCACTTGTCGAGATCCTCCGGGCCCATGCGCGATGGCGCGATGCCTTGCAGGTAGACCTTCTTCACCCGGCCGCGGTCGATGAAATCGTTGACGTAGCTCGACCCCCAGCCGATCGACAGTGCGCTATTGATCGCGTCCAGGGAAACCCCTAGCGTGCGCGCCTTTTCATCGTCGATCAGCAGCTGGTACTGCGGTTCGTCGTTCAGCCCGTTCGGCCGCACCGCCTGCAACACCGGGCTCTGCGCCGCCAACCCGAGAAACTGGTTGCGCGCACCCATCAGCGCCTCGTGGCCGAGCCCGCCACGGTCTTGCAGATAGAAGTTGAAACCGGTCGCGGTGCCCAGCTCCATCACCGCGGGCGGCGCGAAGGCGAACACCATGGCGTCGCGGAAGCCGGCGAAGCGTTGCTGTGCGCGCTTGGCCAGCGCGAACACAGAGTCCTCGGCATCCGGACGCTGATCCCACGGCTTGAGGCCGACAAAGCCCAGCGCCGAGTTCTGTCCACGGCCGGCGAAGTTGAAGCCGGTGACGGTAAACACCGAATTGACGACGTCACCCTCCTCCTTCAGCAGATACTCGCGCATGGCGTCCACGGTCTGCTGAGTACGCTCGGCGGTCGAGCCCACCGGCGTCTGCACCTGGACGAACAGCACGCCCTGATCCTCGTCCGGCAGGAACGCGCTGGGCAGACGGCTGAACAGCACCGCCAGCACGGCGACGATGGCGACATACAGAATCAGGAACGGCAGCTTGCGCCGCAGCACCGCGACCACGCCCTGCTCGTAGCGGCGCACGCCGCGATCGAACGTGCGGTTGAACCAGCCGAAGAAACCGCGCTTCTCGTGGTGATGTCCCTTCTCGACAGGCTTGAGCAGCGTCGCGCACAGCGCCGGGGTGAAGACCAGCGCCACCAGCACCGAGAGTGTCATCGCCGAAGCGATGGTGATCGAGAACTGCCGGTAGATCACGCCGGTGGAACCGCCGAAGAAGGCCATCGGCAGGAATACCGCCGACAGGACCAGGCCGATGCCGACCAGTGCGCCCTGAATCTGTCCCATCGACTTGCGCGTCGCCTCCAGCGGCGACAGTCCTTCCTCGGCCATCACCCGCTCGACGTTCTCCACCACGACGATGGCGTCGTCCACCAGCAGACCGATGGCCAGCACCATCGCGAACATGGTGAGCGTGTTGACGCTGAAACCGAACACCGCCAGCAGACCGAAGGTCCCCAGCAGCACCACCGGCACCGCCAGCGTCGGAATCAGCGTGGCGCGGAAGTTCTGCAGGAACAGGTACATCACCAGGAACACCAGGACGATGGCCTCGAACAAGGTGTGCACCACGTTGGTGATCGATACCGAAACGACCGGCGAGGTGTCGTACGGGTAGACGATCTCCATCCCCGCCGGGAAGAACGGCTGCAGCTCGCCGATGGTCTGGCGCACCGCCTTGGCGGTATCCAGCGCGTTGGCGCCAGTGGCCAGCTTGATACCGATACCGGCGGCCGGCTTGCCGTTGTACTGGGCGGTAATCGCCGCCCGCTCGGCAGCCAGTTCGACGCGGGCGACGTCCTTGAGGCGCACCTGCGAACCGTCGCCATTGACCTTGAGCAGAATCTCGCGGAACTGCTCGGGCGTCTGCAGGCGCGTCTTGCCGATGATGGTGGCGCTCAACTGCTGCCCCGGCACGGCCGGCAGACCGCCGAACTGGCCGGCGGAAACCTGCACGTTCTGCACACGGATGGCGTTGGCCACATCGGTGGGCGTGAGCTGGAAATTGTTCAGCCGTGCGGGATCGAGCCAGATGCGCATGGCGTACTGCGAGCCGAACACCTGGAAATCACCGACCCCGGGCGTACGCGACAGCGGGTCCTGGATGTTGGAGACGATGTAGTCGGCCAGGTCGCTCTGCGTCATGCTGCCGTCCGCCGAGACGACGCCGACCACCATGAGGAAGTTGCGCACCGACTTGGTCACGCGGATGCCCTGTTGCTGCACTTCCTGCGGCAGCAGCGGCGTCGCCAGCTGCAGCTTGTTCTGCACCTGCACCTGGGCGATATCCGGATCGGTGCCCTGGTTGAAGGTCACCGTGATCTCCATGCTGCCGTCGGAGTTGCTCGCCGACGAGATGTAGCGCAGCCCATCGATCCCGTTCATCTGCTGCTCGATGACCTGCACCACCGTGTCCTGCACGGTCTGCGCGGAAGCGCCCGGGTAGCTCACGGAGATGCCGACCGCGGGCGGCGCGATGCTCGGATATTGGTTGACTGGCAAGCCGAGAATGGCGAGCCCGCCGGCGAGCATGATCACCAGCGCGATCACCCAGGCGAAGATCGGGCGATCAATGAAGAACTTGGACATCGTGATTGATCCTCGGGCTCAGCCTCAGTTGGCTTGCGGCTGGGCAGCCGTGACATTGCTGGCGGGAGCCGGCTCCACCTGGTCACCCGGGCGGATGAACTGCAGCCCCTCGGTGATCAGGCGATCGCCGGCCGCGAGGCCTTCGGCGATCAGCCAGCGGTTGCCGACGGCGCGGTCGGTCTTGACCTGGCGCAGCTCGACCTTGTTCTCCGCGCCGATTACCAGGGCGGTGGCCTCCCCCTTGGGATTGCGCGTCACGCCTTGCTGCGGCGCCAGGATCGCTTCGCTCTTGAGCCCGGCGACCAATTGCGCATGCACGAACATACCCGGCAGCAGGATGCGATCCGGGTTGGGGAAGGCCGCACGCAGGGTCACCGACCCGGTGGTGGAGTCGACGGACACCTCGGAGAACTCCAGCTTGCCCTCGTGCGCATAGCGGGTGCCGTCCTCCAGCGTCAGCGTCACCTTGGCCGCATCCTCGCCGGCCTTCTGCAGACGACCCTCGGCCAGGTCGCGCCGCAGGGCGAGCAGATCGCGCGCCGGCTGGGTGACATCCACATAGATCGGGTCGAGCTGCTGAATAGTCGCCAGTTCCTGCGCCTGGCCGTTGCTGACCAGTGCACCCTCGGTCACTGCCGAGCGGCCGATACGCCCGGAAATCGGCGCCAGCACCTTGGTGTAGCGCAGGTTGATGCGCGCCTGCTCGAGATTCGCCTCGGCCTGCAGGCTCGCCGCGCGCGCCTCGTCATAGGCCTGCTTGCTCACCGCCTGCTCCTCGACCAGCAGCCCGTAGCGGTCGGAAAGCGACTTGGCCGACGCCAGGCTGGCCTGCGCGCTCTTCAGCGCGGCCTCGTACACCGACGCATCGATCTGATAGAGCTGCTGCCCGGCCTTCACTTCGCTGCCTTCGGTGAACAGCCGCTTCTGGATGATGCCGTTGACCTGCGGACGCACTTCGGCGACCCGGTGTGCACGCGCACGTCCCGGCAGCTCGGTGGTCAGTGCGAACGGTTCGGCCTGCAGTGTGACGAAGCCGACCTTGGGCGTCGGTTTCGCCGCCGGCGCCGCCGATTCCTCCTGGCAGCCGCCCAGCAGTAATGCCGCGGCAACGAGTGAAACCAGGGCGGCGGCATTGGCTGACTTACGTGACATGGAAAGAACCTCTTGAGGACGGACAGGCCAAGGCAGCGGGCGCCCGGCAGACTCGAATGGCAGGGTCCGGAATATACTTACGTTCAACAGTGTTTGTAAACACAAAAAACCGCCTGCCGGAACAACGCTACAGCGTGGCGCAAAACCGTCCGTACGAGTAGGTGCAGACCATCGCAAGCATTTCGATTCGTTACGATCCGATCGCCCGGCCGCCATGCGCCGAATGAGTCGCCACAAACGCAGAACGCCGGCAATGAGCCGGCGTTCTGGTCGATCTCGACGAGCGTTTACTGACGCACGCCCTCGACCGAAATGATCAGATCAACAGTCTGCGAAGCCGGGCCGAGATCCATCTTGATGTCGAAATCTTTCAGCTTGAGCGTCGTGCTGCCCTCGAAGCCGGCGCGGTAGCCACCCCAAGGATCGTCGCCTTCGCCGAGGAACTTGGCAGCGATCACCACCGGCTTGGTCACGCCGTTGAGGGTGAGGTTGCCGGTGATATCGGCAGTGCCTTCGCCAGTCGACTTGACCGAGGTGGACTCGAAAGTCGCCGTCGGGTGCTTGGACACGTTGAGGAAGTCCTCGCTACGCAGGTGCTTGTCGCGCTCGGCGTGGTTGCTGTCGAGGCTGGCAGTCTTCAGCGTGACGCTGACCTTGCTCGCTTCCGGCTTGGCAGCATCGAAACTGAACGTGCCGTCGAAGTCCTTGAAGGTGCCCCACAGCCAGCTGTAGCCCAGATGGCTGATCTTGAAGTTGACGAAGGCATGCTGGCCTTGCTTGTCGATGACATAGTCGGCGGCCATAGCCTGGCCGGCGAGCAGCGCGGAACCCAGGGCAAGTGCGGTGAGCGTTTTCTTCAGCATCATGTGTCTCCTTGGTGAGTCGAGTCAGGCATCGGCACGGCCGAACATGCGCAGCAGGGTCGGGTCGCGGTCGATGAAGTGGTGTTTAAGGGCAGCCAGGCCATGCAGGCCGGCCAGAATGACCAGCCCCCAGGCGAGGTATTCGTGAACCAGGCCGGCAACGTCCTCCTGGTTGGGTATCGAGGTCAGCAGCGCCGGCACCTCGAACCAGCCGAAGACGCTGATCGGCCGGCCATCGGCGGTGGAAATCAGATAGCCAGACAGCATGACCGCGAAGATGCCCAGGTAGAGCAGGCCGTGGCCCAGACGGGTCATCAGCCGGGTCGCCGCGCCGTGCGAAGCCAGGGGCGCCGGACCGGCGCTGAGGAAGCGCCACAGCAGCCGCACCAGCATCAGCAAGAACAGCAGGATGCCGATGCTCTTGTGGATGTTCGGGGCGGTGCGGTACCAGCTGCTGTAGTAGTTCAGCCCGACCATCCACAGGCCCAGACCGAACAGACCGAAGACCGCCAGCGCTCCGATCCAGTGCAGCAGGATGCTGGTCAGACCGTAATTGCGGGAAGTGTTGCGCCACTGCATCGTCAAGCTCCCAGTTGAAAGTGGAACAAGCCTACCGGCTTATCTATCGGAAAAGCGCGCATAAATTCGCTCTAAACAATTCAGATATTCGATAACCCGAACATCCGCATCGGCTTGCCTGAGGCAGCCATCTGTTAGGCTGCGCGCAGATCAGAGGAGGACCCCATGAGCCTGAACGATAGTTGGATGCGCCGCGACCTGGCCGTGCTCTGGCATCCATGTACCCAGATGAAGGACCACGAGCAGCTGCCGCTGATTCCGATCCGTCGCGGCGAGGGCGTCTGGCTGGAGGATTTCGACGGCAAGCGTTACCTCGACGCGGTCAGTTCCTGGTGGGTCAACGTGTTCGGCCATGCCAATCCGCGCATCAACCAGCGCATCAAGGACCAGCTCGACCAGCTGGAGCACGTGATGCTCGCCGGCTTCAGCCACCAGCCGGTAGTAGAGCTGTCCGAGCGCCTGGTGGCGCTTACCCCGCCGGGACTGGAGCGAGTGTTCTACACCGACAACGGCTCCACCGGCATCGAAGTCGCGCTGAAGATGAGCTTTCACTACTGGCGCAACAGCGGGCGGCCGCGCAAGCAGCGCTTCGTCACCCTGACCAACAGTTACCATGGCGAAACGGTCGCGGCGATGTCGGTGGGCGATGTCGCGCTGTTCACCGATACCTACAAACCGCTGCTGCTCGACACGCTCAAGGTGCCTAGCCCGGACTGCTACCTGCGGCCCGAAGGCATGAGCTGGGAAGAACACTCGCGCCACATGTTCGCGCACATGGAGCAGACCCTCGCCGAGCACCACGAGGAGGTCGCCGCGGTGATCGTCGAACCGCTGATCCAGGGCGCCGGCGGCATGCGCATGTACCACCCGATCTATCTCAAGCTGCTGCGCGAGGCCTGCGACCGCTACGAGGTACACCTGATCCACGACGAAATCGCCGTCGGCTTCGGCCGCACCGGCACGATGTTCGCGTGCGAGCAGGCCGGCATCAGCCCGGACTTCCTCTGCCTGTCCAAGGCGCTCACCGGCGGCTACCTGCCGATGGCCGCAGTGCTCACCACCGACCGGCTCTACCAGGCCTTCTACGACGACTACTCGACTCTGCGCGCCTTCCTCCACTCGCACACCTACACCGGCAATCCGCTGGCCTGCGCCGCAGCCCTGGCGACGCTGGACATCTTCGCTGAAGACAACGTCATCGAGGCAAACAAGGCGCTGGCCGCGCGCATGGTCAGCGCCACGGCGCACCTGGCCGACCATCCTCATGTCGCCGAGGTACGTCAGACCGGCATGGCGCTGGCCATCGAAATGGTGCAGGACAAGGCCAGCAAGATCGCTTATCCGTGGCAGGAACGTCGTGGCCTGCAGGTCTACCAGCACGCGCTGGAACGCGGCGCGCTGCTGCGCCCGCTGGGCAGCGTGGTGTATTTCCTGCCGCCGTACACCATCACGCCAGAACAAATCGACTTTCTCGCCGAGGTCGCCAGCGAAGGCATCGATATCGCCACACGCGCGGCGGTCAGCGTGGCGCTGCAACCTGGCGCTCCAAGCAACTTCCACGACCCGGGCTAGCCTCCCGGAGTGGCGGGTCTTTAGCAACGCAGCGCTGCGAGTCAGACCAGCGATGCTTTAGACTTGCCGCTCCCGATCTGTCGCGACTATTCGTCCCATGCGCCTATCCCGCTTCTTCATCGACGCTCCGCTCACCCTCGGCTCGCACGCATTGCCGGAAACCGCTGCGCACTACATCGGTCGGGTGTTGCGTCTGAGCAATGGCAGCGCCGTGCAGCTGTTCGACGGTAGCGGCCAGGAATACCTCGGCGAGCTGGTCGAGGTAGGCAAGAAGCAGGTTCGTGTCGAGCTGCGCCAACAGCTCACCGGCCAACCCGAGTCGCCGCTGCGGATCCACCTCGGCCAGGGCCTGTCGCGCGGCGAACGCATGGACTGGGCAATCCAGAAAGCCACCGAGCTCGGCGTGGCGCAGATCACCCCGCTGATCAGCGAGCGCTGCGAAGTCCGGCTGAACGACGAGCGCGCCGACAAGCGTCTGGCCCACTGGCGCCAGATCGCCATCAGCGCGTGCGAGCAGTGCGGGCGTTCGGTGGTGCCGACGATTCATCCGCCGCAGCCGCTCGGCGACTGGCTGCCGGTCGAGGCCGAGCTGAAGCTGGTCCTGCATCCGGTGGCCGCGCCGCTGGCCAGCCATGCGCGACCGCGTACGCTGGCGTTTCTCATCGGTCCGGAAGGGGGGCTCAGCGAGCACGAGGTGGAGCAGGCGCAGCAGGCAGGCTTCCAGGCCGCACGGCTCGGCCCCCGCGTGCTGCGTACCGAGACGGCACCGGTTGTGGCGCTGAGCGTGGCTCAGCAGCTCTGGGGGGATTTCTGAGCGGCGCCGGCTGCGCAGCGCGTCAGATCAACCCGGCATCGGCCAGACACTGCTCGAGCCCGACCAGATCGGGAATGCGCGCCTGCACATCCCCCAGCTCCACCGCCTCCAGCTCAAGCGGCGCCAGCGCCAGCTCGGCGCGCGCCAAGTCCGCATCGACCTTGATCGAACGCGGGATGCCCTGCACCAGCAACGCGATGAAGCGCACATGCTCCCGACCGCCGAGGGCATTGAGCACCACGATCCGCGCACCGGTGCCGACCAGAGTCGCACCATCGGACGCCGCCTCGAACGACAGCAGCGGCAGATTGAGGTCGCGCCACTGCACCTGGCCGAGGAACCACGCCGGCGCACCCGGCACCGCCTGCGGCGTGCGATAGGGAATCAGCTCGGCCACTGCGACGTTCGGCACCAGCAGGGTGCGATCCGCAAGCGGCACCAGCAGACCGGTGAGGCTGACGGGACTTTCCTGGGAGACGACCGCTTGGCTCATGACAGATCCTTTTCAATGGATGTAGCGGCCAGGCGGGCCTGCTCCGCAAGATGGTTGACCAAGGCTTGCGCGAGTTCGCGCGGGTCGCCAGTGAACGAGCTGTAGCCACCCTCGCGCAGGTTGTCCGGCATGCTCGAGCAGGCACAGGAGTCGGCGCGCTGGGTCCAGATCCGGCCGCCCTGGCGCAGCAAGTAGGCCGCCGCGGCGCTGCCGTCGCTGCCCATGCCACTGAAGACGATGGCACCGCAGCGGTCGCCGTAGTGCTGGGCGAGATTGAGCATCATCTGATCGATCGACGGGCTGTACGGCTCCGGCCAGCTGCGGCCGCTGCTGCGCATCAGGCCATCGAGATCAAAGCCCAGCTCCTGCGCGATCGGCGCGATGACCACTTCCCCGCAACGAATGTGATCGCCGACCCTGCTCTGCCGGACCGCCCAGCTGCTGTGCCTGCCGACCGCCTGGGACAGCGCCGCCTCGAAACTTGCCTCGATGTGCTGGGCGTAGATGAACCCCACCGGCAGCCCCTCCGGCAGCGCATCGAGGAACGCCTTGACCGCCTCCGGCCCGCCCAGCGAGGCCGCGAGCAGCCACACCCGCGGCGCCACCTCGCCGGCAGTCGCCGGATGGACGGCCAGCGCTCCGGGCAAGGTCAGTTGTCCACTGCGCGCTGAGTCGCTGTCGAGCGCTCCCAGACGCGGGCCGACCGCTACCGCCGGGTCACCGACCAGCCGCTTGAGCTTGCCGAACAGCCGGCGCTCCCAGCGCGGGTAGTTCTCCGAGCTGCGCTCCGGCGCATGCCCCTCGCCGAATAGCACCAGCGTGCTGTCGCGCTCGAGCAGCGCATCGACCAGCGGCGAATCCTCGGTCTGTGCCAGGTCCACCAGCCAGAGATCGGCCTCGGTGAGGTCCAGATCGGCCAATTCCATCCGCGCCGGATCGTTGTTGAGGACCACGCGATAGCCACTGGCACCCAGCGCCTGCTGCAGCACATGGCGCTGCAGCGAGGTATCGGCCAGGACCGCGATGCGAGCGGCGCCTTCAGACATCGGCATGCACCAGCCGCTGGATATGCTCCAGCAACACCGATTCCTGGTACGGCTTGCCCAGGTACTCGTTGACGCCGATCGCCAAGGCGCGATCACGGTGCTTCTCGCCAGTACGCGAGGTGATCATGATGATCGGCAGATCCTTGAGGCGTTCGTCGTGGCGCACCAGCGCCGCCACCTCGAAGCCGTCCATGCGCGGCATCTCGATATCCAGCAGCATGATGTCGGGCCGCCGCTCCTGCAGCTGGGTGATGGCGTCGACACCGTCCTTGGCGGTCAGCACGTTCATGCCGTTGCGCTCCAGCAGGCGGCTGGTGACCTTGCGCACGGTGACCGAATCGTCGACCACCATGACCAGCAGCGGGCGATCGGCTTCGACTTCCACCGTCTCCGGCAACTGCGGCAGCTGCTGCGGCCGCTGCTGGGTCAGCAGGTGCGCATGGAGAACACGAATGGTCGCCAGCAGGTCGAGAATCACCACCACCCGACCATCACCGAGGATGGTCGCGCCGGAAATGCCGTGCACGCCCGCGAACTGCGGCCCCAGGCTTTTCACCACGATCTCGCGCGAGCCGGCCAGGCTGTCCACCTGTACGGCGACGCTGTGCTCCTTCGAGCGCACCAGGATCACCGGCAGCGGCAGGCTCTGGCCGACCAGCTTGGGCTGCTGCCCGTTGTTCAGCAGCTCACCGAGGTAGCGCAGCTCATAGGTCTGCCCGGCGTACTCGAAACGCGGCGCATCCGGCTGGTAGTAGGCCTCCAGCTCGTAGGGCGAGACACGCACGATACCTTCGATAGTGTTCAGCGGGATCGCATAGAGATCCTCGCCGGAATAAACCATGAGTGCCCGGTTGACCGACACGGTGAACGGCAGGCGAATCAGGAAGCGCGAGCCTTGACCCTGCGTCGACTCGATGCTCATCGAGCCGCCGAGCTGCTTCACTTCGGAGTGCACCACGTCCATGCCGACGCCGCGACCGGAAATCTGCGTTACCCGCTCGGCAGTGGAAAAGCCGGCTTCGAGGATGAACTGCAGGATCTCGTGGTCGGTGAGATCGTTCTGCGGGGCTAGCAAGCCGCGTTCGATGGCCTTGCGCCGTACGGCCGCCAGGTTGATACCGGCGCCGTCATCGCTCAGCGTCAGAACGATGTCGCCGCCTTCGCGCGCCAGGTCGAGGCGAATGGTGCCCTGCTCGGGTTTGCCCGCCGCGCGGCGCGCCTGCTGCGACTCGATGCCGTGGTCGACAGCGTTGCGCAGCATGTGCTCCAGCGGCGCCACGATCCGCTCGAGCACGCTGCGGTCCATCTCGCCGGTGGCGTTGCCCACGATGAACTCTACTTGCTTGCCCAGCTCGCCGGCGACCTGCCGGACGATGCGCCGCAGGCGCGGTACCAAGCGCTCGAACGGCACCATGCGGGTTCGCATGAGGCCTTCCTGCAGCTCGGTGTTGACCCGCGCCTGCTGCAGCAGCAGGGTCTCGGCGTCGCGGTTGCGCGCAGCCAGGGTTTCCTTCAGATCCAGCAGGTCGGACGCCGACTCGAACAGCGCGCGCGACAACTGCTGCAGCTGCGAGTGACGGTCCATCTCCAGCGGGTCGAAATCATCGTAGCCGGCACGCTCCGCCTCGGCCTGGTAGCGGCTGAGAATCTGTGCCTGGGTTTCGGTGTCCAGGCGGCGCAACTGGTCACGCACACGCTCGATGGTGGCTTCCATCTCGCTCAGGGTGAAACTGACATCGCTGACCTGCTGCTCGACTCGGCCGCGGAAAATCGAGGTCTCGCCCGCCAGGTTGACCAGCCCCTCGAGCAGCTCCGCCGGTACCTTGACCAGCTCCTGCGGAGCGCGCCGCGCCGCGGCATCCTGCGCCGCCTGCCGGGCGCGCTGGACGAACGGCAGGACCTTCGCCGGCTCGGCATTGGCCACGGGGCGCACGCTGGCGGCGACGATGGGTTGCGCCAGAGGCAGCGTGGTCACGACATTCGCCGCTTCCTCCGCGACCTCCTGGGTCACCGGGTCCGGAGGAATCTCCGCAGCGAGCAGCGCCCTGAGCTGCTCGACTTCCTTGAGCAGGCCGTCATAGCCCTGCTGCACATCAAGGAACAGGCTCTCCGGCCACGGTGCGCCCATCTGCCGGGCCTCGCTCAGGTGCTGTTCAAGGTCATGCGCCATGTTGCCCAGGCGCGCCTGCCCGGCCAGCCGTGCACCGCCCTTGAGCGTATGCAGCACACGCAGCATGTCAGCCAGCGGAGCAGCGTCGTCGCGCTGCGCGTCCCAGCGGCCAAGTGCTGCCTCCATTTCCTCGAGCAGGTCATCGGCCTCCTCGACGAAGATGTCGAGAATCTCCGAGGCGTCGGACTCATGAGCCGCCGTTGTTTCTTCAGCAGCCTTCAGGGTGATGCTGCTGGGTGCATTCAGCTGCTGCTGCGGATTATCGCGAAAGGCGCGGATCGCCTCGATCAGCGCCTTGCCATCCGGCTGCGGGCGTCTGGCGCGCAGCGCGTCGAGCATCTCGGCAAGACGGTCATGACAGGCCTGCAACAGCGCGAAGAGCTGCTCGGTAGCCCGATACTTGCCTGCGCACAAACCTTCGTAGAGGTATTCCAGCTCATGCGCCAGATCGCCGATGGCGCGACTGTCGGCCATCCGTGCGCCACCCTTCAGGGTATGCAGGTCACGCTGCAGCGCCTCCAGCTCGAAACTGTTGTCGACGTCGTCCATCCATCGCTGCAAGCCCGCGGTAACGCTTTCCATGATGTCGAAGCCTTCATCGAGGAATATCTCGACCAGCTCCGGATCGGGTTCGTCGTGCAGGTCCTCAGCGATCACCGGTAGTGCTTCGTCCGACACTTCAATCGCACCTGGACGTTGTATGTCGCCCAGGTCGGCTTCGGCTTCGGCTTCGGCTTCGGCTTCGGCTTCGGCTTCGGCTTCGGCTTCGGCTTCGGCTTCGGCTTCGGCTTCGGCTTCGGCTTCGGCTTCGGCTTCGAGGGTATTGGACGTCGCAGCATCGCTGGCGTCGATATCAAGCTGCAGATCGTCGTGGTGATCGCCGACGCTCAGCTCCTCGCTCGCAGCGTCCGCATCGGCCACCGGCTCGCTGACGTGCTCCTGCGGCATGTCCGGCACGCCGACTAAATCATCAGCGACGGCGCCAAGCAGGTCGCCCTGCCGATAGGCACGGATCGTCCGAACCAGCTCGTCGGCGGCGCTCATGGGCGTGTCTGATTGCAGCTGCTCAAGCTGCAGCGCCAGCTGATCGTGACTGCGTTGTAGCAATGCGGCCAGGTCCGGCGCATAGGCATAGCGGCCGTCGGACAATCCTTCGTAGAGCGATTCCAGCTCGTGTGCCAGATCACCGACCGGACGCACCCCGGCCATACGGGCGCCGCCCTTGAGCGTGTGCAGGTCGCGCAGTAGCGCCGACAGCGCCAACTGGTTGGTTGGCTCGCTTAGCCAGCGTTCCAGCGCCTCTCCAGCACTCTCCAACAGGTCAACCGCCTCGTCGAGGAAGATGTCCACCATGTCCTGGTCGAAACTGTCGTCGGCGGCGCCGCTCTCGCCACACTCGTGCGCGAGCGCCGGATATCCGTCGTCCACCAGAGGCTGGACGGCAGGGAGTAGCGTCTCCTCGGGTGCGGCTAGCGTATCGATGGCCTGCGCCGCGAGCGCTTCGAGCCGTTCGACCAGCTGCGGCTGGGCGGTCACCTGCAGCGCGGCGGCGACCTGATCCATCATGCCGACCAGTGCCTCGTGTCCCTCCTCGACGGTATCGAAGAAATGCGCATCGACCGCCAGGCGGCCGTCCTGCACCACGCCGTACAGTTTGAGCAGCGCCTGGCAGAGCGCATCGACCTGCGGCAGGTCGGCCATCTGCGCACTGTGGCCTAGGCTGCTCAGCTCCTGCAGCAGTGCCGATAGCTCCTGGCGCTCGGTGGGATGCTCGCGCCAGCGCTGCAGCAGATCCGCGGCATCGAGCAGAATATTCATCCCCTCGGACAGGAATGCGGCGATCAGGCTCGGATCACGCGCCTCCCCCTTTGCACTCTCGCGCCGAACACCAGCCTCGGTGAGGCGTGCCTGATGCAGCGCCTGCACGCGAGCAAGAAACTCCGGCGCACCGGCGATCGGTGCAAGCGGCCGCTCCTGCAGATTGTCCAAGCCCTGGCGCAGCAGCTGCTCGGCATCGTGTAGCAGCTGGGCGTCGGCGAGTTCGATCTGGATCAGGTTGTTCTTGAACTCCTTGACCAGCTTTTCCAGCGGTGTGGCGATTTCGGCCATCGGCAGGATACCCGCCATGTGCGCGCTGCCCTTGAGCGTGTGCAGTGCACGCTGCAGTGCGTCGGTCACCGGTTGCGGAAGGCGCTGGGCGCAGTCGGCGAGATAGTCGACGAGGGTGGTCAGGTGAGCCTCGGCCTCGTTGCGAAAGATCTCGAGCAACTGCGGATCCAAACCGTCCGACGCCGGCTCGCGTTCGCCAGCCGCGTCTACGCTCGGTTCCGGCTGCTCTACCGCACCGGCGGGCGCCAGGTTAGGGAGCGGTTCGCCCTTGGCCAGGGCATGTGCGCAGGCGGCCAGCTGATCGACATCGCTGCGCTGGCGCTGTGCATGAGCGGCGAACTCTTCGACCAGCGCCGGCAACAAGGCCACGACGTCAACCACCACCTGCTTGACCGCTTCGGTCGTCCCGATGCTGCGATCCAGCACACGATTGAGCAGATTCTCGATGGACCAGGCCAGCTCGCCAACGATCAGCGCGCGCACCATGCGCCCGCTGCCTTTGAGCGTATGGAAGGCGCGTCGCACTTCACCGAGCACAGCCTTGTCGTCGGGCTCGGCCAGCCACGCGGGAAGCTGCTCGCGGATCGTCTCCAGAACCTCTGCCGCCTCTTCGATGAAGACCTCGGCCAGTTCGTCGTCGACCGGCTCCTCCCCTTCCGGCGGCGGGAGCAGGCTCGGCGGCACGTCCTGGGCCGGCGGATTGATCGCCAGCACCGGGGCGGCCATGATCTGCTCCAAATCTGGAGCCTGTTCCGGCGTTTCGAGGCTCTCGCTCAAGGGCGGCAGGGTGATCTCAGGCAACCCGAGATCGGCGATCTCGACCGCGCTCCAACTGGTGGCCGGCGCAGCCTCATCCAGAATCTCGAACTCCAGCGTCGGCAACTCCAACGCCGAGCCATCGAGATCCGCAGCGGGGGGCAGGTAATCCACTGCAGCGGCGGCGTCGTTCGCTGGCAAAGTCACCGCTGGCAGTTCGTTCTCGCCGAGCGTTACGTCGCCAGCCCGTTGCTCCTCGGAATTCCCTGACCGGTGCGACGCCATCTCCGCCGGCTCAGGATCGGCTTCGGGCAGCAGGAACTCGATTTCGTCTAGCGGATCGCCGGACAGGTCCGATTCCGGTTGCGGTTGTTCTTTCTCAGATACAGATGGACTGGTGGAAGCCAGTGGATAGCCCAGATGCTGCAGACTTTCCTCTGCGACGTCGAGAATCAGGTCGCCCTGACTACCGCAATCCTCGCTGAGCCGCTCCAGGTAGTACTCAACACTGGTGATCGCATCGGCCAGCGTATCCAGACTCTGCCAATCCGGCACCGCGCGTAGCGCCAGCAGCTGCTCTTGGATATAGCGATTGCAAGCATCGAGCAGCGCGGCGGCGCGCTGCAGCGGGATCATCGCCAGCCCGCCACGTGCTTGGGTCAACAGCTCGGGAACGCGGGCGAGATGATCATGATTCCACTGCGATGCGATGAATTCGATGATCGCGTCCTTGGCCTGCTCAAGCGCCGTACGCGCTTCCTTGATGACCAGTTGGTGAATCTGCGCGACATCGGTCGTGGGCAGATGACGCGCCTCGTCCTGTTCCTCGGTAGTTGTTCCCACCATGCCGGCCAGGGTCGCCTCGACGTATAGCAGGGCGCCAGCGATATCCATCAACGTGGCATCGTCAGGCTGGCGCAGGCCCGAGGTCAGCGCCTGGATCAGCCCGGTCTGGTCGACGATGATCTTGCGCGGCTGGGCAAAGCCCAGCACCGCTAGGGTGTCGGCAATCTGCTTCAACGGGGCATGTAGACTGGCCAGATCGTCCAGTGCGCGGCGGTCGCTACGCACGAATAGATCGAGACTGTCCTTAACCCGCACCAGCTCCTCGCACAATGCCGCAACCACCGAGCGCATGGCGCCCCGATCGGGACCGGAGAGCTGTGCGCGCTCCTGATCGACGATCGTCATGTCGGGCAGCGCATCGTCGAGCCGATAGAGCTCTCTCAGGGCGCGCAGGCGCGGCGTATCGGCCGGAGCCTTGGCTACGTAGAACAACAAATTCTTGATCAGCTCATCGGGAGCCGGCTGGTTCAGCCCGTCGACACCCTGCTCGACCAGCCGCTTGAACTCCTTGTCCACCTGGCGCAACAGCGTGCGCACCGACGCTCCGTTGCTGACCGCACCGCTGGCTAGCCCTTCGATCATGCCCGAAGTGATCTGCCAGAGTGCGCCGAGCGGCGCGTCCTTGCACAGCGACTCCAATCGCGCGAAGACCCGGGCCATGTAGCCGAGGTTGGTTGGCAGGTCCTGATTGCGAATCACCCCAACCAGGGCGACCTGCAGCATCTGCCGCATCTTGCGCAGCAGCACCGGCAGCTCCTCGGTCCGCAGGCGCTCAACGGATTCGCTCGGCAGTATCGGCGTACGCTCAGACAGATCGGGTGCGAACAGGCTGGTTTCCGACAGCAGCTTTTCACCCCGCGCAGCCCGCAGGTCGTTGAGCAGCGGCAACACCACCATCGGCAGATCGCGACGGGCGCTCTGGATGCGATCGAGGTAAACCGGCATCTGCAGAATGGCCTGCATCAGGACCTCGAGCGCCTCGGCTCGATTGGCGACCCGCTCCTCCAGCAGCGCGCGCGCGAGCTGTTCCATTTCCTCGGCCAGCAAGGCCGCGCCGAAGAACTCGACCATCTGCAAGGTGCCATGCACCTGATGCACATAGGTCATGCAGAAGCGCATCCGCGTCGAATCTTGCGGAGCCTCTACGTAGGCTTCCAAGGCTTGACGTGCCTGCTTGAGGGTCTCGGCGATCTCGCCTTTCACCCATTCCAGGGCGACATAATCGTGCCGATCACCCATAGCGACTCCGCTCATAAACTCTTCCGGGTAAAGGCCAGAACCTGATCATCGGCCACCGGCACCAGGTCCGGATGCTGCCAACCCACCACCTCGCCGACACCGACCACCAGCAATCCTCCCGGCGCGAGTCGCTCGGCCAGACGGTTCAGGATTTCGCGGCGGCGCCAGCGACGAAAATAGATCAGCAGGTTCTGACAGAAAATGACGTCCAGTCCTGCAAGCGGCGCGCTGGCCAGCTCCAGAACATTTAGCTTGGCGAAGCAGACCCGCGCCACCAACTCAGGCGCGACCTGGGCACGGTTGTGCGGCATGCTGACGAAATAACGCTCACGCAAGGGCGCTGCTACCTGTTCCAGACGACGCTCGTCGTAAATAGCATTGCGCCCCTTCTCCAGAGCACTGAGGCTGATATCGGTGCCGGTTACACCGAAACGATCGACAGCGGCGCAATCGCGCAGGACTTCGGAGGCGCTGATGGCCAACGAGTAAGTCTCCTCGCCGCTGGCACAACCGACGCTCCAGAGGCTCCAGGGCCGCTCGATGCCTTCGTGGCGCAAACGCTGCGCCAGATAGCGTTCAAGCAGCGTGAACGACTCGGGATGCCGAAAGAACCGAGTTTCCTGCACCGTCAGCCGGTCCATGAGCAGCGACCATTCCACCGCACCACGCGGGCCGGCCGTGACCTGGCGGTAGTAACTCGAATAGTCGGCGGCGCCGATTTCGCGCATGCGCGCACTGAGATTGGTCTGCAGAAAGACGCGACGCCCCTCGGAAACCACCATGCCCGAACGCTCTTCGAGCAGGGCCTGCCAGACATGGAATTCCGCTGCCGACATCTCGGCAATCGGCTCCAAAGCCCAGTCCAGTCTTGACTGCATGCTGCCCTGCCCCTCGCTCATGATCATGAGCGGCGGCCACCAGCGGCCGCCGCTGCGGTCGAATCACGCCCGATCCTGAGCGTCCGGCAGAGTGAAGCCGGAAACCGACTGGCGCATCTCGTTGGCCATCTTGGCAAGGTTACCAATGCTTCTGGCAGTGGCGCTGGTACCGGACGAGGTCTGCGAGGTGATCTCCTGAATCACGTTCATGGTGTTGGAGATGTGACCGGCAGAGGAGGCCTGCTGGCGCGCTGCGTTGGAAATGTTCTGGATAAGCGCCGCAAGGGTCTTGGACACTTTCTCGATCTCCTCCAGCGCCACACCGGCATCCTGCGCAAGGCGTGCACCGCGTACCACTTCCGACGTGGTCTGCTCCATCGAGATTACGGCCTCGTTGGTATCGGTCTGAATGGTCTTGACCAGCGCCTCGATCTGCTTGGTCGCAGCGGACGAGCGTTCCGCCAGGCGTTGAACCTCATCCGCAACCACCGCGAAGCCGCGACCCGCGTCGCCGGCCATCGATGCCTGGATCGCAGCGTTCAACGCAAGGATGTTGGTCTGGTCGGCGATGTCGTTGATCAGGCTGACGATGTCACCGATCTCCTGCGAGGACTCGCCCAGACGCTTGATCCGCTTGGAAGTGTCCTGGATCTGCTCGCGGATGTTATCCATGCCGGTGATGGTGTTGTGCACCACTTCGTTACCCTTGTTGGCAATCGCAACCGAGCGCTCTGCTACCGCGGACGATTCAGCGGCGTTGGCGGATACCTGGTCAATGGAAACGGCCATCTCGTTGATTGCCGCCGAAGCCCCGGCAATCTCCTGTGCCTGATGTTCGGACGCCTCGGCCAGATGCATGGCGGTCGCCTGGGTTTCCTGGGCCGCGCCGGAAACCTGTACCGCAGTTTGGTTGATGGTTTCCACCAGTTCGCGCAGCTGGTCGATGGAGTAGTTGATGGAGTCAGCAATCGCGCCGGTGAAGTCCTCGGTTACAGTCGCCGCCACGGTGAGGTCACCGTCGGCGAGATCGCCGATTTCATCGAGCAGGCGCAGAATCGCGGCCTGGTTGCGCTCGTTTTTCTCGGCCGTTTCGCTCAAGCGACGACGCGCTTCCTGCACCATCACGAGACCGATCAGGATGATCGACGCCAGCGCCAAGGCGCCCAGCACGTAGCCGGCGATGGTATTGAGATAGCGGGCATCGGCACGGTTCTGCAGGCCTTCGCCAAGCGCGGACGTCTTATCGAGCAGTGTCTGCGACACCTCGAAAATGCTGTTGGCAGACTCGCGTACCTGGAACAGTTCGGGCGAGGTTTCCAGAATTTCGTCCACCGAACCCGAGACAAATTGGAACAGTTCGGCGATCTCTGCCAGGCGATCAAGCGCCTCGGCATCCGTCGCGCGGGTGATCCCCATTGCCACGTTGCCTTCGATCATCGCATTCAGAACGCGACCGAAGAGGCTGGCATCACGGCCGAACATGTCTGCAGCCTGCACCGAATCCTGGTCGCCGGAAAGCACCTTGTTCACCGAGCCGAGAATACGTTCCGCCAGCAGAGACTGGCGCTGCGCGACCGAAACCTGGGCGGCGGGTGCCCCGCTTTCCAACAGGATGTCGACGACCTCTTCGTATTCAACCTGCAGCTGTGGAATGGTTTCAGCCAGAGTGGTCGCCACCTGATGCAGCGACAGCACCGTCTGCTCGCTGGCCAGAATGGCGTCAGTGTTGCGACGTAGCGTGTTCCAATCCTGCTGCACCGCATCGATCTCGACCTGCAGGCTCTGCGGTACGGCGGGCAGGCCGATGCTTTCGTCACCCTTGGACAAATAACCCCAGCGCCGGTCGAAGTCGTTGCGGGCCGCCTTCAACGAGGCGAAGGCTTCCTTCGTACCGGCCGCAGCTTCCACCGCGTTCTTTGCGATGTGCTGTGACAGTACGCGCAGTTCGCCAGCGTGCGCGATGTACTCGTTATCATGGTCGGCCTGCCGATTGACGTACGCGAAATTCGCGAACAACAGTACGATCGAAACGATCAGAACAACGAACAGCCCAGTGATGAGCGTATTGCTACGCAGGCCGCTCAACAAAGCAATCGCTTTCATTTTTTTCATTATCCGGCCCCCGCCTGGACCCCCGTGCGCTTCCATCAAAAACCAAAAGGCCGGCACCTTGCCGGCCCACCAACATCAGAAAGCAACATCCATGAAAGTCGGATGCGCCGCCAGCGCATGCGGGCTGAAGACCAGCCAAGGCTGTTCCCGCTGAAATACGCCGTGAATAAAAGGCTGAATTGCCGCCTCTACCGGTGGCACTTGCTCCGAGAACGCCTCCACGGGAAAGTGCTGCATGCCGAAGACCTCGTCGACCGTCAGCCCTGCGAAGACGTCCTGATGATCAACGACGAGCAGCCGGCGCTGTTTGCGTAAAGGCGATAGTTCGTAGCCCAAGTAGCCGCATAGATCCATTACCGGCAACAATCGGCCGCGCACGTTGGCAACCCCTTTAACCCAGCTTTTGACGCCAGGCAGCAAGGTATAGCGCGGTTCATGCAGGATCTCGCCAACCTCCCCCATCGGCGCGACGAACAACCGCCCCCCCATACGAAAACCGATCCCGCCCCAGGTCTGCACTACCTCTTGCTGAGAGGGCAGCCCTGCTGCTAGCTGACGGCAACGACCATCGATCTCCAGCAGTCGCTGAAATGGTGCCTGCTTATCCGACATTACCGACCACTCCCCTGCTCTGTCAGGTCGTTGAAACCACCTGCAATCGGGATGATCCGGTGTCAGCCAGCCAGCACGGCGTTCAAGGTCTGCAACAGCGTCGCCTCGTCCACTGGCTTGGTCAGGTAGTCCTTGGCCCCCTGGCGCTTGCCCCAGACCTTATCGGTTTCCTGATCCTTGGTGGTGACGATGATCACCGGAATGTGACTGGTTTCCGAATCTTTGGTCAGCTGCCGCGTCGCCTGGAAACCGTTAAGTCCCGGCATGACGATATCCATCAGTACCGCGTCCGGCTTTTCCTGCCGAGCCAGCGCCACGCCGTCAGCACCATTCTCGGCCTTGAGCACGACATGTCCGTGCTTCTCCAGCATGGCAGCCAGCTTGTACATTTCGGTCGGCGAGTCATCAACAATCAGAACGCGAGCCATGTTTTCTCCATTAGAAGGCTTCAACAGCACACAACACGGAATCAGGATGCCTGCTCGATGGGTACGAAATCAGGAACGTGAGCCTTGATGGCGCCGAGCAGCTCTTCCTTACTGAAAGGTTTGGTGAGGTATTGATCGGAGCCGACGATGCGCCCTTTCGCCTTGTCGAACAAGCCATCCTTGGAGGACAGCATGATCACCGGCGTCGATTTGAACGAGCTGTTGTTCTTGATCAAGGCGCAGGTCTGATAACCATCGAGTCGAGGCATCATGATATCGACAAAGATGATACGCGGATGGGTATCGGCGATCTTGGCGAGCGCATCGAAGCCATCCACCGCCGTGATGACGTCACAACCTACTTTCTTCAGCAGGGTTTCAGCGGTGCGACGAATCGTTTTCGAATCATCGATCACCATGACCTTCAAGCCCTCGGAGTGCTGTTCCATTTCGCCCTACCATCGCCTCGATGAGTCGTAATTTTTCGTTAAGCCAGAGTGCCGCAAGGCCCTGAAACCGATAGGCCCCGCCCATCGCGCGACCTTTGTAGCACACTCATTCTGCACAGGCTATCGACGGGAAAATCACTCGGATTTTCCTTGACCCAGCGCACAACCGCCGCCAATCTGCGTCGGCACTTCACGCCTCGGCGGCCACGCCCACCACCTGCGGAGAACCGATATGACCGTTCGCGTCGGGATCATCATGGACCCTATCGCGCAGATCTCCTTCAAGAAGGACAGCTCGCTGGCCATGCTGTTGGCCGCCCAGGCCCGCGGCTGGGAGTTGCACTACATGGAGCAGCGCGACCTCTACCAACAGGGCAGCCAGGCCCGCGCGCGAATGCGCCCGCTAACGGTCTTCAATGACCCGACGCACTGGTTCGAAACCGGAGAGGAGCGCGACACCGCACTGGCCGAACTGAATGTGATCCTCATGCGCAAGGATCCGCCATTCAACAGCGAATACGTCTACGCCACCTACCTGCTGGAACTGGCCGAACAGGCTGGCACCCTGGTAGTCAATCGCCCCCAGAGCCTGCGCGACTGCAACGAGAAATTCTTCGCCACGCAGTTTCCGCAATGCACTCCGCCAACGCTGGTCAGTCGCCGGTCGGACATTCTGCGCGAGTTCGCCCGCGAGCAGCGTGACATCATTCTCAAACCCCTAGATGAAATGGGCGGCGCCTCGATATTCCGCCACCGCGAAGGCGACCCGAACCTCTCGGTGATCCTGGAGGTGCTGACCGAGCACGGCAGCCGCCAGATCATGGCGCAGCGCTATATCCCAGCCATCAAGGACGGCGACAAGCGCATCCTGATGATCGACGGGGAACCAGTGCCGTATTGCCTGGCTCGCATCCCTGCCGCTGGCGAGACGCGCGGCAATCTCGCCGCCGGCGGGCGCGGCGTCGCCCAACCGCTATCGGAGCGCGACCGCGAGATCGCCGCCATCGTTGGTCCGGAGCTGCGTAAGCGTGGCCTGCTGTTCGTTGGATTGGATGTCATCGGCGACTACCTTACGGAAATCAATATCACCAGCCCGACCTGTATCCGCGAGATCGATAGCGCCTTCGACACGCGTATCGCCGAGCGCCTGATGGAGGCCATTGCCGCCAAGCTGCAAGCTTGAACCAGCTAACAGCTTTGAGCTTGAAGCTTGCGGCTTGAAGCTCAAAGCCGGCAGACTGCGCGGCACTTTCGAGCCGACCGAAACGCGATGAACGCAGCAATCCGCCAGCCATCCTCAGTATCACCCCGCGTCCGCCCGGCCGATCGACTAGGTTTCACCCTGTTTCTCGCCGCCGTATTGCACGTCGCCTTGATCCTCGGCCTGGGCTTTTCGATTGCCGAGCCCCAGCAGATCAGCAAGACCCTGGAAATCACGCTGTCCACCTTCAAGAGCAAGGAAAAGCCCAAGGAGGCGGACTTCCTGGCCCAGGATAACCAGCAGGGCAGCGGTACGCTCGAGCACAAGGCATCGCCCAAGACCAACGTGCAGGCACCGTTTCAGGACACCGAGGTACGCAAGGTTTCCCCACCACCCAGCCGCCCGCAGGCAACCCGTCAGGAAGCGCCGAAGGCAGCGATTGCCACACGCAGCCCGCAACCCGACAAGACTCCGACCAAGCAACAGCGTCAACCGCAGCCCAAACCGCAAGCGGCGCCCGCATTCGATAGCTCCCAGCTGAGCGCCGAGATTGCCAGCCTAGAAGCCGAGCTGGCGCAGGACGTCGAGCGCTACGCCAAGCGACCGCGCGTCAATCGGCAGAACAGCGCGGCAACGATGCGTGACATCAGCGCTTGGTATCGCGACGAATGGCGCAAGAAGGTCGAGCGCATCGGCAACCTCAACTATCCGGACGAGGCCCGCCGCCAGCGCATCTACGGCAGCCTGCGGATGCTGGTAACCATCAACCGAGACGGCACGGTGCAAGAATTGCGCGTGCTTGAATCATCCGGCCAGCCCGTACTGGACGAGGCCGCACTCCGCATCGTTCGCCTGGCGGCCCCCTTCGCGCCGTTCACCGGCGAGCTGGGGCAGAAGTTCGACCAGGTCGAGATCATCCGCACCTGGCGCTTCGAGCGTGGCGACCGACTGTCCAGTCGCTGAGCCGGCGCGACGGACGGTGTCAACGCGAGCATGCCAGTAGCCTGCCGCCCCGGCAGGCCTTAAGCTAGCCGGCATGAAAAGCACCGCGCCCAGCTACCTCAAGCATCATTTCTTGATTGCCATGCCACACATGGCCGACCCGAATTTCGCCCAGGCGCTGATCTACCTGATCGAGCATGGCCCTCAGGGCGCGATGGGACTGGTAATCAACCGCCCCAGCGGCCTCAATCTGGCCGATGTGCTCGAGCAGCTGCGTCCCGAAGAACCTATCGCGCCGGCTTGCCATGAGCTCACCGTTTACAGCGGCGGCCCGGTCCAGAGCGACCGTGGCTTCGTCCTGCATCCGTCAGAGGAGCAGTTCCAGGCGACCCTGGCGCTCGGCGAGCTGGGCATGTCCACCTCGCAGGACGTGCTGTTCGCCATCGCCGATGGCCACGGGCCGCAGCAACATTTCATCGCCCTCGGCTACGCCGGTTGGGACGCCGGCCAGCTGGAGGTCGAACTGGCCGACAACGCCTGGTTGAGCTGTCCGGCGGATCCCCGAATCCTGTTCGAATTGCCAGCCGAACAGCGACTGCAGGCCGCCGCCGCCAGTCTTGGCATCGACCTGCGACTGTTGAGTAGCCAGGTGGGCCACGCATGAGCGCACCGCGTCTGCTGCTCGGCTTCGACTTCGGCACCAAGCAGATCGGCGTGGCAGTAGGCCAGGCCGTCACCGGACAGGCACGCGAGCTCTGCGTGCTGAAGGCGCAGAACGGCACACCTGACTGGAGCCGGATCGAGGCACTGCTGCGCGAATGGCAACCCGACGCGCTGGTGGTGGGCCTGCCGTTGAACATGGACGGCAGCCCGAGCGAGATGAGCGCCCGCGCGGAAAAATTCGCCCGGCGCCTGGCGGGGCGTTTCAACCTGCCGGTGCACACCCACGACGAACGCCTGACCACCTTCGAGGCCAAGGGCGAACGCCTGCGCCAGGGCCAGCACGGCGGCTATCGCGAACGCCCGGTCGATGCGCTGGCGGCCGCACTTTTACTGGAGGGCTGGCTGAGCGAACACGCCACGGCCTGACCCGCACGAGCGAGGAGAATCCATGACCCTGCCCAATCCCGAGCTGCTGTTACCCGAGATGGCGGCTGCCCTGCGCCAGCACTTGCACAGCCGCGCCATCGTCGCACCGCGCTTCATCGGTATACGCACCGGCGGTATCTGGGTCGCCCAGGCGCTGCTCGATGAAGGCAACTGGGACGAGCCGCTGGGCATCCTCGACGTATCCTTCTACCGTGACGACTTCACCCAGAGCGGCTTGCACCCGCAGGTGCGGCCGTCGGAGCTGCCGTTCGAGATCGAAGGACAGCACCTGGTGCTGATCGATGACGTGCTGATGACCGGTCGCACCATACGCGCGGCGCTCAACGAGCTGTTCGACTATGGCCGCCCGGCCAGCGTGACGCTGGTCTGCCTGCTCGATCTGAACGCTCGCGAGCTGCCGATCTCCCCGGACGTGGTCGGCGCCACGTTGTCGCTGACACCCCAGCAGCGCATAAAATTGCTCGGCCCCGCACCGCTCGCCCTCGAGCTGCAGACCCTCGATTCCGCCAACTGAGACCTCGCGATGACGCAACCCGACGTTAAGCGCCCGCTGCAGCTGAACGACAACGGCCAGCTGCGCCACTTCCTCTCGCTGGACGGCCTGTCCCGCGAGCTGCTCACCGAAATCCTCGACACCGCCGACTCCTTCCTCGAGGTAGGCGCGCGGGCAGTGAAGAAGGTCCCGCTGCTGCGCGGACGGACGGTGTGCAATGTGTTCTTCGAGAACTCCACACGCACCCGCACCACCTTCGAGCTGGCCGCCCAGCGGCTGTCGGCAGACGTCATCACGCTCAACGTATCGACCTCGTCAACCAGCAAGGGCGAGACGCTGACTGACACCCTGCGCAATCTCGAGGCAATGGCCGCCGATATGTTCGTGGTACGCCATGCCGATTCCGGCGCGGCGCATTTTATTGCCGAGCACGTCTGTCCCAACGTGGCGGTGATCAACGGCGGTGACGGCCGCCATGCGCACCCGACCCAGGGCATGCTCGACATGCTGACCATTCGCCGGCACAAGGGCGGCTTCGAAAACCTCTCGGTGGCGATCGTCGGCGACATCCTGCATTCGCGGGTAGCGCGCTCGAACATGCTGGCGCTGAAGACCCTGGGCTGCCCGGACATCCGCGTGATCGGTCCGAAGACCTTGCTGCCCAGCGGGCTCGAGCAGTACGGCGTGCGCGTGTTCCATGACATGGACGAGGGCATCCGCGATGTCGACGTGGTGATCATGCTGCGCCTGCAGCGCGAACGCATGCAGGGTGGCCTGCTGCCCAGCGAGGGCGAGTTCTACAAGCTCTATGGTCTGACCGCGCAGCGCCTGCGCCTCACCAAGCCGGACGCCATCGTCATGCATCCGGGGCCGATCAACCGCGGGGTGGAAATCGAATCGGCGGTGGCCGACGGTCCGCAATCGGTGATTCTCAACCAGGTCACCTACGGCATCGCCATTCGCATGGCGGTGCTGTCGATGGCCATGAGCGGGCAGGCGACACAGCGTCAGCTCGAGTCCGAATCCGTCTCCGAGGAGCAGAACTGATGCTTACCCACATCCTCGGCGCGCGCGTGATCGACCCAGTCAGCGGGCGGGACGAAGTCGCCGACATCTATATCGAAGCCGGCAAAATTATCGCAATCGGCGCCCAGCCCGCCGGCTTCGTCGCGCAGCAGAGCATCGACGCCAACGGCCTGATCGCAGCTCCAGGGCTGGTCGATCTGTCCGTGGCCCTGCGCGAACCCGGCTACAGCCGCAAGGGCAGCATTGCCAGCGAAACCCTCGCCGCGGCGGCGGGTGGCACCACCACGCTGTGCTGCCCACCGCTGACCAAGCCGGTGCTGGATACCGCGGCGGTCACCGAGCTGATCCTCGATCGCGCCCGCGAATCCGGCCACACCAAGGTCTATCCGATCGGCGCGCTGACCCGCAATCTCGCCGGCGAGCAGTTGTCCGAGCTGGTCGCTCTGCGCGAAGCCGGCTGCGTCGCGTTCGGCAACGGCCTCGCCGATTTCGCCAGCAACCGCAACCTGCGGCGCGCGCTGGAATACGCCGCGACCTTCGACCTGACCATCGTTCTGCACTCGCAGGACCGCGACCTGGCCGAGGGCGGTCTCGCCCACGAGGGCCCGGCGGCCAGCTTTCTCGGCCTGTCGGGCATTCCCGAGAGCGCCGAGACCGTGGCCCTGGCGCGCAACCTGCTGCTGGTGGAGCAGGCCGGCGTCCGCGCGCATTTCAGCCAGCTGACCAGTGCGCGCGGCGCGCAGATGATCGCTGACGCCCAGGCACGCGGCCTGCGGGTGACCGCTGACGTGGCGTTGTATCAGCTGATTCTCACCGACGAGGCGCTGCACGGTTTCTCCAGCCTGTATCACGTGCAGCCGCCGCTGCGCAGCCGTGCCGATCGCGACGGTCTGCGCGAGGCGCTGAAGGCGGGTGTCATCTCGGCGATTGCCAGCCATCACCAGCCGCATGAAGTCGATGCCAAGCTGGCACCGTTCGGCGAGACCGAGCCGGGCATCAGCAGCGCAGAAATTCTCCTGCCGCTGGCCATGACCCTGGTGGAAGACGGTCTGCTCGATCTGCCGACGCTGCTGGCGCGCCTGTCCAGCGGCCCGGCGGCCGCCCTGCGCCTGCCGGCGGGCCGTCTCGCCGTCGGCCAGGCAGCGGATCTGGTGCTGTTCGACCCACGCAGCTCGACGCTGGTCGGCGAAACCTGGCTTTCCAAGGGGCGCAATTGCCCGTTCATGGGCCACTGCCTGCCGAGCGCTGTGCGCTACACCATCGTCGACGGACACATCAGTTTCCAGGGCTGAAAGCACAGCGCGACCGGTGCGGAAACCCGCACCGGTCGCGCGCTCACCGCAGACCGACGTCAGCAGCCACCGCTGCGTTCGCCTCAGCGCTGCTGCGCGTTGCGCAGGGAAATCTGGTCGTTCAGCGTCCAGAAGTCATAGAGCACGCCGAGGAAGAACAGCCCGCCGGTGCACAGGTAGATGATCCCGCTGATCCATTTGCCCTGATACATGCGATGTACGCCGAACACGCCGAGGAAAGTCAGCAGGATCCAGGCGACGTTGTAGTCGATGGAACCGGACTGGAAGCGCAGGTCGGCTTCGCGGTCCATCGACGGGATCAGGAACAGGTCGATGATCCAGCCGATGAAGAACAGGCCGAGCGTGAAGAACCAGATGGTCCCGGTGACTGGCCGACCGTAGTAGAAACGGTGCGACCCTAGAAAACCGAATATCCATAGAAGATATCCGATCACCTTGCTGTGTGTGTCCTGCTGCACGTTTGCCCCCTTGGCTGCGATGGATCAGCGTCTCGACTGTATCGCCGCGCGCGCATCCGGCACAACCGGACCTGCTGCTCCGTTCGCGGCGCGGCGCGGGACGGCAGCGCTAGCGGAAGCTACGCCCCGGATCATCGTCGCTGACTTCCAGGCTCAGGCCCTGCGACATACTGGTCAGGTGCTCGCCGTCGGTTTCCGAACCCAGCTTGATCAGCAGACGCAGATCGTTGGCCGAATCGGCGTGCGCCAGCGCATCTTCGTAGGTGATCTCTCCCTGCACGTAGAGGTTGTACAGCGCCTGGTCGAAGGTCTGCATGCCGAGTTCGGTGGAGCGCTTCATCAGATTCTTCAGCTCGTGCACCTCGCCCTTGCGAATCAGGTCGGCCGCCAGCGGGGTATTGATCAGCACCTCGATGACCGCGCGGCGACCCTTGCCATCCGGCGTCGGCACCAGCTGCTGGGCGACGATGGCCTTGAGGTTTAGCGACAGATCCATCCACACCTGCTGCTGCCGGTCGGCGGGGAAGAAGTTGATGATGCGATCCAGCGCCTGGTTGGCGTTGTTGGCGTGCAGGGTGGCCAGGCACAGGTGGCCGGTCTCGGCGAAGGCCACGGCGTAATCCATCGTCTCGCGGGTACGCACTTCGCCGATGAGGATCACGTCCGGCGCCTGGCGCAGGGTGTTCTTCAGCGCCACGTCGAACGATTCGGTATCGATGCCGACCTCGCGTTGGGTGACGATACAGCTCTGGTGCTGGTGAATGAACTCGATCGGGTCCTCGATGGAAATGATGTGGCCGCTCGAGTTCTTGTTACGGTAACCGATCATCGCCGCCAGCGAGGTGGACTTGCCGGTACCCGTGGCGCCGACGAACAGCACCAGGCCGCGCTTGGTCATCGCCAGCTTCTTCAGCACATCGGGCAGCTTGAGGTCTTCGATGGTCGGGATGTTGGTTTCGATGCGCCGCAGCACCATGCCGGCCAGGTTGCGCTGATAGAAGGCACTGACGCGGAAACGGCCGATACCACGGGCGCTGATGGCGAAGTTGCACTCGTGATTTTCGGTGAACTCGCGCCGCTGTTGTTCGTTCATCACGCCGTGCACCGTTTCGCGGGTCATCTCCGGCGACATCGGCGTTTTACTCACCGGCATGATCTTGCCGTTGATCTTCATCGACGGCGGTACGCCGGCCGTGATGAACAGATCGGAGCCGCCCTTTTCCACCATCAGGCGCAACAGTTTCTCGAATTCCATCGGGGTTCTCGCAGGCGCGGCGCCATCGCATTCAGGCATGCGCGGCGCAGTGATTGTCAGAAGTTTTCCGGCTGCTTGGCCTTTTCCTTGGCGCTGTCGCGGCTGATCAGCCCCTTGGCGAGCAGGCCCTTGAGGCACGCATCGAGGGTCTGCATGCCCAGCGCGCCACCGGTCTGGATCGACGAGTACATCTGCGCGACCTTGTCCTCGCGGATCAGGTTACGGATCGCCGGGGTGCCGATCATGATTTCGTGCGCCGCCACTCGTCCGCCACCAACCTTTTTCAGCAGGGTCTGGGAGATCACCGCCTGCAGCGATTCGGAAAGCATCGAGCGCACCATCGATTTTTCCTCGGCCGGGAACACGTCGACCACGCGGTCGATGGTCTTGGCGGCCGAGGTGGTGTGCAGCGTGCCGAACACCAGGTGACCGGTTTCCGCGGCAGTCAGCGCCAGACGGATGGTTTCCAGGTCGCGCATCTCGCCGACGAGAATGATGTCCGGGTCTTCACGTAGCGCCGATCGCAGCGCTTCGGCGAAGCCCAGCGTGTCACGGTGCACTTCGCGCTGGTTGACCAGGCACTTCTTCGATTCGTGAACGAATTCGATCGGATCCTCGATAGTGAGGATGTGGTGGTACTTGGTGTTGTTCAGGTAATCGAGCATCGCCGCCAGCGTGGTCGACTTGCCCGAACCGGTCGGGCCGGTGACCAGCACCAGGCCGCGCGGTACGTCGGTGATCTTGCGAAAGACCTCGCCCATGCCCAGGTCTTCCATCGTCAGCACCTTGGAGGGAATGGTCCGGAACACCGCACCGGCGCCGCGGTTCTGGTTGAACGCGTTGACCCGAAAACGCGCAACGCCGGGCACCTCGAAGGAGAAGTCGGTCTCGAGGAATTCTTCATAATCCTTGCGCTGCTTGTCGTTCATGATGTCGTAGATCAGCGCGTGCACCTGCTTGTGGTCCATCGCCGGCAGATTGATCCGCCGCACGTCGCCGTCGACGCGGATCATCGGCGGCAGGCCGGAGGAAAGGTGCAGGTCGGACGCGCCCTGCTTGGCGCTGAAGGCCAGCAGTTCTGTGATATCCATGGGACTCCCCAATTACAGGCAAGCGGGTAGAATGCCGCGCAGACCCTCAGGCGGCGGGCGCAGGTAATGTCCACGATAGCGAACAATATTGCAAAGGTCGTAGCGCGCATCCGTGAGGCGGCGCAAGCTGCGGGGCGCGAGCCTTCCACGGTCGGTCTACTGGCCGTCAGCAAGACCCAGCCGGCCAGCGCCGTGCGCGAAGCGTTCGCCGCCGGCCTGGCCGATTTTGGCGAGAACTACCTGCAGGAAGCGCTGGAAAAGCAGGCGCTGCTCGCCGACGTTCCGCTGACCTGGCACTTCATCGGCCCCATCCAGTCGAACAAGACCAAGCCGATCGCCGAGCATTTCGCCTGGGTGCATTCGGTGGATCGACTGAAGATCGCCCAGCGCCTGTCCGACCAGCGTCCCGCGCATCTACCGCCGCTGAACGTGTGCCTGCAGGTCAATGTCAGCGACGAGCAGAGCAAATCCGGCTGCAGCGAAAGCGAGGCGCGGGAACTGGTCGCCGCGATCTCCGCGCTGCCGCGCCTGCGCCTGCGCGGACTGATGTGCATTCCCGCACCGAGCGACGATGCCGCCGTGCAGCGCGCCGCCTTCGCCCGCCTTCGCCATCTGCGCGACGAACTGGATCCCCGCATGGACACGCTGTCGATGGGCATGAGCCAGGATCTCGAAGCGGCCATCGCCGAAGGCGCCACCTGGGTGCGCATCGGTACTGCCCTGTTCGGCGCCCGTGACTACGGCCGCCCTCAATAAAGGAATTGCTATGACTTCTCCCCGCATCGCTTTCATCGGCGCCGGCAACATGGCGGCCAGCCTGATCGGCGGTCTGCGCGCCCAGGGTGTCGCCGCCGACGCTATCCGCGCCAGCGATCCTGGTGCCGAGCAGCGCGCGCGAATCAGCGCAGAGCACGGCATCCAGACCTTCGCCGACAACCGCGACGCGCTGACGAATGCCGATGTGGTGGTGCTGGCGGTCAAACCGCAGGTGATGCAGGCCGTCTGCCGCGACCTGTCAGCGCAGCTTGCACCGACCACGCTGATCGTTTCCATCGCTGCCGGCATCACCTGCGACAGCCTGCAGCGCTGGCTCGGCCCGCAGCCGCGGGCCATCGTGCGCTGCATGCCGAACACCCCGGCGCTGCTGCGCCAGGGCGTCAGCGGCCTGTTCGCCAACGCACAGGTCAGCGCTATGCAGAAGCACCAGGCCGAACAGCTGCTTTCGGCGGTCGGCGTGGCCCTGTGGCTGGACGAAGAACAGCTGATCGACGCGGTCACTGCCGTATCCGGCAGCGGCCCGGCTTACTTCTTCCTGCTCATCGAGGCGATGACCGCGGCCGGCGAACAACTCGGGCTGCCACGCGCAACCGCCGCGCAACTGACGCTGCAGACTGCCCTGGGCGCGGCGCGCATGGCCTGCGAAAGCGACGTCGACGCCGCCGAGCTGCGGCGCCGCGTCACCTCGCCGAACGGAACCACCGAAGCGGCGATCAAAGCCTTCCAGGCTGGCGGCTTCGAGCAACTGGTGCAGCAGGCGCTGAACGCCGCCGCGCACCGCTCGGCCGAGCTGGCCGAACAACTGGGCCAATAAGGAGCATTCATGTCCCAACTTTCGCAAGCCCTGATCCTGATCATCCAGACGCTCGGCAGCCTCTACCTGCTGATCGTCCTGCTGCGCTTCATCCTGCAGCTGGTGCGCGCTGACTTCTACAACCCGCTCAGCCAGTTCATCGTCAAGGCCACCCACCCGCTGCTGCGGCCGATGCGCCGGGTGATTCCGAGCATGGGCACGCTGGACCTGTCGTCGCTGCTGCTCGCGCTGATCGTGCAGATCGTGCTGATGGCGCTGATCCTGCTGGTCGCCTACGGCACCACCGGCAACCCGATTCTGCTGCTGATATGGGCACTGATCGGCATCACCGGGCTGTTTCTCAACATCTTCTTCTGGGCACTGATCATCAGCGTGATCCTCTCCTGGGTCGCGCCGGGCAGCCACAACCCGGGCGCGCAGCTGGTCAGCCAGCTGTGCGAGCCAGTGCTGGCTCCGTTCCGTCGCCTGCTGCCGAATCTCGGCGGGCTCGACATCTCGCCGATCTTCGCCTTCCTGGCGATCAAGCTGCTGGACATGCTGGTGGTCAACAACCTGGCGACCATGACGCACATGCCCAACATTCTGCGCATGCTGATCTGAGCCTGACGACCGTCCGGGGGCTTCACAGGCCCACCGGGCGGCCAACCGGCGGTCGCGGATTGACCGTCTGTCAGCGAATCGGATAAATCGCCGTACCACTTCCCCAGGGACCCGGGATGAGCATGGAACGACTCGATCGACAGGTGGACGCCTACGTCACCTGGAAACGCGACCTGATCCGCGAGATCACCCGCTATCGCAGCTGGCTGCTGCACAACCGCCTCGGCAGCGAGGCGGTCGATGCCCGTCTCGAGCGTGCGCTGCGCATCCTGCGCACCGATCAGATCACCCTGGCGTTCGTCGGCGAGTATTCACGCGGCAAGACCGAGCTGATCAACAGCTTGCTGTTTTCCAGCTACGGCCAACGCATCCTGCCGTCACGCGCGGGGCGCACCACCATGTGCCCGACCGAGCTGTTCTTCGACCCGCGGGCCGAGCGCTGCTACATCCGCCTGCTGCCCATCGAATCACGCCTGGAAGACACCAGCATCGCGCAGTTCAAGCGCACGCCGCGGCACTGGCTGAACATCCCGCTGTACCCGCACGATCCGCAAAGCATGGTCGAGGCCTTCACCCAGGTCGCCCGGACCAAGGCCGTGTCGGTCGAGCAGGCGATCGAACTGGGCTTCCAGGCCGAGACGCTGGAGCGCGCCGAAGGCACCGAGCAGGTGCTGGTGCCGGCCTGGCGCCATGCGCTGGTCAGCTTCGATCATCCGCTGCTGCGCCAGGGCCTGCGCATTCTCGACACCCCGGGCCTGAACGCGCTGGGCAGCGAACCGGAGCTGACGCTGTCGATGCTGCCCAACGCCCAAGCCGTCCTGTTCATGCTGTCCGCCGATGCCGGCGTCACTGCCAGCGACATGGACATCTGGCGACGGCACGTCTGCCAGCTCGACAGCGATACCCGCGGCAACCTGTTCGCCGTGCTGAACAAGATCGACGTGCTGTGGGACGACCCTGCCGGCGACGAGTTCGTCAGCGAAGCGATTGACCAGATGCGCGCCAGCACCGCCCAGCAACTGGGCATCGACAGTGACCAGGTGCTGCCGTTGTCGGCCAAGCAGGCCCTGCTGGGTAAGGTGCGCGGCGATCAGGCGCTGCTCGAGCGCAGCCAGCTCGAAGCGCTGGAGCAGCTGCTTGCCGCGCGCATCCTGGCGCAGAAGGAGCGCCTGCTCGAAGAGCAGGTAGTGCGCCAGGTGCTCGCCCTGTTGCACAACAGCCAGCAGGTGCTGCAGCTACGCCGCGAGAAGGTCAACGAGCAGCGCGCGCTGCTGGAGAACCACCAGGAAGGCAACGGGCAGATGTTGCTGGAGCTGACCGCGCGCACCCGTCACGACCACAACCGCCATCACAAACGCCTGCTCGAACTGCGTACCAATCAGCACCTGCTGCAGCGTCAGGGCGAGCTGCTCGGCGCGGCCATTCGCGCCGAGCGCCTGGAGGAGCACCTGGCCCGTCTGCGTCGCGGCCTCACCGGCAGCCTGACGACGCTGGGTATCAACCTGGCCATCCTGCATTTCTTCCGCTGCGTCGAGCAGGACCTGCACGCGCTGGAACTCGAAGCCGCACGCGCCAACAAGGTGGTCGTTGCCATCTACCAGCGGCACAACGAGGAAAACCCGCTGCAGGGCCTCGATGCGCCGCTGTTCGAGCTCCAGCCGTTCCAGCACGAACTGCGCAGCCTGCAGAGCAAGGCCGACCAGTTCCGCCTGCAGCTCAAGACCCTGCTCACCGAACAGAGCGCGCTCACCCGGCGCTTCTTCGCCACGCTGGTGCAGGAGGTGATCGGCCTGCACCAGCGCCTGCGGCAGGAGGCCAAGAGCTGGGCTGGCGACGCGCTGACGCCCTTGCTGCAGCATGCGCTGGAGAACAAGCAACAGCTGGAAATCCACATGCTGCGCCTCAAGACACTGGCGCAGACCAGCCAGCAGGACAGCCAGCGCGGCCAGCTGCTGACCCGCTACAGCGGCGAGCTGGACCAGCAGCTGGCGCAGGCGGCAGAAATGCTGCGCGTGCTGCGCCTGCCCGCGCCGCGGCGGCGCCAGGCCAAGGTGGTCAACCTGGCGGATGCGGCTCGGTGCTGATCGGCCGCAGCGATTGCAGATGAATTGCGGCGCGCTTCCCTTTAGACTTTGCCGCCTTCTTTTCGCAAGAGCCAGGGTCGATGCCCACTGCCATTCCAGCCGATTCCGTTGGCCTGGTGAGTCCGAAGGTCGCGCATTTCGCCGAACCGCTGGCACTCGCCTGTGGCCGCACGCTGGCTGACTACCAGCTGATCTACGAAACCTACGGCCAACTGAACGCCGCGCGCAGCAATGCCGTGCTGATCTGCCATGCGCTGTCCGGCCATCACCATGCCGCCGGCTACCACAGCCCGGACGATCGCAAGCCGGGCTGGTGGGATAGCTGCATCGGGCCAGGCAAGGCGATCGACACGGAGCGCTTCTTCGTCGTCAGCCTGAACAACCTCGGCGGCTGCAACGGCTCGACCGGCCCGAGCAGCCTCAATCCAGCGACCGGCAAGGTCTATGGCGCCGACTTCCCGGTGGTCACCGTGGAGGACTGGGTGCACAGCCAGGCACGTCTGGCCGACCAGCTCGGCATCGCACAATGGGCCGCCGTGGTGGGTGGCAGCCTGGGCGGCATGCAGGCGCTGCAATGGACCATCAGCTACCCCGAGCGCGTGCGCCACTGCCTGGCGATCGCCTCGGCGCCCAAGCTGTCGGCACAGAACATCGCCTTCAACGAAGTCGCGCGCCAGGCGATTCTCTCCGACCCGGAATTTCACGGCGGGCACTTCCAGGATCTGGGCGTGATTCCCAAGCGCGGCCTGATGCTGGCGCGCATGGTCGGCCACATCACCTACCTGTCCAACGATGCGATGGGCACCAAGTTCGGTCGCGGCCTGCGCAGCGAGAAGCTCAACTACGACTTCAACAGCGTGGAATTCCAGGTCGAGAGCTACCTGCGTTACCAGGGCGAGGAATTCTCCAGCCGCTTCGACGCCAACACCTACCTGTTGATGACCAAGGCGCTGGACTACTTCGACCCGGCCGCCGCGCACGATGACGACCTGGCCAAGACCTTCGCCGATGCCAAGGCCGATTTCTGCGTGATGTCCTTCACCACCGACTGGCGCTTCTCGCCGGAGCGCTCGCGGGAAATCGTCGACGCGCTGCTCGCCGCACGCAAGAACGTCTGCTACCTGGAGATCGACGCGCCGCAGGGCCACGATGCTTTCCTGATCCCCAATCCCCGCTACCTGCAGGCCTTTCGCGGTTACATGAACCGCATCGCCGTATAAGGAACCTCCATGCGCGCCGACCTGGACATCATCCAAGACTGGATTCCGACCGGCAGCCGGGTGCTCGACCTGGGCTGCGGCAACGGCGAGCTGCTGGCCTGGCTGCGCGACCACAAGCAGGTCAGCGGCTATGGCCTGGAGATCGACCCCGACAACATCGCCGCCTGCATCGAAAAGGGCGTCAACGTCATCGAGCAGGACCTGGACAAGGGCCTCGGCAACTTCGCCAGCGACAGCTTCGACATGGTGGTGATGACCCAGGCGCTGCAGGCCGTGCACTATCCCGACCTGCTGATGAAGGAAATGCTGCGCGTCGGTCGCCAGTGCATCATCACCTTCCCCAACTTCGGCCACTGGCGCTGTCGCTGGTACCTGGCGAGCAAGGGCCGCATGCCGGTTTCCGAGTTCCTCCCCTACACTTGGTACAACACGCCGAACATTCACTTCTGCACCTTCGAGGACTTCGAGCGGCTCTGCCATGAACGTGGCGCGCGGGTGCTGGAGCGACTGGCGGTGGATCGCGATCACCGACACGGCTGGGGCAGTCGCCTGTGGCCCAACCTGCTAGGCGAGATCGGCATCTACCGCGTTACCGGACCGGCCCGATGACCGGCTGCACTGCTGGAGGAGAGACCATGAAACGTGCCCTGATCTGCCTGCTGGTCGCGCTGTTCGCGCTGCCGGCGTTCGCCGAGCGCAAGCACAGCGTCGGCGAGTACGACATTCACTACATCGCCTTCAATTCCGGCTTCCTGCAGCCGGACGTCGCCGCCGCGGCCGGTCTGGTGCGCAGCAAGACGCAGGGCGTGGTCAACGTCTCCGTGCTCAAGCAGGGCAAGGCGGTGCCGGCGCAGGTCAGCGGCACGGTGAAGAACCTGCTCGGGCAGGACCGGCCGCTGACCTTCAAGCAGCTCAAGGAAGGCGATGCGGCGCTGTACTACCTGGCGCAGTTCCCCATCGACTCCCAGGAAACCCTGCGCTTCAGCCTGACGGTCAAGCCGCAGGATGGCGAGCCGGTGACCTTCGACTTCAACCAGGAAATCTTCCCCGACGAATGATGCCTTTCAAAGAACTGGTGCTTGCCAGCCACAACGCCGGCAAGCTCAAGGAACTCCAGGCCATGCTCGGCGATAGCGTGCGCGTCCGCTCGGTCGCCGAGTTCAGCACCATCGAGCCGGAAGAGAACGGCCTGTCGTTCATCGAGAACGCCATTCTCAAGGCGCGTAACGCCGCGCGGCTATCCGGACTGCCGGCACTGGCCGACGACTCCGGTCTGGCGGTCGATGCGCTTGGCGGCGCGCCGGGCATCTATTCGGCGCGCTATGCCGACGGCCAGGGCGACGCGGCGAACAACGCCAAGCTGCTGCACGTTCTGCAGGACGTGCCGGACGCCGAGCGCGACGCCCAGTTCGTCTGCGCACTGGCGCTGGTGCGGCACGCCGATGACCCGCTGCCGATCATCTGCGAAGGCCTGTGGCACGGGCGCATCCTGCACGCCCCGCGCGGTGAGCACGGTTTCGGCTACGACCCACTGTTCTGGGTGCCCGAATGCGACTGCTCCAGCGCCGAGCTGCCGGCAGCCGAGAAGAACCAGCTCAGCCACCGCGCGCGGGCCATGTCACTGCTCAAGCAGCGCCTGGGCATCGCGTGATCATTGCCTCGGACACGGCAGCCAGCGCGGTATCCGGGCAACACCAAACGGCGCCGCTCGACCCGCTGCCGCCACTGGCGGCGTATGTGCACATCCCCTGGTGCGTGCGCAAATGCCCGTACTGCGACTTCAACTCCCACGCCGCCGGCGCCGAGTTGCCAGAAGCCGCCTATGCCGACGCGCTGCTGGCCGACCTGGACGAGGATCTCGAACAGGTACAGCAGCGCCGGCTGACCTCGATCTTCTTCGGCGGCGGCACGCCGAGCCTGTTCAGCGCGTCGGCGCTGGGGCACATCCTCGACGGGCTGGAGCGGCAGGTGGGCTTCGCCGATGACATCGAGATCACCCTGGAAGCCAACCCGGGCACCTTCGAGCAGGCCAAGTTCCGCGACTATCGCCAGCTCGGCATCAATCGGCTGTCGATCGGCGTGCAGAGCTTCCAGGCCGACAAGCTCAAGGCACTGGGGCGCATCCACGATGGCGACGAGGCCATCCGCGCCGCCGACATGGCGCGTGCCTCCGGCTTCGACAACTTCAATCTGGACCTGATGCACGGCCTGCCGCAGCAGAGCCTGGAGGAGGCGCTGGCAGACCTGCGCACCGCCATCGCCCAGCAGCCGACGCACCTGTCCTGGTACCAGCTGACCGTCGAGCCGAACACCGAGTTCTGGAGCCGGCCGCCGCAGCTGCCGGACGACGACATCCTCTGGGACATTCAGGAAGCCGGACAGGCGCTGCTCGCCGAACACGGCTATCGCCAGTACGAAACATCCGCCTATGCGCAGCCCGGGCGGCAGGCGCGACACAACCTGAATTACTGGACCTTCGGCGACTTCCTCGGCATCGGCGCCGGCGCCCACGCCAAGCTCACCCAGGCCGACGGGCGCATCCTGCGCAGCTGGAAGACCCGCACACCAAAGGACTACCTCGACCCGGGAAAACCCTTTCGTGCCGGCGAAAAGCAGCTGCAGACGGACGAGCTGCCCTTCGAATTCCTGATGAATGTGCTGCGCCTCACCGACGGCGTGCCGACACTGCTGTTCACTCAGCGCACCGGCCTGCCGCTCGACCTGCTCGCCGCCGGGCGTCGCGAGGCCGAGGCGCGCGGCCTGCTGGTCGCCGATCCGCAGCGGCTGGTGGCGACGCCCAAGGGCCAGCTGTTTCTCAACGACCTGCTCCAACTCTTCCTGCCCTAAGGAACCCGCATGGATTTGCTACTCGACCTGATCGCCAGCCTGTCGCGCTGGAGCCGCAGTCACCTGTCGGATATCTCGCTGGCGATCATGGCCACACTGTTCGTGCTGTTCGGCCCGGCGCTCAATGCCTGGGTACAGAAGAACATCGGCGGACTCAACTTCGTGCTGCGCACCCTACTGTTCGTGATCTTCTGCGCCATCGTCTACGGCTTGGGGATCATCTACCTGAGCCCCTGGCTGGCGAAGGGGCTGGCGCAGTTCAACAACTACACGCTGGCACCGGTGCTGCTGGTGGTGCTGTTCATCGTCGGAGTGATCGCCGATCGCAACTGAGCACGCATCGCCACACATGAAAACGCCGCCCGAGGGCGGCGTTCTTGTGTGGCGTTCGACTCAGTTCGCGCCGCGGCGTAGCGCCTGTGGCGAGAAGTCGTGGGGGCTCAGGCGCACGCCGAAGTCGTACATCGGTTCGCCGTTGTCCAGCCCATCGACGAAGTAGTTGCCGTCCTTGAGGTGATACAGCGTCTCCAGGGTGCTGTTGAACATCGGCACCTCGTAGTAACTGATCGGATGGCTTTCCTGCAGGCCGATCAGCTGGCCGCCGTCATCGAACAGATCCACGGCGAGAATCTGCCAGCTGTCCTCGTCGAGGTAGAAGCGCCGCTTGGCGTAAGGATGGGTGAAGCCGGTACGCAGGGTCGCCTCGACCACCCACACGCGATGCAGCTCGTAACGCAGCAGCTCGGGGTTGAGCGTGCGCGGCAGCACGATGTCGTCGTAAGGAATGCCCTGCTGGTGCACCGCATAGCTGTTGTAGGGCATCAGCATTTCGCGCTTGCCCAGCAGCTGCCAGTCGTAGCGATCCGGCGCGCCGTTGAACGAGTCGACCACGTCGGCGGTGGCCAGGCCGCTGGTGTCCGGTTGCACCGAATCGTAGGCCAGCGACGGCAGGCGCCGCACTCGGCGGTCACCCGGGCTGTAGCGCCAGGCCTTGCGCGTAGTCAGCACCTGATCCATCGGGTCCTGTACCACCAGCGAGGTGCCGGCCAGCTTGGCCGGTGCGGTCACCCGGTATTTGTAGTACAGCAGGGTGTTGTTCAGATCACCCTGCTCCATATCCTCGCGGTTGTAGACGTAATACACGTGACGATCGCGCTTGATGTAGTTGGCACGGCCGCCGATCACCACCGCCTGGTGGTTGATCATGTGGGTCTGATCGCCCTTGTAGTGCAGCACGTGGTTCCAGATCGCCTCCATGCCGTTCTGCGGCAGCGGGAAGGGAATGCCGGCCGCCGCGCCCTGGATGCCATTACCGTTGGCAATCAGCTCGGCGGATTGGGCATTGGCCCGGGTAGCCTCGTAGATACGCTGCGGCGCTGCAGCGCTGCGACGGGTCGGGAAGACGCGCAGATGGAACTCGGGATAGCGCTCGAGCAGCGCCGCCAGACCCTCGGGCAGCCGCTCGGCATGCTCGGCGAGGTTGTTCTTGTCGACGCGATAGAGCGGCGCATCATCGGCGAACGGATCTGGATGGTGCATGCCCGGCTGGTAGCTCGCTGGCGGGGCGATGCCGCCGGTCCACGCCGGGATCGTGCCGTCCGCATTGCCGGCCCGCTCGGCGCCGAGCGGAGTGAGGTCCTGTCCCAGGCGGGCCGCCTGGCTCGCATCCACCGCGGCGAGCGCCGGCCAACTGGCCCAAGCCGTCAGCAGCACTGCAATCTTCACGTTCATCGTCTACTTCCCCCTTGTGGCGGACGACGACGGCCGTGCATGTGCAGGCTCGCGGCCATCCGCTGGCATTGTTGTTCGGTTCGGGCAGGCGAGCCGTCCTGGCGTTGTGCATCCTGCGGCCGCTTGGCTGCGGCTCTTGTGCGGCGGTGCGTGCCGACTCAGTCGACGCGCTGGAACTTCAGGTCCCAGACGCCGTGACCGAGGCGCTCGCCGCGGCGCTCGAACTTGGTCACCGGACGCTCCGCGGGCCGCGGCACGTAAGCGCCGTCGGTTGCGAGATTGCGGTAGCCCGGCGCTGCGCTCAGCACCTCGAGCATGTGCTCGGCATACGGCTGCCAGTCGGTCGCCATGTGCAGCACGCCACCGACCTTGAGCTTCTGCCGGATCAGCTCGGCAAAAGCCGGTTGCACGATACGGCGTTTATGGTGACGGCTTTTGTGCCAAGGATCGGGGAAAAACAGCAGAACCCGATCGAGGCTGGCGTCGGCGACGCATTCACGCAGGACCTCGAGCGCGTCGCAACTGTAGACGCGAACATTCTGCAGGTTTTGTGACAGAAGTCCGCTGAGCAGCGCCCCCACCCCCGGCTTGTGCACTTCAACGCCGATGAAGTCCTGCTCGGGCGCGGCGGCGGCCATTTCCAGCGTCGAATGGCCCATGCCGAAGCCGATCTCGAAGGTACGCGGCGCCTGGCGGCCGAACACTTGGTCGAAGTCGCGCAGGCCGTCGCTCAGCTCCAGGCCGAACTTCGGCCAGCCCAGTTCGATGCCGCGCTGCTGGCCGAGGGTGGTGCGGCCGGCGCGCATCACGAAGCTCTTGATGGTGCGCCGATGTTCGAGCGGCTGCTCGGGCGTGGAGGTCGGTTCAGTCATGGGATACCTGCGAAAACAAAAAAGCCGGCCCCGACTCGACATCGGGACCGGCCACGAGAGGAATCAGCGGATCAGTCCTTCCAGAGGCGACGAAGCGCTGGCGTAAAGCTTCTTCGGCATGCGTCCGGCGAGATAGGCCAGACGCCCAGCCTCGATGGCGTATTTCATCGCCTCGGCCATCAGCACCGGGTGCTGCGCATGGGCGATGGCGCTGTTCATCAACACCGCCTCGCAACCCAACTCCATGGCGATGGTGGCGTCGGACGCGGTACCCACGCCGGCATCCACCAGCACCGGTACGGTGGCCTCCTCGAGGATGATGCGCAGGTTGTACGGGTTGCAGATGCCCAGGCCGGTGCCGATCAGGCCGGCCAGCGGCATCACCGCGATGCAGCCCATCTCCGCCAGCTGGCGGGCGATGATCGGGTCGTCGCTGGTGTAGACCATCACGTCGAAGCCGTCCTTGACCAGGACTTCGGCGGCCTTGAGGGTTTCGATCACGTTGGGGAACAGGGTTTTCTGGTCGGCCAGCACTTCCAGCTTGACCAGTTTGTGGCCGTCGAGCAGCTCACGCGCCAGGCGACAGGTGCGCACCGCATCCTCGGCGGTGTAGCAGCCGGCGGTGTTCGGCAGGATGGTGTAGCGCTCGGGGCTGATCACGTCGAGCAGGTTCGGCTCGCCGGGGTTCTGGCCGATGTTGGTACGGCGCACGGCGACGGTGACGATCTCGGCGCCGGAGGCCTCGATGGCGTCGCGCGTCTCGTCGAGGTCCTTGTATTTGCCGGTGCCTACCAGCAGCCGTGATTGATAGGTGCGGCCAGCCAGGATGAAGGGCTTGTCGTTCGGAACTGCGCGCATGGGTAATCCTCGTTCGGAGGTTGAACAGCACAACGACCGCCGTCACGGCAGCGGACGCTTCGAAACTGGGTGGCCGGGAGCCCTAGCCGCCGCCGATGGCGTGCACCACCTCGACGTGATCGCCCTCCTTGAGCGCCGTCGTGGCATGCGCGCTGCGTGGCACGATGTCGCGATTGAGTTCGACCGCCAGGCGCCGCCCGCTCAGTTCCAGGCGCACGAGCAGATCGGCGACCGTCTGGCCGGCGGGCAGCTGGTAGGGTTCGCCATTCAACTGGATCAGCATGTGGGTTGGCCGCCGTTGCAAAAGGGGGTCGGCATTCTAGCCCGAACCACCCGGCACACCAAGGCGCTGGCGGCAGCCGTTCATCCCACCCGGCGCTGCAGGCGCCAGCCGGCCAGCCCCAGGCACAGCCAGCCGGCGAGGAAGGCGGTACCGCCCAGCGGCGTGACGATACCGAGCTTGCCGATGCCGGTCAGAGTCAGCAGGTAGAGGCTGCCGCTGAACAGCACGACACCGATGGCGAACAACGCCCCGGCCGCACGCAGCAGCCGGCCCGGCGCGTGCAGGCTCAGCAACGCGACACCGAACAATGCCAGGGCATGGATCAGCTGGTACAGCACGGCAGTCTGGAAGATGGCCAGGTACTCGGCGCTCAGGCTGGCTTTCAGGCCATGCGCGGCGAAGGCGCCGAGCGCAACGCCGGTGAGGCCGAAGCCGGCGGCGAGCGGCAGGTATGCACGAATCATCGGGTCGTCCGGGTGGTGGCTGCGTAACGGCCGCTATAATGCCGGCTCTTTTTGCCTGCGACCACGCCACATGCTCCGCTTCCTGCTGCGCCGCTTGATCAAGTTGCTGCTCTGGACCGCCGCCCTGTCGGCCGCGCTGGTCCTGCTGCTGCGCTGGGTGCCGCCGCCGTTCACCGCGCTGATGGTCGAGCGCAAGATCGAATCCTGGATCGACGGCAAGCCCATCGACCTGCAGCGAGAATGGCGACCGTGGCAGGAGCTGCCGGACGATCTGAAGATGGCGGTGATCGCCGCCGAGGACCAGAAGTTCGCCGAGCACTGGGGGTTCGATGTCGCCGCGATCCGCGCGGCCTTCAGCCACAACGCCAGCGGCGGTTCGCTGCGCGGCGCCTCCACGCTGAGCCAGCAGGTGGCCAAGAACCTGTTCCTGTGGTCCGGTCGCAGCTGGCTGCGCAAGGGCGTCGAAGCCTGGTTTACAGCACTGATCGAACTGCTGTGGCCGAAGCAGCGCATCCTTGAGGTCTACCTCAACAGCGTCGAATGGGGCACGGGCATCTTCGGAGCGCAAGCGGCCGCACGGCAGCACTTCGGTGTGGGTGCGCCGTACCTGTCGACCCGCCAGGCCTGCCTGCTCGCCGCGGTGCTGCCCAACCCGCGCGAGTGGAGCGCCGGCCGCCCCAGCGCCTACGTGAGCAATCGAGCGAACTGGATCCGCCGGCAGATGCGTCAGTTGGGCGGCAGCCATTATCTGCAGCGCCTGGAAGTCGAGCGCTGAGCGACCGCCGGCACTGCGACCGGCGTGACATCCGCGGCTCGACCGACGTCTAGCAGTACGGCGATCATCGTCGACCGCACCGCAACCCCTGGCACCACAGCGCACTGTGGCTTTCTTCGAGCAGTACCTCTACGGATCCGAAGCAGGACATGAATACGCCTCTCCTCCGGCTGTGCCTGGGTTACTTCCTGCTGGCCATGACTTGGGTGCTGATCAGCGATCCGCTGCTGCTGGCCCTCACCGATGGCCGCCAGGCCGGCTGGCATAGCCTCAAGGGCGGGCTGTTCGTACTGGTCACCAGCACGCTGCTGTATCTGCTCGGGCGCCAGCATATCCGTCGGGCCGCCGCGCAACAGCAGACCCAGCGCCAACAGGAAACCAGCCTGCGACAGGCCGCCGCGGTGTTCGACAGCACCCAGGAAGGCGTGTTGGTGACCGATCCCGAACAGCGCATCGTGCACGTCAATCCGGCGTTCAGCCGCATCACCGGCTACGCCATCGACGAAGTGCTCGGCCAGACCCCCAAGTTGTTCGCGTCCGGCCAGCATGACCGGCACTTCTATCGCGACATGTGGCGTTCCCTGCGCAGCACCGGCGCCTGGAGCGGCGAGATCTGGAATCGTCGCAAGAGCGGCGAGGTATACCCGCAGTGGCAGAACCTGCGCGCCATCCACGACGAGCACGGGCAACTCAGCCATTACGTCGCGGTATTTTCCGACCTCACCGCACTCAAACGCTCGCGCGAGGAGCTGGAGCAGCTGGCGCACTACGATCCGCTGGTGCAGCTGCCCAACCGCCTGCTGTTCAGCGAGCGCGCCAAACAGGACATCGAGCGCGCCCGTGCGCACAAGCGTGGCGGGGCGATGCTGCTGATCGACCTTGACCACTTCAAGGACATCAACGAGAGCCTCGGCCCCAGTCTCGGCGACGCGCTGTTGCAAGCCGTCGCGCGCCGGCTTGGGGAGCTGGTACGCGAGGGCATGACTCTCGCCCGCCTGGGCGGCGACGAGTTCGCCCTGCTCTGTGAGAACTGCGGTGCCGACCAGGCCGCGTCACTCGCGCTACGCATCCTCGGTGTGCTGAACCAGCCCTTTCGCCTCGGCGAGGTCGAGCTGTTCAGCAGTGCCAGCATCGGCATCGTGCTGTATCCCTCGCCGACCAACGTGCAGAACGTCGAGCAGCTGATGCGCAACGCCGATTCCGCGCTGTTCAAGGCCAAGCACGACGGCCGCGGCAGTTATGCCTTTTACTCCGAGGAGCTGACCCGTCAGGCCCGCCAGCGCGTCGAACTGATCACCGCCTTGCGCCAGGCGCTGGAGCAGCATCAGCTGCAAGTGCACTATCAGGCGATCTACGACCTCACCGACGGCACGATCGTCGGCTTCGAGGCGCTGGTGCGCTGGACGCATCCGCAGCAGGGGCCGATCTCGCCAGCCGTTTTCATCCCCCTCGCCGAGGACAGCGGGCTGATCGGCGCCATCGATCACTGGGTGATGACCCAAGCCTGCGGGCAGATGCGGGACTGGCTGAACGCCGGCCGGGCGCTGCACTTCATGGCGGTCAACGTCTCCAGCCGCATGTTCAGTTACGGCGAACTCGATGCGCAGGTCGCCGGCATCCTCGGCGAAACCGGCCTGGCGGCCCAGTATCTGGAGTTGGAAATCACCGAAAGCGCGATGATGCAGGACCCGGACGCCGCCAGCGAGCAGCTGCGCCGGCTGCGCGAACTCGGCGTGCGCCTGGCGATCGACGATTTCGGCACCGGCTATTCGTCGCTGCTGCGCCTCAAGCGCATGAACGTGCACAAGCTCAAGCTCGATCAGGGCTTCGTCCGCGGCCTGCCGCAAAGCCTGGAAGACGCGGCGATCACCCGCTCGGTCATCAGCCTGGCGCACAACCTCGGGCTGCGGGTCGTCGCCGAGGGCATCGAACAGGCTCACCAGGCGGCCTTCCTGCTGGAGCACGGCTGCGACTACGGCCAGGGCTATGGCTTCGCCCGCCCGCGTGCCGCGCAGGAGATCGACTGGCAGATTGCCGACATGGAGTATGGCCAGTCGCAAAGCGCCGCCGGGCGCCATATGTCAGTCTGACATCATTCATGGGTAGGCTTTCTCGCGCCGGTGCACTACCCTGCGCCGAGGGCATGGCTGCGTAAGGCTGAGCCGAAACGCCCGTGCAACCGTTGAATTCGTCTCCATTCGCGTCTGGTGGCGCCTTGCAGTCAATTTATGGGCGATCCCGCAATCGACAATGAGTCCTTGACCGGCTGGCGCCAGCTGATCGGCTGGCGCAACGGCATTGCCTGGCTGGTCCTGCTGTTCACGCTGCTGGTGCAGCTGGTGGTGTTCCAGCACCTGCGCAGCAACGAGGAGCAGGCGGCCAACCAGCAGTTCGACCTGCTGAGCGAAAAGGTCATCGAAGCCATCCAGCGTCGCCTGCACAACCACGAGCAGATCCTGCTCGGCGGCGCCGGCCTGTTTGATGCCAGCGGCCTGGTCAGCCGCGAGCAGTGGCACACCTATACGCAACGCCTGCGACTCGACGAGCGTTACCCGGGCATCCAGGGCGTCGGTTTCACCCAGGTGATCACGCCCGCCGAGCGCGCGGCGCACGAGGCGGCGATACGTGCCGAAGGCTTTCCCGACTACGCCATTCGCCCCGAGGGTCAGCGCCCGCTGTATACCTCGATCATCTACCTGGAGCCGTTCGATGCGCGCAACCGCGCAGCCTTCGGCTATGACATGTACTCCGAACCGGCGCGCCACCAGGCTATGTTGCGGGCGGCGCGGGAGGGGCGCACCAGCATCACCGGCAAGGTCACCCTGATGCAGGAGATCGATGGCGATGTGCAGGCCGGTGTCCTGCTCTACGTGCCGGTGTACCGTCCGGGGCTACTGCTGGACACCGCCGAGCAGCGCATGACGGCGCTGCGTGGCTTCGTCTACAGCCCTTATCGATTGGGCGACCTGATGCAGGGCATTCTCGGCGATGTCGACCTGCCGCTGGATCTGAGCATTTATGCCAGCGACCGCGAACAAGCCGAGCATCTGCTGTTCACCACCCACCAGGCGCCCGAGAATGCCCGCCAGCCCGCCTACAGCCGCCTGCAACAGTTGCAGCTGTACGGCCAGACCTGGACGCTGCGCCTGAACAGTCTGCCGGAGTTCGAGGCGCGCTTTCACGCCAACGACGCGCTGGTGGTCGGCCTGGGACTGGGTCTGAGCCTGCTGCTGTTCTTCCTCACCGCCTCGCTGGCGCTGCGCCACCAGCGCGCCCAGGCGCTCGCCGAACAGATGACCCGGCACATCCGCCGCAACAAGCAGGCCCTGCGGCTGAGCGAGGAGCGTCTCTCGCTCGCGCTCAAGGGCAGCAATGACGGCCTCTGGGACCTCGACCTCGAAGCCGGCACGCTCTACGCCTCGCCGCGCGCCTGGGAGATGCTCGGTTATCGCCCCGGCGAGCTGCCTTCCGATCTCAAGCTGTGGGAACGGGTGATGGTCGCCGAAGACCTCGCGCGCGAACGTGCCCGCCTGGCCCGGACGATGCTGTCCAACGTCGACCACTTCACCACCGAGCTGCGTCTGCAGCACAAGCACGGCGAGGTGGTGCCGGTCCTGCTGCGCGGTTACATCCAGCGCGACACGAACGGCCAGGCGCAACGCCTCAGCGGCACCCTGATGGACCTGACCGAGCGCAAGCGCATCGAGCAGATGAAGAACGAGTTCGTCTCCACCGTCAGCCATGAACTGCGCACGCCGCTGACCTCGATCAGTGGCGCGCTCGGGCTGATCACCGGCGGCGCGCTGGGCGAAGCTCCGCCGGCGATGCAGCAGATGCTCGAGATCGCCTACCGCAACAGCCAGCGCCTCGGTCACCTGATCAACGACCTGCTCGACATGGAGAAGATGGCCGCCGGCAAGATGACCTTCGACCTGCGCGAACACGACCTGGCGCGCCTGCTGGAAGATGCCGTGGCGAGCAACCGGGGCTTCGCCGAGCAACACGGCGTGCGCTGCGTGCTCGAAGCGCCGCCGCGGGTCAACGTCTGGGTCGACGGCCTGCGCCTGCAACAGGTGCTGACTAACTTCCTCTCCAATGCCATCAAGTTCACCCCCGAGCACGGCGAAGTGCGCGTACACGCCATCATGCGCGACAACCAGGTGCGCGTCTGCGTCAGTGACCAGGGTCCCGGCATCCCGCAGGCGTTCCGTCAGCAGGTGTTCGAGAAGTTCGCCCAGGCCGATGCCTCCGACAGCCGCAAGGTCGCCGGGACCGGCCTGGGTCTGGCGATCAGCAAGGAATTGATCGAGCGCATGGGCGGCAGCGTCGGCTTTGAGTGCGTGGACGGCCAGGGCACCACGTTCTGGTGCCAGCTGCCGGTGCAGACCCAACTGTACGGCGACAGCAGCGACGATGACGGACGCCCGCGCCTGCTGGTGGTCGAGGACGAACCGGACACCGGTCGCCTGCTGCACCTGATGCTACGCGAAGGCGGCTATGCGGTGGATCGCGTGCAGAGCCTGTACCAGGCACGCGAGCGGCTGGCCGCCGGCGGCTATCAGGCGATGACCCTGGACCTGCATCTGCCCGATGGCAGCGGCCGCCAGCTGATCGAGGAGATCCGTCGCGATCCGGCGCTGCGCGGCCTGCCGGTAATCGTCATTTCCGCCGCCAACCGGCTCGACCCCGGCATTGACGACGAACACACCGTCTGGCTGCACAAGCCGATCACCAGCGCGCAGTTACTGACCGCCGTTCAGCGCGCACTCGCACCGTCGCGCTGAGCGGTGCGAACCGAGCGCCCATGAAAAACGCGGGAGGGTCGTCAGACCACTCCCGCGTTCAACAGAACCTTCGCCGCGTCGTGCGTCAGGCCTGGATCGAGCCTTTGAGCTTGTTCATCGCATTCTTTTCCAGCTGGCGAATGCGCTCCGCGGAGACGTTGTACTTGGCGGCCAGATCATGCAGCGTCGCCTTGTCTTCGCTCAGCCAGCGCTGCTGGAGAATGTCGCGGCTGCGTTCGTCGAGGCCTTCCAGCGCTTCGTGCAGACTGGAAGTGGAACTGTCGCTCCAGTCGGCATCTTCCAGCTGGCGGGCCGGGTCGTAGCGGTGGTCTTCCAGATAATGCGCCGGCGACTGGAATGCACTGTCGTCGTCAGCATCGGCAGCCGGATCGAACGCCATGTCGTGGCCGGTCAGACGACTTTCCATCTCGCGGACCTCGTGCGGCTCGACGCCGAGGCTGTCCGCCACACGGTTGACTTCCTCGTTGTTCAGCCAGGCCAGACGCTTCTTCTGGCTGCGCAGGTTGAAGAACAGCTTGCGCTGCGCCTTGGTCGTGGCGACCTTGACGATGCGCCAGTTGCGCAGGATGAACTCGTGGATTTCCGCCTTGATCCAGTGCACGGCGAAGGACACCAGGCGCACGCCCATTTCCGGGTTGAAGCGCTTGACCGCCTTCATCAGGCCGACGTTGCCTTCCTGGATCAGGTCGGCCTGGGCCAGGCCGTAGCCGGAATAGCTGCGGGCGATGTGCACGACGAAGCGCAGATGCGCCAGAACCATCTGCCGCGCGGCCTCGAGGTCCTGCTGGTAGAACAGCCGCTCAGCCAGTTCGCGCTCCTGCTCGACGGTAAGCAGCGGCAGGCTGTTTACGGTGTGCACGTAGGCCTCGAGATTGGCTCCCGGGACCAGCGCGTGAACAGGTTGCAGAGTCGTGGTCATGCAGTTCCTCCGATAGTGAAGCTGCAGCAGTTTAGCATTGCCGCATGAGACTTCAAGCACACCGAAAAGTTCACTTACGTTACCGATAAGCGCTTATATATCAACGAGTTATCAGCGCGGAGCCAATTCGCTCAAATGCCTCGCCACCGCCAGCCAGGCCCCGATATAGCCCAGCAGCACGGCACCGATCACCAGCGACAGGGCGTCGCCCGAAGGCACTCCGGACAGGCCGAAATCGCTGCCGTAGAGCCCCGCCAGCCGCGTGACCGCCTCGTTCAGCCAGCCCAGGCCGTAGGCCAGCAGCAGCCAGGCGATGAGGCCGGCGCCCAGACCGTAGAGCGCGCCCATGTAGAGGAACGGGCGGCGCACGTAGCCGTCCGTGCCGCCAACCAGCTTGACCACCTCGATCTCGGTGCGACGGTTCTCGATATGCAGGCGGATGGTGTTGCCGATCACCAGCAGCAGCGTCGCGATCAGCAGCAGGCTGAGACCGAAAACGAAACGATCGCCGAGTTTGAGGATTGCCGTCAGCCGCTCCACCCACAGCAGGTCGAGCTGCGCCTGCTCGACGCCAGGCAGTGCCGCGAGCCGCGTACGCAGGGCTTCGAGCTTGTCCTTGTCGACTTCCTCGGGCGTGACCACCACCACGCCGGGCAGCGGGTTTTCCGGTAGTTCCTTGAGTGCCTCGCCGAGCCCGGACAGTTGCTGGAATTCCTCCAGCGCCGCCTCGCGGCTGATCCACGTCGCCTCGGCGACATCGGGTAGCGCCGCCACCTCGTCGCGTAGCTTCTCGCCGCGTGCCGCGTCGACATCCAGCTCAAGAAACAGCGAGATCTGCGCCGCGCGCTGCCAGGACCCACCTAGCCGTTCGACGTTGTCCAGCAGCAGCGCCAGCCCCATCGGCAGGCTTAGCGCCACCGCCATTACCAGACAGGTGAAGAAACTGCCGATCGGCTGCTTGAACAAGCGGCTGACGCTGTCCACCAGACTGGCGCGATGGCTTTCCAGCCAGGCATGCAGCAGCGTCTGGAAATCCGGCTCGTCGCTCCTGTGCTCGGCTTTCTTCACCGAACCGCCGACGCGCTCGGCCGCGCTGGTATTGGATTTGGCTTTGCGTTCGTCGCTCATCAGCTGGCCTCCCCGTCGCCGATCAGGCGACCACGCTGCAGCGTCAGCATGCGATGGCGCATGCGCGCGATCAGCGCCAGATCGTGACTGGCGATCAATACCGTGGTGCCGAGGCGGTTGATGTCCTCGAACACGCCCATGATCTCGGCCGCCAGTCGCGGGTCGAGGTTGCCGGTGGGTTCATCGGCCAGCAGCAGCGCCGGTCGGTGCACCACCGCGCGGGCGATGCCGACCCGCTGTTGCTGTCCGGTGGACAGGTCCGCCGGATACTGCAGCGCCTTGTCCTTGAGACTGACGCGCTCCAGCGCGGTCATCACCCGCTGACCGATCTCGCGCTTGTTCAGCCCGAGGATCTGCAGCGGCAGCGCGACGTTGTCGAATACCGTGCGATCGAACAGCAGCTGGTGGTTCTGGAACACCACGCCGATCTGCCGGCGCAGGAACGGAATCTGCGCCGTGGTGATACGCGACAAGTCCTGTCCGGCTAGCAGCAGCTTGCCGCTGGTCGGCCGTTCCATCGCCAGCAGCAGGCGCAGCAGCGTGCTCTTGCCGGCGCCGGAATGGCCGGTGACGAAGAGAAACTCGCCGCGCTGCACGTGGAAGGACAGCTCGTGCAGCCCGACGTGGCCGTTGGGGTAGCGTTTGCCGACCTGCTCGAAACGGATCATTTGCCGTCCTGCTGGCCGAACAGCGCCCGCACGAAGGCATCCGCCTCGAAGGTGCGCAGATCATCGATACCCTCGCCAACGCCGATGTAGCGGATGGGCGTGCCGAACTGCTTGGCCAGGGCGAAAATGACTCCGCCCTTGGCGGTGCCGTCAAGCTTGGTCAGCGCCAGCCCGGTGAGCTCAACCGCCTGGTTGAACTGGCGGGTCTGATTGATCGCGTTCTGCCCGGTGCCGGCGTCGAGTACCAGCAGCACCTCGTGCGGCGCCGTCTCGTCGAGCTTGCCGATCACCCGACGGACCTTCTTCAGCTCCTCCATCAGGTTGTCCTTGGTGTGCAGGCGGCCGGCGGTGTCGGCGATCAGCACGTCGATGCCGCGCGCCTTGGCGGCCTGCACCGCATCGAAGATCACCGAGGCCGAGTCGGCGCCGGTGTGCTGGGCGATCACCGCGATGTTGTTGCGCTCGCCCCACACCTGCAGCTGCTCGACGGCAGCGGCGCGGAAGGTGTCACCGGCGGCAAGCATGACCTTCTTGCCCTCCTGTTGCAGCTTGCGCGCCAGCTTGCCGATGGTGGTGGTCTTGCCGACGCCGTTCACGCCGACCACGAGAATCACGTAGGGCCGCGCCTGGCTATCGATGATCAGCGGCTGCTCGACCGGTTGCAGCAGGCTCGCCAGCTCTTCCTGCAGCGCCTTGTAAAGCGCGCCGCTGTCGGCCAGTTCCTTGCGCGACACGCGCCGGGTGAGGTTCTGCATGATCACGCCAGTGGCCTCGACGCCGACATCGGCGGTCAGCAGGCGGGTTTCCAGCTCTTCCAGCAGGTCGTCGTCGATGGCCTTCTTGCCGAGGAACAGGCTGGCCATGCCCTCGCCGATGCTGGCGCTGGTCTTCGACAGGCCCTGGCGCAGGCGGGCGAAGAAGCCCAGCTTGGCCGGAGCCTCGGGCGCCAGCGCGGCAGCGACCGGTTGCGGTTCGGGCTGCACTTCGAGCGCAGGCTCGGGTTCTGGTTCGGCCTCTGGCTCGGGTTCTGGGGGAACGGGCTCTGCGAGAACGGGTACTGCGGACGCAATGGGCTGCTCCGGCTCGGCAGTGCGCTCAGACTGTACGGCGAGTGCCTCGGCCGTCTCGGCCGCCTGGATATCCGCGTATTCGGCCAGTGGCTGGCTGTCTTCCGGCGGCTCGCTGGCCGGCGGTTCGGCGGCCGGCGCCTGCGGCTTCTTGCGCAGCCAGCCGAACAGGCCCTTCTTCTCGCCGGGCTCGGCCGGCGTCTTCTTGTCGTCGTTTGAACCAAACATGGAGAAGATATTCTCAAGGATGCGAAACGCCGGCAGCCACGCCGCCGGCTGGACGGGCGCTATCCTAGCACCTCCCCGCCGGGGTGCGCTAAGCACGGCCACAGGCCCCACGGCACTGCGCGCTTTGCCTGTTCCGCCCTCGCCAGTACCATGTTCGGCGCTTTGCCCGCCCTGCCGGCCGCTTCGGCGCCATTGACCCGGGAAACCTGCTATGCACCTGACGTTACGCCGCGCTGCGGCCCTGTTGCTCGGCGCGCTGTATCTGCCGCTGGTCGCCGCGACCGACAGCCAGCCGACCCACGAATTCTTCCTCGACAACGGCCTCAAGGTCATCGTGCGCGAGGACCATCGCGCGCCGGTGGTGGTCTCCCAGCTCTGGTACAAGGTCGGCTCCAGCTACGAGACACCCGGCCAGACCGGCCTTTCGCACGCGCTCGAACACATGATGTTCAAGGGCAGCCGCAAGCTCGGTCCCGGCGAAGCCTCACGCATCCTGCGCGAGCTGGGTGCCGAGGAAAACGCCTTCACCAGCGACGACTACACCGCCTATTACCAAGTGCTGGCGCGTGATCGCCTGGCAGTGGCCTTCGAGCTGGAAGCCGATCGCCTGGCCAGCCTCAAGCTGCCGGTCGAGGAGTTCACCCGCGAAATCGAGGTGATCAAGGAAGAGCGTCGCCTGCGCACCGACGACAAGCCCAATGCACTGGCCTTCGAGCGCTTCAAGACCGTCGCCTACCCGGCCAGCGGCTACCGCAACCCGACCATCGGCTGGATGGCCGATCTCGAACGCATGCAGGCCGACGAGCTGCGCGCCTGGTACGAGCAGTGGTACGCGCCGAACAACGCCACCCTGGTGGTGGTCGGCGACGTGACCCAGGACGAGGTACGCGGCCTGGCCGAGCGCTACTTCGGCCCGATCGCCAAGCGTCCGCTGCCGTCGGCCAAGGCGCCGCTGGAGCTGGACCAACCCGGCGAGCGGCGCCTGCAGCTGCACGTCAACACGCAGCTGCCGAGCCTGCTGATGGCGTTCAACGTGCCGAGCTTGTCGACCGAGGCGGACGCGCGCCAGATCCACGCCCTGCGCCTGATCGCCGCGCTGCTCGACGGCGGCTACAGCGCGCGCCTGCCGGAACGCCTGGAGCGCGGCGAGGAGCTGGTGACCAGCGCCTCCGCCTGGTACAACGCCTACGCCCGCGGCGACAGCCTGTTCATGCTCTCGGCGGTGCCCAACGTGCAGAAAGGCCACAGCCTGGCCGATGTCGAAAGCCGCCTGTGGGCCGAGCTGGACCTGCTCAAGCAGAACGCGCCGAGCCGCGAGGAACTGGAGCGCGTACGTGCCCAGGTGATCGCCGGGCTGGTCTACGAACGCGACTCGATCACCCAGCAGGCCACCACCATCGGCCAGCTGGAAACCGTCGGCCTGTCCTGGCGACTGATGGACGACGAGCTGGCCGCGCTGGAAGCCGTCACCCCCGAGGACATCCAGCAGGCGGCGCGCACCTACTTCACCCCTACGCGCCTGAGCGTCGCCCACGTGCTGCCCGAGGAGAGCGCCGATGAATGACTCCCGCACCCTGCGCCGCGACCTGTCCGGCCTGCTGCTGGCCGCCTTCCTCACCCTGACCGGCTGCGATCAGGACGCTCCCGTCCCGCCACCCCAGGCGGCGCCGACGACGACCGAGGCCCGCCCGGCGGCGACCGACAGCGATGCACCGCGTCTGCAGTCGCTGGCCAGCCTCGACGGGCAGCCACTGGCGCGGCGCAAACTCGACATCCAGACCTGGCAGACCGCCGAAGGCGCCAAGGTGCTGTTCGTCGAGGCCCACGAGCTGCCGATGTTCGACCTGCGGCTGACCTTCGCCGCCGGCAGCAGCCAGGACGCTGGCACACCAGGGCTCGCCCTGCTGACCAACGCGATGCTCAACGAAGGCGTCGCCGGGAAGGATGTCACCGCCATTGCCCAGGGCTTCGAGGGGCTCGGCGCTGATTTCAGCAACGGCTCCTACCGCGACATGGCGGTGGCCAGCCTGCGCAGCCTGAGCGCTGCGGACAAGCGCACGGCAGCGCTCGAGCTGTTCAGCGAAGTGGTCGGCCGCCCGACCTTCCCGGAGGATTCGCTGCAGCGGATCAAGAACCAGCTGCTGGCCGGCTTCGAGTTCCAGAAGCAGAACCCCGGCAAACTGGCCAGCCTCGAACTGTTCGAGCAACTCTATGGCGAGCATCCTTACGCGCATTCCAGCGAAGGCACCGCCGAGTCGGTACCGGGCATCGGCGTGCAGCAGCTGCGCGAGTTCCATGCCCGTGCCTATGCCGCCGGCAATCTGGTGATCGCGCTGGTCGGCGATCTCGACCGTACCCAGGCCGAGGCCGTCGCCGCGCAGGTGTCCGCCGCGCTGCCGCAGGGCCCGGCATTGCCGGCGACCCCGGTGCCCGAGGCACCACCGGCCGGCAAGCACCACATCGAATACCCGTCCAACCAGACCCACCTGCTGCTGGCTCAGCTCGGCATCCCGCGCGGCCACCCGGACTATGCGGCGCTCTATCTGGGCAATCAGATCCTCGGCGGTGGCGGTTTCGGCACCCGGCTGATGGAAGAGGTGCGCGAGAAGCGCGGGCTGACCTACGGCATCTACTCAGGCTTCAGCCCGATGCGCGCCGCCGGACCGTTCATGATCAGCATGCAGACCCGCGCCGAACTGACCGACGGCTCATTGCAGCTGGTGCAGCAGCTGGTACGCGACTACCTTGCCGAAGGCCCGACCGAGGCCGAGCTGGAACGCAGCAAGCGCGAGATCGCCGGCAGCTTCCCGCTCTCGACGGCGAGCAACGCCGACATCGTCGGCCAGCTCGGCAGCATCGGCTTCTACGACCTGCCGCTGACCTATCTGGAAGATTTCATGGGTGAAATCCAGACGCTGACGGTCGAACAGGTCAAGGCGGCGATGAACAAGCACCTGCAGCCCGACGGTTTCGTCATCGTCACCGCCGGCCCCAGCGTCGAGCAGCAACCGCTGCCGCCGCCTACCGAACGACCTGTCGAACAGCCCAGCGCGGTTCCGGAGCATTGATGGCCAACCCACCGATTCGACCCAGCGCCCATGGCGGCCAGGGCCAGCTACGCATCATCGGCGGCGACTGGCGCTCGCGCCGCTTCAGCTTTCCCGATGCCGAAGGGCTGCGGCCAACGCCCGACCGCGTGCGCGAAACGCTGTTCAACTGGCTGATGCCGTACCTCTCCGGCGCGCGGGTGCTCGACCCGTTCGCCGGCAGCGGCGCACTCTATCTCGAGGCGTTGTCGCGCGGCGCCGGCATGGCGCTGGCGCTGGACCTCAACGCCAGCGCCATCGCCAGCCTGCGCAAGCACCTGGACACGCTCAACTGCGGCAACGGCCAGCTGCTGCAGAGCGATGCCCTGCGCTACCTGGAAACCCAGACGCCGACGCCGTTCGATCTGGTGTTCCTCGATCCGCCGTTCAACAAGAACCTGCTGCAACCGGCGTGCACGCTGCTCGAAGACAAGGGCTGGCTGACCGAGCGCGCCTGGATCTACACCGAAAGCGAAGCGCTGCCGTCGAGCCTGGGGCTGCCGGCCAACTGGCGCCTGCATCGCGAGAAGAAGGCCGGCAAGGTGTACTACGCGCTGTGGGAGCGCACGGCCTGAGCGGATCAGCTGCCGCTGCGGACGCGCGGCACCGTGCGGTTCAGTAGAAGTCGACCGTCTGCCCGTCGCGGTCGAACGCCAGGAAGCGACCGATGTTGCCGGTCTCGATGGCAGCGACCATCATCTTCAGCGGCTCCTCTGCGTCGTCCGAGCCGGGCGTGATGCCGGCCAGCCCCGGCAGTGCGGCGGCGAAGAACAGGTCCCAGGCCACGCCGGTACGCCGCGACTCCTCGCGCAGCGCGGCGAAGCTGCTCAGCTCCTCGGGCAGCTTGTCGACGCAGAGCACCGGCTTGAGCGAGCCGCCGGCATTCTCCTCGAAGCGCTGGCGCTCCTCCTCGGTGGCGTCGTCAGGCAGTTCCGCCGTGACGAAAACGAACAGCAGCCGCTGCGGCTCGCGTTCCTGCCGCGCGGCATTCAGGAGTTCATCGAACGGGGTGGTGGTCATGGCTTGGTTTCCAGGCTGCGGATTCACCGTGCACTGTTTACCCGCGGCGGCGCGCTGGCCATATCTCCAAAGGTATACGTCCGCCGAAAGGCCGGCACCATTCAAGCCGCACATGGTGCTGTTCATTGCCCACGGCGGGCACTAACGTCGAGCCAACCCATGCGCTGCGAGCAACCGTGACCGACCTCTTCCAACCCGCCTGGTGGCTGCCGGGGCCGCATCTGCAGACCCTGTGGAACCCGTTCTTGCGCAGCGCGCCGGCACTCGCGCGACGGCGCGAACGGCTGTGGCTGGCCGATGGCGACTTCATCGACCTCGACTGGCACGGCCCGCACGACGCTGCGGCGCCGCTGGTGCTGGTGCTGCATGGGCTCACCGGCTCGTCCAGCTCGCTGTACGTGCTCGGCCTGCAGCAGCAGCTGGCCGCGCGCGGCTGGGCCAGCGTGGCGATCAACTGGCGCGGCTGCTCGGGCGAGCCCAACCTGCTGCCGCGTGCCTACCATTCCGGCGCCAGCGACGACCTCGGCGAAGTCATCGCTCACCTGCAGGCCAGCCGCCCGCTGGCGCCGCTGCACGCGGTCGGCTATTCGCTGGGCGGCAACGTGCTGCTCAAGTACCTCGGCGAAAGCGGCGTCAGCAGCCCGCTGCGCAAGGCCGTCGCGGTGTCTGTGCCGTTCCGTCTGGACCAGTGCGCCGACCGCATCGGCCTGGGTTTCTCGCGCCTCTATCAGGCGCACTTCATGAAGGCGATGGTCGCCTACGTGAAGGACAAGCAACGGCTGTTCCGCGAACGCGACCTGCAGCAGCACCTGGCCACGCTCAGCGGCCTGGGCACGCTCGACGGCATGCGCACCTTCTGGGATTTCGACGGCCGCATCACCGCGCCGCTGCACGGCTACCGGGACGCCCAGGACTACTACCGGCGTGCGTCGAGCCGCTATTTCCTGCCCGACATCGCGATCCCGACACTGCTGATCCAGGCCGCCGATGACCCCTTCGTGTTCCGCCACAGCGTGCCGGAACCCAGCGAACTGTCACCGACCACCACGCTGGAGTTGCACGCCCACGGCGGGCATGTCGGCTTCATCGAGGGCACACCGCGCCGCCCGCGCTACTACCTGGAGCGGCGCATTCCGCAGTGGCTGGCTGACGTCTAGGCGCGCTTAGCCGCCGAACGGCAGCTACGGAAGCACCCGGAACTGATCCCGCAGTACCGCAACATCCCCGGCCGCCTGCGGCGATACGAAGCCGATCTCCAGCGCCAGCAGTTGATAGATACCGCGACGCAACTGCCCCGGCCCGAGCTGCACCGAGGGCTCGCCGACGGTACCGAGGAAGCGTACCCAGGAAGTGAGAATGATCCAGGCATTGAGTGCCAGCGCGTCGACCTCGGCGGGGCCCATGCGCAGGATGCCGGCGTCGACGAATCCCTGATAGATCGCCCGCGCGTTGTCCAGGCAACGCGCCGCAAAGGCGCGGTAGCGCTGTGCCAGCGCTTCGTCGGCGGCGAGTAGCGCTTCCAGGTCGCGATGCAAGAAACGGAAGTCCCACATCGCTGCCAGCAGCGCCTCCAGATAGACGGCCTTGTCCGCCACCGTCAACGCCCGTTGCGGCGGGCGCAGGAACTCGTCGATGCGAGCCTCGTAACGCCTGAACAGCTCGGCGACGATCGCCTGCTTGTTGGCGAAGTGGTAGTACAGGTTGCCCGGCGATATGCCCAGATGCGCCGCGATGTGATTAGTGCTGACGCCGCGCTCGCCCTGGGCATTGAACAGCTCGAGGCTGGCATCGAGGATGCGGTCGCGGGTCTTTGCTCGGGGCGCCATGGGCGTCGGTCTCGTGGGGTCTGCGAGGGTGCAACGGTACAGCCCCGCACCGGCGCAGGCGAGTCGCGTTGACACTTTAGAGCAATTACTCTAGAAAACACTCTCTCGCCGCCCTCAGGAGCCGCCATGCCTGTCGAAACGCCCGCTGCGTACCTGCAGCAGATCCTCGCTGCGCAGCGCAGTGCCTGCGCGGCCGCGCCGCTGCCCTGCGCGCAGACGCGGCGGCAATGGCTGAACGCGCTGCGCGACGTGCTGGCGGGCAACCAGCAGGCACTGGTCGAGGCGATCTCGGCCGACTTCGGCAACCGCTCGGCCGACGAGACGCTGCTGGCCGAGATCATGCCGAGCCTGCATGGCATCCGTTACGCCCGTCGCCACCTGCGCGGCTGGATGAAACCGTCGCGGCGCCGCGTCGGGCTGGCGTTCCAGCCGGCCAGCGCGCGGGTGATCTATCAGCCGCTGGGCGTGGTCGGCATCATCGTGCCGTGGAATTACCCGCTGTATCTGGCCATCGGCCCGCTGGTCGGCGCCTTGGCCGCCGGTAACCGGGTGATGCTGAAGATGAGCGAGTCGACCCCGGCCACCGGCGCGCTGCTCCAGCGGCTGCTGGCGCAGGTCTTCCCGGAGGATCAGGTGGCGGTGGTGCTCGGCAATGTCGAGGTCGGCAAGGCCTTCGCGCGGCTGCCGTTCGATCATCTGCTGTTCACCGGCGCGACGCACATCGGTCGCGACGTGATGCACGCCGCCGCGGACAATCTCACCCCGGTGACGCTGGAGCTGGGCGGCAAATCGCCGGCCATCGTTTCGGCCACGGTGCCGCTGGCCGACGCCGCCGAACGCATCGCCTTCGGCAAGACGCTCAATGCCGGGCAGACCTGCGTCGCGCCGGACTACGTGCTGGTGCCGCGCGCGCGTCTGGACGACTTCGCCGACGCCTACCGCGCGGCGGTGCGCCGCCTGCTGCCGCGCCTGGCGGACAACCCGGACTACACCGCGATCATCAACACCCGCCAGCTCGCCCGCCTGCGGGACTATCTGGACGATGCGCGCAGCAAGGGCGCCCGCGTGCTGCCGCTGTTCGAGGACAGCGCGCCGGGCCGTCTGGCGCACCACCTGCTGCTCGACGTCAACGAGCACATGCGCGTGATGCACGAGGAAATCTTCGGTCCGCTGCTGCCGCTGGTGCCCTACGACGATCTCGACGCGGCCATCGCCTATGTCAACGCCCGGCCGCGGCCGCTGGCGCTGTACTTCTTCGGCTACGACCGCGCCGAGCAGCAGCGCGTGCTGCATGGCACGCTGTCCGGCGGCGTATGCCTGAACGACACCCTGCTGCACGTCGCCCAGGACGACCTGCCGTTCGGCGGCGTCGGCGCATCGGGCATGGGCCACTATCACGGGCACGAAGGCTTCCTGACCTTCAGCAAGGCCCGCGGCGTGTTCAGCAAGCCGCGCCTGAACGCGGCACGCCTGATCTATCCGCCCTACGGCAAGTGGTGGCAGAAGCTGCTCTACCGCCTGCTGGTGCGCTGATGAGCGACCTGCCACTGAATCGCCGCGGGCTGCTGCGCATCGGTTTGCTCGGCGGTGCGCTGCTGGCAACCACGGGGCTTTGCGCCAGCCTGAGCGGCTGCGGTCGCGAGCTGGCGGCGGCGGAGTTCGGCCTGTTGCGCAGCAGCGACCTGCCGCTGCTGCGCCGGCTGATCCCCGTACTGCTGGCCGGCGCGGTGGCAGCGCCAAGCGCGCCGGCGGTGGTCGAGGGCACGCTGAGCAGCCTCGATCGCAACCTGCAGCAGCTGTCGCCGGCGCTGGCCGCGCAGGTGCTGCAGCTGTTCGACCTGCTCAGCCTGCCGATCACGCGCGGCCCGCTGACCGGCATCTGGGGCGGCTGGGACGCGGCGAGCGACCAGGCCATGCAGGACTTCCTGCAACGCTGGCAAAACGCTCCGCTGGCGCTGCTGCGCCAGGGCCACGGCGTCCTGCTGCAACTGGTGCTGATGGCCTGGTACGGCCGGCCCGAGGCCTGGGCGCATTGCGGCTATCCCGGCCCGCCCACGGTCTGATTTCAGGAGCAACGATGCCCATCCCCGACCTCTTTGCCGCCGGCCTCGCCCGTGGCTGGCAGACCCACGATGGCTCGCGCCTCGCCGGCGACCTCACGCTGGAGACGGACATCGCCATCATCGGCAGCGGCGCCGGTGGCGCCACCAGCGCGGAAATCCTCAGCGCGGCCGGTTTCAAGGTGCTGCTGATCGAAGAAGGTCCGCTGCGCACCAGCAGCGACTTCGATCTGCAGGAATCCACCGCCTACCGCTCGCTATACCAGGAAGGCGTCGGGCGCATGAGCAAGGACGGCGCCATCACCATCCTGCAGGGCCGCGCGGTGGGCGGCACCACGCTGGTGAACTGGACCTCGAGCTTTCGCACACCGCCGCAGACGCTCGACCACTGGGCCCGCGAACACGCCGTCAGCGGCCTTGCCACGGAGCAGCTGGCGCCCTGGTTCGCGCGGATGGAAGAGCGCCTGGGCATCGCGCCGTGGGCCATGCCGCCGAATGCCAACAACGCGGTGCTGCAGCGCGGCTGCGAACGCCTCGGCTATCGCTGGGCAGTGATTCCGCGCAACGTGCGCGGCTGCTGGAACCTCGGCTACTGCGGCATGGGCTGCCCGACCAACGCCAAGCAGTCGATGCTGGTCACCAGCATCCCGGCACTGCTCGATCACGGCGGCGAACTGCTCTATCTGGCCCGCGCCGAGCGCCTGCGGATCGACGCCGGGCGTATCACCGGGCTCGACTGCGTCGGCATGGATGCGCGCGGCGTGGCGCCCAGCGGCCGGCGGATTCAGGTCCGGGCGCGGCATTACGTGCTGGCCGGCGGCGGCATCAACAGCCCGGCGCTGCTGCTGCGCTCCGCCGCACCGGACCCGCACGGGCGCGTCGGCAAACGCACCTTCCTGCACCTGACCAACTTCTGCGCGGCGCAGTTCGACGAGGTCATCAACCCGTTCTACGGTGCACCGCAGTCGATCTATTCGGATCACTTCCAGTGGGAAGACGGCCCGCGCGGGCGCATGTCCTACAAGCTCGAGGTGCCGCCGCTGCATCCGGCGCTGGCGGCGACCCTGTTCGGCCGCTTCGGCATCGACAACGCCCTGCGCATGGCGCAGCTGCCGCACACCCACGCGATGATCGCGCTGCAGCGCGACGGCTTTCACCCGGACAGCGCCGCAGGCCGCGTCGAGCTGCGCAGCGACGGCACGCCGGTGCTCGATTACCGCATGACCGCCTACAGCTGGGACGGCATCCGCCGCGCCTTCCACAGCATGGCCGAGATCCAGTTCGCCGCCGGCGCGCGCGCCGTGCTGCCGCTGCATGCCGATGCGGATTATGTGAATACGCCGCGCGCGGCGCGCGAGCTGATCGATCGCCTCGACCTTGCGCTCTACCGCACGCGGCTCGGCAGCGCGCATGTGATGGGCGGCTGCGCCATGGGCGACGATCCGCGCCTGGCGGTGGTCGACAGCCGCGGACGGCATCATCAGCTGGAGAACCTGTCGGTTCACGACGGCTCGCTGTTTCCCACCAGCATCGGCGCCAACCCGCAGCTGTCGATCTACGCCCTGTGCGCGAAATTCGCCAGTCAGCTCAGCGAAGACTTGCAGAACGCCTGAGATCGGCAGGTTATCCGCGCAGATCGCCGCACGGCCATTGAGACTTTACGCTGCCGACGCGCAGCCGCTACCATCCACACCCCCACGCCTGCGTCAGGACGCCGCGATGAATCGAGTGTTGTATCCGGGAACCTTCGATCCCATCACCATGGGCCACGCCGATCTGGTGGAGCGCGCCTCCCGGCTGTTCGACCAGGTGATCATCGCCGTGGCGGCCAACCCGAAGAAGAATCCGCTGTTCCCGCTGGAGCAACGCGTCGAGCTGGCCCGCGAAGTCACCAAGCACCTGCCGAACGTCGAGGTCATGGGCTTCTCCACGCTGCTGGCGCATTTCGTCCGCGAGCAGAACGCCAACGTGCTGCTGCGCGGCCTGCGCGCGGTGTCCGACTTCGAGTATGAGTTCCAGCTGGCCAACATGAATCGCCAGCTGGCGCCGGAGGTCGAGAGCCTGTTTCTCACGCCGTCGGAGAAGTACTCCTATATTTCCTCCACGCTGGTGCGCGAGATCGCCTCGCTCGAGGGCGACGTGTCCAAGTTCGTCCATCCGGCGGTGATGGACGCGCTCAAGGTGCGCTTCGGCCAGCGCTGAGGGATCCGCCGGTGGGCAGCAGGCCCGCCAATGCGGCACAATTGCGCGTCGTTATCTGCTGTGCTGCGGCCTGAGCCGTGGCAGGAGTTCGCTGGATGTCCCTGAAAATCACCGATGACTGCATCAACTGCGACGTGTGCGAGCCCGAGTGCCCGAACGGCGCGATTTCCCAGGGCGAGGAAATCTACGTCATCGATCCCAACCTCTGCACCGAATGCGTCGGTCACTATGACGAGCCGCAGTGCCAGCAGGTCTGCCCGGTCGACTGCATCCCGCTCGACGAGAACAACGTCGAGAGCAAGGACGAACTGATGCAGAAGTATCTGATCATCACCGGCAAGGCCTGATGCACGCGGTGCGGCCGGCTCGCCGACGCGCACTGCGCGAGGGCGTGCGGGCCTGTCTCGCCGCTCTCCTGCTGTTCTCCTTCTGCGCCCAGGCGCAACCGCCGGCACAGGGCGCCGTTGCCACCGCGCACCCGCTGGCCAGCGCAGTCGGCCGGGAAATCCTCCAGGCCGGCGGTAACGCCTTCGATGCCGCCGTGGCGGTCAGCGCTGCGCTGGCAGTGGTCGAACCCTATGGCTCGGGCCTCGGCGGCGGTGGCTTTTTCCTCCTGCGCGAAGCCGGCGAACCGGCTCGTTTCAGCTTCCTCGACGCCCGCGAGCGCGCCCCGCTGGCTGCCACGCCCGATCTCTACCTGCGCGATGGCGAGGTACAGCGCGAACTGTCGCTCAATGGCGCGCTGGCGGCGGCGATTCCCGGCACCCCGGCGGCGCTGACGGAACTGTCGCAGCAGCGCGGCCGGTTACCGCTGGCGCAAACCCTGGCGCCGGCCATCGCCCTGGCGCGCGACGGCTTCAGCGTCGACGCGGTCTACCGGCAGCGTGCCAGCTGGCGTCTCGATGCGCTGCGCACCGATGCGGAGAGCGCGCGGCTGTTCCTGCGTGACGGCGAGCTGCCGGCCGAGGGTCAGCGCCTGCGTCAGCCGGAGCTGGCCACCACCCTCGAACGTCTGGCACGCGAAGGCCGTGACGGCTTCTATCGCGGTGATCTGGCCGAGCGCCTGGTGCAGGGCGTGCGCGCCGCCGGCGGCATCTGGACGCTGCGGGATCTGGCCGAGTACCAGACCGTCGAGCGTGCACCGCTGCGTTTCCAGCTGGCTGACGGCCGCGAGCTGATCGGCGCGCCACCGCCCTCGGCCGGCGGCGTGATCCTCGCGCAGAGCCTGGGCATGCTCGAACACCTGTCCTGGCGCGACGCCGCGCCGGTGCAGCGCAGCCACCTGGTGGTCGAGGCGCTGCGCCGCGCCTATCGCGACCGCGGCCTGCTGGGCGATCCCGACTTCGTCCGCGCGCCGCTGCAGCGGCTGCTGTCGGCAGACTATCTGCAGGCGCAGGCTGCCGGCATCGATCCGGCGCGCGCCACGCCGAGCAGCGCCCTGCCGCCGGCGCCACGCTGGCGTGAGGGCGAGCACACCACCCACTTCGCGGTGATCGATACCGAAGGCAACGCGGTGGCGGCCACCCTGTCGCTGAACATGATGTTCGGCGCCGCGTTCACCGTGCCCGGCACCGGTGTGCTGCTCAACGATGAGATGGACGATTTCGCCGCCGACATCGCCGGCAGCAACGCCTATCAGCTCAAGGGCAGCAGCGCCAACGCGATCTCCGGCGGCAAGCGCCCGCTGTCGAGCATGAGCCCGACCTTCATCGAGAGCGAGCGGGAGTTCACCAGCTTCGGCACGCCCGGCGGCAGCCGCATCCCGAGCATGGTGTTGCTCTCGGTGCTGGCCTACCTGGACGGCGAGCCGGTGTCGGCCTGGCCGGCGGCGCCACGCTTCCACCACCAGTACCTGCCCGACGTGCTGCAGTACGAGGCCGCCACCTTCAGCCCGGCGCAGCTGCAGGCGCTGCGCGCGCTCGGCCACCAGCCAAAGCTGATCGAGCGCGATTACGGCAACCAGCAGGTGCTCTATTGGAACAAGCGCAGCGGCGCGGTCGACGCCGCCAGCGATCCGCGCGGCATCGGCCGGGCGCTTCTGGTGTCGCCGCTCAGGGCCGCTGAATGATCGGACCGTCGTCGGTCGACAGCTGGCGCAACTGGCGGATCGGCTCCTGCCCGTCGGCCAGCAACAGGGCATTGCGCAGGCTCTGGATAATGCGGCTGGCGTAGCCCAGGTCGTTCATCAGCGAGCTGGTCTGCAGGCCGTCCAGATCGTGGTTGCGCACGGCGAGGAACAGGCGCTTGCGAAACGCGCCGTCGAACTCGGCGGCCCGCTCGTCGAGCCATTGCAGCCGCTCGCGCCACAGCTCCTCCGGCAGCTCCGAATGAGTCAGCGCACGAAGCTCGCGCAGCGCCTCGAGCAGATGGCGGCGCAGCTCGACGTACGAGCGGCGCACCGTCGAGGCTTCCTGGCGTAGGTACTGGCCGAGGTTCTTCTGCAGATGCTTGGCGTCCTTGACCGCATCCACCAGCTGCAACGCGGCGATCTGGCCGCTCAGCCAGAACGCCTGGTGCTGCTCGTCCAGCGGCACCTCGAGGCGGCCCATGAAGCTCAGCAGGTCGGCGTACACACCCTTGATGTGGCGCTGGTAGAGCTGCTCGGCATCCAGCGCACCGGGCTCCGGTGGCGCGGCCATCAGTGCGTCATCGATGCGTCCCTGGCGCATCAGCTGATCCACCGGCAGGAACAGCGCATGGCAGATCACTTCCAGGCTCAGCCGGGTCATGTGCTGCAGCTCCTGCGCCACCGCACAGGTGGCGGCATCCGCCGAATCCAGCGCGCGGGCGTTGAGGTAACGCGCGCGGGTGCGCTGCGGCGGTTCGTCCGGCTGCGCCAGTTCGGTGATCAGCACCGTCGGCTCGACCCGGTCGGGCAGAAGGCGAATCAACAGCGCCGCCAGACGCACCTGCCACGGCCAGAACAGCAACACGCCCAACCCGTTGAACAGCGTATGGAACAACGCCAGCTGCAGCAGCGCGTTGTCGCCCAGGCCAACCTCCTGCACCAGCGCGGTCAATGGCAGCAGCAGAACGAGCGCCACCAGCGCCGTGAGCGTATTGAACAGCACGTGCGCCAGCGCCAGACGCTGCCCGCTGCGGTTGCCGCCGAGCGAGCCGACGAAGGCGGTGGTGACGCTGCTGCCGACATTGGCGCCGATGGCAATCGCCAGCGCCGGGCCGAGCGCCAGCTGGCCGGCACCCAGTGCGGCGAGCGTCAGCATTAGCGTCGCATGACTGGACTGCAGCACCACCGTGGCCGCCAGGCCGATGCCGACGAACAGCAGTTGGCCGATCAGTCCCTCGGCCTGGTAGGCCGACATGTCCACGTCGCTGCCGAAGCTGGAGAAGCCGTCCTTGATCTGATCGATGCCGAGAAAGATAAAGGCGATCCCCAATACGATGCGCCCGGCCGCCTTGCCCTTGTCGCCGAGGAAGCTCGCCAGCACGCCGAACACCAGCAACGGCAGCGCCAGCGGCGCCAGGCTGAGATTGTGCCCGGCCAGCGCCAGCAGCCAGATGCCGCTGGTGGCGCCGAGATTGGCGCCGAACAGGATCGGGATGCCGCCGGCCAGCTTGATCAGCCCGGTACTGATGAAGGCGATGGTCAACAGCGACACCAGCGTGCTCGACTGCAGCAGCATGGTGCCGCCGACGCCGAACAGCAGCCCCTTGAACGGCGTCGCGGTGGTCCGCGCCAACAGCTGTTCGAGCTTGCCACCGGCCAGCTGGCGCAGCCCTTCCTCCAGGCACTGCATACCGAACAGGAACAGCGCCAGGCCGGCGCACAGCTCCAGCCAGGGCTGGCTGCTCCAGAACGCTGCCCCGAGCAGAAGGCTCCCCGCCACGATCAGGAATGTCCTGACGTGCTTCTTGAACGTGCCCATGTGTACTTTTCGTTACCTGCCGCGTGCCATAGGGAAAGAACCGGCCGAGCCGGTCACATAGGGATGGTCGCCGCTGCAGCACCGGCGTGCGACCGCCGGGCATTCTAGGGGATTCGCCATGCGGCGACGATGCCTCGCCGAGGTGGCGGGCCGGGGCGGGGTTGGTCAGGAGAATGCAGCCTGCAGGGCAGGCTGCGCGATGCGGAATTTCAGGATTACGCGGAACGAGCGCCCCGCGCCATCGGCATCAGTAAGGGCTTTGCGAAGTGGTGCAACCCAGGCAGCGCACGAAGGCCTCGCGCGCCGGGTCGCCGACCAGTGCCTGACCGGCTTCCTTGACGTTGCCGCCGAGCACGGTGAACGGCAGGCTGACGACGAACGCGACAGCGCCGACCAGCGTCGCACCGATCAGCAGCGGACGGGCGACGACCAGGTCGCCGATCATGGCGAACGCAGGCGGTGCCTCGACCGTGTAGGCCGGATCGCCACTGGCATTCTGGGTGACTGTTTCCGCCTGTGCCGGCATTGCCAGCAGGCCGGTGGTCAGAGCCAAGACAACAGCGGTGGAGCGGAACAGATTCATGGTGTGGTCCTTCAGCTGTGCGAAACGCGGCATTTTCAAGTTGTGCCGGCCACTATAGCAGTGGCCGCCGCCTCGCGAGCGTGAACGCCGTCAACGCGCCGCGCAGCGATCAGCGCTGGCAACGACTGCAATAGACGCTGGCGCGCTGGCCGAGGCGAACCTCGCGCAGGGTCGTGCCGCAGTGCTTGCAGAATTCGCCGCCGCGCCCGTAGACGAACAGCTCCTGCTGGAAGTAACCCGGCTTGCCGTCACCGCCGACGAAATCGCGCAGCGTGGTGCCGCCGCGCTCGATAGCCAGCGCCAGGATGCGCTTGATCTCGTCCGCCAGTTTCAGATAGCGCGACCGCGAGATGCCGCCGGCCGGGCGGCGCGGATCGATGCCGGCGGCGAACAGCGCCTCGCTCGCATAGATATTGCCGACGCCGACCACTACCGCGTTGTCCATGATGAACGGCTTGACCGCCATGCTGCGCCCACGCGACAGCTGGAACAGCCGTTCGCCGTCGAACGCCTCGCTCAGCGGTTCCGGGCCGAGGCTGGCGAGCAGCACGTGACTGAGCGGATCGTCGCTCCACAGCAGCGCGCCGAAGCGCCGCGGATCGGTGTAGCGCAAAGCCTGACCGGATTCGAGCAGCAGGTCGACGTGCTCATGCTTGGCCGCGGGCAAGGCGCCCTCGACCAGCCGCAGGCTGCCGGACATGCCCAGGTGCGCGATCAGCGTGCCGGCCTCGAAGCGGATCAGCAGGTACTTGGCGCGGCGCTCGACCGCCTCGATACGCTGCCCCGACAGGCGCACGTCCAGATCCTCGGGAATCGGCCAGCGCAGCCGCCGCTCGCGCACGATCACCCGGCTGACGCGCTGACCAACGAGATACGGGGCGATACCGCGGCGGGTGGTTTCGACTTCGGGAAGTTCGGGCATGACGGCGGAGCGGGGGCGACGAAAGGGGAACGCATCCTAGCACGGGCCACCGGCGCCGCCCGGCCGGGAGCGGCGAACTTTCGTGCACCTGCGTGTCCGAAATCAGGTGCCCCGCACATCGCGGGCGAATCGACGGAGGCAGCCCATGAGCCAACCCCTCACAGGCAAACGCGTGGCAATTCTGGTGACCGACGGCTTCGAGCAGGCGGAACTGACCGGCCCGCGCGAGGCGCTGGAAAACGCCGGCGCGCGCGCCGACATCGTCGCGCCGAAGAACGGCGAGGTGACCGGCTGGAACCACACCACACCGGCCACCAAGTTCCACGTCGACCAGACTTTCGATGCTATCCGCATCGCCGACTACGACGCCGTGCTGCTGCCCGGCGGCGTGGTCAATTCCGACACCATCCGCACCGATGCCACAGCCCAGCAGCTGGTGCGCGAGGCGGCGCAGAAGGGCAAGCCGATCGCGGTGATCTGCCACGGCAGCTGGCTGCTGATCTCCGCCGGACTGGTCAAGGGCCGGCGCATGACCAGCTGGCCCTCGCTCGCCGACGATCTGCGCAACGCCGGCGCCGAGTGGGTCGACGAGCCGGTGGTGGTCGATGGCGGGCTGATCAGCAGCCGCAAGCCCGACGACATCCCGGCCTTCGGCAGCGCACTGATCGAGGCGTTGCAGACGGTCTGAAGCGCACGGCTGGCGCGCTTTTCATGTCGCCGGAGCACGGCTCGTTTAGAATGCCCGTCTTTTTCCGGGAGCCCCGCCAATGACCCTGCCCAGCCTGCGCCTCAAAGCCAATGCCGATCGCCGCCTGCGCGCCGGCCATCTGTGGGTCTACAGCAACGAGGTGGACACCGCCGCCACGCCGCTGTCCGGGTTCGTCGCCGGCGACCAGGCGATCCTCGAAGCGGCCGGCGGCAAACCGCTGGGCATCGTCGGCGTGTCGCCGAACAACCTGATCTGCGCCCGCCTGCTGTCGCGCGACCTCAAGCACAGCCTGGACAAGTCGCTGCTGGTGCACCGCATCCAGGTCGCGCTGAGCCTGCGCGAGCGGCTGTTCGACCAGCCGTGCTACCGCCTGGTCTACGGCGACTCGGACCTGCTGCCGGGTCTGGTGGTCGATCGCTTCTTCGACATCCTCGTCGTGCAGCTCGCCTCGGCGACCATGGAGCGCAACAAGGACGCCGTGCTCGAAGCGCTGGTGCAGGTGCTCAAGCCCAGCGGCGTGCTGTGGAAGAACGACTCCAGTGCGCGTGACGCCGAGGGCCTGGAGCGCTACGTCGACACCGCCTTCGGCGTGGTGCCCGAATGGGTCGCGCTGGAGGAGAACGGCGTGAAGTTCGAGGCGCCGGTGATCGCCGGGCAGAAAACCGGCTGGTTCTACGATCACCGCATGAACCGCGCGCGCCTGGCGCCCTACGTGAAGGGCAAGCGGGTGCTCGACCTGTTCAGCTACATCGGCGGCTGGGGCGTGCAGGCGGCGGCGTTCGGCGCCAGCGAAGTATTCTGCGTCGATGCCTCGGCCTTCGCCCTCGATGGTGTGGAGCGCAACGCGGCGCTCAACGGCGTGGCGGACAGGATGACCTGCGTCGAGGGCGATGCCTTCGAGGCGATGAAGGAACTGAAGAACGCCGAGGAGCGCTTCGACGTGGTCATCACCGACCCGCCAGCCTTCATCAAGCGCAAGAAGGACCTGAAGAACGGCGAGGCGGCCTACCGCCGGCTCAACGAACAGGCCATGCGCCTGCTCAACAAGGACGGCATCCTGGTCAGCGCCAGCTGCTCGATGCACCTGCCCGAAGACGATCTGCAGAACATCCTGCTCGGTAGCGCGCGCCATCTGGACCGCAACATCCAGCTGCTCGAACGCGGCGCGCAGGGGCCGGACCACCCGGTACACCCGGCGATCCCGGAGACCCGCTACATCAAGAGCCTGACCTGCCGCATCCTGCCCAACAGCTGATTCGCGTCAGTCGTCGGCCTTGCGCACGTACTGCGCACGGTCGATGCCGTGGCGCTGCAGCTTGTCGTAGAAGGTCTTGCGCGGGATGCCCAGCGTCTCCAGGGTCGAGCGCACGTCGCCGGCGTTGGCCAGCAGCGCCTCGCGAATCAGGTCCGCCTCGTACTGTTCGAGGCGGGCCGGCAGGCTGGCATGGCCGCTTTCGATCCGCAGTGTCGCCGGCGGCGCGATGACATCGCCCAGCCCCAGCGCCAGCCGCTCGGCGAAATGCGCCAGCTCGCGCACATTGCCGGGCCAGTCGTGCTGAAACAGGTAGCGGCTGACCTGCGGCGAGAGCTGCGGCACCTCGATGCCGAAGCGCGCGGCGGCGCGCTGCATGAAATGCGCGAACAGCAGCGGAATGTCTTCCTTGCGCTCGCGCAGCGGCGGAATCGACACCGTCACCACATTCAGCCGGTAGTACAGGTCCTCGCGAAAATCGCCGCGCTGCACCGGGTTGCCCAGGTCGATCTTCGACGCGGCGACCACGCGCAGGCTCAGCTCGCGGCTTTCGTTGCTGCCCAGCGGCTCGATGGTGCGCTGCTCCAGCACGCGCAGCAGGCGTACCTGCGCCGCCGGCGGCATGCTCTCGATCTCGTCGAGGAACAGCGTGCCGCCGCTGGAGTGCTCGATGCGGCCGATGCGCTTCTTCTGCGCGCCGGTGAACGCACCCGCCTCGTGGCCGAACAGCTCGCTCTCGATCATGCTTTCCGGCAGCGCCCCGCAGTTCACCGCGACGAAATTGCCACTGCGCCGGCTGCTCCATTCGTGCAGCAGGCTGGCGACCACCTCCTTGCCGCTGCCGGTTTCGCCGGCGATCAGCACGTCCACCTCGGTGTCGGCGATGTGGCGGATGGTGCGTCGCAGGTTTTCCATCGCCGGGGTCTGGCCGATCAGCGGCAGCGACTCCTCGGCACTCTGCGCCGCCAGTCGCAGGCGGCGGTTCTCCAGCACCAGCCGGCGCTTTTCCGCCGCGCGGCTGACGCTCTGCACCAGCCGGTCGGCACCGTAGGGCTTGGCGATGAAATCGTAGGCACCGTCATGCAGCGCCGCGACCGCCATCGGCACGTCGCCGTGACCGGTGATGAGGATCACCGGCAGGTCGGCGTCCAGCGCCTTGAGTCGCTGGAACAGCTCCAGGCCGTCGATGCGCGGCATGCGGATATCGCTGACCACCACGCCGGGGAAATCGGCATCGAGAAACGCCAGCGCGCTTTCGGCATCGGCGAACGGGTAAACCTCGAAGCCGGCCAGTTCCAGCGACTCCTGGTTGGCGTTGCGCAGCTCGGCGTCATCATCGACGAACGCGACGCGGGGACGGTCATTCATGTTCAGGCTGCCTTCTGCAGATGGACGGTGAAACGGGTGCCCTGCGGGCCGCTGACGACCTCGATGCGGCCGCCGAAGTCGCTGACGATGTCCTTGGAGATCACCAGACCGAGCCCGAGCCCAGCCGCCTTGGAGGTGTTGAAGGGGGTGAACAGCGCCTGCATGATCTCGGGCGCGATGCCGCCGCCGTTGTCGCTGACGATCAGCTCGACGCCGGACGCGCCCTCCACCACGCTGATCTCGACGCGCCCGTCCGGCCGGCTTTCCACCGCCTCCAGGCCGTTCTGCAGCAGGTTGATCAGCACCTGTTCCAGGCGGATGCGCGTGCCCATGACCCGCAGGCCGGGCGCCGGCAGCTGCGCGTCGATGGCGCCGTAGCGCTGGCGAAAGCGACTGCCGAGCAGCAGCAGCGCACCCTCGATCACCTCGTCGAGTCGCGTCGGCTCGGCCTTCGCCCGGCCCTTGCGGGAGAACGTGCGCAGCTCGTCGGTGATGGTGCCGATGCGCTCGGTGAGGCCGGCGATCTGCTCCAGCTTGCGTTCGGTGCCCTGCGGATCGCCGCGCTTGAGGTAGGTGCGCGCGTTGTCGGCATAGGTGCGGATCGCCGCCACCGGCTGGTTGATCTCGTGCGCGACGCCGGCGGCGACCTGGCCGAGGATCGCCAGACGGTTGGCCTGGACCAGTTCCTGCTGCACGGTCTGCAGGCTGGTCTGCGCCTTGAGGCGCTCGTCGATCTGCATCTTCAGCTGGTCATGCGCCTCGCTCAGCGCGCGGGTGCGCTCGGCCACGCGCCGCTCCAGCTCGATGCGCGCGTTGTGGTGATCGACCGTCCGCTCGTCGCTCTTCTGGCGACGATAGAGAAACAGCCCACCGCTGCCGAGCAGCAGCACCAGCACGAACAGCGTGGCGGTACGGCTCTGGCGTACCGCGCGCGCCACCACGGCCTCGCTCGGCAGCAGCAGGTTGAGCTGCCAACCGGTGCCGGCCACTGCCGTCGCCACGCGCAGATAGCCATGCGCGGGTCGGTCCGGCGCCAGCTGCGCCCGCACCACATCGGCGGTGCCGTCTGCACGCGCCTCGAGCGGCAACGGCGCCAGCGGCGCATCGCCGAACTGCAGGCTCTCGCGGATCGCCGTCTTGCGCTGCGGCTCGATGGGCGCCACGGCCATGAAGCGCCAGTGCGGCACGCTGGTCGCCAGCACGATGGACCGCTCGTCGACCACATAGGTCAGCCCGCCGGAGCGGCGCCAGTCCTGCTCCACCGTATCGAACTCGACCTTGACCACGATCACGCCCAACGGCCCGGACGGCCCGTCGACGCGCCGCGAGATGTATAGCCCCGGCCGCTTGCTGACGTTGCCCAGGCCGTAGTGCTCGGCATGGCCGTCGCGCAGCGCATCGCGGAAATAGGCGCGGAAATCGTAACGACTGCCGACGAAGCTGGCCGGCTCCCGCCAGTTGCTCGCCGCGACGCCCACGCCGTCGACATCCAACAGGTAGATGACCGAGGCCTGGGTGCCGGCCAGCAGCGCCTCGAGCTTGCGGTCGATGCGTCGCAGCGCCTGATCGTCGCGGGTGAGCAAGCCGTCGCGGATATCGCGGTCGTCGGCCAGCACGAAAGGCAGCGAGCGCTGCTTCTCCAGCACCGTGCTCAGCAACGCGCTCTGCAGCGCTGCATCGTGCTGGCCGCGCTCGTTTAGGGCGGCATAGGCCTCGTCGCGGCCATGCGTGCCAGCCAGCCACAGCGCAACGCCCACCAGCAGTGCCGCCAGCAGGGCGAAAAGCCCCGCTTCACGGCGCTGACGGCGACGCAAGACGGCCTTGCTGAGTGTGGCTTCGCTCATCGCGGTAGCGCCCCGGCGCAGATCGGGTGTGGGGTGCGCATAGTGCGCCGAATTCCGCACAGGCATCAAACCGGATGTGCGGTGTTTCGCACAAGCATGACGTTCAATAACTCGGTTCTTAGGTTTTTAACTAGCTAAATCAACAAGTTATCTAATGCAGGAAAGCTGGCGCGACATTTGCCATGAGGAACATGACGAGGCGTCGACCTCCCCATGAACCTGGCCTGGCAGGCCCTGGAGAACAAGAAATGATCGTTGCGCACCCCGAAACCGATTCCCTGCCCCCACGGAAAACGCCGCTCTACGCGCACCTGTACGTGCAGGTGATCGCCGCGATTATCCTCGGCATCACCCTCGGCCACTTCTACCCTGGAGTCGGCGAGGCGATGAAGCCGCTGGGCGACGCCTTCATCAAGCTGGTCAAGATGATCATCGCGCCGGTGATCTTTCTCACCATCGCCACCGGCATCGCCGGCATGTCCGACATGAAGAAGGTCGGCCGCGTCGCCGGCAAGGCCATGCTGTATTTCCTGACCTTCTCGACCCTGGCGCTGATCATCGGCCTGATCGTCGGCAACGTGATCCAGCCCGGCGCCGGCATGCACATCGATCCGGCCTCGCTGGACCCCAAAGCGGTGGCCGATTACGCGCTGAAGGCCCATGAGCAGTCGATCGTCGGCTTCCTGAGCAACATCATCCCGACCACCATCGTCGGCGCCTTCGCCTCCGGCGACATCCTCCAGGTGCTGTTCTTCTCCGTGCTGTTCGGTATTTCCCTGGCGCTGGTCGGCGACAAGGGCAAGCCGGTGGTCAGCTTCCTGCAGGACCTGGTGGCGCCGGTGTTCAAGCTGGTGGCGATCCTGATGAAGGCCGCGCCCGTCGGTGCCTTCGGTGCCATGGCCTTCACCATCGGCAAGTACGGCATCGGCTCGATCGCCAACCTGGCGATGCTGATCGGCACCTTCTACATCACCGCGCTGCTGTTCGTGCTGGTGGTGCTGGGCGCCGTCGCGCGCTACAACGGTTTCTCGATCCTCGCGCTGATTCGCTACATCAAGGAGGAACTGCTGCTGGTACTGGGCACCAGCTCCTCGGAAGCGGCGCTGCCGACGCTGATGGACAAGATGGAAAAGGCCGGCTGCAAGCGCTCGGTGGTCGGCATGGTGATTCCCACCGGCTACTCGTTCAACCTCGACGGCACCAACATCTACATGACCCTGGCGGCGCTGTTCATCGCCCAGGCCACCGACATTCCCCTGTCGCTCGGCGACCAGATCGCCCTGCTGCTGGTGGCGATGCTCAGCTCCAAGGGCGCGGCGGGCATCACCGGCGCCGGCTTCATCACCCTGGCCGCGACGCTTTCGGTGGTGCCGGCGGTGCCGGTGGCCGGCATGGCGCTGATCCTCGGCATCGACCGCTTCATGTCCGAGTGCCGCGCGCTGACCAACCTGGTCGGCAATGCGGTGGCGACCATCGTCGTCGCCCGCTGGGAGGGCGAGCTGGACAAGCAGCAGCTCGTCGCCGCACTCGAGCGGCCGAGCACCACGGCGCCGGAGCCTGTCGAGCTGCCGCAGACGGCCTGACCGGCCGCGGATACCCACGACGCCCGGCCCGCCCGGGCGTCGTGCCGTTCGGGCGGCCGACCGCCGCCCTTTCGCCCGCGCGCCGGCTGGGATTAGAATCCCCGCTCCTGCCCCACCTCAGGCGGACTCGCGAGCCGGCCGAAGCAGCGGCGATCCCGCCTGACCACCCGGCCCCGCCCCCGACAGACATCCACCGCGTTTGCCTCGGGCGTGCAGCACGCTCACCATATGCTTAAAACCTGACCAGCCTCAGCAGGACGATTGCCATGCCCGATTACCGCTCGAAAACCTCCACCCACGGCCGCAACATGGCCGGCGCCCGTGCCCTGTGGCGCGCCACCGGGATGAAGGACGAGGACTTCAAGAAGCCGATCATCGCCATTGCCAACTCCTTCACCCAGTTCGTGCCCGGCCACGTGCACCTGAAGGACATGGGCCAGCTGGTCGCCCGCGAGATCGAGAAGCACGGCGGCGTGGCCAAGGAATTCAACACCATCGCGGTCGATGACGGCATCGCCATGGGTCACGACGGCATGCTCTATTCGCTGCCTTCGCGCGAGATCATCGCCGACTCGGTGGAGTACATGGTCAACGCGCACTGCGCCGACGCCATCGTCTGCATCTCCAACTGCGACAAGATCACCCCCGGCATGCTGATGGCCGCGCTGCGCCTGAACATCCCGGTGGTGTTCGTCTCCGGCGGGCCGATGGAAGCCGGCAAGACCAAACTGGCCGCGCACGGCCTGGACCTGGTCGACGCCATGGTCGCCGCCGCCGACGATTCCTGCTCCGACGAAACCGTCGCCGAGTACGAGCGCAGCGCCTGCCCGACCTGCGGCAGCTGCTCCGGCATGTTCACCGCCAACTCGATGAACTGCCTGACCGAAGCCCTCGGCCTGTCCCTGCCGGGCAACGGCACCACGCTGGCCACCCATGCCGACCGCGAGCAGCTGTTCCTGCGTGCCGGGCGCATCGCCGTCGAGCTGTGCAAGCGCTACTACGCGGACGGCGATGCCTCCGTGCTGCCGCGCAACATCGCCAACCGCAAGGCATTCGAGAACGCCATGACGCTGGATATCGCCATGGGCGGCTCGACCAACACCATCCTGCACCTGCTGGCCGCGGCCCAGGAGGCCGAGGTCGATTTCGACCTGCGCGCCATCGACGCGCTGTCGCGCAAGGTGCCGCAGCTGTGCAAGGTGGCGCCGAACATCCAGAAGTACCACATGGAAGACGTGCACCGCGCCGGCGGCATCTTCTCCATCCTCGGCGAACTGGCGCGTGGCGGCCTGCTGCACACCGACGTCTCCACCGTGCACAGCAAGACCATGGCCGAGGCCATCGCGCAGTGGGACATCACCCAGACCAATGACGAAGCGGTGCATACCTTCTTCAAGGCCGGCCCGGCCGGCATCCCGACGCAAACCGCGTTCAGCCAGGCCACCCGCTGGCCGAGCCTGGACCTGGATCGCGCCGAAGGCTGCATCCGTTCGGTCGAACATGCCTACTCCGCGGAAGGCGGCCTGGCGGTGCTCTACGGCAACATCGCGCTGGATGGTTGCGTGGTGAAGACCGCCGGCGTGGACGAATCCATCCATGTCTTCGAAGGCACCGCGAAGATCTATGAAAGCCAGGACAGCGCCGTGAAGGGCATCCTCGCCGACGAGGTGAAGCCGGGCGACATCGTCATCATCCGCTACGAAGGGCCGAAAGGCGGTCCGGGCATGCAGGAAATGCTCTACCCGACCTCCTACCTGAAGTCCAAGGGGCTGGGCAAGGAATGCGCGCTGCTGACCGACGGCCGCTTCTCCGGCGGCACCTCGGGCCTGTCCATCGGCCACGCCTCGCCGGAAGCCGCTGCCGGTGGCGCCATCGGCTTGGTACGCGAAGGCGACCGCATCCACATCGACATCCACAACCGCAGCATCCAGCTGCTGGTCAGCGATGAGGAGCTGGCCCACCGCCGCATCGAGCAGGACAAGCTCGGCTGGAAGCCGGCCCAGCCGCGCGCGCGCAAGGTCTCGACCGCGCTCAAGGCCTACGCCCTGCTCGCCACCAGCGCCGACAAGGGCGCGGTGCGTAACAAGGCGCTGCTCGGCGACTGATCCGGCGGCAAAGAAAAAGCCCGGCCATGTGCCGGGCTTTTTTCGTTCTAGCCAACCCGCCAGGGCGGGCGGCAACTCAGCCGCGACGGGCCGCGAGGATGCTCGCCACCTGGTTCGGCTTGCAGTTCAGGTAGGCCGAGGATTGCAGCCACTTTTGGTCGGGATACCAGGAAAACATGAATTGCCCGCCCTTGAGGCTGTCGACCACCATCCGCGCGACTTCCGGGCGTACCGCCGGGCAACCCTGGCTACGGCCGATGCGGCCCTGGGTGGCGATCCAGGCAGGATTCACGTACGCCGCCGGGTGGATGACGATGGCGCGCTCGCGGGCGCGATCGTTGATGCCCGGCTCCAGGCCGTCCATGCGCAGCGAATAGCCATGCTTGCCGCTGTAGCTCTCGGCGGTGCGGAACAGGCCGATGCTCGACTGGTGGCTGCCCACCGCGTTGGAGAAGCGCGTGGCGTGATTGTCGCCGGACTTCTGCCCGTGGGCGACCAGATCACGCAGCAACAAAGTGCTGCGCTGCAGGTCGAAGATCCACAGACGCCGCTCGGACGAGGGCAGCGAGAAATCGATGACCGCCAGGCGCTGGGCCGGCGCGGCGCCGTTGTTCACCGCGCACTGCATGGCGGCAACGGCATGGGTCAGGACCTGGCGATCCAGCGTCGGCGCCACGCGCGCGAGGCTGTCGACCAGCGGTTGATAGACGGGAACGGTCGCCCAGACGGGCGCCGACAGGACAGACAGGCCTGCCAACAGGCAGAGTCGTCGCAGCAACGGACGCATGTAGAAAACCTCATCGGGCACGACCTTGCGACTTCCTGTCCGGCCGGCGCCTTATACTCGCTACCCCAAAGTGTAGCGACACAACTCGGGCCAGGCTGTCATCGGCCTGGCCCGACACGGTATGTTCTAGTGATCGGATCGACCTGCACCGCCGCCGCGGCTGGGGTCGAATGCCGCGCAGTCTAGCAGTCGAACGGTAGGTGGGGAGCGCAACGTTGTACAAAAAACACGCATTTCGTCTGGCTGCCGGGCTCTTGCTGCTGCCGCTGGCGGCCCTCGCCGCGCCGACTGACGAGCCCGCCACTCCGCTGCGCACCGCCCTCGAACAGCTGCCGGCGTACTGCAGCGGTTATCTCCCGCCGCTGCAACCGGCCGCCCGCGAGCGCCTGCAAGGGTTCTATGCGCGGCAGGATTTCGCGCCGGTGTGGCGCTCCTACCGGCAGATCGATGGCCTGCTGCGCCAGCTCGAACAGCTGGCCGACGACGGCCTGGCCCCGGCCAGCTACCACCTCGAACGCATCCGCCAACTGACGCATAGCGCCAGCGCCGCGCCGCAGCACCGGATCTGCAGCGATCTGCTGACCAGCCACGCCTACCTCAGCGCCCTGCACGACCTGGCCTACGGCCGCCTGCCGCGCGAGCAGACCGAACCGCTGTGGCGCAGCCCCGACTGGCCGGTCGAGGACGACCGCCAGGCCGCGCTGGAACTCGCCAGCAGCGGTCTGGACGACCTGGCCGATGCCTTCGCCCAAGCGCGCCCGGACCTGCCGCAATACCTCGCTCTGCGCGCCGCCTACGCGCGTCTGCGCAGCCAACCGCCGCCGCAGTGGCCGATCATTCCCGCCGGACCGACGCTGCGCCCGCAGATGCTCGACGCCCGCGTGCCGTTGCTGCGCGAGCGCCTGCTCGGCCACGCCGGGCTGGGCCTGATCGGCGACGAGAGCCGGCGCTACGACCCGGTGCTGGTCGCTGCGGTCGAGGCATTCCAGCGCCAGCACGGGCTGGAGCCCGACGGGCTGGTCGGTCGCGGCACGCTGGCGGCGCTCAACGTCAGCCCGGCCAGCCGCCTGGATCAGCTGCGCATCAACCTCGAGCGCCTGCGCTGGATCGCCCGCGAAATCGAGCCGCGCTCGCTGCTGGTGGATATCGCCGGCGCCCGGCTGATCCTGCTCGAGGAATGCGAGGTGCAATGGCAGACGCGCACCCAGGTCGGCCGCGAGGGGCGACGCACGCCGCCGCTCAAGTCCACGGTTACCCGGCTGACGCTGAATCCGACCTGGACCGTGCCGCCGACCATCCTGCGCGAGGACAAGCTGCCGCTGATCCGCGAAGACCTCGGCTACCTGGAGCGCAGCCGCCTGCGCGTGCTCGACGCCCAGGGTAACCGCCTCGATCCGCAGCACGTCGACTGGAGCAGCCCGCACGGCATCTACCTGCGCCAGGACGCCGGGCCGGAAAATCCGCTCGGTCGGGTGGCGATCCGCTTCGCCAACCCCTTCTCGGTGTACCTGCACGACACCCCCAGCCAGCGCCTGTTCACCCAGGCGGCGCGTACCACCAGCTCGGGCTGCGTGCGCGTCGAGGGCGCCCTGCAGGTCGTCGACCTGCTGCTCGATGATCGCGAGCGTGCCGAAGTCGCGCGCCTGCTGGAAACCGGCGTCACCCACGAGTACCGGCTGGCGCGACCGATGCCGATCCTCATGGCGTACTGGACGGCCGAGGCGGACGAACAGGGCGAGCCGCAGTACCGCCCGGATATCTACCGCCAGGACGCCGCCCTGCTGGCCGCACTGAACCGCGCACAGCGCGACTGAACCGGCGTCGGGCCGGCGGCTTTTGCCGGCCGCGCTTGAACCAAAGCACTCGCGCGCTAGTCTCTTGCTGACTGCCGCGAGGGCTGCGTGGCCCATGCGGACCCATCTACCGTCCGGCCAACCGATGGCTGGCTCAGCGCCATGGACAGCCGAGCAGAACACTTCTTGAACACCGATCACAGCACGCACGCCAGGGAATGGACCGAAACCCAGCGCCTGACCGCACTGGCGCGTTACTTCGTGCCGGGCAGCCTGTGCGAGGCGGACTTTCACGATCTGCTCGCGCTCGCCGCCGAGCTTTGCGCGGCACCGGCGGCTGCGCTGCACCTGATCACCGCCGAGCAGCAGCATTGCCCGACGGCCCTCGGCGCCGACCGCGCGACCGTGCCACGTAACGGAACGGCAAGCGCCTGGGCCATCGAGCATGCCGAATCGCTGGCGCTCCTGCAGGCCGACTGCCTGCCGGACGGCGTCGAGCTGCCACACCTGGCCGACGGCACACCGGCCGCCTCCTACGCGGCGGCCGTCCTGCGCACCGCCGACGGCCTGCCGCTGGGCACGCTGTGCGTGCTCGACCGCGAGCCGCGCGTGCTCGACGCGGACGCCGGGCGACGCCTGCAGTCGCTGGGCCGCCAGGCGATGGCGCAGCTGGAGCTGCTGCGCGACCGCCACATCATCGACAGCGTGATCGACCACGCGGTCATCACGCTGGACCTGCAAGGCCGCATCACCAGCTGGAACGAGGGCGCCCATCGCATCCTTCACTGGGACGCCGAACAGATGCTCGGCCATTGCTTCAGCGAACTGCTCGCCGAGCAGAACAGTCAGGACGTAACCCGCCAGGCGCTGCAGGATGCGCTGGCGCAAGGCTCCGCTGTGCACCAGCGCTGGTATCGCCGACGCGACGGTAGCCGCTTCTGGGGCAGCGGCACGCTCACCGTACTGCGGGAAGGATCGCAACCGCACGGCTTCATCAAGATCATGCGCGACCTCACCGCACTGCAGGCCGAGCAGGCCGCCACCCGCGCCGCCGAGGAGCGTTACCGCACGCTGGTCAACCTCAGTCCGCAGGTGGTCTGGCAGTGCGACGCGGATGGCGCGCTGACGTTCTGCAACAGCTACTGGAGCGACTTCACCGGGCTCGACGAGGATGCCTCGCGCGGCGACGGCTGGCTCGCGGCGGTAGCCGAGGCGGAACGCACGACGCTGGCGCAGCAGTGGCGACAGGCAGTACAGGGCCGGCTGCCGTTCAGCCTCGACCTGCCGCTGATCGCCGCCGATGCCAGCACGCGCTGGTTCCAGCTGAGCGCCGCGCCGGTCTATGACAGCGCCGGCGCGGTGCAGCACTGGCTCTGCGTCGCCCACGATATCGACAACCGCCGCCGCGCCCAGGCGCAGCAGCTGGAAAGCGAAGCCTTCACCCGCCTGCTGCTCGACTCGGCCAGCGAAGGCTTCTATTCCATCGACCGCAGCGGCGCCGTGACCCTGTGTAACCAGGCGTTCCTCACCCTGCTCGGCTTCGAAAGCCGCGACCAGGTGCTCGGGCGCCACCTGCACCGGATCATCCATCACAGCCATCCGGACGGCAGCGACTACCCGGTGCACGACTGTCCGATCCAGCACACCGCCGTCACCGGCGAGCCGCGCGAGGTCGATTACGAGCTGTTCTTCCGCCAGGACGGCAGCAGCCTGCCGGTGGCCTACCGGGTCGCGCCGATCTACCGCGACGGCGAGCTGCAAGGCGCGATCTGCACCTTCACCGACATCAGCGAGCGCACCCACGGCGACGCGCTGCAGGCCTTCCTGCTGGAGATCAGCGACCGGCTGCAGGAAGACGACACGCAGGTCGACATCGGCTGCGTGCTGGATGAACGCCTCGGCCGGCTGACGCGCACCGACTGCATCGCCTACGGCCATCTGGAGGATGCCACCACGCTGGTGGTCAGCCGCCAATGGCGTGCCGCGAACAGCCCCGACCGGCTGGGTCGACACCCGCTCGGCAGCAGCGCCGAGGTGCTGGCCCAGCACCTGGCGCAGGGCAGCATCCTGGTGCTGGAAAACCTGCTCGACGCCGCCGACGACTCGCAGCCGCGGCAACTGCACGCCAGCCTGGCCAGCCAGAGCCTGCTGTTCGCCCCGCTGCCGATTTCCGCGCAGCAGCCCAACCGGCTGTTCCTGCTGTTCGCCAGCCGGCTGCCGCGTCACTGGAACCAGGCCGATGTCGCGCTGGTGCGCGAAGTGGTCGACCGCATCCGCAACGCCAGCCAGCGCGCCAGCGCCAACCGCGCGCTGCGCGAAGCGGAACAGCGCGTCAGCCTGGCCAACGAAATCGCCTCGATCGGCGTCTGGGAATACAACGACACCCATCACAGCATGCACTGGGATGCCCAGCTCAAGGCGCTGGCCGGGCTGTCGCCGGAGCAGCCGGCGCCGCGTGTCGACGAGGTGCTGGCGCGCGTGCACCCGGATGACCGCGCCGAGCTGCTGGCCGCCCTCGGCCGCGCACTGCAGGGCAAGGACGGCGGCGAATTCCAGCTCGACTACCGCGTGCTGGACACCCGGACCGAGCAGTTCCGCTGGCTGACCAACCGCGGCCGCCGCGTGCTGGATGCCAACGGCGAAGTGCGAATTCTCGGCACCGCGCGCGACATCACCGCCGAGCGCAATGCTGCCGAGCACATGCTGCGCATGAACGCGCTACTCGAACAGCAGATCAGCGAACGCCGCCTGGCCGAACAGCGCCAGACCGCGCTGATCGAGCTGGGCGATCTGCTGCGCGAGCAGCACGACAGCCAGACCATCGCCCACGCCGCGGTCAGCGTCATCGGCGGCACGCTGGGTGTGGCACGGGTGCTGTTCGCCAGCATCGAGCCCGGCAGCCTCTACGCCACCATCGAGCGCTACTGGAGCGACGGCGCCTCGCGCGACAGCAGCGAGCGGGTGCATTTCCCCGACTTCGGCGACCTCTACTACGACCTGCAGAACAATGATCTGGTGGTGATCGACGATGTGCTGCACGACGCGCGCACCGTCGCCCAGACCGACCTGTACAGCGAACGGCAGATCCGCAGTCTGGTCTGCGTGCCGCTGTTCGAGCAGGGCCAGCTCGCTGCCGCGCTGATGTTGCTGCATGGCGAGCCGCGCATCTGGCTCGACGACGACATCTCGTTCATCCGCGAGGTCGCCGATCGCGCCTGGAATGCCGACGAACGCATGCGCGCCGAGCGTGCGCTGCGCGAGAGCGAGGAGCAGTTCCGCACGCTGGCCGACAACATCAGCCAGTTCGCCTGGATGGCCGACCCGAGCGGGCGCATCTACTGGTACAACAAGCGCTGGTACGACTACACCGGCACCACCTTCGAGGCAATGCGCGCGCTCGGCTGGCGCGCGGTCAACCACCCCGACCACCACGAGCGGGTCAGCGCCTCGCTCAAGCGTGCCTTCGCCATCGGCTCGGTGTGGGAGGAGACCTTCCCGCTGCGCGGCAAGGACGGCGTCTACCGCTGGTTCCTCTCCCGCGCGCTGCCGATCCGCGACGATTTCGGCCAGGTCACTCAGTGGTTCGGCACCAATACCGACATCACCGCCCAGGTCGCCGCCGAGGAAGCCCTGCGCGAACTCAACGAAAGCCTGGAACGCCGGGTCGCCGAGCGCACCCGCGAGCTGGCGGCGATCAACAGCCGCCTGCACATCGAGATGGCCGAGCGCGAACGCGCCGAAGAGGCGCTGCGCCACGCGCAGAAGATGGAAGCCATCGGCCAGCTCACCGGCGGCCTGGCGCACGACTTCAACAACATGCTGACCGGTGTGCTCGGCGCGCTGGACCTGATCCAGCGACGGGTCAACAACGGCCACAGCGGTGACCTGCACCGCTACATCGACGCCGCGATGACCTCCGCCAACCGCGCCGCGGCGCTGACCCATCGCCTGCTCGCGTTCGCGCGCCGCCAGTCGCTCGACCCCAAGCCGGTGGATGTCAATCAGCTGGTGGTCTCGATGGAGGACATGCTGCGGCGCACCATCGGCGAGCACATTCGCCTGCATACCCAGCTGCAGGCCGACGCCTGGCTGGCGTATACCGATGCCCACCAGCTGGAAAACGCCCTGCTCAACCTGGTGATCAATGCCCGCGACGCCATGCCGAGCGGCGGCGAGCTACAGGTGCGTACCCGCTGCGTGCAGATCGCCAGCGCGCAGCCGAACGGTCCGGAGCCCGGCGATTACGTGGTGCTCAGCATCGCCGACAGCGGCGCCGGAATGACCGCAGAGGTGATCGCCAAGGCGTTCGATCCGTTCTTCACCACCAAGCCCATCGGCCAGGGCACCGGCCTCGGCCTGTCGATGGTGTACGGTTTCGCCAAGCAGACCGGCGGCCACGTGCACATCGACAGCACGCCGGGCGAGGGCACGCGGATCACCCTCTACCTGCCGCGCAACCACAGCACGCTGGAAGAATCGGCGAACACGCCCGCACCCGCCGAGGTACCGCAGGCACAGCATGGCGAGACGGTGCTGGTGGTCGAGGACGAAGCCGCCGTACGCATGCTGGTGATCGAAGTGCTGCACGAGCTGGGCTATGCCGCACTCGAAGCCTGCGACGCGGCCAGCGCCCTGCCCTACCTGCAGAGCGAGCAGCGCATCGATCTGCTGGTCAGCGACTTCGGCCTGCCCGGTCTCAACGGCCGCCAGCTCGCCGACCTCGCGCGCCAGCAACGGCCGCAGCTGAAGGTGCTGTTCATTACCGGCTATGCGGCGGACGCCACGGTGCGCGGCGACTTCCTCGGGCCGGGCATGGACATGCTGGCCAAGCCGTTCAGCATCGATGCCCTCGGCCAGCGCATTCGTCAGCTGATCGAGCGCGACGGCTAGGCCAGCGAAGCGGAACTCGGCCGGTGCGGGCGGACTCTTAACAGCACGCACACTCGGAGGTGTCGATCATGCGACATACAACACTGGCGATACTGGCGTTCGCCGCACTGCCCTTCGGCAACGCCCTGGCTGACGGTCTGGTCCGCGACCTGCTGTCCTCGGGCGCGACAACCGCCTCCACCTACCTGACCTTCAAGGACAACAAGCTGGTCCTGCCGGCGCGCGAGGATGCCAGCAGCTTCGTCGCCAGCGATGGCGCCATCCGCGGCCCGCATCTGGAAGCGCTGCTGCGCCAGCTGCGCGCCGAGCAGCCACAGTTGCAGGCCAGCGACATGGAGCTGGCGAGTGCGATTCTCGCCGCCGAACCGACCCGCTGAGCCGCCCGGCGCCCGTTGCCCGGCGCCCGCATTTTCATCCACCCCTCGCAGGAGGATTGCACGTGAAGAAGAGCGCATCGGCCGTCTGGCAAGGCGGCCTGAAGGACGGCAAGGGCACCATCAGCACCCAAAGCGGCGCGCTGAAGGACAACCCCTATGGCTTTAACACCCGCTTCGAGGACGCCCCGGGCACCAATCCGGAGGAGCTGATCGGCGCCGCGCATGCCGGCTGCTTCTCGATGGCGCTGTCGTTGATGCTCGGCCAGGCCGGGCTCACCGCCGAGCGTATCGAGACCCACGCCGAGGTAACGCTGGACAAGGATGGCGATGGCTTCAGCATCACCGCCGTCGACCTGACGCTGAAGGCGAAGATTCCCGGGGCGAGCGACGCGCAGTTCCAGCAGATCGCCGAGCAGGCCAAGCAGGGCTGCCCGGTCTCCAAGGTGCTCAACGCGCGCATCAGCCTGAACGCCAGCCTGCTCGGCTGACGCGCAGCGGTCCCGGTTGTGCGCAAACGAAAACGCCACGGCGCAGGCCGTGGCGTTTTCGTTGCGGTCGGCGATCAGCCGCGGATGTTGTAGATGTCCTTCTCGTTCAGCTCGGCGTAGGCGTACAGCCGCTTGAGATAGGCACGCTGCTGCTCCCAGACCTTGCTCGCCGCCGGATCGGCCGCCGCGGACGCATCGACCACTTCGGCCGCGACTTCCTTGAGCCGCGCCAGCACCTCGTCGGGTAACCGACGCACTTCCACGCCCTGCTCGCGCAGCTGCTCCAGCGCCTCCATGTTCTTGGCGTTGTAGTCGTCGAGCATGTCGCCGTTGACGTCGCGCGCGGCGGAGCGAACGATGGCCTTCAGGTCATCCGGCAGGGTTTCCCAGGCCTTGAGATTGACGTCCAGCTCGAAGGTGACGTTCGGCTCCTGCCAGCCCGGCGTGTAGTAGTACTTGGACGCCTTGTGCAGGCCGAGGGCCAGGTCGTTGTACGGACCGATCCACTCGGTGGCGTCGATCGCGCCGGTCTGCAGCGCGGTGAAGATCTCGCCGGCCGGCATGTTGACCACGGTGCCGCCCATCTTGGTCAGCACTTCGCCGCCCAGACCCGGCGTACGCATCTTCAGCCCCTGGAAATCCTCGACCGAGTTGATTTCCTTGTTGAACCAGCCGGCGGTCTGCACGCCGGTGGCGCCGCAGGCCATCGGCAGCACGCCGAACGGCTTGTACACCTCCTCCCACAGCTGCATGCCGCCGCCACGGTGCAGCCAGGCATTCATTTCCTGCGCGTTCGGGCCGAACGGCAGGGCGCAGAAGAACTGCGCGGCCGGCACCTTGCCCTTCCAGTAGTAAGGCGCGCCGTGCCCCATCTCGGCGGTGCCGCGCGAGACCGCGTCGAACACTTCCAGCGCGGGAACCAGTTCGCCCGCCGCATAGACCTTGACCTTCAGCCGGCCGCCGCTCATCTCGTTGACCAGCGTGGCAAAGCGCTCGGCACCGACGCCGACGCCGGGGAAGTTCTTCGGCCAGGAGGTGACCATCTTCCAGTTGAAGGTCTGCTGCTCGGCGGCGGGGGCGCCGGCGGTTGCGGTCTTTTCGCTCTTGTCATTGCAGCCGGCCAGAGCGGTGGCGGCCAGGCCGACGCCCGCGGCGGCGAGAATGTCACGACGTTTCATGTGGTGCTCCTTGTTGTTTGTCTTATTTGCACAACGACTTGGCTGAACACGACCGACCAGGCAGAACCGCGCCGGGCAACGCCCCGGCGCCAGGACCGGCAACCGTGCAAGCAAGGTGAAGAAAACTAGCGATATCTGCGGCTCAAGCCTAGTCCATCCCGCTAAAAGTCGTATGCCGATTGCTGCAAAGCGCCACTACTGCAAGAATCCTTCTGCGCAACATTCCTTGCGACCCCACAAGAAGGACTCACCAATGTCCCATGACGCCCCGCCGCTACTGCGCGTGGCTGGCTTCATCGATTCGCTGAATCGGCGTTTCGGCCAGCTGTGTGCCTGGTTCACGCTCTTCCTCGTTGCCGGTACCGCGATCGTCGTGGTGCTGCGCTATGGCTTCGGCATCGGCGCCATCGCCCTGCAGGAAGCGGTCATGTATGCCCATGCGCTGGTCTTCATGGGCGCCGCCGCCTGGACCCTGCAGCGCAATGGCCACGTCCGCGTCGACATCTTCTACCAGAAGCTGGTCTCCCGCCGGCAGGGCATCGTCGATGGCCTCGGCCACGTGCTGTTCCTGATCCCGGTCTGCCTGTTCCTGGCCTGGAACAGCTGGGATTACGTTGCCAACTCCTGGGCCACGCACGAAGGCTCCAACGAATCCGGCGGCCTGAAGTTCGTCTACCTGCAGAAGAGCATCATCCTGGTGATGGTCATCAGCCTCGCGCTGCAAGCCGTCGCTGATCTGATCAAGCTCGGTTACCGCCTCGCCGGCCGCCTGCCGCAGGACGAGGAGGTGCAGCATGGCTGAGATCATGGCAATCGCACTGTTCGTCGGCATCTGCATCGCGCTGATGTCGGGCTATCCGGTGGCCTTCACCCTCGGCGGCATGGCACTGCTGTTCGCCGGCGTGGGCGTGGTCACCGGCACGTTCGACGTCGGCTTCCTGCATGCGCTGCCCAACCGCATCTTCGGCATCATGAACAACCAGACGATGCTGGCGGTGCCGCTGTTCGTCTTCATGGGGGTGATGCTGGAGAAATCCCGCGTCGCCGAAGACCTGCTGGAATCGATGTCGCGGCTGTTCGGCACCCTGCGCGGCGGTCTGGCGATCTCGGTGTGCGTGGTCGGCACGCTGCTCGCGGCCTCGACCGGCATCGTCGGCGCCACCGTGGTCACGATGGGTCTGCTGGCGCTGCCGACCATGCTGCGCCGCGGCTACGACCCGGCGATCGCCACTGGCACGCTGGCGGCCACCGGCACGCTCGGGCAGATCATCCCGCCGTCGATCATCCTGGTCCTGCTCGGCGACGTGATGTCCAGCGCGTTCCAGCAGGCACAGCTGAAGATGGGCATCTTCTCGCCGAAGACCGTCTCGGTCGGCGACCTGTTCGTCGGCGCGCTGCTGCCGGGGCTGGCGCTGGTGGGCCTGTACATCGTCTACCTGATCATCATCGCCATCTTCCAGCCGAAGAAGCTGCCCGCGCTGCCGCAGGAAGAGCTCGGCCCGATCGAATGGGGACGGCTGATCAAGGCGCTGCTGCCGCCGCTGGTGCTGATCGCCGCCGTGCTCGGCTCGATCCTCGCCGGCTACGCCACGCCTACCGAGGCCGCGGCCATCGGCGCGCTGGGCGCGACGGCGCTGTCGCTGGTCAAGCGCCAGCTGAGCTTCAGCCAGTTGAAGGAAGTCGCCTTCGGCACCACCGAGATCACCTCGATGGTGTTCCTGATCCTGATCGGCGCCTCGCTGTTCTCGCTGGTGTTCCGCGGCTTCGGCGGCGAGGTGCTGATCGAGGACGCCCTGCATTCGCTGCCCGGCGGCGTGCTCGGCGCATTCCTGGTGGTGATGCTGGTGATCTTCCTGCTCGGCTTCATCCTCGACTTCATCGAGATCATCTTCGTCGTCGTCCCGATCGTCGGGCCCATCCTGCTGGCGATGGGGCTCGATCCGATCTGGCTCGGCGTGATGCTCGCGCTCAACCTGCAGACCTCGTTCCTCACTCCGCCGTTCGGCTTCTCGCTGTTCTACCTGCGTGGCGTCACCCCGCGCAGTGTGCCGACGAGCACCATCTACAAGGGCGTGGTGCCGTTCATCGGCATCCAGCTGCTGATGCTGGTGATCGCCTACCTCTGGCCGGATCTGATCACCTGGCTGCCCGAACAGGTGTACGGCCGCTAACCCCCCACAACGCCCGTCGACGACGGGCGTTGTGCCTTGCGCGCGCCGATCGCCGCTACAATCGGCGCCCGCCGACCGACCCGACACCCACACCGAATGCGCGCTCACGCCAGCTTCACCGATCATTTCCTCGCGCTCGACCGCTTCCTCTCCGAGCACCAGTCGCTGTGGCGGCCGCGCCCGTTCGTGCAGCACCGACTGGAATGGGAAGCCGCCTATCCACAACTGGCCGCCTGGCTGCGCGCACGCTCGCTGGCCGATGCCGAAGCCGCCCACAACCAGCCGAGCGAACTCGATGCACCGGCGCCCTTCGCCCAGCTGGCGGTCGCGGCACGGGCGCTCGCCGACCTGGCGGAACTGCCAGCCCACCCGCTGCCCACGCCGGATAGCCGCTTGCAGGTCGACGTTCCCGGGCGCAAATGGCAGCAGATCCGTGCGTTCGCCGCGCACTTGCAGTTCCGTCAACCGACGCGCCACTGGCTGGACTGGTGCGCTGGCAAGGGCCATTTGGGCCGTCAGCTGGCGCAGGACGGCAGCGCCTTGACCTGCCTGGAATGGGATGTCGCGCTGGTCGACGACGGCGCCCGTCTCAGCCGGCGTCTGGGCATCGATGCCTGTCATCTCCAACAAGACGTGCTCGGCGCCGACTGCGCCGAGCGCCTGCACGCCGACCACACGCCGGTCGCCCTGCACGCCTGCGGCGACCTGCACGTACGTCTGCTGCAGCTGGCCATTGCCGCCGGCGTGCGCCAGCTCGCCGTCGCGCCCTGCTGCTACAACCGGACCCAGGCCGAGCGCTATCAGCCGCTGTCACGCGCCGCGCAGCAATCCAGCCTGCGGCTATCGCGCGACGACCTCGGCCTGCCGCTGACCGAGACCGTCACCGCCGGCGCCCGCGAACGCCGCAACCGCGACCAGTCGATGGCCTGGCGGCTCGGTTTCGACCTGTTGCAGCGCCGTCTGCGCAGGCAGGACGACTACCTGCCCACTCCCTCGCTGCCCAGCACCTGGCTACAGAAAGACTTCGAACGCTATTGCCGCGACCTCGCCGCACTCAAGCAGCTGCCGGAGCCAGGCGCCGAAGACTGGCCGGCACTGGAACAGGCCGGCTGGCAACGCCTGGCCGAAGTGCGCAACCTCGAACTGCTGCGCGGCCTGTTCCGCCGTCCGCTGGAAGTCTGGCTACTGCTCGACCGCGCCCTGCTGCTGGAAGAGAACGGCTACGCGGTGCGCCTCGGCCGCTTCTGCGCCGGCGAACTCACCCCCCGCAACCTGCTGCTGCTCGCCGAGCGCCGCTGATCCCCCGAAGCTGCGCAAGTGCTTGGCAGAGAACGGTTTACTCGCCGCGCGCAATCGCTATAATGGCGCCCGGTTTGCCGGTATAGCTCAGCTGGTAGAGCAACTGACTTGTAATCAGTAGGTCCCGGGTTCGACTCCTGGTGCCGGCACCACGAACACAAAGGCTCGCAGAAATGCGGGCCTTTTTCGTTTCTGCCGGAAGTGGAGCGCCCCTTTCGCCGGTTCCGGGCGTCCTTCCGCGCAACCCGAGCAACCCGAGCAACCCGAGCAACCCGAGCAACAGCTTCCAGTTTCCGCCGCCTCCCTCTCCCAGGCAGCACCCGCGTTGCCTTTTCCGTAACACCCGATACCTGATATCGGCGTGCCGAGTCCTGCGCTGTACGGATCTCTATCATTTCTATACACCAAATCAATTTGTATAGGTTTTGTAAAAGATGTAGCCTCCCTTCATCACTCCCGGAGCCAGTCATGCCTGTCGGCTTCGGGTGGATGCATGCCATGACAGGCCATCGGAGACCGTACCCGCATGTTCATGCGTACCCGAACTTTCAAAGACACCCTGCGTGAATGCCAGGCGCAGCGGGCGGTATTCGAGGCGGAATACGTGGCGCTGCGCAGTGCCGTGGCGACCATCGAATTCAGTCCCGAGGGGCTGGTGCTGCAAGCCAACCCGCTGTTCCTGAACCTGCTGGGGCTAACCCTGGAGGAAATCAGCGGACGCCAGCACCGCGCGTTCTGCGATCCCGCCTATGCACAGAGCCGCGACTACAGCGCCTTCTGGCATGATCTGCAGCAGGGCCGCAGCGCGACCAAACTCATGCCGTGGATGGCGAAACAGGGGCGGCAGGTATGGCTGCAGGCCAGTTACGTTCCGGTCCGTGACGCCGGCGGCAATGTGCAACGCATCGTCATGCTCGCTACCGATGTGACCGAGCAAACGCTGCGTGCGCAGGCGGATGCCAGCCGCATGCAGGCGGTCGAGCGCTCCTCGGCGGTGATCGAGTTCGATCTGCAGGGGCTGGTGGTCAATGCCAATGCGAATTTCCTCCAGGTCATGGGTTATCGCCTGGACGATATCCGGGGCAAGCACCACCGCCTGTTCTGCGACCCCGAAGAAGTGCAGAGCGACGCCTATCGCGACTTCTGGGCCCGGCTGAACCGGGGTGAGTTCAGTACCGGCCTGTTCCGACGACTGACCAAACAGGGCCGTGGCGTCTGGCTCCAGGCCACCTACAACCCGCTCTACGATGCGCAGGGCCGGCTGTATGGCGTGGTCAAGTTCGCCTCCGACATCACCGCCAGGGTCGAGCAGCGGGACGCCGAAACCCGCGCAGCGCAGATGGCCTTCGAGACCTCGCGGCAGACCGACGAGTCCGCGCGGCAAGGCGCCGCGGTGGTCCAGCAGTCGGTCAGCGTGGTGCAGAGCATCGCCGATGAACTTGCGCAGGTCGCGCAGGCCATCGGCGCGCTGAGCGCCCAGTCGGAAGAAATCGGCAGCATCGTCGGCGCCATTCGCGGCATTGCCGAGCAGACCAACCTGCTGGCGCTCAACGCAGCCATCGAGGCGGCCCGCGCCGGCGAGCAGGGTCGCGGCTTCGCGGTGGTCGCCGATGAGGTACGCAACCTGGCGCAGCGCACCAGCCAGGCGACCGTGGCCATTACCGAGGTGGTCGGTAAGAACCGCGAACTGGCCCGGGTGGCGACGGAGAGCATGCAGGCCAGCACGCGCAAGGCGGAACAAGGCGTCGCCCTCGCCAATCAGGCCGGCACGGTCATCCTCGACATACAGCACGGCGCGCAGCAGGTCGTGGAAGCCATCGGTGAATTCGCCCAGACCCTGGCCTCTCCGGGGCACTGAGCAAACCCTGGCTCCCTTGCCCCGGGCCGCCTGCGGCTCGCGCTCGGCAGGCGGGCCGCTAGGCGCTCAGAACTGTTCGGCCTCCAGGCCGTAGAGCGAGGCGCTGCCGGCGCGGATGCTACCCTCCAGCCCCAGCGTGCGCGGCAGCAGGTGCTCGAAATAGAACGCCGCGCTGGCCAGCTTGGCGCGGTAGAAGGCGTCGTCGGCCGCGCCGCGGGCAGCGCTGGCCGCCATGCGCGCCCACATGTAGGCATAGGCGGTGTAGCCGAACAGCTGCAGGTATTCCACCGACGCCGCGCCGACGGCGTTGGCGTCTGCGTGCGCCTGCTCCTGCAACCAGGCGCTGACTTGCTCCAGACGCTCGACCGCCTCGTGCAGCGCGGCGTTGAACGGCGTGTAGTGGGTCGCGGCGAAAGCGCGGACCTCATCGGTGAACAGCCGCAGCGACACACCACCGTTGGCGACCACCTTGCGTCCGAGCAGATCGAGCGCCTGGATGCCGTTGGTGCCTTCGTAGATCTGTGCGATGCGCACGTCGCGTACCAGCTGCTCCTGCCCCCATTCGCGGATGTAGCCGTGGCCACCGAACACCTGCTGGCCGAGAACACAGCTCTCGAACCCGGCATCGGTGAAGAACGCCTTGGCCACCGGCGTCAGCAATGCCACCAGCGCCTCGGCGCGCTCCTTCTGCGCCGGATCGTCGGCGTACTTGGCCAGGTCCAGCTGCTGGCCGACGTAGCAGGCGAAAGCGCGCCCGCCCTCGGTCATGGTCTTCATGGTCAGCAGCATGCGCCGCACATCGGCGTGGACGATGATCGGGTCGGCGCTCCGCTCGGGCGCGACCGGCCCCGTGGCCGCACGGCTCTGCAAGCGTTCGCGGGCGTAGTCGCGCGCCGCCTGGTACGAGGCCTCGGCGCAGCCGATGCCCTGGATGCCGATGGACAGCCGCTCGTAATTCATCATGGTGAACATCGCCGCCAGGCCCTTGTTCAGCTCGCCGACCAGATAGCCGTAGGCGCCGTCGAAGTTCATCACGCAGGTGGCCGAGGCCTTGATGCCCATCTTGTGCTCGATGGAGCCGCAGGACACCGCGTTCGCCGCCCCGAGGCTGCCGTCCTCGCCGACCAACACCTTCGGCACGAGGAACAGCGAGATGCCTTTCGGCCCGGCCGGGGCGTCGGGCAGCTTGGCCAGCACCAGATGGATGATGTTCTCGGTCAGGTCCTGCTCGCCGCCGGTAATGAAGATCTTGGTGCCGCTGATGCGGTAGCTGCCGTCGGCCTGCGGCTCGGCGCGGGTGCGGATGATGCCCAGGTCCGTGCCGGCGTGCGGCTCGGTCAGGCACATGGAGCCGGCCCAGCGGCCCTCGTACAGCGGCGGCAGGTAGCGCTGCCGGAGAGCTTCGCTGGCATGCGCGTCGATGGCCAGGCAGGCGCCGGAACTCAGCGCCGAATACAGCGCGAAGCTCGAATTGGCCGCGTAGAGCATTTCCTCGAAGGCCACCGCGAGCATCTTCGGCATGCCCATGCCGCCGTATTCGGGATTGCCCGCCAGTCCCACCCAGCCGCCTTCGGCGTAGGTGGCATAGGCCTCGCGAAAGCCCGCCGGGGTGCGCACCCGGCCTTCGAGCCACTGCGCGCCCTCCTCGTCGCCGCTGCGGTTCAGCGGTGCCAGCAGCTCGCCGGTGACCTTGGCCGCCTCGTCGAGAATGGCGTTGGCGGTCTCGGCATCGATCCGCTCGGCCAGCGCCGGCAGGCGCGCCCACAGCGCAGGCGCATCGAAGACTTCGTGGAGGATGAAGCGGGCGTCACGCAGATCGGCCTTGTAGCTGGGCATGGTGGATTACCTCGGGCGGCAGGATGGGTTCTGGGGAAGGCAGCTGGCGCAGGCCGGGAAGGCTGCCGAGCAGCAGCGCATCGACCAGCCGGGTCTGCTGCTCGGCCGTGAGGCCATGCGCGGCCAGCCAGAGCGGCAGATGTTCGATGAGTTCGAGCAGCACGCGACCAGCCGTCGGCGCCTCGCCGCCCTGCAGCCAGGTAGCGAGCTGCTCGACGATGCGTCGGCGCAGGCTGTCGATGCGGCGCCGGTGGCCATCGCGCAGGCAGTGCCGCTCGCGCGTGGCCAGCAGGAAGCGCGACGGACAGTGTCGATACAGCTCGACCAGCGCCCGGCTCAGCCGCTGCACGCGCGGGCGCACGGCCGGTTCGCCGCGCACACCGCGCTCGGCGAGCAGCAACAGATGCTCGTAATGCTCCTCCAGCGCGTCGAACAGCAGCTCTTCCTTGCCGGCGACATGCGTGTACAGGGTCGCGGTGGAAATGCCCATGTGGCTGGCCAGCCGGCGCAGGCTGACCTGACCGAAGCCCTCGTCGGCGAACAGCTGCAGCGCACGCTCGCGGCTGATTTCAAAGGTTGCGGCAGATCGGGCGTGCATGGCAGCCTCCACGGAGATGGTCGGGCCTGCACGCAGGCGACGGTGTGAGCCAGTCTAGGCAGGCGCCGAGTGCACTTGCTATGCCCAAAACCGTCGTTGCAGCGGCATAGATTCGGCCACCCGACGCCACCGCGGGCGCAAGCCAGACCCCAGCAAACGGATAGCAACGCCATGCGTGAACAGGATTCGGTGGCGGCCTACCTCGTCCAGGCCGCGCTTCATCGTCTGCGCGACAACCCGGCGCGCCTGCAGCAGGTGCTCGCCGCCGCGGGCATCGACGCCGCCGCGCTGACCGCGCCGCACGCCCAGGTGCCGGCCGCCGCGGTCAGCCGCTTCTGGCTGGCGATGAGCGCCGAGCTGGGCGACGAATTCTTCGGCTTCGACTCCCACGGCCTGCCCAACGGCAGCTTCGCCCTGATCTGTCGCGGGCTGATCCAGGAAACCAGCCTGGGCAAGGCGCTGCCGCGCTGCCTGCAGTACCTCGGCCTGTTCATCCACGACATCCGCGCGACGCTGGAGGTGCGCAATGGCCAGGCCGTCGTCAGGCTGAGCAGCGAGCTGGCCGACCCAACGCTCAAGGGCCCGGCCGAGGAAATCTTCCTCAGCATCGTGCTGGGCGTGATGTGCTGGCTGGTGGGCCGGCGCATTCCACTCAATCGCAGCCAATTCAGCACCCCCGCGCCGGCCGGCGAGACCACGCCGTGGCACTGGGGGCCGCTGGTGGAATATGACGGCGCGCAGACCGAGGTGGCCTTCGAGGCCAGCTACCTGCGCTTGCCGGTGATCCAGGATGGCGCCTCGCTGCGCGCCTTCCTGCGCAGCTGTCCGCAATGGCTGGTGGTGCGTTTTCGCAACGACAGCGGCCTGGCCTCGCAGATCTTCCGCGCGCTGCGCAGCCAGCCCAGCGATCAGTGGCCGACGCTCGCCGCCATCGCCCGCGCGCGCGGGCTTGGCGAGCAGGTGCTGCGGCGGCAACTGGCCAAGGAAGGTTTCACCTATCAGGAGATCAAGCACGAGGTGCGCCGCGCCCTGGTGTTCAACCTGCTGCGCGACCGCCAGCTGAGCATCAGCGAAATCGCCGTGCGCGCCGGCTTCCAGGAGCCCAGCGCGTTTCATCGACTGTTCCGCCGCTGGACCGGCCAGAGCCCGGGGCAATTTCGCAGCCAGCTGCACCCGCCGCCGCGGAGTTGAGCGTCACAGCACGAATAAACTGTATGCATATACAGATTTTCGGTTGCCGGCGCCGCGCTTTCTGCCCATGCTTGGCGCTCGTTGCAGCCATCGATGACCAGCATGCGGCTCTTTCTCTGCGAAAAACCCTCCCAGGCCAAAGACATCGCCAAGGTGCTCGGCGCCAACCGGCGCGGCGACGGCTGCTGGCAGGGTGCCGGCGTGAGCGTGACCTGGTGCATCGGCCACCTGCTGGAGACCGCGCCGCCGGATGCCTATGACGCGCGCTACAAGCGCTGGGTTCTGGCCGACCTGCCGATCGTGCCGCAGCAGTGGAAGATGCAGGTCAAGCCGAAGACCGCCAGCCAGTTCAAGGCGGTCAAGCGCCTGCTCGGCGAGTGCGCGGAGCTGGTGATCGCCACCGACGCCGACCGCGAGGGCGAGATGATCGCCCGCGAGCTGGTCGAGCACTGCCGCTATCTCGGGCCGATCCAGCGGTTGTGGCTGTCGGCGCTGGACGAGGCGTCGATCCGCAAGGCACTCGGCGCGCTCAAACCGGGCGGCGAGACCTTCAACCTCTACCAGGCCGCGCTGGGCCGCTCGCGCGCCGACTGGCTGATCGGCATGAACATGAGCCGGCTGTTCACCCTGCTCGGCCGCCAGTCCGGCTACCAGGGCGTGCTCCCGGTGGGTCGCGTGCAGACGCCGACGCTGCGCCTGGTGGTCGACCGCGACCGCAGCATCGCCGACTTCGTGCCGGTGCCGTTCTGGGCCATCGACGTGCAGCTGCTGGCTGATGGCACGCCGTTCACCGCGCAGTGGCGCGCCCCGGAAGATGCCTGCGACGAGCAGGGCCGCTGCCTCAACCCCGAGCTGGCGCGCGACGCCGCCGAGGCCATGCGCCGCGCCGGCAGCGCGCGGCTCGTCGAGCTGAACACCGAACGGATGCGCGAGGCGGCGCCGCTGCCGTTCGATCTCGGCACATTGCAGGAGGTCTGCTCGAAGAAGCTCGGCCTCGGCGCCCAGGAAACCCTCGACATCGCCCAGGCGCTGTACGAAACGCACAAACTCATCACCTACCCGCGCAGCGACTGCGGCTACCTGCCGCTCAGCCAGCACGCCGAAGCCCCGGCGATCCTCGCCGCACTGGGTACTGCCGATCCGGCGCTGGCTGCCCTGGCGCCGCACCTCGACGCCCGGCGCCGTTCGCGGGCCTGGAACGATGCGAAGGTGAGCGCGCACCACGGCATCATCCCCACCGTCGCCGCGCAGGCCTCGGCGCGCCTGAGCGGCAAGCCGCGCGCCGTCTACGGGCTGATCCGCGCGCGCTATCTGGCGCAGTTCCTGCCCCACCACGAGTACGACCGCACCCAGGCCGACTTCACCTGCGCCGGCCAGACGCTGCGCGCGGTGGGCAAGTGCATCGTCGAGCCGGGCTGGCGTCGCGCGCTGCCCGAGGCACTGACGCCGGCCAAAGGCCGCGAAGCGCACGAGCCGCAGGCGCTGCCGGCACTCGCCGCGAACCAGGACTGCGCGGTGCAAGAGGTAACGCTCAAGGACCAGCACACCCAACCCCCCAAGCCGTTCACCGAGGGCGAACTGATCAAGGCGATGAAGAACGTCGCCAGGCTGGTCGACGACCCGCGCCTGAAGCAGAAGCTCAAGGACACCACCGGCATCGGCACCGAGGCGACGCGCGCCGGGATCATCCAGGGCCTGCTCGAACGCGGCTACCTGAGCAAACAGGGCAAGGCGCTGGCCGCCACGCCCGCGGCGTTCGGCCTGATCGACGCGGTGCCGCGGCCGATCGCCGACCCCGGCACCACGGCGATCTGGGAGCAGGCGCTGGATATGGTGCAGAACGGCGAGATGTCACTGGAGGAATTCGTCGTCAAGCAGTCGGCGTGGATGAGCAAGCTGGTCGAACGCTGCGCCGGCTTGCGCCTCACCATCAGCGGGCCGCCCGTGCGCGGCGGCGCGCCCTGGAAGAAAAAACGCAAGGCCGCCGCACACAAAGCAACCACCGGCAAGCGCCGCCAGGCCGCGGCCGCCCCGCGCTGAGAGGCCGCCTCAGCCGCCGAGCAGGCTGAACAGGAACGCCGCGCCGACACCGAGCGCCACCAGGCTGGCGATCAGCACCGCCGCGGCGGCGATGTCCTTGGCCACGCCGATCTCCGGGTGCTGCTGCGGGTGCAGGTGGTCGAGCAGGGTTTCCAGCGCACTGTTGAGCAGCTCGGCGATCACCACCAGGCCCACCGTCAGCGTCAGGACCGCCCACCAGATGGCAGCCGGGCGCGTCAGCAGCAGCACCAGGGTCGCGGCCAGCAGGTGCGTGCGCAGGCTGCGTTCGCGGCGCCAGGCCTGCGCCAGGCCGTGACGGGCGAACCGCAGGCGACGGTAAAACGGTTGTCCCTTCATGACGGCTCCTTGGCTGGCGGGCCTCCCATGCTCCCAGCAGATCAGCGGCAAATCCAGCCGCACGCGCGGTGCCGGTGGCGGCTGCGGAACATGCCGGCGCCGCCGCGCTCTGAATGCTGACGGTACCGGGCGCTGCGCCCGGGCACCGTCACGCGCCGCGGCCTGCGCCGTTCGACCGCCTCGCCGGGGCATTTGCCATTCTTTCGCAAGAGGACCTTCCCATGCGCAAGCTGCTTCTGCTGTCCCTCGCCCTCGCCAGCCCGCTGGCCCTGGCCGAACCCGAGTGCACCAGCGCCGACAAGGCGCAGTGGCAGGACCAGGACAAGTTCCAGGCCGACCTCAAGGCCCAGGGCTACGAGATCAAGAAGTTCAAGGTCACCGACGGCAACTGCTACGAAATCTACGGCTGGAACAAGGACAAGCAAAAGGTCGAGATCTATTTCGATCCGGTGAGCGGCGAGGCGGTCAAGACCGAGATCGACGACTGACATGAAACCCGAACGCGTCACGCTCTGGGACCCGCTGGTGCGCCTGTTCCACTGGTCGCTGGCCGGCGCCTTCATCGCCAACTACTTCTTCACCGAGGAGGGCGAGGCGTGGCATCGCTGGCTGGGCTACTACGCCGTGGCCTGGCTGGCGATCCGCCTGGTGTGGGGGTTCGTCGGCACGCCGGCGGCGCGCTGGGCCGACTTCTGGCCCAGCCGCGCGCGGCTGGCCGAACATCTGGGCGCGCTGCTGCACGGGCGGCCCTACCATCGCCTGGGGCATTCGCCGCTCGGCGCGCTGGTGATGATCCTGATGATGCTGCTGATGCTCGGCCTGGGCGTAACCGGCTTTCTGATGGAGGAAGTCGACTACTTCTGGGGGCTGGACGGCCCTCTGATCGTGCACGATGCTTTCGCCAACGCGCTGCTCGGACTGGTCGGCCTGCACCTGCTGGCCGCGCTGGTGGAAAGCCTGCGGCTGCGCGAAAACCTCTTTCTCTCGATGGTGACCGGACGCCGACGCCGGCTGTGAAGCTCACCATTCGCATTCTGGAGCGACCATGAGCAAAGCGATCTACGTTCAACCCGGCGGCGGCTACGACAAGGTCATCGTCGGCAGCTGCCCGGCGCGCGAACCGGCGGCCGGCGAAATCACCGTGCGCCTGCGCGCCAACTCGCTCAACTACCACGATTTCGCCGTGGTCAGCGGCATGTGGGGGCCGAGCGAGCCGCGCATCCCGATGGCGGACGGCGCCGGTGAGGTGATCGCGGTGGGTGCCGGGGTCAGCGAGTTCGCCGTCGGCGATCAAGTGGTCAGCACCTTCTTCCCCGACTGGCTGGACGGCGAGCCACTGGTGGAAGGCTTCGCCACGGTGCCCGGCGACGGCATCGACGGCTACGCGCGCGAGACGGTGACCGCCCGCGCCACCTCGTTCACCCGTGCGCCGGAGGGCTGGAGCCATGCCGAGGCGGCGACCCTGACCACCGCCGGACTCACCGCCTGGCGCGCGCTGATGGTCGACGGCGCGCTCAAGCCCGGCGAGACGGTGCTGGTGCAGGGCACCGGCGGCGTATCGATTTTCGCCTTGCAGTTCGCCAAGCTGGCCGGCGCCACGGTGATCGCCACTTCCTCCAGCGACGACAAGCTCGAACGCCTGCGCGGCCTCGGTGCCGACCACCTGATCAACTACCGCAGCACCCCGGAGTGGGGCCAGCGCGTGCTCGAACTCACCGATGGCCGTGGCGTCGACCACGTCATTGAGGTCGGTGGCCCAGCGACGCTGGTGCAGTCGATGGCCGCCACCCGCATCGGCGGGCACATCGCGGTGATCGGCATCCTCACCGGGGTGGCCGGCGAGCTGCCGCTGGTCACCGCGCTGGTGCGCCAGCTGCGCCTGCAGGGCGTGCTGGTCGGCAGCCGCACCCAGCAGCAGGCGATGATCCGCGCCATCGACGCCAACGGCCTGCGTCCGGTGATCGACCGGCATTTCCCACTGGAGCAGATCTGCGACGCCTTCCGCTATCAGGAGAGCAATCGCCACTTCGGCAAGATCTGCCTGGATATCTGAGCCTTCAGGCCACTGGCGGCGCGCCGACGGGCACCTCTAAAAACGTAGACGAGGCAGCCAGCGCAAGGCGAAAACAGGCGAAAAAGCGCAGTTTACGAATTGTAAATGAGCATTTTGAGCCTGTTTTCAACACAGCGATGGCAACGCAGGTAGTTTTTAGAGGTGCCCGATTGCGAGCGCCGCCAGGCGTGCCTGCAGCAGCGCGGGAAAGCGCTTGAACCAGAGCTGATTGAGCGGCGAAGGATGCGGCAGCGGATGCAGGACGAATTCCCGCAGCGCGCCGTGTTCGTCGTGCAGCCGCACGTCGATGCTCGCGCTGAAGCGGTCGTCGCGCCGCCAGAACGCCTCCAGCCGTTCACGCACCGCGCGCGGCTGGTCGATGCCGAACCAGAGAAACGCCTCGCGACCGAAGGTGACGACGTGCCGGCCGTGCCATTCGGCCAGCAGCAGCTCGCGCAGCAACGGTTGGAAGCGCCGCTTGACCGCCATCGACCAGGCCCGGTTGCCCAGCGGCTTGTACGGCACGGTGCCGAGCCAGAAGAAACCCCGCCCTACCGCCAGCGCCGCATCGAAGTCCGGCGGCGCCGTGCCATGCAGCTGGCGATGCAGCGCGCGGCGCACGCTCTGCCCGCTGGCACCGACGAACGGCGCGCCGTGGCGAACCTCCTCGCGGCCCGGATCGCGACCGAAGAAACACAGTGGTGCGGCGGCATCGCCGAGGCCGAGGATCGGCTCCAGCGGGTCCTTGCCAAACTGTCGGTAGACCTCGACGTCGATGCCCGTGGTGTCGGCCGCGAGCCGGCGAAACGCCTCGCGGCGTCGTGCGTCGAGCACTCAGAAGTCCGCTTCGTCGACCGGCTCCACTGCATCGGCCGGAATGACGTAGGCGGCGTCGGCGAGTTCGTTGCTCACCGTCTCGATCTTCAGCGTGCCGTCGACCCACAGCGGCGTGTAGATATCGTCGAGCTGAATGCCACGCGGGTAGCGCACCAGCACGATCTGATTCGGCGGTGGCGGCGGCACGTGGATGCAGGCGCCCGGATAGGGCACCAGGAAGAACAGCGTGCTGCGGCCCTGCTCGTCGCTTTCCAGCGGCACCGGATAGCCGCCCAGGCGCACCGGTTTGCCGTCGAGCGCCGGCACTGTCTTGGCCGAATACATCACGGCCGGCAGCCCGGCGCCCTGCTTGAGCGCACCCCGGGCGCTGAAGCCCGGGTCCTCGGTGCCGCCGTGGTCGATCTCCGGCATGTCCTCCAGCGCCTGGCGATCCTCGGGCGGCATCAGCTCCAGCCAGTCGAGTTCCGGCGGGGCGGCGTGGGCAAGCAGGGAACAGCAGAGCAACAGCGGCAGCAGCAATCGGGGCATGGCGGGCGGTTCGGTGGAGGGATGGGCCGCCACGGCGGCCCGCGGCGGATCAGTGGTTGCGGCGGGTCAGCGCACCGTAAATGACCAGCAGGATGATCGCACCGACCACCGCGCCGATAAAGCCTGCGCCCTCGCCGGCTTCGTACAGGCCAAGCGCTTGGCCGCCGTAGCTGGCCAGCAGCGAGCCGCCGATACCGAGCAGGATGGTCATGATCCAGCCCATGCTGTCGTTGCCCGGCTTGAGGAAACGCGCGATGAGGCCGACGATCAGGCCGATGAGGATGGTACCGATGATGCCCATGTGATTCTCCCGGGTCCGTAGGTGGTAACCGATGGACCCGGGCGACGGCGGTTGCGTTCGCGGCAGCCGGACGACCGGAGCGTCAGGCGTGGCTGATCAGCGTCTCGACCGCGGTGATCTGCCGGTCCAGCGTGGCGCGGTCGGGACAGCGCAGCGTGGCGTGGCCGACCTTGCGCCCGGCCTTGAACGCCTTGCCGTAATGATGCAGGTGGCAGTCCTCGACGGCGATGACCCTGGCCACCTCCGGCACTTCGCCGATGAAGTTGAGCATGGCGCTCTCACCGAGCTTGGCGGTCGAGCCCAGCGGCAGGCCGGCGACGGCGCGCAGGTGGTTCTCGAACTGGCTGCACTCGGCGCCTTCGATGGTCCAGTGCCCCGAGTTGTGCACGCGCGGCGCGATCTCGTTGGCCTTCAGACCGCCGTCCACCTCGAAGAACTCGAAGGCCAGCACGCCGACGTAGTCGAGCTTCTCCAGCACGCGGCCGACGTAGTCCTCGGCCAGCGCCTGCAGCGGATGGTTGCTGCTGGCCACCGACAACCGCAGGATGCCGCTCTCGTGGGTGTTGTGCACCAGCGGGTAGAAGCAGGTTTCGCCGTCACGGCCGCGCACGGCGATCAGCGAGACTTCGCCGGTGAATGGCACGAAGCCCTCGAGGATGCACGGTACGCTGCCCAGTTCGGCGAACGCGCCGGCAACGTCGGCAGGCTTGCGCAGCAGCTTCTGGCCCTTGCCGTCGTAACCCAGGGTGCGCGTCTTGAGCACCGCCGGCAGGCCGATGGCGGCCACTGCGGCGTCGAGATCGGCCTGCGACTGGATGTCGGCAAACTCCGGCGTGGGAATGCCGAGGTCCTTGAACATGGATTTCTCGAACCAACGATCGCGGGCGATGCGCAGCGACTCGGCGCTCGGGTAGACCGGCACGAACTGCGAAAGGAAGGCCACCGTCTCGGCCGGCACGCTCTCGAACTCGAACGTCACCAGGTCCACCTCGTCGGCCAGCCGGCGCAGGTGTTCCTTGTCGTCGTAGTCGGCGCGGATGTGCTCGCCGAGCGCCTGGGCGCAGGCGTCCGGCGCCGGGTCGAGGAAGGCGAAGCTCATGCCCAGCGGAGTGCCCGCCAAGGCCAGCATGCGGCCCAGCTGGCCGCCACCGATCACACCAATTTTCATAACTCACGGCCCTTCGTTAGGCGGCCATCCGCGCGCGCCGATGGCAAGTGTAGAACCCGCTCAGCCGCGCGGGTCGGGGTTGTCCAGCACACTCTGGGTCTGCTCGTCGCGGAATTTTTTCAGCGCAGCGTGATATTCCGGGAACTCGTGGCCGAGGATGCTCGCCGACAGCAGCGCGGCGTTGATCGCGCCAGCCTTGCCGATAGCCAGGGTGGCGACCGGCACGCCGGCCGGCATCTGCACGATGGACAGCAGCGAATCGACCCCGGAGAGCATCGACGACTGCACCGGCACGCCGAGCACCGGCAGATGGGTCTTGGCGGCGCACATGCCCGGCAGGTGGGCGGCACCGCCGGCACCGGCGATGATCACGCGCAGCCCGCGGGCTTCGGCCTGTTCGGCGTACTGGAAGAGCAAATCCGGGGTGCGGTGAGCGGAAACCACCGTCACCTCATGGGGAATGCCCAGCTTTTCCAGCATCTCGGCGGTGTGGCTGAGGGTGGACCAATCGGACTTCGAGCCCATGATCACGCCTACCAGTGCGGTCATCGTCGTGCCTCTTTCTCGCGCCTTGCCGGCGCATCAGGAACAACGGCCGCGCTGGGGGCAGCGCGGCCGTTAGGAAAAAGGGCCGGAACCAGTCCGACCGAAGGCCGCGCAGTATATCGCAAGCCCCGGCGCGCCGGCACCCGCGCTTGTCCGCCAGGCGCCGCCCGATCGGGATGGGCTGGCGCCGGTTCTCGCGCCGCCGGCAGGTGCCTCAGGCTTGCTATGCTCGCCGCGTACTGTGAATGGAGGTGCCGTGTTCTCGTTGAAGCGCCAGGGCGATTTCCGCCTGCAACTGACCCGAACCCTAACCCAGCCGGGCCGGCATCTGGTCGAGCTGTACCTGTTCACGCCCCACGAGACCACCTTGTCCGGCCACACCTTGAGCGAGGAGCAGTTCTTCCACGGCGCGCTGATGCACCGTTTCCGCCTGCTCGGCCTGCCGGTCCAGGACCGCGCCAGCAAGCTGGACACCGCCTTCTCGCTGATCTCGCCGCACTACGAGATCATGCACGGCGCCTGGTTCTTCCGTTATCAGGCGTCGCTGGACCGCCTGCGCCAGCAGCTGCAGGGCAAGGCATCCGCCGAGCAGCTGGCGCGCGCGTTGCGCCTGAGCCAGAACTTCGCCCAGCGCCTGCGCAAGGGCGAGCCGCAGCAGAGCAAGCAATCGCGCTATTTCCGCCAGCTGGACGTCTACTTTTCCTGGCTGGCCGAGCAGTTCCTGCTGGAAAGCATGACGCTGGAAGGCTACGACGAACTGGACGACGAGCTAAAACGGGCGGCCCTGGAGTTCATCCAGCAGGAACGCCGCTACCGCGCCGAGCACGACTACCTGGGCGACTTCAAGGGTCCGCCGACCCGCGTGTGGAACCGCATGGGCCTCTACCAGCGGCTGCTGGAGTACCCGGTGGTGCTGCGCCAGCAGCTGATCGAACTGGGCGCCGGCACCCGCAAGCTGGTGAAGGCGGCGTCCACCATGCTGATCATGTCGCTGTTCACCTACTTCCTGTTCAACGTGCGCGATGCCAGTCAGAAGCTCTCCTTCGCCCTGCTGATGGGCATCGCGCTGATCTACGCGATTCGCGACGTGTTGCGCGACGACCTGATCGATACCGCCACCCGCTGGCTACGCAAGGGCAAGCCCCGCTGGAAGCTGCGCCTGCTGATGCCCTACACGCAGAAGGTGATGGCCCAGCAGCTGCTCTGGCTCGACTACCGCAAGCTGGGCGAGCTTCAGCGTGCGGTGCGCGAGCATTCGGGCAAGTGGGCCACCAACGAGGAGCGGCAGATCGTCTGCTACCGCTCACGGCTGCTGCTGGACAAGGCAGCGCTGACTCAGAACCAGATCCAGGAGCGTCTGACCCTGGATTTCGAGCCGCTCTGCGCGTTGATCCAGGCCAGCCACCAGCAGCTCTACGAATGGCAGGAGGAAGATGGCCAGCCGCCGGTCATCCAGGCGCACGCCATCGAAAAGCAGCACGACTACAACCTGCTGCTGGTCAGCCGGCAACCCGGTGAGCCGGGCGAGATCGCCCAGCGCTGGACCTTGCGCCTGAGCGCCGGCGGCATCGTGCGCTGCGAAAACAAGGCGGTACCCTGGCCGGACGCTGAGTCGCGCTCACGTTGGTGGCGACGGGGCTGAGGGCACGGTTGCCCGCTCAGTCATCGCCTGCGCCGTCCCCGCGTCCCGCGCCGCTCTCCAGCTTGCGCCAGAGCAGGCGCACCGGCGCCTTGCGCACCAGCGCGCAGCGGTACAGACGAATCTCCAGCGGCACGCGCCACTGCTCGCCGCCGCAGATCACCAGTTCGCCGCGCGCCAGCTCGGCAGTCACGCTCAACCGCGGCACCCAGGCCAGGCCGAGCTTCTGCATCGCCATGCTCTTCAGGCTGTCGGCCATGGCCGTCTCGTACACCGTGGTCGAACGCAGCCCGCGCTGGCGCAGCAGTGCATTCACCGAACGCCCCAGCGAGGCGCCGGCACTGTAGGCCAGCAGCGGCACGCTCTGCCCACTGTCGGGATCGAACAGCGGCGCGCCGGCCTCGTCCACCGCACACACCGGGACGATCTCGGTACGCCCCAGCGCCAGCGAGGGGAACAGCTCCGGGTCCATCTGCAGCGTCGCTTCCGGGTCGTGGTAGGCGAGGATCAGGTCGCAGGCACCCTCGCGCAACGAATGCACCGCCTCACCGACGTTGGTCGCCACCAGCCGGCTGTTGACCGGAACGCCGTCGCGCCGCAGCTGCGCCAGCCAGGCCGGAAAAAAGCCCAGCGCCAGCGAGTGCGCGGCGGCGATGCGCAGCACCTCGCCGCGCTGGCCTTCGAGATTGTGCAGATAGCGCACCACCTCGCCGACCTGCTCGACCAGGTTGCGCGCGGTGATCAGGAACAGCTGGCCGGCCTCGGTCAGCTCCACCGGCGTGCGCGAGCGGTTCACCAGGGTCAGCCCCAGCGTGCTCTCCAGGCTGCGGATGCGCCGGCTGAACGCCGGCTGGGTTACGAAACGCCGCTCGGCGGCCTGCGAGAAGCTGCGGGTGGCCGCCAGCGCGACCAGATCTTCCAGCCATTTGGTTTCGATGTTCATGCCATCTCCGAAGCGTCGTCCGCCGACAGGATAACGCTCGCCAACGACCGAACGTCACAGCCACATTATGCCGATCCGGCATGGGACAGCGGATAACGGCATTGGCCGACGAACGGCCGCAGGCCTTATGGTAGCTGGCATCGCGGTCACAGCCGCTTTCCTACCGGATGAGAACTCTCATGTCCTGCGCTGCATCCTTTCGCCTCGAAAAAGACCTGCTCGGCCCACTGGAAGTCCCCGCCGATGCCTACTACGGCATCCAGACCCTGCGCGCGGTCAACAACTTCCGCCTGTCCGGCGTGCCGCTGTCGCACTACCCCAAGCTGGTGGTCGCACTGGCGATGGTCAAGCAGGCTGCCGCCGACGCCAACCGCGAGCTGGGCCAGCTGAGCGAGGCCAAGCACCAGGCGATCAGCCAGGCCTGCGCGCGGCTGATCCGCGGCGAGTTCCACGAGCAGTTCGTGGTCGACATGATCCAGGGCGGCGCCGGCACCTCGACCAACATGAACGCCAACGAGGTGATCGCCAACCTCGCGCTGGAATACATGGGCCACGCCAAGGGCGAATACCGCTACCTGCACCCGAACAACGACGTGAACATGGCGCAGTCGACCAACGACGCCTACCCCACCGCCATTCGCCTGGGCCTGCTGCTCGGCCACGACACCCTGCTGGCCAGCCTCGACAGCCTGATCCAGGCCTTCGCCGGCAAGGGCGAGGAATTCGCCCACGTGCTGAAGATGGGCCGTACCCAGCTGCAGGACGCGGTGCCGATGACCCTCGGCCAGGAGTTCCACGCCTTCGCCACCACCCTCGGCGAAGACCTCGGCCACCTGCGCCGCATCGCCCCGCAACTGCTGGTCGAGGTCAACCTCGGCGGCACCGCGATCGGCACCGGCATCAACGCCGACCCGCGTTATCAGGCCATCGCCGTGCAGCGCCTGGCCGAAATCAGCGGCCAGCCGCTGCAGCCGGCCGCCGACCTGATCGAGGCCACCTCGGACATGGGCGCCTTCGTGCTGTTCTCCGGCCTGCTCAAGCGCACCGCGGTCAAGCTGTCGAAGATCTGCAACGACCTGCGCCTGCTCTCCAGCGGCCCGCGCACCGGCATCAACGAGATCAACCTGCCGCCGCGCCAGCCGGGCAGCTCGATCATGCCGGGCAAGGTCAACCCGGTGATTCCCGAGGCGGTCAACCAGGTCGCCTTCGAGGTAATCGGCAACGACCTGGCGCTGACCATGGCCGCCGAGGCCGGGCAACTGCAGCTCAACGTCATGGAGCCGCTGATCGCCTACAAGCTGTTCGATTCGATCCGCCTGCTGCAGCGCGCCATCGACATGCTGCGCGAGCACTGCATCGTCGGCATCACTGCCAACGAAGGGCGCTGCCGCGAGCTGATGGAAAACTCCATCGGCCTGATCACCGCCCTCAACCCCTACATCGGCTACGAAAACGCCACGCGCATCGCCGGCCAGGCCCTGCTCGGCGGCCGCGGCGTGCTGGAGCTGGTGCGCGAGGAGCAGCTGCTCGACGACGCCACGCTGGCCGACATCCTGCGCCCGGAAAACATGATCGCCCCGCGGCTGGTGCCGCTCGCGGTGTGATCGCTCCCTGCGCCCGGCAACCCTGCCGGGCGTTTTGCTTTACGGGCCGCCAGCCCGGCTCGTTCGCACAGCGTGATGCCACGTCCGTGTGCATCGCCAGCACCCCAGGCGGCTCATGCCAGGCCACTGCTGGCCTTTCGCCGAACGCCGGTATCGATTGCTTCCTCGACATGGTGCTCACCACGGCGAACATAGATCACGACGCCAGCAGTAATGCGCGTCGCGCTGCTAGCCCGGCAGGTTCCACGCATGCCGCAGACGTTGCAGCGCGGCGATGATCTCCACTTCCGGCACCGCCGCAAAACCCAGCACCAGGCCGCCCGCGGCGTCCGGCGGCAGCTGGCCGTCCAGCCAGTAGTCAGACAGCCTGTTCATCTCCACCCCGGCCGCTCGCGCCGCGGCAACCAGCTCGGCTTCGCGGGCCTGACTGTGCACCGGCACGCACAGGTGCAGTCCCGCATCCACCGCTGGCAACGCAGCGCAGCCCGGGATCGCCTCCGGCCAGTGCTGCAACAGGGTGTCGCGGCGCGCCCGCGCGGCCTGGCGCATGCGGCGCACGTGGCGCTGGAAGTGGCCGGCGGCGATGAACTCGGCCATCACCATCTGACTGCCGATATCCGAGTGACGCATATCCAATGCGCGGCGGCGGGCAAAGGCCTCGGCCAGGCCGGGAGGCAACACCAGGTAACCCAGGCGCAGCGCGGGGAAGGCGATCTTGCAGAAGGTGCCGACATAGAGCACCCGTCCCTGTCGATCCAGTGCCGCCAAAGGGGTCAGCGGCGTGCCGCTGTAACGGTACTCGCCGTCGTAGTCGTCCTCGACGATCCAACCCTCGTTGCGCTCGGCCCACGCGAGCAATTCCAGGCGCCGCGCCAGCGACAGGGTCACGCCGGTCGGGTACTGATGCGAGGGCGTGACATAGGCCAGGCGGCAGCCTTCGATCCGCGCGAGGGCGGCGGTGTCCAGTCCCTCGCGGTCTACCGCGACGCCGCAAAGCTCGGCGCCAGCCACGGCGAAGGCATGCCCGGCGGCTCGGTAGCCGGGGTTTTCAACAGCTACGCGATCGCCAGGCTGCACCAGCAACTGGGCGCACAGGCTGATGCCCTGCTGCGCGCCGCAGGTAATCACCACCTGGGACGGATCGCAGTTCAGCCCGCGGCTGCTGCGCAGGTAGGCCGCGACCAGTTCACGCAACGCACGCTCACCCGCCGGGTCGCCATAGCCCAGGCGGGCCGGCGATGGCTTGCGCCAGAAGCGCGCCGTGAGCCGCGCCCAGATTTCGAAGGGGAACAGGTCGAAGGCCGGCACGCCGATGCGAAAGGCCCGCGGCGCACCACTCACCGGCGGCGCAAGCTGATTACGACAGGCGCAACAGCGCCTCGGTCGTAGCCGGCCCGGTTACAGGCGGCTGCGCCAGCGGCCGCGCGCTGCCGAGTTGCACCACGTAGGTACCATCGCCTACCCGGGCCTCGATGTAACCCTCGGCATACAGCTGATCGAGCGCCCGGATAACGGTGTTGCGCGATACCGTCAGCAGCGCCGCCAGATCGCGACTGGCCGGCAACCGGCTTCGCCCGGCCAGACGACCATCGAGGATGCGCTCGCGCAGGGCCTGATAGAGCTGGCGAGTCAGACCCTGCCGGCGGTCGAGCTGAATACCGGAAAGATCGACGGGCAAGGGCGGTGTGGTCGGCATAGGTCGTATTGGCTCTATCAAAGTCACGGACATTGGATCTTACAGCGGACCAATACCCTGCCTAGCATGCAGGCACCGCATTGGAGAGATGCCATGTATCTGCCGACCTCATTCCGCCAGGACGATCTGGGCGAGTTGCACCGCCAGATTCGGACGATGCCATTCGCACTACTGACCAGCGCCGGCACGGATGGCGTGCAGGCCAGCCACCTGCCGCTGCTGCTGGAACCGGGCGAAGGCGAATTCGGCACCCTCTACGGCCACTTCGCCAGGACCAATCCGCACTGGTGCGACCTACGCGGCGGGGTCGAGGCGCTGGCGATCTTCAGCGGCCCCGACGCCTACATCAGCCCCAGCTGGTATCCGGCCAAAGCGGAGCACGGCAAGGTCGTGCCGACCTGGAACTACATTGCCGTGCACGCCCGCGGCCCGGTGCGGCTGATCGAGGACCGCGACAGTCTGCTGCAGATCGTCAGCCGCCTCAGCGACCAGCATGAAGCCGGCCGCGCGCAGCCCTGGGCAGTGAGCGATGCACCACACGACTACCTGGACGCCATGCTGCGCGCCATCGTCGGCTTCGCCCTGCCGATCCGCCGGCTGGAGGGCAAGTGGAAACTCGGACAGAACCGTTCGCCGACCGACCAGGCCGGGGTTCGCCAAGGCCTGGCCGCCTCACCCGATCCGCACGACCAGGCTCTGGCCGCGCGCATGTCCATCACCGACTGAAGAGGAATGCACCGTGCCTGAAATCCGCCCCATCACCGCCGCCGACCACGCCGCCTGGCGCGAACTCTGGCAGGGCTACCAGCGCTTCTACGCCGCAGAGATTGCGGAACCGACCAGCGACCTCACCTGGCAACGCTTTCTCGAGCCGAACGAGCCGATGCATGCCGCCCTCGCCTGGCACGACGACAAGGCTGTCGGCCTGGTGCACTGGATCTTTCACCGCAGTTGCTGGACGGCTGGCGACTACTGCTACCTGCAAGACCTCTATGTCGCCGAGGACAGCCGCGGCTCTGGCATTGGTCGGGCACTGATCGAGCACGTCTACGCCCAGGCCGTAGCCGCCGGCGCCGCACGCGTTCACTGGCTGACCCAGGAGACCAACTACCCTGGGCGCATGCTCTACGACCGCATCGCCGACCGCTCGGGCTTCATCCAGTACCGCAAGGTGCTCTGAGCCACTACTCGATTTCGAACAGCCCATCACGAATCTGCGCGCCGGCCAGGCGCTGGCGGATGTCGTCGTCGATGCGCGGATCGTCGGGGGCGTAGAGCATCACCTGGCGGTAGGCGTTGACGCGGTTGATCTCGCTGCCCAGGTAATCCCACACCACGCGGGTGCAGGCCGGGGTGCGACGGTCGCCGCTGGAGACGCCGGTCTTCAGGCCGTTGAGGCGGCCGATGCGGCTCTTGAAGCTGGGGATGAGGATGGTCTGGCTCATCTCGTTGTCGGTCAGCGACTCGTAGTCGATGAGAAACAGCCGGTCCTGCAGGTAGAACGCCGCGCCGAGGTAGCGGCAGCGCACCACCCATTCCTCGGCCGGCGCCTGGCCGGCGCGCGAGCGCTCCTGACGTTCCTGACGCTCGAAGACGAAGCTGCCGCGATCCTCGCGCAGGTGCACCAGCGACAGCAGGATCTGCCCCGGCACCGACATGCAGTTGGCGTACTCGAAGTAGTAGCCGCAATAGCGCGACAGCAGGCTGCTGGCGTTGTCGCGCAAAGGCTGGAACAGCTCCAGCAGCGGATCGTTGGCGCCGCTGCGCTCCTGGTCGTGGCGGCGCAGGCCGATCAGCTGGGCGAACTGCTCGCCGGGCAGGCCCAGTTCGTAGGCCTCGACGCCGAAGAAATCGCAGATGCGTTTGAGGTTGTGCGCGGTCGGACGGCTCTGGCCGCCGAGGTAGCGGTTGAACTGCGCGCGGTTGATGCCGAGCTTGCGGCAGACCTCGGCGATCGAACGGTAGTGGCTGCAGAGCAGTTTGAGATTGTCACCCAGGTGTTCGTACATGGCGGCGGCATCTGATGCGGGTGACGCGAGTCTAGCATCAACTCGCGTCAGGTCGCCGCGACCTGCACAATTGCGTGGCCAGGGCGCGCGGCCGAATCATTTCCGCCCCGCACGTTGTCTACTCGCAAAACAACAAGAGAGACCTTCCCCCATGCTCGATATTCTCAACGATCTAATCTGGAGCAAGCTGCTGATCGTCATGCTGATCGGCCTTGGCTTGTACTTCACGATTGCCTCGCGTTTCGTCCAGTTTCGCTATTTCGGCAGCATGTTCCGCATCTTCGGCGAGGCGTTCACCCGCCAGCCGGGCCAGCTCAGTTCGTTCCAGGCGCTGATGCTCTCGGTCGCCGGCCGCGTCGGCGCCGGTAACATCGCCGGGGTTTCGGTGGCGATCATGCTCGGCGGGCCGGGCGCGGTGTTCTGGATGTGGATGGTGGCGCTGGTCGGCATGGCCACCAGCTACTTCGAGTGCTCGCTGGCGCAGCTGTACAAGCGCCGCGAGCCGGACGGCGGCTATCGCGGCGGCCCGGCCTTCTACATCGAGCACGGCCTCCGTCAGCGCTGGCTGGGCATCCTGGTGTCGCTGCTGCTGCTAGTGACCTTCGGTCTGGGCTTCAACGCGGTGCAGTCCTACACCGTGGCCAGCTCGCTGCACGACACCTTCGGCGTGCCGACGCTGGTCAGCGGCATCGCGCTGATGGTGGTGATGGGGTTGATCATCTTCGGCGGCATCCGCCGCATCGCCAGCTTCGCCGACGTGATGGTGCCGGTCATGGCGCTGTCCTACATCGCGATGGCGATCTATGTGATCGGCAGTAACGCCGGGCAGATTCCCGAGACCTTCAGCCTGATCGTGCGCAGCGCCTTCGGCCTGGAGCCGGCCTTCGCCGGCGGCATCGGCGCGGCGATCATCATGGGCGTCAAGCGCGGCCTGTTCTCCAACGAGGCCGGCCTGGGCAGCGCGCCGAACGTGGCGGCGGTGGCCGAGGTCAAGCACCCGGCGGCGCAGGGCATCGTGCAGTCGCTCAGCGTGTTCATCGATACCATCGTGATCTGCAGCTGCACCGCGCTGATCATCCTGCTCTCGGGCGTCTACCAGCCGGGCATGGAGCAGGCCGGCGTGGTGCTGACGCAGACCGCCGTGGCCGCCGTGGTCGGCGAGTGGGGTCGAGTGTTCGTCAGCCTCGCGCTGCTGCTGTTCGTGTTCACCACGCTGATCTACAACTACTACCTCGGCGAGAACGCGCTGGGCTTCTTCACCGCCAAACGCTGGCCGGTGCAGCTGTACCGCCTGCTGGTGGTGGCGCTGGTGCTGTGGGGCTCGATCCAGGACCTGGGCACGGTGTTCGCCTTCGCCGACCTCACCATGGGCCTGCTGGCGATCTGCAACCTGGTCGCCCTGGCGCTGCTGTTCAAGGTCGGCCTGCGCCTGATGCGCGATTACGACAACCAGCTCAAGGCCGGTGTAGAGTCGCCGGTGCTCGACCCGCGCGACTACGCCGATCTGGACCTCGATCCTGCCGTCTGGCCGACCAAGACCGGCGAAGAGGCCCGTATCATCGGCAACGCCGCCGTCCAGCACTGAGCACCCGCTCGCGTCGACCGACAGGGGGCTCCTAGGCCCCCTGTTTCGTTTGAGGAGATCCCATGCCGGCTTCCAGAAAGACCCTGGTGCTGTACACCGGCGGCACCATTGGCATGCAGCAGAGCGCCGACGGACTGATGCCCGCCTCCGGCTTCGCCGAGCGGCTGCGGGCGCAACAGCTGCTGCAACCGGGGCGGGCGCTGCCAGACTGGCAGTTCCGCGAGCTGCTGCCGCCGATCGACAGCGCCAACATGACACCGCGCCACTGGCTGGCGATTGCCGCGGCGATCCGCCAGGGCGTCGAGCAGGAGGGCTGCGACGCCGTGCTGGTGCTGCATGGCACCGACACCCTGGCCTACAGCGCCGCGGCGCTGAGCTTCCTGCTGCTCGGGCTGGAGGCGCCGGTGCTGCTGACCGGTTCCATGCTACCGGCGGGCGTGCCGGGCAGTGACGCCTGGGACAACCTGTTCGGCGCCCTGCAGGCGCTACACGACGGCGCGGTAGCCGGCGTCCAGCTGTACTTCCACGACCGCCTGCTGCATGGCGCCCGCGCCAGCAAGCTCGGCACCGCCAGCCTCGATGCGTTCGCCACCCTGCCGCGCCAGCGTCACGAGCCGCGCGGCAACGGCATCCCGCCGTGTCTCGACTACCGCCAGGCGCGCCAGCCGGTCGAGCTGGCCGTGCTGCCGCTGTATCCGGGCATCCAGGCGACACAACTGCGCGCCGCGCTAGCCGGCAACGTGCGCGGGCTGGTGCTCGAATGCTACGGCAGCGGCACCGGACCGTCCGACGATGCCGAGCTGCTGGCGGCGCTGGCCGAGGCCCATGCGCGCGGCGTGGTGCTGGTGGCGATCAGTCAGTGTCCGCAGGGCCATGTGGATTTCGGTCTGTATGCCGCCGGCAGCCGCCTGGCCGCCTGCGGCCTGCTCGATGGCGGCGGCATGACGCGCGAGGCGGCGCTGGGCAAGCTGTTCGCCCTGCTCGGCGCCGGGCTGACGTCCGCCGAAGTGGCGCACTGGTTCGCGGTCGACCTGTGCGGCGAGCGCGCCGACTGACGCGCCGCCCGGCTCAGCCGGCGACCGGCGTCGGCGCCTGCTCCAGCTCGATCCAGAAGCGGCTGCCGACGCCCGGCTCGCTGTGCAGGCCCATCTGCCCGTTCATCTGCCGGGCGAATTCCAGGCACAGCGACAGGCCGATACCGGTGCCCTGGATCATGCTGTTCTCGCGCCCCAGGCGCTGGAACGGCTCGAACACCTGATCCTGCTGCTGCGGGTCGATACCCAGCCCGGTGTCCTCGACGATCAACCGCACGCGGTTGCCGGCGCTCTCCGCGCGCAGCATCACGCAGCCATCGGGCACGTTGTACTTCAGCGCATTGGACAGCAGGTTGAGCAGCACCTGGCGCAGCCGCCGCGGCTCGGCCAGCACCTGCAACGCGTCCGGCGGCAGCTGCACCTCCAGGCGCAGGTTGCGCTGGCGCACCTCCAGCGACACCAGCTCGGCGCATTCGCGCAGCAGCCCGGCGACCGCCACCGGCCGCAGTTCGAGCGTCTGCCGTTCGCTCTGCAGGCCGGACCACTCCAGCACGTCGCCGAGCATCTGGTTCAGATGGCGGCTGGCCAGGAGGATTTCGTCGAGGTACTCGGCGGCCTCGGACTGGCTCTCGTCGTTGCAGTCCATGCGCATCAGCTGGGCGAAGCCGAGGATGGCGTTGAGCGGCGTGCGCAGCTCGTGGCTGATACCCGACAGCAGGCGCGTCTTCGCCTCGTTGGCAGCCTGCGCCTGCGCCGTCGCGGCGCGCAGCTCGGCGTCCGCCTGCTTGAGCGCATCGATGTCGACGTGCGTGCCGGCCAGCACGCGCGGCAAGCCCGTCTGCGCATCGTGCGCCAGCACCCGGCCGCGGCTGAGCAGCCAGTGGTACTGGCCGAGCGCGTCGGCAAAGCGGTATTCGACGTCGTAGCGCTGCGACAGCCCCTGCTGGACCAGTTTGAGCTGGGCCATCGCCCGCGGCAGGTCCTCGGGGTGAATGCGCTGGCGGAACTGCTCGCCGGTCAGTTGCCCCTCAGGCAAGCCGAAGCGCCCTGACAGGCGCCCGCGCAGCTGCAGCACGCCGCTCTGCAGATCGAACTCCCAGAGGCTTTCGGTGGCGCTTTCCAGCACCAGCTCGAGTCGGCGCTGGGTCTGCCAGCGCTGCGTCTCGCTGGACTGCAACTGGCTGCCGATCCACAGCGTATGCCGGGCCATGTCGTCCAGCTCGCGAATGCGCGAGGTCACCGGCGTCGGCTGCCAGCGGCCCTGGCCGATCTCGTCGAGCATCTGCGAGACACCGGCGATCGGCGCGCGCAGCGAATCGCTGAGGCGCCGCGCGCGCCGCCACATGAAGGCGAAGAAGCCGAGGTAGAACAACAGCAGCCCGGCGATCAGCAGGTAGCCGATCTGCTGGTAACGGCTGGCCAGGGCGTTGGTCTGGGCGAACATCTGCGCCTCGTCGACCACCGCCAGCAGGTGCCAGCCGGTCTGGTCGATGGTGGTCCAGGCCACCAGCTGCGGCCGGCCGCCGAGCACCAGGCGACGCACACCGACCGGCTGACCTTCGATGGCGGCGGCCAGTTCGCGCGTCTCGGCGCGCTGCTGCAGCTTGAAGTCCTCGGGCTTGAAGATTTCGCGGCGCACCGCCTCCGCATAGGAATGCTCGGTCAGCTCGGCGAGACCGAAGTCGCGCTCGCCCGGACCGGGCAGCGCCATGATGCCCAGATCGCGGCTGACCAGCATCGCGTAGCCGTCCCACGGCACATGCAGCTGGGCGATCTGCTGCAGAATGCCACTGACGGTGATGTCGATGCCGCTGACGCCTTCGAGGAAATCGCCGCGATAGACCGGCGCGATGGCCGACATCATCCAGCCGTGGCCGGCGGGATCGAGGTAGACGTCGGTCCACACCACCCCGCGCTCCGGATTGTGCTCGGCATCGGCGAGGTAATAGAAGTTGTAGTCGGGAATGACCATGTCATTCGGGTACTGGTCCGGCGTGGAGAACCAGGGGTAGATGTGGTTGTAGCTGTCCCAGCTGTTGAAATACAGGCTGGCGATCAGCGGAAAGCGCGCCTTGAGCTCCATCATCAGCGGATCGAGGCTGCGCAGGCGCGTGACCTTGTCCAGATCCTGGCGCGCCGGCGGCGTGGAGCCGGAATAGAACGCTGCCGCGCCGCCCTCGTCACGCGGACTGTAGCGCACTCCGGCGGCATTCAGCGCCAGCGCCGGCGGGCAGGCGCATGCCGACGGCTGGTCGAGCAGCGCGCGACCGGTCAGGCTGCGAAACAGCTCGGTGGCCGCGGTGATCTGCCCCAGCTGCGCATCGATGATGCGCGCCTCCAGGCCGACCGAGGCCTGCAGGTCGGTCAGGGCGGTGTCGCGCAGGTAGTCGATATGCGCATCGCGGATGGCATTGTTGGTCAGCAGATAGACTGCGATGAGCACCGCCTCCACCAGCACCAGCGGAATCAGGGCACTTTGAACGAAGGCGCGCCAGATCCATTGGCGCAGACCGATCGGGCTTCTCGACGGCACGGGAGCTCCAGCGCACGGCGCGCAAACGGCTGATGGGCGAAAGCGGCGGGATCATATCACCGCGCCCGGTAAAACCCAGTTTCGCCGATAGACGTACAGCCGGCCGTGCGCTGCTGCTTATCCAGCGTCGGTTGTCCTAACCGCGCTGGCGCGCGAGTGCCGCCAGGCGCACCGCCGCGTTGGCCTCGCCGTGCCCGGCGTAGCCGTTGCGCCGCTGCAGGATCTCGACGCAGAAGCGCCCCTCGAACGGCACGGTACACACCTGCAGCAGCTCGCCGCCCTGCGCATCGCGGTCGTACAGCACATTGCCGCGGGCCAGGCGCTGCAGGGTGGCGTCGTCGAGCGCGAAGCGCGCGGCGAGGTCATCGTAGTAGTTCTGCGGGATGTTCAGCAGCGCCACGCCGGCCTGCTGGAGGCGTTCCACCTCGGCGAGCAGGTCATCGCAGGCAAAGGCGATGCGCTGCAGCCCGGCGCCACGGTAGCGCGCCAGCGTGTGGGCGACCGCCGTGTCGTGGTCCGGCGAAATCTCCAGCGGCAGGCGTACCCGGCCGCAGCGGCTGTGCACGGCGCGGCTGCGGATCAGCCCGCGGGGGTCGAACGCCACTGCCTCGTCGGCCACCTCGAAATCGAACAGGCTGCGGTAGAACAGCAGCCAGCTGGCCAGCCGCTCGGCCGGCAGCGCGCTGGCCAGCTGATCGATGCCGCGCAGGCCGCCGCTCGGCTGCGCCTGCGGGTCGATGCGGAAATCGGTGTCGTAGACGCTGTGCCCCGGCGCACCCGGCTCGACCAGATAGATCAGGCTGCCGTCCGGCGCGCGTACGGCCGGTATTTCCCGTTCGTCGGGGCCGACCAGGCCGCAGTAGGGCTGGGCGCGGAAGGCACAGGCGCGCTCCAGCGCCGGCGCCTCGCGCTCGACCCGCAGCGCCATCGCGCAGAGCGAGGTGCCGTGCGCGGCGAAGAAATCCGCGGCGAACGACTGCGGCTGGGCATTGAGCACGATGTTCGCCTCGCCCTGGCGATACAGCCACACCGCCTTGGAACGATGCTCGCCGACACGGGCGAAACCCAGGCGCTCGAGCCAACCGCCGAGACGTTCGGCCTGCGCGGCGTCGACGGCGAATTCGAGGAAATCGAGCCCCGTACGGCTGGCAGCCGGCGGGGCGGCGAGCAGGTTGCCGCGCGGTGTCGCGCCCTGCTGCTCCAGGCGCTGGCGGGTCTGCTCCTCCAGATAGAGCAGCGCGCGCAGCCCGTCGGCGGCACTGGCCGGCGCGGGCGCGGCACGCAGGCCGTCGTTGAAGATTTCCAGTGACAGCGGCCCGCGATAGCCGCTGCGCAGCACCGGCGCGAGAAAGCCCGCCAGATCGAACGCACCCTGCCCGGGGAAGCAGCGGTGATGGCGGCTCCACGGCAGCACGTCGAGCGTGAGCAGCGGCGCATCGGCCAGCTGCACGAAGAAGATCTTCTCGGCGGGCAGCGCGGCGATGCCGGCCGGATCGTCACGCAGCGCCAAGGTGTGGAAGCTGTCGAGGACGATACCGAGCGCCGGGTGGTCGGCCTGCGCCACCAGTTCCCAGGCCTGGCCCCAGGTCTGCACATGGCGGCCCCAGGCGAGCGCCTCGTAACCGATGCGCAGGCCGCGTGCCTGCGCTCGCTCGGCCAGCCGCGCGAGGTCGGCGGCGAGAATCTCCGGCTCGCCCAGCGCCTCGGCCTGGGTGTTGCTGCAGACCAGCAGCAGCTCGGTACCCAGTTCCTGCATCAGGTCGAACTTGCGCTCGGCACGGTCGAGGTTGCGCTGCACAAGCGCGCGCGGGCAGCCCTCAAAGTCGCGGAACGGCTCGAACAGCGCGATGCCGATGCCCAGCTCCTCGCACTGCCGACGCACCTCCGCCGGGCTGCCCGGGTAATGCAGCAGATCGGTCTCGAACAGTTCGACGGCGTCGAAGCCGGCCGCGGCGATGGCGCGCAGCTTGTCCGGCAGAGTGCCGCTCAGCGAAACGGTGGAGATCGCCCGCGGCCAGCGCCAGCCGCGCTCGCCGGGACGCATCCGGGCAGGCGCAGCGACCGGCTGGGCGCCGTCCACGCGCGGAAATGCCGCCAGATTGGCGGCCAGCGGCACGATGGCCGACTCAGTGCACGGTACGATCATGGTCGGGGGACTCGGTAAGGGAAACCAGCGGGCCGGGCTCGGCCTGCTCCAGCAGGGCGCGTAGCGGCGTGGCGATCGAGGCGGTGTAGTCCTTCACGCAGCGGTGATGGCCGCCCAGTACGTCGTAACTCTCGAAGCGGATGCCCATGTTGCGCCACGCGTGGCTGGTGTAATCGGCCGAGAAGTACACCACCGGCGCCGCCAGCCGCCCGGGCAGGTAGCGGGCCATCGCCAGCGAGTAACGCTGGAAGCGTTCACGCACCTCCAGATCCCGCGCCGTCGGCGCGGCCTCCGCGCTGGCGCGGCGCAGCAGGCGCCCGCCGAGCTTGTGCAGCAGGTTGGCGATGCGCTTGGGATAGGGCCATTTGCTGGTCTCGCCGAAGCGGCTCAGCGCCTCGTAGGTGCGCGCCAGCAGCGTTTCCGACAGCAACGCGTCGGCGCTGCGCAGGATGACGCGCGACCAGGGCCGCACGTTGGCCGTCGGCGGGTCGATCAGCGCGACGATCTCCACCTCTTCGCCGGCCTCGATCAGCAGGCGCGCGGTTTCGAACGCCACCAGCGCACCGTTGCAGTAGCCGCCGATGCGGTACGGACCACGCGTCTGGCGTTCGAGGATCAGCGGCAGCCGCGCACGCGCCATCTGCTCGACCGACGCCGGAATCGGCTCGTTGTCCAGGCCGTGCGGGGCGATGGCGATCAGCGGTTGCCGCGCGCCGAGCAGCTTGGCCAGACGGCGGATGTAGTAGCCGCCCTGGGCGAAGTCGCCGTGGAACCAGAACAGCGGCGTGCGTTGCGGGTCCTGATTGAACTCGATCACCGGGATCACCTGCCCGGCAAGGTCCTGCAGGCGCGCGGCGAGCTTGCGCGCGCTCTCCTCGACCAGCACCGTCTCGGGAATCATGCGCCCGAGCAGCTGTTCGAGTTCGGCGAGCATCTCGGTGGCGAGCAGCGAATCGCCGCCGCAGTCGAAGAAGTTGTCGTCCGGGCCGACCGCATCAGTCTTCAGCAGGCGCCGCCAGACGCCCAGCACATCGCGCTCCAACGGCGTCAGCAGCGCATCCGCAGTGGTGGCGCCCGCGCGCGCCTGGGCGGCGCGCATCGCCAGCAGCGCATCGCTCAAGCGGTGACGCAGCACCTTGCCGGTCAACCCGCGCGGCAGTTCGTCGAGCAGCTGGATGCGCCGCGGCACCTTGAAGTACACCAGTTCGCCACGCAGATACTCGCGCAGCGCCTCCGCCTCCACCTGCATGCCCGGCCGCAGCACCACCGCGGCGGCCACGTCCTGACCGAGACGCGGATGCGGCACGGCGAACGCCGCGGCCTCGGCCACCGCCGGGTGGCGCAGCAGTGCATCGTCGACCTCCTGCAGGCTGACCTTCTCGCCGCCGCGGTTGATCACCTCGCGCAGGCGTCCATGCAGGCGCAGAAAGCCATCGGCATCGAAGCTGCCCAGATCGCCGGTGTGGAACCAGCCATTGTGAAAGGCCGCCTGGTTCAGCGCCGGGTCGCCGAGATAGCCGGACATCAGCGTCGGTCCGCGGAGCAGCACCTCGCCGCGTTCGCCGGCCGCGACCGGCGTGCCCGCGTCATCGACGATGCGCACGGTGCCCGGTAGCGGCCGGCCGACCGTGCCGGCCTTGTGCTCGCCGGGAAACGGCGTGTTCACCGCAACCTGCGCGGCCTCGCTGGAGCCGTAGTGTTCGAGCAGCGGCATGCCCAGCACCGCCTGCAGGCCGTCGATGATCTCCTGCTGTAACGGCGCCCCACCCGAGGAGGCAAAGCGCAGACGATGCCGGGCGAAGGCCTCGGGGCGGCTGTGGGTGGCTTCGAGCACCGCGCGGTGCAGTGCTGGGCCGGCGGAATACCAGCTCGGCTGGAGCGTCTCGAACCACTCGTGCAGGTCCACGGTCGCCGGGCTGAGCGGGAACGCCACGCTGCCGCCACCGAGCAGCGGGGTAAGGATGGTCACCTTGAGCCCGTGCGAGTAGTACGGCGCCGAGACGCACAGGCAGCGGTCCTCGGCATTCAGGCGGAACCAGCGCTGCCAGTTCTGCGCGGCGGCGAGCATGTTGCGATGGCTGAACGGAATCAGCTTGGGCCGCGCGGTGGTGCCGGAGCTGCGCAGGATGAACGCCGGCGCGTCCGCTTCCGGCTCGGCATCGGGCGCCGGAACGGCCGCGGCCGTGGCGCGCAGCAGCAGGCCGGCGCTGCCGTCTTCGGCCGGCTCGGCGATGATCAGCGGCAGGTCGTGCCGGTGCGCGGCGCGATAGCCGGCATCGGGGCCGCCGTCGATGATCAGCAGCGCATCGAGCGGCAGCTGTTCGAGGAACTGATCCAGCTCGGCCGGCCCGAGGCGCGGATCGAGCGGCACGGCGACCGCCGAACAGGCAACGCCGAGGATGCCGACGGCGGCCTGGGCGGCGTCGGGGATCATCACGCCGATCTTCGCCTCGCGACCGAGACCGGCCTGGCGCAGCTGGCGGCGGATGCCGTCGAGCTGATCGCACAGGGCGCCGCGATCCAGCGGGGCGAAGCGCGTGGCGAGCAGTGCCGGCCGCCGCGGAGCGGCAGCGGCCAGACGTGCCAGTGCACGATAGAGCGTCGGCGCGGTGGCGGTCGAGTCGCGCACGGGCGCTGCCGGGTCCAGCACGGACCCGATCGATTCGAGGGAGTGTGTCACGCTGTCTGTCCTTGGCCGAGGGGCGACCGGAGCCGCTTTCCTCACTGGCCTCTAAGACAGCGTGCGTCGAAAAAGTTGCCTGAACTGCGCCGTGTTATCGGTAACTGCAATGAAAAACGCGCTAGCCGCTGCGCTTTTCCAGCAAATTTCTCGATCGGATCCGGCTCACTCCGCCAGATAGCGCGCCCGCGGCGTGGCCATCGGCAGCGGGCCGTCGCCGATCAGGCGGAAGGCGCCGGACTGCGCATCGTAGGCGCGGATCTCGCTGGTGCCGATGTTGTAAACCCAGCCGTGGATGAACAGCTGGCCGCTGGCCAGGCGTGCGGCGACCGACGGGTGGGTGCGCAGGTGGTCGAGCTGGGCGACCACGTTTTCCTCGGTGAGGATGCCCAGGGTGTGCTCGTTGGCGCAGCCGCAATTCTCTTCCACCACATGCCGGGCGACCTCGGCGTGGCGCAGCCAGGCTTTCACCGTGGGCATGCGCTGCAGCGGCGCCGGGTCGAGCACCGCCTTCATCGCGCCGCAGTCCGAATGCCCGCAGATGATGATGTGCTGCACGCCAAGCGCCACCACGGCGAACTCGATCGCGGTGGAGACGCCGCCGAGCATCTGTCCGTAGGGCGGCACCACATTGCCGACGTTGCGGGTGACGAACAGGTCGCCCGGCGAGCTCTGGGTGATCAGCTCGGGAATGATCCGCGAGTCGGCGCAGGTGATGAACATCGCTCGCGGCTTCTGCTCGAAGGCGAGCTTCTCGAACAGCTCGCGCTGCTGGGGATAGATCTCCTCGCGAAAGCGCTTGACCCCACCGATGATGTGATCGAGCGCCTCCTGGGCACTTTCGTTGCGTTGCTGATTGCTCATGTTCGACTCTCGCAAGGTGTGTTGGCGCGCTTCAGAATTTCTCCGGGCGCAGCACTTGTACTTCGGCGAGGTAGCAGACCATCGCGAAGTGTTCGTAATAACGGGCCTGCAGGTGTTCGGCGATGCGCTCGGCGATCTCGCGACTGCAGATGACTTCCAGGCGGATGTTGCCGTCGGTGTTCCACTCGGCGTTGCGTACGCCACGGCTGCCGCTGCCACGTGCGTCGGACAGGGTCCAGCCGGGCGCGCCGAGCGCCTGCAGGTCGGCTTCCAGCTTGTGCTCCAGCGCGGCTTCGCAGATCACCGTGAGCAGCGTGCGGGTATGTGCGTTCATCTCAGAGTCCCCAGGCGATCAGTCGCTCGGCGAGCGCCAGATAGAGCGGTATGCCGAGCAGGATGTTGAAGGGAAAGGTGATGCCCAGCGAGGCGGTCAGCGATAACGACGGATTGGCCTCCGGCACCGCCAGGCGCATCGCCGCCGGCACTGCGATGTACGAGGCGCTCGCCGACAGCGTGGCGAGCATCGCCGTGCCGCCCAACGACAGCCCCATGAAGCGCGCCAGAAGGGCGCCGATCAGCGCACCGAGCAGCGGCATGCTCAGCGCGAACGCGGCGAGCTTGATGCCGTAGCGCTTGAGCGAAGCGAGCTGGCCGGAAGCGATCAGCCCCATCTCCAGCAGGAAGAACGCCAGCACGGGCTTGAACATGCTGGTGTACAGCGGCTCCAGCGGCTTGATCGCCTCCTTGCCGGCGATCGCGCCGATCAGCAGACCGCCCAGCAGCAACATGATGCTCTTGCCGAGGAAGATCTCGCGGCCCAGCGCCTTCCACTGCGTCTCGCGCGACACGCCCTTGGCCAGCAGGATGCCGACCAGGATCGCCGGAATCTCGAGGATCGCCACGAACAACGGCATGTAGCTCTCGAACGCCACCTGGCGCGCCGCCAGATAGGCCACCACCACGGCGAAGGTGCCGGCACTGACCGAGCCGTAGTGCGCGGCGACCGCGGCGGCATTGATGCGGTCGAAGCGCAGGCCGCGCAACAGGCCGAACGCCAGCACCGGCAGCAGCATGCCCAACGCCAGCACCAACAGCGACTGGCCGAGCAGCGCGGCGCTGGCCTGTTCGGCCAGCTCGACGCCGCCGTGCAAGCCGATGGCCAGCAGCAGCACGATGGACAGCGTGTCGTACAGCGCCGGTGGCAGCTTCAGTTCGCTCTTGAGCAGCCCGGCGAACAGGCCGAAGACGAAGAACAATACGACGGGGTCGATACCCATTTGTTACTCCTGGCAGAGGATTGGAATCCGAGCACCGTCCCTGGTCGCCATCCGCGGCTGAAAAAAAGGGAGCCGCGCGGGCTCCCTGATCCGTTACGACACGCGCTATCAGGCCTCGATTTCAATCAAGACTTCGCCCGGGTTCACGCGGTCACCTTTGGCGACGTGCACCGCCTTCACGGTGCCGGCGATCGGCGCCTGGATTTCGGTCTCCATCTTCATCGCCTCGCTGACCAGCACCGGCTGGCCGGCTTTGACTACATCGCCGACCTTGACCAGCACGTCGACCACATTGCCCGGCATGGTGGTGCTAACGTCGCCCGGCGCGCTGGCCTGCTTGCGCCCGCTGCTGCCACCGCCGACGAACTCGTTGAGCGCCTCGAACACCACTTCTTCCGGCATGCCGTCGATGGACAGATAGAAGTGGCGCTTGCCTTCGGCCTTGACGCCGACGCCGGTGATGTCGACGCGGTAGGTTTCGCCGTGCACGTCGATGACGAACTCGGTCGGCACGCCCTCCTGGGCGACGTTGGCGGTGGTGCCCGGGATCGGCAGCAGCGCTTCGGGCTGCAGGGCGCCGGCTTCGCGCTCCTCGAGGAACTTGCGGCCGATGTCCGGGAACATGGCGTAGGTCAGCACGTCCTCCTCGCTCTTGGCCAGCGCGCCGACTTCCTTGCGCAGCTTGTCCAGCTCGGGTGCGATCAGATCGGCCGGGCGGCACTCGATGACCTCCTCGCTGCCGATGGCCATGAAGCGCAGGCGCTCGCATACCGGCGCCGGAGCCTGGCCGTAGCGGCCCTGCAAGTAGAGCTTCACCTCGTTGGTGATGGTCTTGTAGCGCTCGCCGGCGAGCACGTTGAAGAACGCCTGGGTGCCGACGATCTGCGAGGTCGGCGTGACCAGCGGCGGGTAGCCGAGGTCCTTGCGCACCTTCGGAATCTCGGCCAGCACTTCATCCATGCGATGCAGCGCGCCCTGCTCCTTGAGCTGGTTGGCGAGGTTGGAAATCATCCCGCCGGGCACCTGGTTGACCTGCACGCGGGTGTCGACGCCGGTGAATTCGCTCTCGAACTGGTGGTACTTTTTGCGCACCGCGTAGAAGTACAGGCCGATCTCCTGCAGCAGCTCGAGATCCAGGCCGGTGTCGTACGGCGTGTCGCGCAGCGCGGCGACCATCGACTCGGTGCCCGGGTGGCTGGTGCCCCAGGCCATCGACGAGATCGCGGTGTCGATGCGGTCGGCGCCGTTCTCCACGGCCTTGAGCTGGCACATGCTGGCGACGCCAGCGGTGTCGTGCGAGTGCACCACCACGTCCAGCAGCGGCAGCGCTTGCTTCAGCGCCTTGACCAGCGCGCCGGTGGCGTACGGCGTGAGCAGGCCGGCCATGTCCTTGATGGCGATGGAGTCGATGCCCATCGCTGCCATCTTGCGCGCCTGCTCGACGAAGGCGTCGATGGTGTGCACGGGGCTGGTGGTGTAGGCGATGGTGCCCTGGGCGTGCTTGCCGGCCTTCTTCACCGCACGGATGGCGGTCTCCAGGTTACGCACGTCGTTCATCGCATCGAAGATGCGGAACACGTCGATGCCGTTCTCCGCCGCCTTGGCGACGAAGGCTTCGACCACGTCGTCGCTGTAGTGGCGGTAGCCGAGCAGGTTCTGCCCGCGCAGCAGCATCTGCAGGCGGGTATTGGGCAGCGCGGCCTTGAGCTGGCGCAGACGCTCCCACGGGTCTTCCTTGAGGAAGCGCACGCAGGCGTCGAACGTGGCGCCGCCCCAGACTTCCAGCGACCAGTAGCCGACGCGGTCGAGCTTGTCGCAGATCGGCAGCATGTCTTCGGTGCGCATGCGGGTCGCCAGCAGCGACTGGTGGGCGTCACGCAGGATGGTGTCGGTAACGCTGATTTTCTTCTGAGCAGTCATGGGTCGTTCCTCACAGGCCTGCGTGGGCGGCAATGGCAGCGGCGATGGCCAGGGCCAGTTCGCCCGGCTTGCGTTTGATCGAGTAGTGCAGCAGCTCCGGGTGGTTATCGACGAAGCTGGTGTTGAACTGGCCGCTGCGGAAATCCGGGTTGGCCAGGATCTGCTGGTAGTAGGTGGCGGTGGTCTTCACGCCCTGCACACGCATGTCGTCCAGGGCGCGCGAGCCACGCGCCAGCGCCTCTTCCCAGGTCAGCGCCCAGACCACCAGCTTCAGGCACATGGAGTCGTAATACGGCGGGATGGTGTAGCCGGTGTAGATCGCCGTGTCGGTGCGCACGCCGGGGCCGCCGGGCGCGTAGTAGCGGGTGATCTTGCCGAAGCACGGCAGGAAGTTGTTGCGCGGGTCCTCGGCGTTGATGCGGAACTGCAGCGCGTAGCCGCGGTACTGGATGTCTTCCTGCTTGACCGACAGCGGCTGGCCGGAGGCGATGCGGATCTGCTCGCGCACGATGTCGATGCCGGTGATTTCCTCGGTGATGGTGTGTTCCACCTGCACGCGGGTGTTCATCTCCATGAAGTACACCTCGCCATCGGCGAGCAGGAACTCCACGGTGCCGGCGTTCTCGTAGCCCACCGCCTTGGCCGCCTTCACCGCCAGATCGCCGATGTAGGCGCGCTGCTCGGGGGTCAGCTGCGGGCTGGGCGCGATCTCGATGAGTTTCTGGTTGCGCCGCTGGATCGAGCAGTCGCGCTCGAACAGGTGCACGGTGTTGCCGAAGGAGTCGGCCAGCACCTGCGCCTCGATATGCTTGGGCTCGACGATGCATTTCTCGAGGAACACCTCGGCACTGCCGAAGGCCTTGGTCGCCTCGGAAATGACGCGCGGGTAGGCCGCTTCCAGCTCGGCGCGCGTGTTGCAGCGACGGATACCGCGGCCGCCACCGCCGGAGGTGGCCTTGAGCATCACCGGGTAGCCGATGCGCTCAGCTTCGCGCAGCGCCTCGGCGAGGTCGGCGACGTTGCCTTCGGTGCCCGGCGTGACCGGCACGCCAGCCTTGATCATGCTGCGCCGCGCTTCGGTCTTGTCGCCCATGCGGCGGATGACCTCGGCGCTCGGACCGACGAAGCGGATGCCACGCTCGGCGCAGATTTCCGCCAGTTCGGCATTCTCGGAGAGGAAGCCGTAGCCCGGATGCAGGGCATCGCAGCCGGTTTCCACCGCCAGGTTCACCAGCTTGCGCGGGTTCAGGTAGCCGGCCAGCGGGTCTTCGCCGATGAAATGCGCCTCGTCGGCGCGCTTGACGTGCAGCGCATGGCGGTCGGCCTCGGAGAACACCGCCACCGAGCGGACGCCCATTTCGGCACAGGCACGCACGATGCGCACCGCAATTTCCCCGCGGTTGGCGATCAGCAGCTTCTTGATCACGCTGTCTTCCTCGGATCGATGAGCAGGCGACCCGCAGGACGGGTCGGGAAGTGCCCGCCTCGGCGAGCGTTTTTTACCCTACGCCTCGCTTATCGATTACCGAAAATAAATAATTGTTTGCTTATGGATAAGTGAAAACTTATACATGCGTGCAGATACCGGTAATACCGGGCTGCGGCGCGCTTAGCTGACCGCTTGAACAGTAAAAATTCGTTGTCTGCCAGGCGCCCGTGGCGCCGGAGAACCTTCATGCGAAAGTCCCTGATGCGCATGACGCTGCGCCAGCTTCAGGTGTTCGGCGCCGTCTGCGAAAGTCGCTCCTACAGCCGCGCGGCTGAGGAAATGGCGCTGACCCAGCCGGCGGTGAGTCTGCAGATTCGCCAGCTGGAGGAGCTGGTCGGCCAGCCGCTGTTCGAGTACGTCGGCAAGAAGCTCTACCTGACCGAGGCCGCCGAGGCGCTCAAGCGCGCCAGCAGCGACATCTTCGCCCGCCTCGACAGCCTCGACATGCAGCTGACCGACCTGCAGGGCTCGCTGCAGGGCCAGCTCAACCTGGCGGTGGAATCCAGCGCCAAGTACTTCGTGCCGCACCTGTTCGCCGCGTTTCGTCGCCAGCATCCGGACGTCAGCCTGCAACTGAGCGTGGTCAACCGTGCGCAGGTGATCAAGCGCCTGTCGGACAACCGCGACGATCTGGTGATCATGTCGCTCATGCCCTCGGAAGTCGCGCTGGAGTTCCTGCCGTTCCTCAACAACCCGATCGTCGCCGTGGCGCCGCCGGAGCATCCGCTGTGTCAGGCCAGCCGGCTGTCGTTGCAGGACCTGGCGGCCTATCCGCTGCTGGTGCGCGAACCCGGCTCGGGCACGCGCAAGGCCTGCGAGGAATACTTCCAGCAAAAGCGCGCGCACTTCGCGCAGACGGTGCAGATCGCCTCGCTCGATGCGCTGCGCGAAGCGGTGATCGCCGGCCTCGGCGTGGCGCTGCTGCCGCGCCATGCGGTGACGCTGGAACTGGCCCACGGCCTGCTGCGCGAGCTGCCGGTGGACGAGCTACCGCTCTACCGCAGCTGGTGCGTCGCGCATGCCCGCGGCAAACGCCTGAGCCCGGTGGCCCAGGCATTCTTCGCCTTCATCCGTGATCAGCGCGCGCAGGTCAGTGCGCTGGCCGCGCGCTTCGGCGGTTCTCAGCCCAAGCCCGCTGTGCAGTGAGTGCGGCAGGCTCGGCGAACGGGTCCAGCAGCGCGTGCAGACGGCGCTCCTCGGCGTAACTCTCGATGGCGCGACGGAACTGCATGCGCCGCACGTCCTGCTCCTTGCGGCGGGCCTTGGCGTCGGACGGCGGAAGGTCGGTATACGGGTACATGGGCGGTCTCCCAGGACGGGTATCGGGAAACCCAGCATCGGACCGCCAGATGACGCCTTGAAGACAGCTCGTTGAACGAGCGATGAACGCGCCGGTTCAGTCGTCGTGCTTCACCGACTTGGGCGACAGCCGCAGGCTGCGCAGGCTGCGCTTGACGCTCTTGAGGTGGTTGACCAGGCTCGGTCCGCGCGCCATCGCCACGCCCATCGCCAACACGTCGATCACCACCAGATGGGCGATGCGGGAGGTCAGCGGCGTGTAGATCTCGGTGTCTTCCTGCACGTCGATGGCCAGGTTGATGGTCGCCAGCTCGGCCAGCGGCGTCTGGCTCGGGCACAGGGTGATCAGCGTGGCGCCGGATTCGCGCACCACGTTGGCGGTGATCAGCAGGTCCTTGGAGCGCCCCGACTGCGAGATGCAGATCGCCACGTCGGTGGGTTTGAGCGTCACCGCCGACATCGCCTGCATGTGCGGGTCGGAATAGGCCGCCGCCGACAGCAGCAGACGGAAGAACTTGTGCTGGGCATCGGTGGCCACCGCGCCGGACGCGCCGAAACCGTAGAACTCCACCCGCTCGGCCTTGGCGCAGGCCTCGATGGCGCGCTCCAGCGCCTGCGGATCGAGGCGCTCGCGCACCTCCATCAGGGTGTGCAGGGTGGTATCGAAAATCTTCAGACTGACATCCATCACCGAGTCGTTCTCGCTGATGGCGAACTGGCCGAAGCTGGCGCCGGCGGCCAGGCTTTGCGCCAGTTTCAGCTTGAGGTCCTGAAAGCCCTGGCAGCCGATGGCGCGGCAGAAACGCACGATGGTCGGCTCGCTGACACCTACCGCATGGGCCAGATCGGCCATCGAACTGTGCATCACCGAGGCCGGATCGAGCAGGACGTGGTCGGCCACCTTCAGTTCCGACTTCCTCAACAGGCTTCTCGATTGGGCGATGTGTTGCAGCAGATTCACGTGGCGGACTCGCTTATGCTCGCGTCCGATGGCCTGGGCGCCGCAGCGCCGCTCGACCATCAGCGGGTTGTAGTGGGGCGGTAGTTATACTACAAGCCTCGCCGTGACGCCCCTTTTTTGGCCTCCAGGAGTGCTCCCGTGTCGATTTCCTGTGACATGCTCGTGTTCGGCGGAACCGGCGACCTGACCCTGCACAAACTGCTGCCGGCGCTCTACCACTTGCACCGCGACGGTCGCCTGCACAGCGACGTGCGGATTCTCGCGCTGGCGCGCAAGAAGCTCGACCGCGCCGGCTACCTGGCGCTAGCCGAACGCCACTGCCGGGCGCAGGTCGCGCGCGGCGATTTCAGCGTCGACACCTGGCAGGCCTTCGCCCAGCGGCTGGACTATTTCGCCATGGACGCCAGCCAGCGCGGCGAATTCGTCCGCCTGGCGCATCACCTGGGCAGCGGTGACAGGCGCGTGCGGGTCTACTACCTGGCCACCGCGCCGGACCTGTTCGAGCCCATCGCCAGCCATCTGGAAAGCGCCGGACTGGCCGGGGAAAACGCGCGCATCGTGTTGGAGAAACCCATCGGCCACTCGCTGGAATCGGCGCGCACGATCAATGCGGCGATCGGCGCGGTGTTCGCCGAGTCGCGCATCTACCGGATCGACCACTACCTGGGCAAGGAAACCGTGCAGAACCTCATGGCGCTGCGCTTCGCCAACGCGCTGTTCGAGCCGATCTGGCGCGCCGGGCATATCGATCATGTGCAGATCACCGTGGCCGAAACGCTCGGCGTGGAGAACCGCGGCGGCTACTACGACCACGCCGGCGCCATGCGCGACATGCTGCAGAACCACCTACTGCAACTGCTCTGCCTGGTGGCGATGGAGGCGCCGGTGCGCTTCGACGCTGAGTCGGTGCGCAACGAGAAGGTCAAGGTGCTGCAGGCGCTCAAGCCGATCACCGGCATGGACGTGCTGGACAAGACCGTGCGCGGCCAGTACGGAGCCGGCCAGATCGGCGGCCACGACGTGCCGGCTTACTACTTCGAGCCCAGCATCGACAATGACAGCGACACCGAAACGTTCGTCGCCGTGCAGACCGAGATCGACAACTGGCGCTGGGCCGGCGTGCCGTTCTACCTGCGCACCGGCAAGCGCATGGCGCGCAAGCGCTCGGAGATCATCATCACCTTCAAGCCGGTGCCGCACCTGCTGTTCAAGAAGGGCGAAGCCAACCGCCTGGTGATCCGCCTGCAGCCCGAGGAATGCATCGGCCTGCAGCTGATGGCCAAGGCGCCGGGCAAGGGCATGCAACTCGAACCGGTGGAGCTGGATCTGAACCTCGCGCACGCTTTCAGCAGCAGCCGCCGCTGGGATGCCTACGAGCGCCTGCTGCTCGACGTGATCGAAGGCGATTCCACGCTGTTCATGCGGCGCGACGAGGTGGAAGCCGCCTGGCAGTGGGTCGATCCGATCCTGCGCGGCTGGCAGGGCCATTACCGCAAGCCGCGCCCCTACCCCGCCGGCAGCGACGGCCCGGAACAGGCCCACCAGCTCATCGAACGCCAGGGTCGCGGCTGGTCGCATTGAGGCGTTCCGCGCGCACTGGGTGAACTGCGCGCAGTGCGCGCGATGGAATCACGCGACACTGCGCGGCATATATGGCCGATATGCCGCCAGATGAGCCGCATCAACTTCCGGCACCCTACGTCACATCACACAAGATCAACTTTCCGGCAACGCGCCAGTTGAAGGCGCTCGTCCGCCAGCGAACCACGCAAGTTCACCCAACAGTTGGTTCGCGATATTCAACCGCATGTCATGCCATATCGGCCAGATAGTTCTGCGGAAACTTTCCACCGTTCTCGAGACTGACAGCGCGGCAATCAAATCCGCCACAAAGCCACGCATTACGAGGCCTGCAGCCTACCCTTGAGCCATTCGCATGGAACTTTGCGCGGACGCCAAGTTCAACTTCCGCATCGACCTTTGTATCTCGCTCGAATTGGCCCCGTGAAACACATTGAATCACCTTCGGCAACTTGCCGTTATCCGTGGATATTCTACGAGTTCATCTCCGCTGACTCGCGGCAATATCGGCGCAGCGGGTTGAGATAATCTTTTCAATGTGTTTACCCTGAAAAAGGACAGTATCAACCGAAAGGAGTTGTTTTGAGTTTTGCCACCGTAATGCTCCGTCGTCCAACCGACAGCGACGGTTACAACCTCCATCAGCTGGTGGCGCGCTGCCAGCCCCTCGATAGGAACTCGGTCTACTGCAACCTGCTGCAGTGCTCCGACTTCGCCGACACCGCCATCGCCGCCGAAACCGCCGACGGCCGCCTGGTCGGCTTCATCTCCGGTTATCGCCCGCCCTCACGGCCGGACACGCTGTTCGTCTGGCAGGTCGCCGTCGACGCCTCGATGCGTGGCCAGGGGCTGGCCCTGCGCATGCTGCTGGCCTTGACCGCCCGCGTCGCTGGCGAACACGGCGTACGTTTCATGGAAACCACCATCTCGCCGGACAACGCGGCGTCGCAGGCGCTGTTCAAGCGCGCCTTCGACCGCCTCGACGCCAATTGCACGACACGCACGCTGTTCGCCCGCGACGTGCATTTCGCCGGACAGCACGAGGACGAGGTGCTCTACCGCGCCGGTCCGTTCACCGTTTCCCACCTAGAAGAAGAGCTCAAGGAGCACGTATGAACACCTTTGAACTGAACGAATCCCAGGTTCGCAGCTACTGCCGTTCCTTCCCCGTGGTCTTCGACAAGGCCCAGGGCGCCGAACTGGTCACCCACGACGGCAAGCGTTACATCGACTTCCTCGCCGGTGCCGGCACGCTCAATTACGGGCACAACCACCCGGTACTCAAGCAGGCGCTGCTCGACTACATCGAGCACGACGGCATCACCCACGGCCTGGACATGTACACCGCGGCCAAGGCGCGCTTTCTCGACACCTTCAACCGGCTGATTCTCGAGCCACGCGGCATGGGCGCCTACCGCATGCAGTTCACCGGCCCGACCGGCACCAATGCGGTCGAGGCGGCGTTGAAGCTGGCGCGCAAGGTCACCGGGCGCAACAACATCATCAGCTTCACCAACGGCTTCCACGGCTGCAGCATCGGCGCGCTGGCCGCGACCGGTAACCAGCACCACCGCGGCGGCGCCGGCACCGGCCTCAGCGATGTCAGCCGCATGCCCTACGCCAACTACTTCGGCGACAAGACCAACACCATCGGCATGATGGACAAGCTGCTGTCCGACCCCTCCAGCGGCATCGACAAGCCGGCCGCGGTGATCGTCGAGACGGTGCAGGGCGAAGGCGGCCTGAACGTCGCCTCGGCCGAGTGGATGCGCAAGCTGGAAAAGCTCTGCCACAAGCACGAGATGCTGCTGATCGTCGACGACATCCAGGCCGGCTGCGGCCGCACCGGTAGCTTCTTCAGCTTCGAGGAGATGGGCATTCAGCCGGACATCGTCACCCTGTCCAAGTCGCTGTCCGGCTACGGCCTGCCGTTCGCCATGGTGCTGCTGCGCCAGGAGCTGGACCAGTGGCAGCCGGGCGAACACAACGGCACCTTCCGCGGCAACAACCACGCCTTCGTCACCGCCGCCGCGGCGCTGGAGCACTTCTGGCAGAACGACGCGTTCGCCAGCAGCGTGAAAGCCAAGGGCAAGCGCATCGCCGACGGCATGCAGCGCATCATCCGCCGCCACGGCCCGGATTCGCTGTTCCTCAAGGGCCGCGGAATGATGCTCGGCATCAGCTGCCCGGATGGCGAGATCGCTGCCGCCGCCTGCCGTCACGCCTTCGACAACGGTCTGGTGATCGAGACCAGCGGCGCCCACAGCGAGGTGGTCAAGTGCCTCTGCCCGCTGGTGATCGGCGACGACCAGATCGACAAGGCGCTCGCCATCCTCGACAAGGCGTTCGCCGCCGTGATGAGCGAGCAAACCGCGAACCAGGCTTCCTGAGGTATTTGCAGATGATCGTCAGAACCCTCGCCGAATGCGAAAAGACCGAGCGCAAAGTCCACAGCCAGACCGGCACCTGGGACAGCACCCGCATGCTGCTCAAGGAGGACAACGTCGGTTTCTCCTTCCACATCACCACCATCTACGCCGGCAGCGAGACACACATCCACTACCAGAACCACTTCGAGTCGGTGTATTGCATCAGCGGCAACGGCGAGATCGAAACCCTCGCCGACGGCAAGATCTACAAGATCGAGCCGGGCACGCTGTACGTGCTGGATCAGCATGACGAGCACCTGCTGCGTGGCGGCAGCGAAGACATGAAGCTCGCCTGCGTGTTCAACCCGCCGCTCAACGGCCGCGAAGTGCACGACGCCAGCGGCGTCTATCCGCTGGAGGCCGAAACCGTCTGATTCACCGGGGCGGCGAGCATGCCGCCCCGCCACTACAAGAAAGGAGGCAAGCGTGCAGCCTATGCAAGCCGACCTGTATCCCTCGCGCCACGAGGACCAGCCGCGCTGGCAGGACCGTCTGGACCCGGTCGTCTACCGCAGCGACCTGGAGAACGCGCCGATCGCCGCCGAGCTGATCGAACGCTTCGAGCGCGACGGCTACCTGGTCATCCCCAATCTGTTCAGTGCCGCGGAAGTGGCGCTGTTTCGCGCCGAACTCGAGCGCATGCGCCGGGATCCGGCCGTCGCCGACTCCGGCAAGACCATCCAGGAACCCGACAGCGGCGCGATCCGCTCGGTGTTCGCCATCCACAAGGACAACCCGCTGTTTGCCCGCGTCGCCGCCGATGAGCGCATCGCCGGCATCGCCCGCTTCATCCTCGGCGGCGACGTCTATGTGCATCAGTCGCGGATGAACTTCAAACCCGGCTTCAGCGGCAAGGAGTTCTACTGGCATTCGGATTTCGAGACCTGGCACGTCGAGGACGGCATGCCGCGCATGCGCTGCCTGTCCTGCTCGATCCTGTTGACCGACAACGAGCCGCACAATGGCCCGCTGATGCTGATGCCCGGTTCGCACCGCCACTACGTGCGCTGCGTCGGCGCCACGCCGGAGAATCACTACGAGAAATCCCTGCGCAAGCAGGAGATCGGCGTGCCCGACCAGAACAGCCTGAGCGAGCTGGCCAGCCGTTTCGGCATCGACTGCGCCACCGGCCCCGCCGGCAGCGTGGTGTTCTTCGACTGCAACACCATGCACGGCTCCAACGGCAATATCACGCCCAGTGCGCGGAGCAATCTGTTCTACGTCTACAACCATGTGGATAATGCGCTGCTGGCTCCGTTCTGCGCGCACAAGCCGCGCCCGGCGTTCGTCGCCGAGCGTGAGACATTCAAGCCGCTCGACATTCAGCCGCAACAGTATCCTTGAGGCGTTCGGGTGCGTCTGATGACGACCCGACCCCGGCCGTGCCACACGGCCGGGGGATGAATCCATTTCCAGCTCGTTGACCGCCGGCGCTCCCGCGCGCGGCCTGCCAGCGGCCTGCCAGATGCGGACGTAATAAATAGATGCATACCGTGGAAAAGATCGGCGGCACGTCGATGAGCCGCTTCGACGAACTGCTCGACAATATCTTCATCGGCTCGCGCCAGGGTGACGCGCTGTACCAGCGCGTGTTCGTCGTCTCGGCCTACAGCGGCATGACCAACCTGCTGCTCGAGCACAAGAAGACCGGCGAGCCGGGCGTCTACCAGCGCTTCGCCGAGGCGCACAACGACGAAGCCTGGCGCGAAGCGCTTGAGACCGTGCGCCAGCGCATGCTGGAGAAGAACGCCGAGCTGCTCACCGGCACGCCCGAGCTGCAAGCCGCCGACCGCTTCGTCAACGAGCGCATCAACGACGCCCGCGATTGCATGGACAGCCTGCACAAGCTGTGCAGCTACGGCCATTTCCAGCTCAGCGAGAACCTGATGAAGGTGCGCGAAATGCTCGCCTCCCTTGGCGAAGCGCACAGCGCGTTCAACAGCGTGCTGGCGCTGCGGCAGCGCGACATCAATGCGCGGCTGGTCGACCTCAGCGGCTGGCAGATGGACAAGCCGCTGCCGTTCGAGACGATGATCGCGCAGAGCTTCGCCGGCCTCGATCTCAGCCGCGAGCTGATCATCGCCACCGGCTACGCGCATTGCGCCGAGGGCCTGATGAACACCTTCGACCGCGGCTACAGCGAGATCACCTTCGCCCAGATCGCCGCCGCCACCGGCGCGCGCGAGGCGATCATCCATAAGGAATTCCACCTCAGCAGCGCCGACCCGAACCTGGTCGGCGTCGACAAGGTGGTCACCATCGGCCGCACCAACTACGACGTCGCCGATCAGCTGTCGAACCTCGGCATGGAAGCGATCCACCCGCGCGCCGCGCGCACGCTGCGCCGCGCCGGCATCGAGCTGCGCATCAAGAACGCCTTCGAGCCCGAGCACGGCGGCACGCTGATCAGCCAGGGCTACTGCAGCGCGCGGCCCTGCGTGGAGATCATCGCCGGGCGCAAGGATGTCTTCGGCATCGAGGTATTCGACCAGGAAATGCTCGGCGACCCCGAACACGACATCGAGATCAGCAAGCTGCTCAAGCAGCTCAAGCTGTACGTGATCAACAAGGGCTGCGACGCCAACAGCATCACCTACTACGTCAGCGGCTCGCGCAAGGCGATCAACCGCGCCGCGCGGCTGATCGAGGAGCGCTTCCCGGCCGCCGAGGTGACCATGCACAACGTCGCCGTGGTGTCGGCGATCGGCTCCAACCTCAAGGTCAAGGGCATCCTCGCACGCACCGCCACCGCGCTGGCCGAGGCCGGCATCAGCATCCAGGCGCTGCACCAGTCGATCCGCCAGGTGGAGATGCAGTGCGTGGTCAACGAGGAAGACTACGCCGCCGCCATCGCCGCGCTGCACCGCGCGCTGATCGAGCCGGAGAACCATGGCGACGTGATCGCCGCCGCCTGATCCGCGCATGCGGTCGAAACGCCGGGCACGTCCCGGCGTTTTGCTGTCTGGCCTTTCGCTACCGGCGCATGACCCCGATCAATACCGCCGGCACAGGGCGGGACGACCATGGAAACAGGCGGCAGGTCACGGTTCGCGCAGACCGTAGCGCCTGTCCACCCGCTCCCCCATGCAGCAGGAGTTGCCATGTTCCCCGAATACCGCGATCTGATCACCCGCCTGAAGGCGGAGAACCGGACGTTCGCCCGCCTGTTCGACGAGCACAATGAGCTGGACCAGCGCGTCAAGAACATCGAGGCGCGCATCATCCCCGGCACCGACAGCGAAGTCGAAGCCCTGAAGAAGGAAAAACTGCAGCTCAAGGACCGCCTCTACGAGATGCTCAAGGAGGCATCGCCTACCTGAGGCCAGCGGGCGTTCCGCCAGACGGGGCGCCCTGCACGACCGCCGATCCGCCCATTGGCCGCGCACGCCGGGCACGAGCGCAGTAGAATGCCGCGCTTCGATGCCCCTGCGAGTCCCGCCCCCATGAGTACCACCCACCGTACCGAGCTGCTGTCACCCGCCGGCACGCTGAAATCCATGCGCTACGCCTTCGCCTACGGCGCCGACGCGGTCTACGCGGGGCAGCCACGCTACAGCCTGCGCGTGCGCAACAACGAGTTCGACCACGCCAATCTCAAGCTGGGCATCGACGAGGCCCACGCGCTGGGCAAGCAGTTCTACGTGGTGGTCAACATCGCCCCGCATAACGCCAAGCTGAAGACCTTTATCAAGGACCTCGAACCGGTGGTGGCGATGGGCCCGGACGCGCTGATCATGTCCGACCCGGGGCTGATCATGCTGGTGCGCCAGCATTTCCCGCAGCAGACCATCCATCTCTCGGTACAGGCCAACGCGGTGAACTGGGCGACGGTGAAGTTCTGGGAAAGCCAGGGCGTCAGCCGGGTGATCCTCTCGCGCGAGCTGTCGCTGGAGGAGATCGGCGAGATCCGCGAACAGGTGCCGGGCATGGAGCTGGAAGTGTTCGTCCACGGCGCGCTGTGCATGGCCTATTCCGGCCGCTGCCTGCTGTCGGGCTACATCAACAAGCGCGACCCCAACCAGGGCACCTGCACCAACGCCTGCCGCTGGGAATACAAGACCCACGAGGCCAAGGAGGATGAGCTGGGCAACTCGGTTCACCTCTACGAACCCATCGCCGTGCAGCAGGTCGAGGCACAGGACAACCCGACGCTGGGCGTCGGCGCGCCGACCGACAAGGTATTCCTGCTCGAGGACGTCTCGCGTCCCGGCGAATTCATGGAGGCGACCGAGGACGAGCACGGCACCTACATCATGAACTCCAAGGATCTGCGCGCCGTGCAGCACGTCGAGCGGCTGGTGCAGATGGGCGTGCATTCGCTGAAGATCGAGGGCCGCACCAAGAGCCACTACTACGTGGCGCGCACCGCGCAGGTCTACCGCAAGGCCATCGACGACGCACTGGCCGGCCGGCCGTTCGACAGGTCGCTGATGGACACGCTGGAATCGCTGGCGCACCGCGGCTACACCGAGGGCTTCCTGCGCCGTCACGTGCATGACGAATACCAGAACTACGAGCGCGGCTTCTCGCTCTCCGAGCGCCAGCAGTTCGTCGGCGAGCTGACCGGCGAGCGGCGCAACGGCCTGGCCGAGGTGAAGGTGAAGAACCGCTTCGCGGTGGGTGACCGGCTGGAGCTGATGACGCCGCAGGGCAATCTCAACCTGCGCCTGGAAGCACTGGAGAACAGCCGCGGCGAGACCATCGACGTCGCACCGGGCGACGGCCACACCGTCTACCTGCCGGTGCCGGAAGGCGTGGCGCTGCAATACGCCCTGCTGATGCGCGAACTGGAGAGCGGCACGACGAGAGGGTGATCGGCACGTACTGCCATCGGCAGGCGAACCGATAATTCCGGCCCCGTGTTCGGCGCGCCCGGCTTCAGCGAGCGCGCCGGCAGTCGACCAACCGCGTCGAGCCGCTAGGCGTAGCTGGGTGTCGATCTGGCAGCGAGTCCCGCCAGCTTCTGCGCCGCCTGGTGCTCTTTCAGGCTCTGCCACTGGGCAAACAGTTCGCCCACGTCCGCCCGCCCGGCAAATTCACCCAGCACGCTGCGCGGCGTAACCATCCGCGCGGCTTGAGCCAGCAGACGCTGCTGCGCCCGCGACAAAGCTTGCTCCTGCTCGTTGCGAAGCTGCTCGCCTTTCTGCAGCGCGTCGGCGTAGATGGCGCGCAGCTCCAGATCGCTCTTGCCATAGAAACGCATGTCGCCGCTGCGCCGGACCTCCCAGCGGAACTCGTTGAAGGAGCGCGGCTGCCAACTCTCGAGCAGCTGCCGGACATCCTTCACCTGGGCGTGGATATCGCGAACTTCACTGTCGGTGAACAATGCGCCCTGGCGTTTCTCGACGCTGTCATGCCAGCGCAGCAGCGTCGTCAAGGCTGCGCGGGCGTAGCCGCTATCGCTCGAGTGATGCGCGCCGGACAGCGGAACACGCTCTGGCATATCCCCGTCGAGGGCGATCTCTCCCATGTAGCGCGCACAGGTCTGCTCGTCGATCAGCGCACAGCCCGGCTGCCAGAGAATGGCTGCCTCGCTTCCGCCGCCCGGCTTGCGCGGCATGAAGTGCCGCTGCTCACCATGATGCTCGTACGGATCGCCGTGCAGGTTCACCAATCCCGCGAGCAACAGCACGATGCCGGCCACCGGCGAACTGAACAGTAGCGCGGTACCGGGCAGCGCCAGCTTCCACTCGGCATCCATCCAAGGCAGCGGCAAGGCCGGGATGGGATCGTCGTGATTGACGATGCGATGGTGGGTCAGCGCTTGAGCTGCCTGGACGAACGCACGGTCGCCGGCGCGAGGTGCGCCGTAGGTATAGAGCTGAACGTCGTCGGACCACTTTCGACGAAGCCATTCCGCCAGCAGCAGCGCGATAGCACCACCGAGGCTGTGGCCGCAGACGATGAGCGTGTGTTCGGCGGTGTAGAACGCTTCCAGATAGCGCTCGACAAAAGGCTTCACCGCGAGGAAGCCGCCATGGAAGCCGCGGTGGGCTTGGCCTATGCCCTCATAGGGCACCTGGCGCGCGTCCAGATCACGACCGGTGTCGGCGAGCATCTCTTGGGTGCCGCGCACCGAAATCAGCACGATCTTGTCGTTGTGGGTGATGAATGCCTGGGTACTGGAATCCTTGTCGTAGAGAAAGTGCACGTCCTCAGGGTTCTTCCAGCCCTCCTCCGCCTCCGTCACATAGCGCTCGGGATCGTACGGCATGATTTCCAGGCGCTTGGAATAAGGCACCTCCTCACAGAGCAAATGGTATGGCCCGGCGGCGTTAAATTGTGTTGGCTTAACCAGGCGTCCCAACTGATTCTGCAACACATGACCGATGCTGCCGAGAGACGTGTAGGGTGGCGGCGACGATTCATAACGCTCGAACGATCCCGGCTCCTTGCTGAACGGCGCGTAGACAAAGGCGCTCATCACCGCCAGGTGATAGGCGTTCAACGCACAGAAGTCCTTATCCCTAGAAAACAGTGGGCTATAGGCGCGCAGGGCTTTGACTTCGAGTACGTAATGCGCGCTTTCTGCCATTAACACGACTCCCGGTTGATCTTCCGGCAAACCGACATTTCGTTTTGGAATGGCTGGAGGGCGCGGCTGCCATGTCTTGTCTGCCTCGGGTAGATGGCCAGCAGCCTTAGCGAAATCCCTAACTTCGACTCGAAAAAAACGAGCTTTCTCTTGTGATGCACGCGCTTCCGCTAGATAGGTTTTTCCGTCTGTACGCGGCCCGGAAGGCGATTGTTCAGCTGCGATTTGCAGATTCGTTAGGGGAATACTGAACTTATCTCTAATCGAGATTTCTTCGTACCACGGATCAGGGTATTTCAGGGGCGACGTCGATAAATCGAGAATCAAAGGACCACACAACAAATGGTCGATTCTCGCAAAACCTTCGCCATTCAAAACCCCATCCAGAATCTGGCCTTGGTTACCATGTAGTTTATAAGACAAGCCAGCATAGGGGCTTCCATCCCCATGCTCATCCACCAAGCGAAAACTGATCCAATTATCCCTTAATGGGCACTCGAGGGTAGCTGCGGCTGTTTTATTCATCCTTGATCATTCCGTGCAATTTGGATACACGCTGCATTCCTGGCCGTTCATTTCAAACGTTTTGAATACAGGCGGATTTTGACATTGCTGCCAACCGTCCTTTGGCAAGCAAGGCTTCCATCCTTTTGAAGTCTTTATCCAAGTATTGTCCCGATACGGCTTCTCTTCGGGATTAGCCTGAAATATTAATCTAACCGTTCTTCCCGGCAACTCTGCGCTGACTAAGTATGCCCCGCCTCCCCTGCAGTTGAGCAATTTGCTGATTTGCCCCTGTCGGGATTTAGCCTTACTAAGCTGGAACCACCAAGCACACACCGCCGTCTTCGCAAGAACCCCATCACCTCCAAACGCCGGGGCACCCTCTGGAAGTTTATCGACTATGACCAATCCCCCGTTTTCATAGGTTTGCTGCCACTCTTTTCCACCGTAACGCCCGTTTATGGTCAGCTTCACCTTTGCCAGTTGCATTTCGCATAAGCCGGAACGGTAGTTGACCGGAATCTTGAAACGATATTGATGCGGAGCGCTCTCATAATCCGTTTTGAATGTCTTGCTTTGGCTGCGGCCATTGCATGCATCGGCGACGTCATATTCTGCTTGCGCCTTGAGCGAGAAATCGGCCGGTAACTCGCCTTCAAAAATGAAGGATTCCCCGCCGAACGAACCCAGTGCACTGCAGGCACTCAGGGAGAATCCCAGCAGCAAAGGTGAGAGCACATGAATGCGGGATGCCTTGAGGTAATGATTCATAACAATTGATCCCGAGCAGTAGAAGTGGCGTGCAGCATCTGGCTGAGCCTGGCGAAATGCATTTCAGGCGATTCCCGTTCTTCGGGAATCCAGGCGGGATGGTTCGCGAGTTCCGGGTCGAGCTGGTAACGCAGCAGGAACTGTAGGTGTTCCAGCGACCGCCATCCCCAGACTTCGGCCTTATCCAGCTGCTCACTCAGCCAATCGCTGAGAACGCGAGTTTCGGCGAGGCGCGCGGTGGCCGCCGCATGGTTCTGCCACAGCCAAAGCGTCAGGTTATGACGATGGATCTCCTGCACGACCCTGTCCGGTTCGGGCAGGGCCAACCAGGCGGCTTCGAACGGTGCAGCGTACTGTCCCGGGCGCGGGTTATCGAAACACCGCCAATGCTCACCATCCCAGCACAGGGCGCTCGCCAGAGGGCCAAGCAGCAACGGTTGCTGGGGCGTTGCAAGCTCGGCAAGGTGACGGGCGATGACCCGGTTGTCCTGGAATCGGTACAGCGAGCGCTGTCCCTGATCATCTACCTGCATACGTTCGTGCCAATGCTGCGCGAGGACAGGCAGCTCGACGCGGTCGGCGCTGGCCAACCAGCCCCAGTTGCGTTCGGGCGCATCGAGCAACGGCTGGATCCGCGCGATTTCGAACTCGCTCAAGGCGACCAGCCACGGACCGATATCCGCCAGGTCGGCAAACTCGGTTGCATGGTAGAGATTGACGTAATCGTGCATCAGGTCGCGGGCAAACAGCTCCTGAACGGGATTGGGTTCGGCCAGGCTGTCGATAACGAGTAGCAGCTGTCGCTGTTGCGCCCGCTGGTCATCGAGCCACTGGCACAGGGGCTCGTTCATGCGCTCGGCCCCGTGTCGCAGACGCCGTCTCTGCAGGCTTCGCAGATCGGGCAGCGGCTGGCGCCGATCTGCCGCGCCTTGCGTGCCATCATCAGCTGGGTGTTGGCCAGCGCCAGCTTCGGCTTGGCGCCGGCGCGGGCCTTGCCCGCCGCATTGGGCAGGACGGACGCAAGCACCTTCAGCCCCGAGCCGCTACCGGGTGCGCCACCGGAATTCATTTTGATCGTCGCGCCGCTCACCGTAACGCCACTGGGGTCGAGCTTGAGGAAGCTGCCGCCACCGCTGGCGGTGAGTTCCATCCCGGCGTCGATGACGACCTTGCTGCCGGCGTAGTAGTGGATCTCATCGCCGGCTTCGATGAACTGCCCGCTGCCGATCCGGACGTGCTGGGTGTTGCCGACGATGAGGTGATCGCTGGCTCTGACTTCGGTCTTGCGGTCGCCGTGAGTCGTGCGGTGTTCCTCGGCCCTGAACTCGCTGTAGCTGCTGGCTTCCACGGTGTCGTGACGCTCGTGGCCGACGCGGATCTTCTGGTCGTGCTCGATGTTCTCGTCCCAGTCGCGCTGGGCGTGGAGGTAGATCTGCTCGGCGCCCTTGCGGTCTTCGATGCGCAGTTCGTTGTAGCCGCCACCGCCGGGCGAGCTGAGCGTCTTGAACACCGTGCGGGTTTTGTTCGCCGGCAGGGCGTAGGGGACCTGATGCTCCTTGTGATAGAGGCAGCCGGTCACCAGCGGTTGATCGGGGTCACCTTCGAGGAAAGTCACCAGCACCTCCATGCCGACCCGCGGGATGGCGATACCGCCGTAGCGGTCGCCGGCCCAGCTGGAGCTGACGCGCAACCAGCAGCTGGTCTTGTCGTCGGCCTGGCCGTGGCGGTCCCAGTGGAACTGGACCTTCACCCGGCCATACTCGTCGCAGTGGATTTCTTCCCCTACCGGGCCGGTGACCTCGGCGGTCTGGCTGCCGAAGACCTTGGGCTTGGGATGTTCGCGTGGCGGGCGGTAGAAGACATCCCACGGCGAGGCTGCAAAGTGGTTGCGATAGCCCTGATGGAAGTCGGCGTCGCCACTGTCCGCTGTGGCGGTGCTGATCGACTCTTCCAGCACCTGTGGCTGTCGGCCCTGATGGAATACCTCGGTGAGCAGCCAGAGATCGTTCCACGATGGACGCGGATGATCGGTGAGGGCAAGGAAGTGACCGCTGGCCAGATAGGCGTCGCTGGCGCCCTCGGCCAGCTCGTAGTCCGCGCGCAGGCGCTGCAGGCTGCGTTTGGCCAGGTGCTTGCCGCGTTCGCGAGTGGTGAAGCGCCCGGGATAGTCGTAGGCCTCCAGTATCGGCGCGAACTCGCTGCCATGGCCGGCTTCCAGCCGCAGTCTGGGCTGCTCGAAGTCGTAATCGCGCAGGCTGGCGTGGCTGCTGCGAGTCTCCAGGCGTACGCCGAAGCGCTTGACGACCGCACGCTCGGCGACCAGCCCGGAATCCTGCTGGTAGGCCAGCGGTGCCAGTTTCGCGAACACCGTCTGATCGTCGCCGAACACCAGAACATGGCCGGATTCGCTGTGCTGGAAGTGGAAGCTGATGCCCTCCTCTTCGCACAGTCGCTGGATAAAGCGCAGATCACTCTCGTCGTACTGCACGCAATAGTCGCGTTCGGGATACGAATGACCGAGCTGGAAGCGATACGCGTCGGCCTGGATGCCGTGGGCTTCCAGCACCTGCGCAATGACTTGTGGCACGCCGAGATGCTGGAAGATGCGCTGGTCGTGGCTGTGCGCCAGGTAGGCCAGCTGCGGGCGCAGGCTGAGGCTATAGCGCGTCAGGCGCTTGCCCGATTCACCCTGGCGGACGCGCTGCAACACCCCGTGCACCCCCTTGCGGGCCGGGCCGAACGCGAGGTACGCCGGGCGATGCAGCAGGGCTTCGAGATCGAGATCGGGGCGCTCGCTGACCACTTCGATGTCGAAGCGGTAGGGCTGGTTGAGTTTCTCGTGGCCTTCGAAACTGAGCACTTGCAGGTCGGTTTCGACGCCGGCAACGGCGAGGGTGATATGCGCTTGATTGGCATCCAGCATGCCTTGGCCTCCATCCTTGAGTCAGGCGAAGGCCGAAGGTTGAACGACCTCGATGCCCGATTCAATGATGGCGGGACGACCGCATGATCGGAATCACGCTTCTTACCGCGCAAAAAACCTCGCGATCTGTGCCGCCGACTAACCCAGCAGTTCGGCGAGCTGGGCCGCCGGCACCGGGCGACTGACGAGATAGCCCTGGATTTCGTCGCAGCGCTGGTCCTTGAGAAAATCCATCTGTGCCTGGGTTTCCACGCCCTCGGCCACCACCTGCAGTTCCAGGTTGTGCGCCATCGCGATGATTGCGCGGACGATCGCCGCGTCCTCGGCCGAATGCTCCAGCTCGCATATAAAGGTGCGGTCGATCTTCACGTAATCCACCGGGAAGCGCTTGAGGTAGCTGAGCGAGGAATAGCCGGTGCCGAAATCGTCGATCGCCAGCTTGATGCCCAGCGCACGCAGCTGCCGGCTGATGTTGATGGCGTTGTCGATGTCATCGAGCAGCTGGCTCTCGGTCAGCTCCAGCTCCAGCATCGACGCCGGCAGCCCGGTTTCTTCCAGCACTTGGCGTACCAGACTGACGAAGTTGCCCTGGCGCAGCTGTTTGACGGACAGGTTCACCGAGATGCGAATGTCCGCCAGGCCGGAGCGCTGCCATTCGCGCGCCTGCCGACAGGCCTCGCGCAGCACGAACTCGCCGAGCGGGATGATCAACCCGGTTTCCTCCGCCAGTGGGATGAACTGCGCAGGGGCCACCAGCCCCTGCTGCGGATGGCGCCAGCGCACCAGCGCCTCGGCGGCCTCCAGGCGGTCGTCGAGCAGGGTCAGCCGCGGCTGATAGAACACCTCCAGCTGCCCTTCTACCAGCGCCTTGCGCAGTTGATTCTCCATCTGCAGGTAATCGATGGTCGCTCGCTGCGCGCGCTCGGTGAAGAACTGCAGCGTGTTGCCGCCCAGATGCTTGGCCTGCTGCATCGCGCGGCTGGCCTGGCGCAGCAGGGTCACGGCGTCGCGGCTGTTGTCCGGCATCAGGCTGACGCCGATGGAGGCACTGATCACCAGCTCCTCCCCTGCGACCGTCACCGGCTTGCGCACCCGCGTCAGCAGGCGGCTGCCCAGATGAGCGAGGCTCGACAGGCTGCCGTAGCCCTCCAGCAGCACGACGAATTCGTCACCGGAGAGCCGTGCGATGGTATCGGCCTCGGCCAGGGTCTGACTGATGCGGCGCGACATCTCGCCAAGCAGGCGATCCGCCGCCTCGTGGCCGAGGCTTTCGTTGAGATTCTTGAAACGATCCAGGTCGATGTACAGCACCGCCAGCGTGCGTCCGCTCTGCTGCGCGCGCAGGCAGGCGGCGTGCAGGCGCTCCTTGAGCAGGCTGCGGTTGGCCAACCCGGTCAGGTTGTCGTAATGCATCAGGTAGCGCAGGCGCTCTTCGGCCTGGCGGCGCACGGTCAGGTCGGAAAGGAAACCGACCACATGGGAGATACCGCCCAGCGCGTCGCGCACCTCGCGCAGCTGGAGCCACTGCGGGTAGACCTCGCCGTTCTTGCGCACCTCCAGCAGCTCGCCCTGCCAGCTGCCGTCGCGCTGCAGGGCCTCGCGCATCGCCGCGTAGCGCCGTTGCGATTCCGCCGAACCGGCCAGCCGTGCGGCACTGCGCCCGAGCAACTCCTCGCGGCTGAAGCCGGACAGCGCGCAGCAGGCATCGTTGATCGCCAGGATGCGGAAGCGCGAATCCATGATCACCATGCCTTCGCCCGCGGCCTCGAACACTGTGGCCGCCAGCCGCTGCTGTTCGGCCTGGCGGCGCAGGTCGCTGATATCGCGACGCGTGCCGAGCATGCGCAGCGCGCGTCCGTCGGCGTCGCGGCTGATCACCCGCCCGCGATCCTCGACCCACAGGTGGCTGCCATCGGCGCGCAACGCGCGGTATTCGACGGCGTACAACTCGGTCTCGCCCTTGAGGTGTGCGATGAGCTTGGCGCGCACGCCGGGCAGATCGTCCGGGTGCAGGTCGGGCAGCGGTCGCCCCTCGGCGTCCGGCCGCTGGCGGGCGTCCAGTTCGAAGGACACCTCCAGGCGCGAGTAATGCACCTTGCCCAGCGCCAGGTCCCAGTCCCACAGGCCCAGCTCGCTGGCCTCCAGCGCCAGACTGAGGCGCGCTTCGCTCTGCCGCAGTTCGTCGGCCACCCGCGCGAGTTCTACGGTGCGCTCGGCGACGCGCTGCTCGAGGCCGTCGTAGGCACGCCGTAGCTGCCGCTCGGCAGCGCGGCGCTGTTCCACTTCGCGCGCCAGTTCAGCATTCAGCTGCTCGGCACGGCGTGCCGCGCTGCCCAGCCGCTCGATCAGCACCAGGCGCTGCACGCGCTGGGTCAGGCCGTCGCCGACCAGCCGGCTGATCTGCCAGGCGATCAGGCTGAGGGTCGCCAGCACGATCAGCGCCAGCAAGCCCCAGCCCTGCTGCTGCGGATCCGCAGCGGTGAGCATGTACAGCCCGGCCGGCAACAGGCAGGGTACGGCGAAACTGAGGAACGCCGGCAGGCTGACGCCGTAGGCAACGCTGGCGACCACCACCACCGAGCCGATCAGGCCGTACAGCAGCGCCTGCTGGAGAAAATCGGCCGGCGGTACCAGCGCGACCATCGCATAACTCAAGCTGAGCGCCGAAGTCGCGCTGCCAAGCAGGAAGCATCGATACCACGACGGCGCCGCCTGCTCGCTACCGGAGGCCTGGCTGAAGGCGTTGACGTGCCGCAGCCAGAGCAGGCCGAGCACGACCATCCAGAGGAACCAGGCACCCAGTTCGATACCGCCACGTTCGGACCACAGCAGCAGCACGCACGCCACGCTGGCGACCAGCGAGAGCAGCGCCGGGATGCGCGACCCCCGATACAGCAAGCGAGTGCGTTCGACTCCCTCGTGGCGTACGGGCAGTCTGAGGTCAGCGCTGGTGGCATCGCTGGCAGAGAAGGCGTCTAGGGAGCGAACGGAATCGGTCATGGCTGTTGTTCTTGTAATGATCCCCGAGGTGGTCGACGGCGGTTGGAAGCGACCGATAATGGCATGTTGCCATCGTTAAGACCTATCCGAATTGGCAAATTTGTGACAACCGGAAAGCTGGCTGACCGACGGCAATGCTGTCAATCAGCCAATAGCGCGAAGCCGGACCTCCGCTCGACGCCCGACTGCCGGCCAGGACCGCCGGGCGAGCGCAGCGCGGGCATTTCCCATAGAATGCCGCGATGCATGACGATCTCTCTCTCCTCCTGAACTCCCTCAACGATGCCCAGCGCCAGGCCGTGGCCGCGCCGCTGGGGCGTCAATTGGTGTTGGCCGGCGCCGGCTCGGGCAAGACCCGCGTGCTGGTGCACCGCATCGCCTGGCTGCACCAGGTCGAACGCGCCTCGCTGCACTCGATCCTCTCGGTGACCTTCACCAACAAGGCCGCCGCGGAGATGCGTCAGCGCATCGAGCAGCTGCTGCATGTGAACCCGCAGGGCCTGTGGGTCGGCACCTTCCACGGCCTCGCGCACCGCCTGCTGCGCGCCCACTGGCAGGAAGCGAAGCTGGACCAGAACTTCCAGATTCTCGATTCCGACGACCAGCAACGGCTGGTCAAGCGGGTAATCCGCGAGCTCGGCCTCGACGAGCAGCGCTGGCCGGCGCGCCAGGCGCAGTGGTGGATCAACGCGCAGAAGGACGAAGGCCTGCGCCCGCAGAACATCCAGGCCGGCGGCGACCTGTTCCTCGCCACCCAGCTGAAGATCTACGAGGCCTACGAGCAGGCCTGCGCGCGCGCCGGGGTGATCGACTTCTCCGAGCTGCTGCTGCGCGCGCTGGACCTGTGGCGCAACCATCCGGGCCTGCTGGAACACTACCAGCGGCGCTTCCGCCACGTGCTGGTGGACGAATTCCAGGACACCAACGCCGTGCAGTACGCCTGGCTGCGCCTGCTCGCCAAGGGCGGCGAGAGCCTGATGGTGGTCGGCGACGACGATCAGTCGATCTACGGCTGGCGCGGCGCGCGGATCGAGAACCTGCAGCAGTTCAGCCAGGATTTTCCCGACGCCGAGACCATCCGTCTGGAGCAGAACTACCGCTCCACCGCCTGCATCCTCAAGGCCGCCAACGCGCTGATCGCCAACAACCAGGGCCGCCTGGGCAAGGAGTTGTGGACTTCCGGCTGCGAAGGCGAGCCGATCAGCCTGTATGCCGCGTTCAACGAGCACGACGAAGCGCGCTACGTGGTCGAGAGCATCGAGAAGGCCATCCGCGACGGTCTGAGTCGCAGCGAAATCGCCATCCTCTACCGTTCCAACGCCCAGTCACGGGTGCTGGAAGAGGCGCTGCTGCGCGAGAAGATTCCCTACCGCATCTACGGCGGCCAGCGCTTCTTCGAGCGCGCCGAGATCAAGAACGCCATGGCCTACCTGCGCCTGATCCAGACCCGTCACAACGACGCGGCGCTGGAACGGGTTATCAACCTGCCGGCGCGCGGCATCGGCGAGAAGACCGTCGAGTCCCTGCGCCAACTGGCGCGTCAGGAGGAGATCTCGCTGTGGGCGGCGCTGCACCAGGCGGTCGGCACCAAGCTCGTCTCCGGCCGCGCCGCCAGCGCGCTGAACGGCTTCGTCGAACTGATCGACACCCTCGCGCTGAAGGTCGAGGGCATGCAGCTGCACAGCATGGCGCAGCTGGTCATCGAACAGTCTGGCCTGCTCGCCTACCACCGCGACGAGAAGGGCGAGAAGGCCCAGGCGCGGGTGGAGAACCTCGAGGAACTGGTCTCCGCCGCGCGCGCTTTCGATAACTACAGCGAAGAGGACGACGACGTCCAGTCACCGCTGGCAGCCTTTCTCGACCACGCCTCGCTGGAGGCCGGCGAGCAGCAGGCCGGCGACCACGAGGACAGCGTGCAGCTGATGACGCTGCACAGCGCCAAGGGTCTGGAGTTTCCATTGGTGTTCCTGGTCGGCATGGAAGAAGGCCTGTTCCCGCACAAGATGAGCCTGGAGGAGTCCGGCCGCCTGGAAGAGGAACGCCGCCTGGCCTACGTCGGCATCACCCGCGCCATGCAGCAGCTGGTGATCACCTACGCCGAAACGCGCCGGCTGTACGGCAGCGAGACCTACAACAAGGTCTCGCGCTTCGTCCGCGAGATCCCGCCGGCGCTGATTCAGGAAGTGCGGCTGAGCAACACGGTGACGCGCTCGTTCAGCGGCAAGAACATGGGCGGCGGCTCGCTGTTCGACGGTGCCGGCGTGCCGGACACCCCGTTCAACCTCGGCCAGCGCGTGCGCCATGCGCTGTTCGGCGAGGGCACCATCCTCAACTTCGAAGGCTCCGGCGCCCAGGCACGGGTGCAGGTGAATTTCGAGGATGAAGGCAGCAAGTGGCTGATGCTCAGCTACGCCAAGCTCGAAGCGCTCTGAGTCAAGATTTCCACAAGAACCAAGGACCTTCATTTCCCATGAAACGCCGCCATCTGTTCGGTGCCGCCGCCCTGCTCGCCGGCCTGCTCCTCACCGGCTGCAAGGACGAGCAGGCGCCGGCCACGGGCCAGTCCGCCAGCGAACCGGCCAAGACCTATCAGTGGAAGATGGTCACCGCCTGGCCGAAGAACTACCCGGGCCTGGGCACCTCGGCCGAACGCCTGGCCGAACGCGTCACCACCATGAGCGGCGGCCGCCTGACCATCAAGGTCTATGCCGCCGGCGAGCTGGTGCCCGCGCTTGAGGTCTTCGACGCCGTCTCCCGGGGCACTGCCGCGCTAGGACACGGCGCCTCCTACTACTGGAAGGGCAAGGTGCCGACTGCGCAGTTCTTCACTTCGGTGCCGTTCGGTCTTTCCGCCATCGAAATGAACGCCTGGCTCAGCAAGGGTGGTGGTCAGGCACTCTGGGAAGAAGCCTATGCACCGTTCGGGGTGCTGCCGATGGTGGTCGGCAACAGCGGCATGCAGATGGGCGGCTGGTTCAACAAGGAAATCAACGCGTTGGACGACCTGCGCGGCCTGAAGATCCGCATGCCGGGCCTCGGTGGCGAAGTCCTCACGCGCCTCGGCGCGACCAGCGTCAACCTGCCCGGCGGCGAGGTGTTCACCGCGCTGCAGACCGGCGCGATCGACGCCACCGACTGGGTCAGCCCCTACAACGACCTGGCCTTCGGCCTGCACAAGGCGGCGCGCTACTACTATTACCCCGGCTGGCAGGAGCCGCAGGCGGTGCTGGAGCTGCTGGTCAACCAGAAGGCCTTCGACGAGCTGCCAGCGGACCTGCAGGCGATCCTTACCGAAGCGACCCGTGCCGCCAGCCGCGACATGCTCGACGACTACACCTATCACAACGCTCTGGCGCTCGATCAGCTTAAACAGCAGGGCGTGGTGCTCAAGCGCTTCCCGGACGAGGTGCTGCAAGCCATGCGCAACGAGTCCGAGCAGGTGCTCGGCGAGTTGGCGGCGCAGAGCGAGCTGAACGGCCGCATCTGGGCCTCGATGAAAGCCTTCCAGGCGCAGGCCGAAGCGATGCACGCGATTTCCGAAAAGGAACTCTACGACTGGCGCTGAGCCAGCCCCGCCGGCCGGGCGCACCTGCGGCGCGGCACGGCGCGACCAACCGCCGCACGCAAAAGCCGGTAACATTCTGCCCCTCGCCAACACCTGCCCGGCTCGGCAGGATGGCGCGCGTACCTCCTCATTTCATAGCGGGAACACTCAATGCAACGTGTGCTTAGCATTTTCATGGCGCTGTGTATCAGCCTGACCTTCGCGCTCGACGCCACGGCGGCCAAGCGCTTCGGCGGCGGCAAGAGCTTCGGCTCGGCGCCCAGCCACCAGACGCGCCAGGCGCCCCAGCAGACCCAGGCGGCGCCGACCCAGGCCGGCAAGACCGCCGCGGCACCCAGCGGTGCTTCGCGCTGGCTCGGCCCGCTGGCCGGTCTCGCCGCCGGCGGTCTGCTCGCCTCGATGTTCATGGGCGACGGCTTCGAGGGCATCCAGTTCATGGATATCCTGATCTTCGGCGCGATTGCCTTCCTGCTGTTCCGCTTCCTCGCCGCCCGTCGTCGCCAGCAGCAGCCAGCCATGGCCGGATACGCACCGATGCAGCGTGAAATGCCGCAGCAGCCGGCGACCTCCATCTTCGGTGGCAGCGCCGCCCCGGTCGCTACCGCGCCGGTGATCAACGCGCCGGCCTGGTTCAACGAGCAGAACTTCGTCGGTGCCGCGCGTGAGCACTTCCTGGCGCTGCAGCAGCACTGGGACGCCAACGAGATGGACAAGATCGCCGAGTTCGTCACCCCGCAGCTGCTGGGCTTCCTCAAGCAGGAGCGCGCCGAGATCGGTGATGCCTATCAGTCGACCTATATCGACGATCTGCAAATCCAGCTCGAGGGCGTCGACGACAACGCCGAGAAGACGGTCGCCACGCTGACCTTCAGCGGCGTCGCCAAGACCTCGCGTTTCGACCAGGGCGAAGCGTTCAGCGAAAGCTGGCGCATGGAACGTGCCCAGGGTGAAAACCAGCCCTGGCTGGTGGCTGGTATCCGCCAGAACGCCTGAAGCGTATGACGACAAAAACCCGGGCTTGTCCCGGGTTTTTTTTGGGCGCTGTCGCGGTTAACAGTGAACAGCATGCGGTGCAATAACCAACGTCAGGTTCAGTGTTGCCGATGCTGTAAAGAACCTTTTTTTATTTCTTAATAAAAGGGAATTTAGGTTCATTCATCGCCAAAAAGTCTAATTAATTCTTCAATCCGTCCAGTCTTGGCTACACTGCCAGCAGGCGTCAGCGACGTACTGGCGCACGAGCCTGAAAGAAGGAGAACCACGATGGATATGAATCGTCGACAGTTCTTCAAGGTCTGCGGTGTAGGCCTTGGGGCGTCGAGCATGGCGGCGTTGGGGATGGCGCCGCCCACGGCTTACGCCGAGTCGATTCGGCATTTCAAGCTGACCAACACGCGGGAAACCCGTAACACCTGTCCTTACTGCTCGGTCGGCTGCGGCCTGATCATGTACAGCCAGGGCAGTGGCGGCAAGAACGTCTCCCAGAACATCATCCACATCGAAGGCGACGCCGACCATCCGGTCAACCGCGGCACGCTCTGCCCGAAAGGCGCCGGCCTGCTGGACTTTGTCCACAGCCCGAACCGCCTGCAGTACCCGGAAGTACGCGAGGCCGGCAGCAACGAGTGGAAGCGCATCGAGTGGGACGAAGCCCTCGACCGCATCGCCAAGCTGGTCAAAGAAGATCGCGACGCCAACTTCGTCGAACGCAACGACAAAGGCCAGACCGTCAATCGCTGGCTGACCACAGGATTTCTCGCCGCCTCGGCATCGTCCAACGAGGCCGGCTACATCACCCACAAGGTGGTTCGCTCACTCGGCATTCTGGCATTCGACAACCAAGCACGTGTCTGACACGGCCCGACGGTGGCAAGTCTTGCCCCGACGTTTGGCCGTGGCGCCATGACCAACCACTGGTCCGATATCAAGAATGCGGACCTGGTGCTGATCATGGGCGGCAATGCCGCCGAAGCGCATCCGTGCGGGTTCAAATGGGTGACCGAAGCCAAGGCCCACAACAAGGCACGGCTGGTCGTGGTCGATCCGCGCTTCACCCGTTCGGCCTCGGTGGCCGACTTCTATGCGCCGATCCGTACCGGGACCGACATCGCCTTCCTCGGCGGCCTGATCAACTACCTGCTGGAGAACGACAAGATCCAGCACGAGTACGTGCGCAACTACACGGATGTCTCGTTCATCGTGAAGGAAGGCTTCGGCTTCGAGAACGGCCTGTTCAACGGCTATGACGCCGACAAGCGCAGCTACCCGGACAAATCCTCCTGGGGCTACGAGCTGGACGAGCAGGGATTCGCCAAGGTCGATCCGACGCTGCAGCATCCGCGTTGCGTCTTCCAGCTGCTCAAGCAGCACTACAGCCGCTATACACCGGACGTGGTCAGCAACATCTGCGGCACACCGCAGGACAAGATGCTGAAGGTCTGGGAAACCATTGCCGAGACGTCCGCACCCGGCAAGGCGATGACCATCATGTACGCCCTGGGCTGGACCCAGCACTCGGTCGGCTCGCAGATGATCCGTACCGGTGCGATGGTGCAGTTGCTGCTGGGCAACATCGGTATGCCCGGTGGCGGCATGAACGCTCTGCGCGGTCACTCCAATATCCAGGGCCTGACCGACCTCGGCCTGCTGTCCAACCTGCTGCCGGGCTACCTCACCCTGCCCCAGGACGCGGAACAGGACTACGCGGCGTACATCACCAAGCGCACCGCCAAGCCGATCCGTCCCGGGCAACTGTCGTACTGGCAGAACTACGAGAAGTTCCACGTCAGCCTGATGAAGTCCTGGTATGGCGACAACGCCACGGCCGAGAACAACTGGGGCTACGACTGGCTGCCGAAGCTGGATATTCCCGGCTACGACGTCCTCAAGTACTTCGACATGATGTACCAGGGTCAGGTCAACGGTTACTTCTGTCAGGGCTTCAACCCGATCGCCTCGTTCCCCAACAAGGCGAAGGTCAGCGCGGCGCTGGCCAAGCTGAAGTTCCTCGTGATCATGGATCCGCTGGTCACCGAGACCAGCGAATTCTGGCGCAACGCCGGCGAGTTCAACGACGTCGACACCGCCAGCATCCAGACCACGGTGTTCCGTCTGCCAACCAGCTGCTTCGCCGAGGAAGACGGTTCGCTGGTCAACAGCGGGCGCTGGCTGCAATGGCACTGGAAAGCGGCCGAGCCGCCGGCACAGGCCAGAACCGACGTGATGATCATGGGCGGCCTGTTCCATCGCCTGCGCGAGATGTATCGCAAGGAAGGCGGCGCCTACGCCGAGCCGCTGCTCAACATCGACTGGCCCTATCTGCGCCCCGACGAGCCGAGCAGCGAGGAAATCGCCCGCGAGTTCAGCGGCAAGGCGCTGGCCGACGTGACCGATCCGGCCACGGGCGCGGTGCTGGCCAAGGCCGGCGAACAACTGGCCGGCTTCGGTCAGCTGCGTGCCGACGGCACGACCGCCAGCGGCTGCTGGATCTGGTGCGGCGCCTGGACCCAGGCTGGTAACCAGATGGCCCGACGCGATAACGCCGACCCGTATGGCATGGGCCAGACTCTCGGCTGGGCCTGGGCGTGGCCGGCCAACCGGCGCATCCTCTACAACCGCGCCTCGGCCGACGTCTCCGGCAAGCCGTGGGATCCGGAGAAGAAGCGCCTGGTGTGGTGGAACGGCAAGAGCTGGGGCGGCACCGACGTGCCGGACTTCAAGGTCGACTCGCCGCCGGAAGCCGGCATGAACCCGTTCATCATGAACCCGGAAGGCGTGGCACGACTGTTCGCCGTGGACAAGATGAACGAGGGGCCCTTCCCCGAGCACTACGAGCCATTCGAAACACCGATCGGGCGCAACCCCATGCACCCGGACAATGCGCAGGCCATCAGCAACCCGGCCGCGCGGGTGTTCAAGAACGACATGGAGCTGTTCGGCACCGCGGAGGAATTCCCCTATGCGGCGACCACCTATCGTCTGACCGAGCACTTCCACTTCTGGACCAAGCATTGCCGACTCAATGCGATCACCCAGCCCGAGCAGTTCGTCGAGATCGGCGAAGTGCTGGCCAAGGAACTGGGCATTGTCGCCGGCGAGCGGGTTAAGGTGTCGTCCAACCGCGGCTACATCAAGGCGGTTGCCGTGGTGACCAAGCGCATCAAGCCGCTGACCGTGGACGGCAAGACCGTGCACCAGATCGGCATCCCGCTGCACTGGGGCTTCGCCGGGCTGGCGCGCAACGGCTACCTGACCAATACGCTCACGCCGTTCGTCGGTGACGCGAACACCCAGACGCCGGAGTTCAAGTCGTTCCTGGTCAACGTGGAGAAGGCATGATGGCTACTCAAGACGTGATTGCCCGCTCCGCCACGACCACCGAGCGGCCGTCGATCCGCGAGATCGGCGAAGTGGCGAAGCTGATCGACACCTCCAAGTGCATCGGCTGCAAGGCCTGCCAGGTCGCCTGTTCGGAATGGAACGACCTGCGTGACGAGGTTGGCACCAGCCCGGGAACCTACGATAACCCGATCGACCTCACCGCCGAGTCGTGGACGGTGATGAAGTTCGCCGAGTACGAGAACCCGGACAGCGGCAACCTCGAATGGCTGATCCGCAAGGACGGCTGCATGCATTGTGCCGAGCCGGGCTGCCTCAAGGCATGCCCGAGTCCCGGCGCGATCGTGCAGTACGCCAACGGCATCGTCGACTTCAACCAGGACAAGTGCATCGGCTGCGGCTACTGCATCACCGGCTGTCCGTTCAACATTCCGCGCATCTCCGAGAAGGACAAGAAGGCCTACAAGTGCACGCTGTGCTCCGACCGCGTTTCGGTCGGCCTGGAGCCGGCCTGCGTGAAGACCTGTCCAACCGGCGCCATCGTCTTCGGCAGCAAGGAGGATATGAAGGAACATGCCGCCGGACGAATCGCCGACCTGAAGGAGCGTGGCTTCGACAAGGCCGGCCTGTACGACCCGGACGGCGTGGGCGGTACGCACGTGATGTACGTCCTGCACCACGCCGACCAGCCGTCCCTGTACAGCGCCCTGCCCAACGAGCCGACCATCAGTCCGCTGGTCAGCCTGTGGAAAGGCATCACCAAGCCGCTGGCCCTGCTCGGCATGGGCGCGGCGGTGCTGGCCGGGTTCTTCCATTACACGCGTGTCGGTCCGGTGCGCGTCGAGGAGGAGTCCGAGGGCGAACTCAGCGAACCGGTCGTGCACAAGGTCGATCCGACGGTGCATGTGGTCGATCCGAAGGAGCCTCGTCCCTGACGAATGCGGCCCTGTACGCAGGGCCGTCTTTCCCGGGGCTGCCGAATGCTCAAGGAGCCAGCTATGAATAACCAAATCGAACGCTACACACCGTCCCAGCGATCCAATCACTGGGCCGTCGCCATCCTCTTCGTGCTCGCCGCACTGTCGGGGCTGGCGCTGTTCCATCCGGCGCTGTTCGGCCTTTCCGGGCTGTTCGGCGGCGGCACCTGGACGCGCATCCTGCATCCGTTCATCGGCGTGGCGATGTTCGTGCTGTTCCTGGTGCTGGCGCTGCGCTTTGCCGGGCATAACCGCATCGAGCCGCGCGATCGCCAGTGGCTGCGGCAGATCGGCGACGTGGTGAACAACCGCGAAGACCGGTTGCCGGAAGTGGGGCGCTACAACGCCGGGCAGAAGCTGCTGTTCTGGACGCTGATCGTCTGCATGCTGGTGCTGCTGCTCAGCGGCATCGTCATCTGGCGGGAGTACTTCGCCGGCGCGTTCGGCATCGTCACGCTGCGCTGGGCGAGCCTGCTGCACGCCGCGGCCGCGTTCGTGCTGATCGTCAGCATCATCGTGCACATCTACGCCGCGATCTGGCTGAAGGGTTCGATGGGCGCCATGCTCTACGGCACGGTCAGCCGTGCCTGGGCGCGCAAGCACCATCGGGCCTGGTACCGCGAGATCAACGAGCGCAAGTAAGCCCCGCGCCGCATCGCTGCGGCCGCCGGCGAATACCGTCGGCGGCCGCCGTGCGCTTTACGCATGCAGCAACCCCCACGGGCTATGCTGTCCCGCAACGCCATAAGAAAAGGAGTCCTGCGTGGCAGGCACCATTCTCGAACCCGGGCAGATCGAAGCCGCTGCCAGCAAACCCCCTTTCCTCAACCTGCCGCCGCGCGAGCTGTTCATCCTGCGCGCCGAGCGCCTGGACAAACTTGCCGTCGACCATCCGCTGGGCGATTACCTGCGACTGCTGGCCGGGGTCTGCCGCGCGCAGCAGCAGGTGCTCGATAACCCCCCCACACTGCCGGCGCTGGACGCCCACCGCACCCGTGAATGCCTGACGCACGGCCTGCCGCCGCTGGCAGCCGACACGCTGGTCCGCGAGGATGGCTGGCTTGCGATGCTCGACGCCTGGCTCGATGCGTTCGGCACGCCGGACAACCCAGCGGTTGTCGCCGCCCTGGAACAGCTTCGCGATGCAGATGCCGGCCAACGCAAGGCCTGGGCCGTGGCGCTGATCAGCGGCCAGTACGACAGCCTGCCGGCGGCGCTGGTGCCGTTCCTCGGTGCCGCGCTGCAAGTCGCCTGGACTCATCAGGCGCTGTCGCTCGATTCGACCGCCGTGCGCGAGCGCGAAGATCAGACGCATTGCCCCTGCTGTGGCGCACTGCCGATGGCCGGCGTGATCCGCCACCGTGGCCAGCTCAACGGCCTGCGCTACCTGGTCTGCTCGCTGTGCTCCAGCGAGTGGCACTATGTGCGCCTGAAGTGCAGCCACTGCCGCAGCACCAAGAAGCTCGACTACCTGCATTTCGAGGGTTCGCCGCACGGCGTCAAGGCCGAGGTCTGCCCGTCCTGCCACGGCTATCTGAAACAGCTCTATCTGGAGCTGGCGGCGGATGCCGAGACGCTGTCGGCCGATCTCGCCACGCTGGATCTCGACATGTTGCTGGCCGAGCAGGGCTTCCAGCGCATGGCGCCCAACCTGCTGCTGGCGCCGGGCGGCGAAGGATGAGCAGCGCGCACCTGCCTTCGGTCGACCGGCTGCTGCGCGCTCCGGCCTGCCAGCCGCTGCAGCAGCGCTATGGCCGTCAGGCGCTGCTCAACACCCTGCGCGACCTGCTCGACGAGCTGCGCGAGCCGGCCCGCAACGGCCAGCTCGCCGCGCTGGAGCTGTCCGAGGCAGTGCTCGCCGGGCGCGCCGGTGAACGCCTGGCCAGCCAGCACCGCAGCCGCGTGCGCCGCGTGTTCAACCTCACCGGCACCGTACTGCACACCAACCTCGGCCGCGCGCTGCTACCGGACGAGGCCATCGAGGCGATCACCCTCGCCGCGGCCTATCCGCTCAACCTGGAATTTGACCTGTCGACCGGCAAGCGCGGTGATCGCGATGACCTGATCGAAGGCTTGATCCGCGAGCTGACCGGCGCCGAGGCCGTCACCGTAGTCAACAACAACGCCGCCGCCGTGCTGCTGGCGCTCAACAGCCTGGGCGCGCGCAAGGAAGGCATCATCTCCCGCGGCGAGCTGATCGAGATCGGCGGCGCCTTCCGCATCCCCGACATCATGGCGCGCGCCGGCGTGAAGCTGGTCGAAGTCGGCACCACCAACCGCACCCACGCCAAGGATTACGAAGCGGCGATCACCCCGCGCTCGGGCCTGCTGATGCGCGTGCACACCAGCAACTACAGCGTGCAGGGCTTCACCGCCAGCGTCGCCACCCGCGCGCTGGCCGACATCGCCCACGCTCACGATCTGCCGCTACTGGAAGACCTGGGCAGCGGCAGCCTGGTCGACCTCTCGCGCTGGGGCCTGCCGAAAGAACCAACGGTGCAGGAAGCGCTGCGCGACGGTGCCGACATCGTTACCTTCAGCGGCGACAAGCTGCTCGGCGGCCCGCAGGCCGGGCTGATTGTCGGCAGCAAGGCGCTGATCGCGAAGATCAAGAAAAACCCGCTCAAGCGCGCCCTGCGCGTCGACAAGCTGACCCTCGCCGCGCTGGAAGCGGTGCTCAACCTCTATCGCGACCCCGACCGCCTGGCCGAGCGCCTCACCAGCCTGCGCCTGCTCAGCCGACCGCAGGCCGAGATTCGCGTCCAGGCCGAACGCATCGCCCCGGCGCTGGCCGCCGTGCTCGGCGAAACCTGGCAGGTCGCGGTAACTGACGCGCTCGGCATGATCGGCAGCGGCGCCCAGCCGGTGGCACGCCTGCCCAGCGCCGCACTGTGCATCCGCCCGCAGCAACCCAAGCGCCTGCGCGGCCGCAGCCTGCGCCAGCTGGAAGAGGCCCTGCGCTGCCTGCCGATTCCGGTGCTCGGGCGCATCGACGACGACGCGCTCTGGCTCGACCTGCGCCAGCTCGACGACGAGCCGGCGTTTCTCCAGCAACTGGCGCACCTGCAAGAGGAGCTGGCGATTTGATCGTCGGTACCGCCGGCCATATCGACCATGGCAAGACCGCGCTGCTCAAGGCCCTGACCGGCCAGCAGGGCGACCGCCGCCGTGAGGAACGCGAGCGCGGCATCACCATCGACCTCGGCTATGCCTATGCCGACCTCGGTGAAGGCACGCTGACCGGCTTCATCGACGTACCCGGCCACGAGCGCTTCATCCACAACATGCTCGCCGGCGCCAGCGGCGTCGACTGCCTGCTGCTGGTGGTCGCCGCCGATGACGGCGTGATGCCGCAGACCCGCGAGCACCTGGCCATCGTCGAACTGCTCGGCATTCGTCGCGCGCTGGTCGCGCTGACCAAGATCGACCGTGTCGAGCCCGAACGCATCGCCACGGTACGCCGGCAGATCGATGACCTGCTGGCCAGCGGGCCGCTGGCTGGCGCGCCGGTCTTCCCAGTTTCCAGCGTCAGTGGCGATGGGGTCGACGCCCTGCGCCAGGCGCTGGTCGCTGAGGCCGCCCGCGCCGAGGCGCGTGGCACCGACGGACATTTCCGTCTCGCCATCGATCGCGCCTTCAGCGTCAGCGGCACCGGCGTAGTGGTCACCGGCACCGCCTTCGCCGGGCGCGTGCAGGTCGGCGATGAACTGCAACTCAGCCCGAGCGGCCGCAGCGTGCGCGTGCGCGGCCTGCATGCGCAAAACCGCGAAGCCGGGCAGGCCCACGCCGGCCAGCGCGTGGCCCTGAACCTGGCCGGCGAGCGGCTGGCGGTCGAACAGATACATCGCGGCGACTGGCTGCTGCAACCGCTGCTGCATGCGCCGACCCAGCGCATCGATATCCAGTTCCAGCTGCTGCCCGGCGAGACCCACGAACTCAAGCACTGGACCCCGGTGCATGCCCACCTCGGCGCGCAGGACGTCACCGCACGCATCGCCCTGCTCGAAGGCGAAAGCCTTGCGCCCGGCGCATGGATGTTCGCCCAGCTGCTGCTCAACGCACCGATCCATGCCGTGCACGGCGACCGCATCGTGCTGCGTGACCAGTCCGCCCAGCGCACCCTCGGCGGCGGCCGGGTGCTCGACCCGTTCGCGCCGCCACGCAACCGCCGGCGCGAGGCACGTCTGGCGCAACTGCGCGCACTCGATGCCGCCTCGCTGGAACAGGCGCTGCCCGGCCTGCTGGCCGAAGCGCACAACGGCCTCGAACCGCAGGCTCTGGAGCGTCAGTTCAACCGCCCACGCGACGGCTGGCAGCTGCCGGCCAGCGCGGTGCAGATCGCCACGCGCCAGGGGCCGCGACTGTTCGATCAACAACGCTGGCAAACCCTCGGCACGCAGCTGCTCGCCGCCCTGCAGCGCTTTCACGAGGAGCAACCCGACGAGCTCGGACCGGACCGCGACCGCCTGCGCCGTTTCGCGCTGCCGCAGCTGGAGCGACCGGTATTCATCGCCCTGCTCGAGCAGGCCCTGGCCGCTGGCGAGATCGCCAGCAGCGGCCCCTGGCTGCATCGCCCCGACCACCAGGTCCGCTTGACGGCACAGGAAGAAGCGCTGAAGGCGCGACTCTGGCCGCTGCTGGAAGCCGGCCGGTTCGACCCGCCCTGGGTCCGCGACCTCGCCAGCACGCTTGGCGCCGAAGAAATGCAAACGCGCCAGCTGCTGCGCAAGCTCGCCCGCCTGGGCCTGCTGCAGCAGGTGGTCAAGGACCTGTTCTACCCCGAGCTCACCATCCGCCAGCTCGCCGGGCACGCCTTGCAGCTCGAAGCACAAAGCGGCGTGATCCGCGCCGCCGCCTTCCGCGACCAGATCCAACTCGGACGCAAACGCAGCATCCAGCTGCTCGAACACTTCGACCGCATCGGCTTCACCCGCCGCTTCGGCAACGAACGCAAGATCCGCCACGATAACGCCTTGGCGACAGACGCACCGCTCGGGTAGTCTGGCAGCCGTTCGCTGACCTATCGGTCAGCATGACCCTTCTCAAGGAAGGCAATCGCAGCCGGTGCTGCGGCCGGGCTTCAAACCCGGTTGGGGGCGGCAGCCGTTCCCGGGTGGGTTCGACTCCCACTGCCTTCCGCCATTGTCCTGCCCCGCCAATTCCGCCTAGCCAAGCACATATGCGGCAGTTTGCCGCACCTGGGATGTCAAAACGCCATCGCAGGCGAATGCGAAATTCATCACAATCGTCTTTTTATCTTTCCAGGGACAGGAGAGTCGCGGTGAGCAACCCACCCGACGAGCGCCGCACGCTGCATGCGCTGCGCGATCATATCGATTGCCTGCTGGCAGCCGGGGCGTCGCTGACGGGCCGGGATCCGGTGCAGCTGAGTCTGCAGGGCCGCACCCTCACCGTTCGGCACGGCATGCTGGTCAACGAGAACGGCCATCAGGACCTCATCGAGATGCTGGCCGGGCAGGAATGGGCGAACACACGCACACGGGATCTGGCGATCGATATCTGCATCAGGCAGCTCGATCACTCGATCCAGCAGAACAGCCTCAGGGTTCGCCACTGCTCAGAACCAGACGAAGCCTGACACGGGCAGCCGCCACCCGCGCTGATTTCACTTCCACTGCAACGCCTGTACGTGGACGTTGGCCGGGTCGAAATTGTCCAGGCGCATACGCTCGGCGATGGCAGCCAGCGCCGTCTCGCCTTGCGGAAACTGGTCGCGTATCGCCGGCCAGTCCAGCGGCTGCAGGCGCGCCATCCAGCCTTCGCCATAGCAGTCCCGGTTGATCAGGCTGGGCCGTTCGCGCAGCGCTTCGTTCACGGCGAGCAGCTCGCCGGTCAGCGGGCTGCGTGCCGAGGCGGCGGCCTTGGCGAATTCCACTACGCCGAAACCACGGTCGCGCTCGATGCGCATGCCAACGCGCTTGGGGGTGAAGGCGAAGATCTGTCCGTAGAGCGCACAGCCGTATGCCGTGAGGCCGAGCGTCACGCTGCCGTCGTCTTCCTCGCGCAGCCACAGGCTGTGCTCGGGGGCGTAACGCAGGGTGTCGGGAAACTCCAGGCCATGCAGATTCATAGGGTCAGGACTCTTTCGTATTCAAGGATCATCTGCGCCAGCTCGCCGCCGCTGGAGATCTCGTCCAGCTCGTCGATCAGCGCGATACCGGTCAGGTCGACGCCGGGCTGACGGCACATCAGCAGCCGCGCACCGGCCAGCCGAGCGTTGCGGATGAAGTGCAGCAGTGGCTCGCCATCGGCCACCGCGCGCAGCGACTCGGCCACGTCGCGGCGGGCCAGCTGCGTTCCTTCGCCCGTGAGGTAGAGCGTCACCTCGGCATCCATGCAAGCCAGCAGCGTGGCGATATGGAACGGCGCGGCACAGCGCGCCGGCGTGCTCGGGCCGCTGGCGACCAGGACCAGGACCCGCTGATTTGCAGATGCGTGCATGTCACTGCTCCACGTCCGGACATTGAGGCTGGATCGCCGCCCGACACATAGACGGAAACTATCACGACCCTGACCTATAGTTTCAACTTGTTGGACTACGATTGTTCGGTGATGAAAAGGAGATCCCGGCATGCTCGCTTCATTGCTTCCGACCCTGAAAGACCTTCAGCTGCCGTTGCGCCTGCGCCTGTGGGACGGCAGCGACATCGATATCGGACCGTCCCCGTCCGTCACCCTGGTGATCCGCGATCCGCAACTGGTGGCGCAACTGGCGCGGCCGAGTCTCGATCTGCTCGGTACCGCCTATGTTGAGGGCCTGATCGATCTGCAAGGTCCGGTCGATGAGGTGATCCGCATCGGCGACACCATCACCCGCGTGCTGGGCGAGGACACTCTGCCGCTGCCGACGCGCGAGGCCCACGACAAGGCCACCGACGCCGAGGCCATTTCCTATCACTACGACCTGTCCAACGCGTTCTACCAGCTCTGGCTGGACCGCGACATGGTCTACTCCTGCGCCTATTTCGAAACCGGCGACGAGGATCTCGAACAGGCGCAGCAGGCCAAGCTGCGCCATCTGTGCCGCAAGCTGCGGCTCAAGCCCGGCGAACAGCTGCTGGATGTCGGCTGCGGCTGGGGCGGGCTGGCGCGCTATGCCGCCCGCGAGTTCGGCGTTCAGGTACTTGGCATCACGCTCAGCCAGCAGCAGCTGGAGCTCGCCCGCGAGCGGGTAGACGCCGAGGGGCTGGCCGGGCAGGTGACGCTGGAGCTGATGGACTATCGCGACCTGCCCCGTGATGGGCGTTTCGACAAGGTGGTCAGCGTCGGCATGTTCGAGCACGTCGGCCTCGTCAACCTGCCACTGTACTGCCAGCGCCTGTTCGATGCCGTCCGCCCGGGCGGGCTGGTGATGAATCACGGGATCACCGCCCACCACACCGATGGCCGGCCGGTGGGCCACGGCGCCGGCGAGTTCATCGACCGCTACGTCTTCCCGCACGGCGAGCTGCCGCACCTGGTAAATATCAGTGGCTGCATCAGCGAGGCGGGGCTGGAAATCGTCGATGTGGAAAGCCTGCGCCTGCACTACGCACGCACGCTGGAATTCTGGAGTGCACGCCTGGAGGCCAACCTGGAGCAGGCGCGGCAACTGATTCCCGAGCGCGCGCTGCGTATTTGGCGGCTGTATCTGGCCGGTTGCGCCTATGGCTTCCGGCACAACTGGATCAACCTGCATCAGATCCTCGCCAGCAAGCCGCATGCGGATGGTTCGCACGAGCTGCCCTGGAGCCGCGCCGACCTGTATCGCTGAGCGATCATTCGACGGAACGGGCCGGACCTGCGTCGCCGACATTTGCTCTACTATCGCCCGATATCCCGAGCGAGCGTCCATGTTCAGCCCATTCCGCCATCTGCGCGTCATCCTCATCGTTGCGCTGATTGTTCTCGGCCTGCTGCTCAGCATGCACTGGGCGGGGCGCCTGGCCGAGCAGCGCGCCTTGCTCGAACGCAGCCAGGAGGCACGCGGCCAGCTGGAGCTGTATGCCCAGGCCATCCACACCCAGGTCGAACGTTTCCGCTCGGTGCCGGCGCTGCTGGCGCTGGACAGCGATATCCAGGCGCTGCTGGCGGCACCCGACGATCAGCACCTGCGCAAGCAGCTTAACCGACGCCTCGAACAGCAGAACCAGGCCGCCGGCTCCTCGGTGCTTTATCTGCTCGATCGCAACGGCGACACCCTTGCGGCCAGCAACTGGCGTGAATGGAGCAGCTTCGTCGGCAACAACTATGCGTTTCGCCCCTACTTCAGCGACGCCTTGCAGCGCGGCAGCGGCCGCTATTTCGCGGTCGGCGTCACCACCGGCATCCCCGGCTACTTTCTCTCCAGCGCGGTGAAGAACGCCGCCGGCGAGGTACTCGGCGTGCTGGTGGTCAAGCTGGAACTCGAGGACATGCAGCGCGAGTGGGTCGGGCAGCCGGGCATCCTGCTGGTCGCCGACTCGCTGGACATCGTCATCCTCAGCAACCGCCCGGCGTGGCGCTTCAGCCACCTGCGCCCGCTCAGCGACGCGGTGCGCAGTCGCCTGGTGGCGGCACGCCGCTATGCCGAGCAGACGCTGCGGCCGCTCTACAGCGAACAGCTCGAGCGCATCGACGCGCATGGCGACCGGCGCCGGGTCGAAGGGCCGGACGGCCGCCAGGATTACCTCTGGCAACGCCTGCAACTGCCGCAGGAGAACTGGACGCTGCATCTGCTGCTGGAACCGCAATCGGCGATCGCCAGCGCGCGCAGCTATCGTCTGGCCGCCGCCGGCGTGTGGATGACCCTGGCCTTCCTGCTGCTCTACCTCGCCCAGCGGCGCAAGACGCGGCGCGTCGAACAGCGCAGCCGCAACGAGCTGGAGCGCCTGGTGGCCGAGCGCACCCGCGAGCTGCACACCGCCCAGGACGAACTGGTGCATGCCGCGCGCATGGCGGCGCTGGGGCAGATGTCCGCCGCGCTGGCGCACGAGATCAATCAGCCGCTGACTGCGCTGCGCATGCAGCTGGCCAGCCTGCGCCTGCTGCTCGACAGCGGCCGCGATGCCGACGTGCGCCAAGGCCTCGGCCATGTCGAAGGGCTGCTCGAACGCATGGCCGCGCTGACCGGCCATCTGAAGACCTTCGCCCGCAAGAGCCCGGCCGGACTACGCCAGCGCCTGCGTCTGGCCGAGGTGCTGGAACAGGCGCTGCAACTGTTGGCGCCGCGCATTCGTAGCGAGCAGGTCGAGGTGCAACGGCAGATTCCGTCCGAGGCGTGGATCGAGGGCGACGCCATCCGCCTCGAACAGGTGCTGATCAACCTGCTGAACAACGCCCTGGACGCCATGAGCGGACAGCCACAGCCGCGTCTGCGCATCGACTGCCAGCGCCGCGGCGACAGCTGGCAGCTTTGCGTCGCCGACAATGGCGGCGGCATCGGCGGCGAGCATCTGGAGCAGGTATTCGAGCCGTTCTTCACCACCAAACCGGTGGGCCAGGGGCTTGGCCTCGGGCTGGCTGTCTCCTATGCCATCGTACGTGACTTCGGCGGCACCCTCGCGGCGCACAACGACGAGCACGGCGCCGTCTTTACCCTGACCCTGCCGGCTGCCGAGGCCGGCGCGACCGCGTAAACTGCCGCGGCTGGGCAGACGAGGAAAGAAGCATGGGCGCACAGGTGGTCTTCATCGACGACGAAGCGGCAATTCGCCAGGCCGTGCAGCAGTGGCTGGAACTGTCCGGCTTCGAGGTGCGTACCTTCGCCCGCGCGCGCGAGGCCCTGGCCGTCATCGACCGCGACTTTCCCGGCGTGCTGATCAGCGACGTGCGCATGCCGGATCTCGACGGCCTCGGCCTGCTCGAACAGCTGGTCGAACTGGACCCCGACTTGCCGGTGATCATGGTCACCGGCCACGGCGACGTGCCGATGGCAGTGCAGGCACTGCGTCAGGGCGCCTACGACTTCATCGAGAAGCCCTTCACCCCCGAGCGCCTGCTCGACAGCGTGCGACGCGCGCAGGAGAAGCGCCGGCTGGTCTGCGAGAACCGCCAGCTGCGCGAACAGTTCAACCGCCGGGGACGCATCGAATCGCAACTGCTGGGTGTCTCCCGCGCGATGGAAAACCTGCGCCGCCAGGTGCTGGAGCTGGCCGGCACCGATGTCAACGTGCTGATCCGCGGCGACACCGGCAGCGGCAAGGAGCAGGTGGCGCGCTGCCTGCACGACTTCAGCCCGCGCGCCAGCGGCCCGTTCGTCGCCCTGAACTGCGCGGCGATCCCGGAGACCATCTTCGAGAGCGAACTGTTCGGCCACGAGAGCGGCGCCTTCACCGGCGCGCAGGGCAGGCGCATCGGCCGCATCGAACATGCCGCCGGCGGCACCCTGTTCCTCGACGAGATAGAGAGCATGCCCCTGGCGCAGCAGGTCAAGCTGCTGCGCGTGCTGCAGGAAAAGACCCTGGAACGCCTGGGCTCCAACCGCAGCATCGAGGTCGACCTGCGGGTGATCAGCGCCGCCAAGCCGGACCTGCTGGACGAAGTGCGCGGCGGACGTTTCCGCGAAGACCTGCTGTACCGCCTGAACGTCGCCGAATTGCACATCCCGCCGCTGCGCGAGCGCCGCGAGGACATCCCGCTGCTGTTCGAGCACTTCGCCCACCAGGCCGCCGAACGCCACGGCCGCACCGCGCCGGCGGTATCGCCCGGCGAACTCGCACGCCTGCTGGCCCACGACTGGCCCGGCAACGTGCGCGAACTGATCAACGCCGCCGAACGCCACGCGCTCGGCCTCAGCGCACCGGCGCCGGCCAGCCGTGGCGGCCAGTCGCTCGCCGAGCAGATGGAAGCCTACGAGGCGCAATGCCTGCACAATGCCCTGCAGCACTGCAAAGGCAACATCGCCGAGGTCATGGCCGTGCTCCAGCTGCCGCGCCGCACGCTCAACGAGAAGATGCAGCGCCACGGCCTCAGCCGCAGCGACTACCTGCCGGCTGGTAGCGACGACCGCAGCAGCGGAATCCCCTCGTGACCACGTGGTCACAGCCTCGCTCAACCAACCGATTTCCGAGAACGCACATGCCCATCGACATCCAACGCATCGACATGGATCAACTGGTTTGCTGGCGCATCCGCCGCGGCGACGCCGAGCTGCTGGTCGCCGAGCAGGGCGCGCAGGTGCTCAGCTATCGCCAGAGCGACGCGGCGCCGCTGATCTGGCTCAGCGAACAGGCGGAGTTCAAGCAGGGCCAGTCGGTGCGCGGCGGCGTGCCGATCTGCTGGCCGTGGTTCGGCGATCTGGCGCGTAATCCGCCGGCGGTACAGGCGACTTACCAGAGCGAGCAGCCCGCCCCCTTCCACGGGCTGGTACGCGCGCTGCCGTGGCAACTGGCCGAGCAACGTTGCGAGGGCGATGTTGCGCTACTCGAGTTCCGTTGCGCGCAGGCGCAGGAGCGACTGCCGGGCTGGCCCCATGCCGTCGAGCTGACGCTGCAGATTCGCCTCGCCGATCGGTTGCGGCTGACGCTAACCAGCCACAACCGCGGCGACCGGCCGGTTGCCATCAGTCAGGCACTGCACAGCTACTTCGCCGTCAGCGACATCCGTCAGGTCGAGGTCGAAGGCCTCGACGGTCGGCCCTATGTGGAAACCCTGGCGGATTGGGAGACACGTCGGCAGCAGGGCAGCCTGCGCTTTTGCGGGGAAACCGACCGCATCTACCTCGACCTGCCGGCGAGCCTCAGCGTGATCGATCACGGCTGGAACCGCCGCATTCTGCTCAGCAGCAGCGGCTCATCGTCAGCGGTGCTGTGGAATCCGTGGATCGACAAGGCGCGGCGTCTGTCGAGCTTCGCCGATGACGCCTGGCAGCGCATGCTGTGCATCGAAACGGCGAACGTCCTCGGCGATGCGTTCGAACTGCAGCCTGGCGAACAGCAAGCGATGTCGGTGGAAATCCATTCGCACAACGACGCGCTATAACAAACTTCGCCGGCATTCCGTGATGTAGTGGCCGTTTACTTGTAAGTGATCGGCCATATGTAACGAGCATATCTCGCACATTCAAAGTTACACGGAACCAAACAATCGGAACCTGCTTTCCAATTAGTTCCATCGCACCCCGATCAATCTTTTCCAATGTTAGTCGGGTCACACTTCTCGCCTTGAATGGCCCCTTTCATACGCCTAGGATGCCCACCCCATGAGGCCGCTGCGCAACTAATTGCGCAACGTGAAGTGCGCAAGAATTTGCGCAGCCTACTCGCGGAGTGTTCCTGAACATATATAAGGTGCACTCCAGAAGTTCACGGATAGAACTTGAGCGTCACGGAAGACCCCATGCATTCCAGCGCACTTAGCCAGCATTATCTGGAACTCGCCAGAAAGCCGGTCAATGACAGCAATTTCGCCGGTGACGATATTCGTTACAGCAGCGAGTTCGAGTCGTTGGAAGCCGAACTGGCCAAGGCCGGAGCACTGCACCAGACCACCGGTATCGACTGGCAGAAGGTCCGCGAAGGCAGCGAAGTGCTTCTCGCTTCCCTGTCCAAGGACCTGCGCGCCGCCGCCTGGCTGACCTGGAGCCTGTTCCAACGCGAATCCTTCGCTGGGCTGCAGGCTGGCCTGAGCCTGCTGCACTACCTGTGCAGCAATCACTGGGACGAGCTGCACCCACGCAAGCCACGCACCCGCGCCGCCGCGATCAACTGGCTGCTGCCGCGCCTTGAACAGACCTTTTCCGAAGACGTGCCGGTCGGCGAACAGCTGCCGCTGTTTCGCAGCCTCGCCGAGCAACTGCATGCGCTGGAGCAATGCCTGTCCGACCATCTCGGCGAAGACGCACCGCTGCTGCTGCCGCTTTGCCGCCAGCTCGACGGCATGGTCAAGCGCGCCAGCTCGGGGCAACCGCAGCCCGGGACAGTCGGCGCAGCCATCGCCCAGGTGAAGCAGGTCGCCAGCCAGGTCTTCGCCCCCGGCTCACCGATCGAGAACGACAAGGAAGCGCTCAAGGCCCTGCGCAACCTGCAGGAGCAGGCGCGCCCATTGACCGCCTGGTGGCTCAAGCAACGCACCAGCGATCTGCGCCCCTTGCGCCTGGCGCGAACCCTGCTCTGGCTGAGCATCGACAGCCTGCCCGAGCACAACAGCGAGCAGATCACCGCGCTACGTGGCGTACCCGCCGACAAGCTGGCCAGCTACCGCGAACGCTTCGCTCAGGGGCAGTACGCCGACCTGCTGGTGGACCTGGAAAACAGCACCGCGCGCGCGCCGTTCTGGCTGGACGGTCAGCGCTTGGCCTGGGAGTGCCTGCAGGAGCTGGCAGCCGAACAGGCCATGCGCGAGGTGGAGATTCAGCTCGCGCTGTTCCTGCAGCGCCTGCCGCGCCTGGAGGAGCTGCGCTTTCACGACGGCACCCCGTTCGCCGACGCCGAAACCCGCGCCTGGATCAGCGGGCAGGTCATGCCCCATGTGCAGCCTGCCGCCGCGAGACAGGAAGAGCCGCCTGCTACTGGCAGCGTGCAGCCGAGCTGGGAGCTGGCGTTGCAGGAAGCGCTGCCGCTGTTGCGCAAGGAAGGCCTCAAGCCTGCCGTACAGCAGCTTAAACAGGGCCTGGCTCGCGCCCGTGGCGGTCGTGAGCGCTTCTTCTGGCAATTGAGCCTCGCCCGCCTGTGCTACCAGGCCAAGAAATACGAGCTGGCCAAAACCCAGCTCGAAGCACTCGACCAGCAGCTCGAGGCCAGCGGCCTGGGCAGCTGGGAACCCGATCTCGCCCTCGAGGTACTGCGCCTGCTGCACAGCTGTTGCGAGCTGCTGCCGCAGAACCACGCCGTGCGTGAAAGCAAGGATGAGATTTACCGCAGGCTGTGCCACCTCGATCTCGAAGTGGTGCTGGATTAACGCAAAGGAGAACACCATGGCCAAAGAAGGCTCGGTTGCACCCAAGGAACGCATCAACGTCACGTTCAAGCCGGCCACCGGCAACGCTCAGGAAGAGGTCGAGCTGCCCCTCAAGCTGATGGTGCTGGGCGATTTCACCCAGCGCGCCGACGACCGCAAGATCGAGGACCGCAAGCCCATCGCCATCGACAAGAACAGCTTCGACGAGGTCCTGGCCAAGCAGGAGCTGAACCTGACCTTCGGCGTGCCGAACCGTCTGCAGGACGAGCAGACCGATGACGAGCTGGCCGTACAGCTGCGCATCAATTCGATGAAGGACTTCAACCCGGCCAATCTGGTCGAGCAGGTTCCGGAGCTGAAGAAACTGATGGAGCTGCGCGACGCTCTGGTCGCCTTGAAAGGCCCGCTGGGCAACGCTCCGGCCTTCCGCAAGGCCATCGAAAGCGTACTCGCCGATGACGACTCGCGTGACCGCGTACTCGGCGAGCTGGGCCTGGCGGCCAAAGAGAAGCTGGACGCCTGATATCACCGACAAGGAAGCACATCTACATGACCACTAGCGCAGCCGCCGTCGAGCACGGCAACCCCCTCGCCGAAGGCGGCATCCTCGACCGCATCATCGCCGAAACCCGTCTGACCCCGGACGACGAGGCCTACGACATCGCCAAGCGCGGCGTCTCGGCCTTCATCGAAGAACTGCTCAAGCCGCAGAACGAAAACGAGCCGGTGAAGAAGGCCATGGTCGACCGCATGATTGCGGAGATCGACGCCAAGCTCAGCCAGCAGATGGACGAGATCCTGCACCACCCGCAGTTCCAGGCCCTGGAGTCCTCCTGGCGCGGCCTGAAACTGCTGGTGGATCGCACCAACTTCCGCGAGAACATCAAGCTCGAGCTGCTCAACGCCTCCAAGCAGGACCTGCTCGATGACTTCGAGGACAGCCCGGAGATCGTCCAGTCCGGCCTGTACAAGCACATCTATACCGCCGAATACGGCCAGTTCGGCGGCCAGCCGGTCGGTGCGCTGATCGCCAACTACTTCTTCGACCCCAGCGCGCCCGATGTGAAGACCATGCAGTACGTCGCCAGCGTCGCCAGCATGTCCCACGCGCCCTTCATCGCCGCTGCCGGCCCGAAATTCTTCGGTCTGGAAAGCTTCACCGGTCTGCCGGACCTGAAGGATCTCAAGGATCACTTCGAGGGCCCGCAGTTCACCAAGTGGCAGAGCTTCCGCGAGCAGGAAGATGCCCGCTACGTCGGCCTGACCGTTCCGCGCTTCCTGCTGCGCAACCCCTACGATCCGGAAGACAACCCGGTGAAGAGCTTCGTCTACAAGGAAAACGTCGCCGGCAGCCACGAGCACTACCTGTGGGGCAACACCGCCTACGCCTTCGCCAGCCGCCTGACCGACAGCTTCGCCAAGTTCCGCTGGTGCCCGAACATCATCGGCCCGCAGAGCGGTGGCGCGGTCGAGGATCTGCCACTGCACCACTTCGAGAGCATGGGTGAGATCGAAACCAAGATCCCGACCGAGGTGCTGGTTTCCGACCGTCGCGAGTACGAGCTGGCCGAGGAAGGCTTTATCGCCCTGACCATGCGCAAGGGCAGCGACAACGCCGCCTTCTTCTCCGCCAACTCGGCGCAGAAGCCGAAGTTCTTCGGCAACAGCGAGGAAGGCAAGACCGCCGAACTGAACTACAAGCTCGGCACCCAGCTGCCCTACCTGTTCATCGTCAACCGCCTGGCGCACTACCTGAAGGTGCTGCAGCGCGAGCAGATCGGTGCATGGAAGGAGCGCACCGACCTCGAACTGGAACTGAACAAGTGGATCCGCCAGTTCGTCGCCGACCAGGAGAATCCGAGCTCCGAAGTACGCAGCCGTCGTCCGCTGCGCGCCGCCCAAGTCAACGTCAGCGACGTCGAGGGCGAACCGGGCTGGTATCGCGTCAGCCTCAGCGTGCGTCCGCACTTCAAGTACATGGGCGCGGATTTCACCCTGTCGCTGGTTGGCAAGCTGGACAAGGAATAAGCACTTGAACGGATACGGCAGCCTCTTCGAACGCCTCGGCGGTGACGCCGCGCGACGTTCCGGCTGGAGCCGCGAGGTCGCGGCAATGGCCTCGGTGGCTGCCCATCTGGCCAAGATGCTCAGCACCCGAGCGGGCAGCGTGCAGACGCTGCCCGACTACGGGTTGCCCGATCTCAACGATATGCGCCTGTCGCTGCACGACTCGCTGCAGCAGGCGCGTATCGCCATCGAGCGCTTCATCGAAGCGTACGAACCCAGGTTGACCCAGGTGCGCGTACTGTCGCTGCCGCGCACCCACGACCCACTGACCCTCGCCTTCACCATCGAAGGCCTGCTGGAAGTGGATGGCCTCAAGCGCCAGGTCAGCTTCTCCGCCAGCCTGGATGGCAGCGGACAGGTCAAGGTCCAGTAAGGAGACAACGGATGTCCGGCAAACCCGCAGCCCGCCTCGGCGACCCTACCGCCTGCCCGAAGACGGGCCACGGCACCAACCCCATCGCCGCCGGCTCGCCCGACGTGCTGTTCGACGGCCTGCCGGCCGCACGCATGGGCGACGCTTCCGCCTGTGGCGGAGCGATGGCCAGCGCGGTAATTTCCAACGTGCTGATCGATGGCAAGCCGGCGGCGGTGGTGGGCAGCGTGGGTAGCCACGGCAATTCCGTGACCGCGGGTTCGGGGACTGTAGTGATTGGGACCAGTGGGGGGGGCGCGGCGTTTACGGCTCCGCAGCCGCTGACCTTTGGGCGGGTATTCGACGAGCAGTTTCGTGTGCTCAGCGACGAAGGCCAGCCGCTGGCCAATGTCCCTTACTTCATCCGCGATGCTGCAGGTAACACCTACCAAGGCTTTACCGATACCGCCGGAAGAACACCTCGCATCGCCACCCCGAATCAGCAAAGCCTGTTTGTTTCGGTCGGCGTGCATGCCTTGGAACAGTGGGGACAGGTATGAGCCAGTACCAATGCACTGCCGAAACCAGCCAACAGCCAGGATCGACACGTGACTTGCCTGGCTATCTGATGCCGGCACGAGTATTTTTTTTCGTAATCGTGGAAGAGCCTGGAAAGGACGGTTTTCTGGTTCGCAAGATCTACGCCTCGGGGAATAGTCCGTACCTGCGTAATATGCAACTGTCTCCCCTGCAGAGCCTGAGTGAATTGCACCCCGAGCGCTACGGGCTGATGCCGAAGAACCCGGGAGCGGGTGCCAGTATCGCGGAGCATGTGCTCGGCAAGAACCAATCCCCCTTCATCTCGACCAGCTCAATCTTTCCGCAAGGCTCGCCACGCTTTGATGGGCGCAGCATCTTCATTGATATGCACAAGGCCCGGCAGGCTGGAGCTCGCCTGGTATCGACCGAAGAAATCCTGCGCGACCTGGCCGCATACAAAGCCCAGCATGTGCACCTTGCAAAGCGGATCGACAAAATTTCCTCGTATGTTCGGGACATCGACAAGGAGGTTCTGGTTCACGGCAAGAAGGTCCCTGCTAGCGCGATCTTCACCCCTGAATCCCTGCAAACAACACAGGGCATCGTGAAAGGCGCCCGTGTTGTTCAAGTACTGGGTATTGCCTTTACCGCCTACGACCTGACAACGGCAACACAGGAGTCCATTCGTGTCGGTAATGCCAAGCCGATAAGCGCCGAAGCTATCCGGCAGGCCGGCGGATGGGGAGCGGCATGGGCCGGCTTCAAGGTTGGAGGTGCAGCCGGTGCCGCATTAGGCGTTGAAACCGGCCCCGGGGCCATCGTTACTGGCCTGATTGGCGGCATCGTAGTCGGCGCGGCCGGCTATTTCGGCGCTGACTGGGTCGCCGACCACATTTATGAGAATTGAGCATGAACCCCTTTGCATTTCTGCGCCGCAAGCGCTCGGCTGAACAGGTTCTTGAAGGCCGTGACTCCGAGCTTCAGGAGTTAGTACCTATCTACCCTGCCCTGGATTTAGCGCTGCCTGCACAGGATCAGCATTATCCGATAGCCATATCGCTAAAAGCAGATGGCCTCGGAGCCTATCTGCTGGATGTGCATTTAGGACCGGGACGTCTCACCCAAATCGAGCAACTGATAAAGCGTCTTGGTTTTTGCCAAAAACTGCAGACCGTCTCATTCGAAACTTTTTCTCGTGAAGGAAAGACCGGCAAAAGCGAAGCCGTTTCGATTCAAAAAGAACCCCTGGGTAACGGCACGACCCTGCTGTTGATCAGCAACAGCATTGAGCTCCTGCAGAACCTGCCTGACTTGGCGCCACCACTCCCCTGGGATGTGTTCCCGGAGGTAGATGCAGACGGGCTAGGAGCCCTACAAGGCAGCCTCGAACACTGGTGGAACCACTACTGGTGGCCTTACTGGATGAGCCTTACTCCGCAGCAACATGAGCATTGGCTGGGTAATGCCAGCCATCGGCATGGCTGGTGCGAGTACATCAGGCTACAAGCCGACCTCAACAACAATGAAGCGCAATAGGCGCCCCTGCCATTCATGGAAGAGCAAATCAGTGTGCCCCTAAGCGAGTTTTCACTATTTGTTGGTGCGCTCAACGCTCCCATATTTCTTCTAGCCAACAGACGCTGACTGCGCACTCAAGGAATGAGGCCTGATGTCCTTCAACCATTACTACCAGAGCGAACTGACCGCCCTGCGCCAGCTGGGCAAGCGCTTCGCCGAGCGCAGCCCGGCGCTCGCGCCGTTCCTCGGCCAGGCCGGGCGCGACCCGGATGTCGAGCGTCTGCTCGAAGGTTTCGCCTTTCTCACCGGGCGGCTGCGGCAGAAGCTCGATGACGAGCTGCCGGAGCTGACCCACTCGCTGATGCATCTGCTGTGGCCGAACTACATGCGTCCGCTGCCGGCTTTCAGCATGCTGCAGTTCGATCCGCTGAAACGCCCCGGCCCGGCGCTGACGGTGCCGCGCAACACCCCGGTGGAATCCAATCCTGTGCAGGGCGTCAGCTGCTGCTTTCGTACCGCCTATGCCACCGAGGTGCTGCCTCTGGCGTTGCAGGCGCTGGAGTATTCGGTCAAGGGCACCGGTGCGCTGCTCAGCCTACGCCTGCAGATGAGCGCCGATGGCAATCTTGGCGAGATCGGCCTCAGCCATCTGCGCCTGCACCTGGCGGGCGAGCCCTATATCAGCCAGCTGCTCTACCTCAGCCTGTTGCGCCATCTGGGCGGCATCGAGCTGGTGCCGCTGAACGAACAGGGCCACCCGCTGGCCGGTCCCGATGGCCGACCGCTGACGCCCTTGCAGCTCACCGCCAAGCAGGTCGAACCGGTGGGATTCGCCGAGGATGAGGCGCTGATCCCCTACCCGCTCAATACCTTCCGCGGTTATCGCTACCTGCAGGAATATTTCGCCTTCCCCGACAAGTTTCTCTTCGTCGACCTAAAGGGCCTGGAGATCATTCAGCGCATTCCGGACGACCTGCTCAAGCAGGCCCGCGGCCTGGAGCTACGCTTCGACATTCACAAGGCCGGCGTGCAACGCATCCGCCCGACGCGGGACAACGTGCGCCTGTACTGCACGCCGGTGGTCAACCTGTTCCCGCACGATGCCATCCCGATCCGCCTGGACGGCAAGCAGGACCAGTACCTGCTGCTGCCGGCCGAGTACGACGCGCAGCAATGCGGCGTGTTTTCGGTGGACCGGGTCACCGGCTGGAAACCCGGCGGCATGGGCTACGAAGAGTACGTGCCGTTCGAATCCTTCGAGCATGATCCCAGCTTCGATGTGCCGGTGGCGCGCCCGCACTACAGCGTGCGCCAGCAACCTTCGCTGCTGGGCGAAGGCCAGGAAACCTGGCTCAGCTTCGGCCTGCGCAACCTCGACCAGCACGAGACGCTGTCCATCGAGCTGACCTGCACCAACCAGAACCTGCCGCGCCAGCTGAAGCTCGGCGACATCTGCAAGCCCTGCGAAGACACCCCGGAATTTCTCAGCTTCCGCAACATCTCGGCGGTCACCCCGAGCTACGCGCCGCCGCTGCAGCGCGACTATCTGTGGAAGCTGATCAGCAACATGTCGCTGAACTACCTGTCGCTGGCCAACGTCGAGGCGCTCAAGGTGATCCTCGAGACCTACGACCTACCACGCTATTACGACAAGCACGCCGACAACGTCAGCCGGCGGCGCCTCGGCGGCCTGACTCACATCGCCCACCAGCACGTCGATCGCCTGCATCGCGGGCTGCCGGTGCGTGGCGTACGTACCGAACTGACCATGAACCAGGACGGCTTCATTGGTGAGGGCGATCTGTTCCTCTTCGCCTCGGTGCTCAACGAATTCTTCGCCCTCTACGCCAGCCTCAACTCGTATCACGAGCTGCGCGTGCAGAGCACACAGGGAGAGGTGTACCAATGGACGCCGCGCATGGGTCAGCAACCGCTGCTCTGAAACCGCTCAACCGCGGCATCCGCGAGTACAGCCTGTTTCAGGGTGTGCTGCTGGTGCTCGATCGCCTGCGCCAGCTCAATCCCGGGCTGGATGACGAGGCGCTCTACGAGCGCCTGGAACTCCAGGCCAACCCGAGCCTGGGCTTTCCCGGCAGTGATATCGAGCAGGTGCAGTTCTTCCAGGAGCACGCCGAGTGGCGCGCGCGCCTGCGCATCAACCTGGTCAGTCTTTTCGGCGCCGGCTCGCCGCTGCCGGCCTTCTACGGCGAACAAGCGCTTGGCGACAGCGAGGACGGCAACCCGACCCGCGACTTCCTCGACCTGTTCAACAACCGCCTGCAGCGCCTGCTGCTGCCGATCTGGCAAAAGTACCGATACCGCGCCCGCTTCACCAGCGGCGCCCATGACCCCTTCTCGGAGCAGCTGTTCGCCCTGGTCGGACTCAGCGGCGAGGCCATCCGTAGCGCGCCGGAGCTGAACTGGAAGCGCCTGCTGCCCTATCTCGGCCTGCTCAGCCTGCGCGCGCACTCGGCAGCATTGATCGAATCGGTACTGCGCTACTACTTCAAGCACGCCGAGTTGAACATCGAGCAATGCCTGGAGCGCCGGGTGGAAATCCTCGGCGAGCAACGCAACCGTCTCGGGCTGACCAACAGCCAGCTGGGCGAAAGCCTGGTGCTCGGCGAGCGGGTCCGCGACCGCGGCGGCAAGTTCCGCATCCATATCCGCCAGCTGGACTGGAATCGCTTCCACGAATTTCTGCCCATCGGCAGCGGCTACCAGCCGCTCTGTGCGCTGGTGCGCTTCACCCTGCGCGATCCGCTGGATTACGACCTGCACCTGGAGCTTCGCCCGGACGAGATCCGTGAGCTGCGCATCGGCGCCGACAACAACTGCCGCCTCGGCTGGACCAGCTGGCTCGGACGCGACCGCGCCGACGGCTTGGTCACCCTGGGCAGCAAGACTCATTAAGGAAGATGAAAATGATCAACGTTGACTTACAGCAACTGGTGCAAGCCCTGGATGCCCCCAGTAAACAGGATCTGGAAGGCGCAGCCGAACGCTGCGTGGTACGTGGCGGCAGCAAGGTTCTCGTCGAGGACCTGCTGCTCGGCCTGCTCGAGCGTCCCGATGGACTGCTCAAGCGAGCCTTGCTGGATGCCGAAGTCGATACCGGCGCACTGGCGCAGGCGCTGCAACCGCGAGGCGAGCGCAGCGAGTCGCGCAACCCGGTGTTTTCCACCGAACTGGTGCAATGGCTACAGGATGCCCTGCTGGTGGCCAGTCTGGAACTCGGCCAGAGCCAGATCGACCAGGCCGCACTGATTCTCGCGCTGCTGCGCAATCCGCTGCGCTATGCAGGCAGTCATTACCAGCCATTGCTGGCCCGGCTGGATGCCGAGCGCCTGCGCGACTTCGCCCTAAGCCAGCAGCCTCAAGGCAGCACTGGCAAACCTGCCGCCGGTGGCGAGTCGAACCTGGCGCGCTTTACCCACAACTTCACCCAACAGGCCCGTGACGGCAAGCTCGATCCGGTGCTCTGCCGCGACTCGGCGATCCGCCAGATGATCGACATCCTCGCCCGGCGGCGAAAGAACAATCCGATCGTGGTCGGCGAAGCTGGGGTCGGCAAGACCGCCATCGTCGAAGGCCTGGCGCTGCGCATCGTCAGCGGGGAAGTGCCTGCGGCACTGAAGGGCGTCGAGCTGCTCTGCCTGGACCTCGGCCTGCTACAAGCCGGTGCCAGCGTGAAGGGCGAATTCGAACGCCGTCTGCAGGGCGTGATCGACGAGGTGAAGGGCTCACCCAAGCCGATCATCCTGTTTATCGACGAGGCGCACACGCTGATTGGCGCCGGCGGCCAGGCCGGCAGCGGCGATGCGGCCAACCTGCTCAAGCCGGCACTGGCACGCGGCGAGCTGCGCACCATCGCTGCAACGACCTGGAGCGAGTACAAGAAATACTTCGAGAAGGACCCGGCACTGGCCCGGCGCTTCCAGCCGGTGCAGCTGCACGAGCCGAGCGTTCCGGAAGCCGTCACCATCCTGCGCGGGCTGGCGCCGGTCTACGAAAAGAGTCATGGCATCTACCTGCGCGATGATGCGGTCACGGCCGCCGCCGAGCTGTCGGCACGCTACCTGGCCGGTCGGCAGCTGCCGGACAAGGCCGTCGACGTGCTGGATACCGCCTGCGCGCGGGTGCGCATCAGCCTCGCCGCCGCGCCCGAGGCGCTGGAACGCCTGCGTGGTGAGGTCGCCGAAGGCGAGCGCCAGCGTGAAGCCATGCGCCGCGATCTGGCCGCCGGCCTGCCGGTCGACACGGCTGCCCTGGAGCGGCTGGAGCAACGCCTGATCGCCGCGGGGGACGAGATCGAGCTGCTCGAATCTCGCTGGTCCAAGCAGCGCCAGCTCGCCGAGCGCCTGCTCGACCTGCGCAAACGCACCGCCGAAGCCCGCAACGATGCGAACGAGGATGGCGAGGCCCTATCGCTCGATGAGCTGGAGGCCGAGCTGCGCGCCGTGCAGACCGAACTTGCCGCAGCCCAGGCCGAGCAGCGACTGGTCAGCCATGAGGTCTGCCCGCGCCTGGTGGCCGAGGTGATCAGCCACTGGACCGGCGTGCCCCTGGCGCAGCTGGCCCGGGAGCACAACGCGCAGGTCGCCAATTTTGCCGCCGATCTGCGCGCCCGGGTGCGCGGTCAGGAACAGGCCGTAGAAGCGCTGGATCGTGCCATGCGCGCGGCAGCGGCCGGGCTGAACAAGCCCGACGCTCCGGTGGGCGTGTTCCTGCTGGTCGGCCCCAGCGGCGTCGGCAAGACCGAAACCGCCCTCGCCCTGGCCGACCTGCTGTACGGCGGCGAGCGTTTCCTCACCGTGATCAACATGTCCGAGTTCCAGGAGAAACACAGCGTTTCCCGCCTGATCGGCGCACCTCCGGGTTACGTCGGCTACGGCGAAGGCGGCATGCTCACCGAAGCGGCGCGGCAGAAACCCTACTCGGTGATCCTGCTCGACGAGGTGGAGAAGGCGGATCCAGACGTGATGAACGTCTTCTATCAGATCTTCGACAAGGGCGTGGCTAATGACGGCGAAGGCCGCGAGATCAACTTCCGCAACACCCTGATCCTGATGACCAGCAACCTCGCCAGCGAGCGCATCGCCAGTTTCTGCAGCGCCGGGCAGCGGCCGACGGCCGAGGACCTGGAACTGGCCATCCGTCCGCAGCTGTCGCAGCACTTCAAGCCGGCACTGCTGGGGCGCATGCGCGTGGTGCCCTATTACCCGATTGCCGGCGCAGTGCTCGACGAGCTGGTCGCGCTCAAGCTGGCACGCTTCGGTGAGCGACTGCAGCGGCGCCAGCTGCAGTTCAGCCATTGCCCGGCGCTGGTCACGCACCTCGCCGAGCGCTGCGGCGACAGTGACAGCGGTGCGCGCCTGATCGACCATCTGATCGAGCAGCACCTGCAACCACTGGTGGTGGACCGCCTGCTCGTTGCCATGGCCAGTGACGAGCCGCTGCAGCGGGTGCATGCCACGCTGGATGGCGACGGCGCGCTGGTCTGTGAGTTCGCCTGAGATGTCCGCGATGTTCAATCAGGTGCCACAGCCGCTGCGCTATGCCGAGGCCCTGCTGGGCCGTTTCGCCGGGCTGGCGCGCGCGGCGAATGCCGACAGCCTGCTCGGTGGGCTGGTGGAAACCGCGGCGCAGCTGAGCGATTGCCAGCTCAGCCAGCTCTATCTGCTGGACGCCACCCATACCCGCCTGACGCTCTCGGCCGAGTGGCACAACGGCCTGTTGCAGCCACGCGAAGCCACCAGCCTGCCGAGCGATTACGACGGCGAGCAGCTGCTGCAATACTGCCTGTGCCAGAACCAAACCCTTTGCCTCAGCGAACTGGACAGCAATCTGCACGCTTCGGGCTTCCTGCCGGACAGCCCGACGCCCTGGCGCAGCCTGCTCTGCCTGCCGCTGCAGGGCGAGCAGCAGCGTGTTGCCGGCCTGCTGCTCACGGCCAGTACCGAATCGCGCGAGCTGCACGGCTTCAGCGGTTCGCTGGCCCAGCTCGGCGCCTTCGGCCTCGCCCAGCTGCATCTGCTCCAGCGCCTGCGTACACCCGGGAGCACCGCACCGCCCGCCGCACCGGTCAGCCCCTGCGCCAGCGGTTACGGCCTAATCGGCGACAGCTCGCGCATGCGTGCGGTCTACCAATTGATCGGCAAGGTGCTGCACAGCCCGGTCAACGTGCTGCTCACGGGAGAAACCGGCACCGGCAAGGAACTGGTGGCGCGCGCCATTCACGATTGCGGGTTTCGCCGCAGCAAGCCCTTCATCGTGCAGAACTGCGCCTCGCTGCCTGAGCAACTCTTGGAAAGTGAGCTGTTCGGCTACCGCAAGGGCGCCTTCACCGGTGCCGACCGCGACCGCAGCGGCCTGCTCGATGCGGCGAACGGCGGCACGCTGTTCCTCGACGAGATCGGTGACATGCCATTGCTGCTGCAGGCCAAGCTGTTGCGCGTGCTGCAGGAAGGCGAAGTGCGCCCGCTGGGCTCCACCGAAACCCACAAGGTCGACGTGCGCATCGTTGCCGCCACCCACCGTGACCTGCGCAGTCAGGTGGAAAACGGGCTGTTTCGCGAGGATCTGTTCTACCGCCTCTCGCACTTCCCCATCGAACTGCCGCCGCTGCGCGAGCGTGAAGAGGACATCCTGCGCCTGGCCCGGCATTTCGCCGACAAGGCCTGCGCGTTTCTCCAGCGCGATCTGTGTCGCTGGTCCGACGCCGCGCTCGAGCGTCTGGCAGGCTATGCCTTCCCCGGCAACGTGCGGGAATTGAAAGGGCTGGTGGAGCGCGCCGTGCTGCTCTGCGAGGGCGGTGAGCTACTACCGGAACACTTCAATCTGCATGTGGAGGCGAGCCTGGACAGCAGCCTGAACCTGCGCGAACGCATGGAGCGGGTCGAACGCAGCCTGCTCATGGATTGCCTGCGCAAGAACGGCGGCAACCAGAGCCAGGCCGCCCGCGAACTCGGCCTGCCGCGGCGCACGCTGCTGTATCGCATGGAACGGCTGAATATCAGCCCGGCCGATCTCTGATGCAGCACGGACGCCCAGGCACGCGCCGCATCGGCGCCGACATCCGCAACCGCGCGGGCATATCTGACCGTCTGCGCGTTTCGGCAGCATCCGGCGGGTGTTCTGTGAACCGGATCACCTGCCAGACACCACAACTGAACTTCAATGTGCCGCCCGTGTCGCGCCGCCAGGCGCACCTCGCTCCCCACACACGACTTCAAGGAGGAAATCGCGTGCCCGTGCGCTATTACGCCCTCGTTTCGCTCATCGCCGCCGCGCTGCTCGCCGGTTGCTCCGGCAACTACAAATTCGACGATGACCACTATCGCCCGCTGGGTGATCCGCAAGCCTTGAATCGCGGCCAATAACCGCAAGGAGCGACACGACCATGGAACTGGTCTTCGATATGGTAGGCGCCCAGCAATTCGTGCCTGGGCTGCTGACCACCAAAACCTTCAAGCAGGCCGGCGGCGTGATCGGCCGGGCCGAAGGTTGCGACTGGGTGATCCCCGATCGCAAGCGTGTACTTTCCGGACGCCACGCGGTGATCAGCTATCGCGACGGCGCCTTCTTTCTCACCGATACCAGCAGCAACGGCATCCAGCTCAAGGACAGCGGTGCCAGCCTGGTCAAGGGCCAGCCGCAGCGCATCGAGCATGGCAGCGTCTACTGCCTGGGCGATTTCGAGATCCGCGCCCGGCTGATCCAGGATCCGGCGCTGTTCGAAGGTGACATCGGTCGTCCGCAGCCGGCTGGCAGCATCATCCCCGACGATGCCTTCCTCGACCTCGATCCGCTGATCGCGATGGAACAACAGGAGCGCATCTACGCCGAAGTCGACGACCTCACCCTGGTAGCGCCACAGCGCCAGGCGCAGCAACAGCGCGACTACGCACGCATCGACATGGAAAGCCTGCCGTTGCCGGAGCTGGTCATGCCGCAGGCAGCACCGCAAGCCAAGGGCGAAGCCGAGCCCGAACGACTGCCGCAGGGGTTCTGGGCGCGTTTCGGCGAGGCGCTGGGCATCGATCTCGACGATCTCGACGAGGACCAACGCCAGGCCTTGGCGCTGAATGCCGCCCGCCTGCTCAAGCAAAGCGTGGCGGGCCTGCAGCAGAGCCTGCGCACCCGCAGCGAGCTGAAGAACGAGCTGCGCCTGGCGTTGACCACTGTGCAGAGCGCCGGCAACAACCCGCTCAAGCACAGCGCCGATGCGAGCGAGGCCCTGAACGCCCTGCTGCGCGGTGGCAAACCCGGCCAGCTCAGCGCCGAACAGGCCGTCGGCCGCGCCTTTCGTGATCTGCAGGCGCATCAGGTGGCACTGCTGGCGGCCAGCCGCGCCGCCGTTCACGAGATGTTCGAACAGCTGGCGCCGGAGCAGCTGGCGCTGCGTTTCGAACGCGAAGGTCGCAAACCGCTGCTCGCCACTGCCGGCAGTCGCTGGCGCGCCTATCGCCGCCTGCATCACAGCCTCGGCCAGGATGCCGACTGGAGCGAACGCCTGTTCGCCCGCGACTTCGCCAAGACCTATGAGGAGCAGGTGCGCCTGATCGCCACGCTCGATTCCACCCATCAAGGATGATCCCATGCCTCGTCGCATCACCCTGGCCATGCTGGCCTCGCTGCTCGTGCTGGGCGGCTGCTCGGCGCTGTCGCCGTACTCCAAGCTGACCAAGCTCGACCTCGAACTGCACGGCAGTGACCGTCTCAACCCCGACCTCAACGGCCGGCCTTCGCCGATCGTGCTGCGCCTGCTGGAGCTCAAGCATCCGGTGGCGTTCGAGAACGGCGACTTCTTCGCCCTCTACCAGCGGCCCAAGGAAGCCTTGGCGCCGGACCTGGTGACCTCCGAGGAACTGGAACTGCGTCCCGGCGAAAGCCGTGAGCTGAAGCTCTCCGTGCAGAACGGCAGCCGCTACGTCGGCGTGCTGGCCGCCTACCGCGACCTGCCGGAAGCCAGCTGGCGCTACGTCATCGCGCTGCCGCCGCAAGAGCGCACCCGCATCGCCCTGAGCCTGGACGAGCGTGGCATCGCGCTGTTCGACCCGCTCGCCGAAGAAGGAAAATAAGCATGAGCCTGCACAAGGTTGTCTGGCAGGAAGGCATGCTGCTGCGCCCGCAGCACTTCCAGCAAAGCGATCGATATTACGATCACCAACTCAAGACGCGCACCCAGAAGCTGAGCAGCTATGCCTGGGGATTCTTCAATCTGGAGATCGACCGCCAGTTCCTCAACATGGGCAAGCTGGTGCTCAGCCAGGCCAGCGGCATCCTCCCGGACGGTACGCTGTTCGAGCTGGGCAGCGAGCGCGAGCCACTGGCGCTGGACATTCCGCCGAACACCGGCAGTACACCGGTATACCTCGCGCTGCCACTGGTTACCGGCAACCACATCGAAACGCGTCGTCCCGAACAGAAGGATGTGCTGGCGCGCTACACCGCCCATGAGCTGGATGTCGCCGACTCCAATGCCGGCGACAGCAGCACCAGCCAGGTCAGCACCGGCCTGCCGGATTTTCGCCTGCTGCTGGGCGAGCAGCAGAGCGACCAGGCCTACGTGAAGCTGCAGCTGTGCGAGGTGCTGGACACCACGCCGGACGGGGTCATCAGCCTCGACCCCGAGTTCATTCCCACCTACGTCAACTTCCAGGCTTCGGGCTACCTGCTGTCCTGCCTGAAGGAAGTGATCAGCATGCTCGCCCACCGCGGCGATACCCTCGCCGAGCGCATCAGCGCCACCGGCAAGGTCGGTGGCGCCGAGGTCGGCGACTTCATGATGCTGCAGCTGATCAACCGTCACGAACCGGTGCTGCGCCACTACCTGGGCGTGGAGCAGGTGCATCCGGAGCAGATCTACCGGGATCTGCTTGGCCTGCTCGGCGAGCTGGCGACCTTCTCCAGCGAGAGCAAGCGCCCGCGCCTGGACGGTCGTTACCAGCACAGTGATCAGGGCGCGAGCTTCCGCAAGCTGATGGACGCGATCCGCCAGGTATTGTCGATGGTGCTCGAGCAGCACGCCATCGAGCTGCTGCTGCAGCAGCGTCAGTACGGCATCCAGGTATCGCCGCTGCATGACCACAAGCTCCTCGGCACGGCGTCCTTCGTGCTCGCCGCCAGCGCCCAGTGCGATTCGGAAACCCTGCGCACGCGGCTGCCGGCGCACCTGAAGATCGGCCCGGTGGAGCGCATCCGCCAGCTGGTCAACCTGCATCTGCCGGGCATCCGCCTCAAGCCGCTGCCGGTGGCGCCGCGGCAGATCCCCTTCCACGCCGGCAAGACCTATTTCGCGCTGGAGCTCAACGCCGAGGACCAGGCGCAACTGGAGCGTTCCGGCGGCTTTGCCTTCCATGTGTCCGGTGACTTCGCCGGGCTCGAACTGAAATTCTGGGCGGTCAGGGATTGAGCGACATGATCAAGGAAATGGATTACGGACAGGACGACCGCACGGTCATCGTCAATCGAGCGGGAGAGGCCCCGGCGCAGAGCCCGCTGACCGACTTCGACAGCCCGCCGCGCTTCGAGCAGCTGGAGGAGCGGATGATCTACGCCGCCCGCCTGCGCCCGGCGGAAACCTTCAACATCAGCCTCAACCCGCTAGTGGCCGCCGCCTCGCCGCTGCTGTCGGAAGTGGTGCGCTTCAAGCACAGCCTGGAAAGCGAAGACCTGCAGGCCCTGCACGGGCAGTTGAGCGGCGCGATCAAGCTGTTCGAGCATCGCGCGCTGCATGACGGCGCCGAAAGCAGCCAGGTGATGGCGGCGCGCTACGTGCTCTGCACCGTGCTCGACGAGGCCGTGGTGACCACGCCCTGGGGCAACGAGAGCGAATGGTCGCAGATGAGCCTGCTGTCCTCCTTCCACAACGAAACCTTCGGCGGCGAGAAGTTCTTCCAGCTGCTCGAGCGGCTGTCGCGCAACCCAGTCAAGCACCTGCCGATGCTCGAGCTGATGTACCTCTGCCTGTCCCTCGGTTTCGAGGGCAAGTACCGCGTACTGCCGCGCGGCATGCTCGAACTGGAAGCGGTACGCGACAGCCTCTACCGGCAGATCCGCCAGATGCGCGGCGACATCCCGCGCGAGCTGTCGCCGCATTGGGAGGGCCTCAAGGACACCCGTCGGCGCCTGGTGCGCATCGTGCCCTGGTGGATGATCGCGCTGTTCACCCTGGTCTGCCTCGGGGTGATCTACGGCGGCTTCGCCTGGGTGCTCGGCGAACAGCGCGAGGCCGTGCTGCAACCCTATCGAGTGCTGGACATGGATGCCGGCGGTTCCACCTTTTCAGGGATGAAATGAGATGAAGACGTTCTTTGGCAAGCTCGGCGCCGTGCTGCGCCGGACCTGGGTCTGGAGCCTGCTGCTGGTCTTGCTGCTGGCGGTTGTGGTGTGGTTCGTCGGGCCGCTGCTGGCGGTCGACGACTACCGCTTCTGGGAATCCTCGACCGCCCGCCTGCTGAGCATCAGCGTGCTGTTCCTCGGCTGGGGCCTGGCCATGGTCTTCGCCAGCTGGCGCGCCAGCGCGCGCAAGAAGCGCGACGCCGAGGATCAGGACGTTCAGGAACAACTGCGCCGCGACGGCCTGATCGGCGAAGAGCAACAGGAGCTGCGCCATCGCTTCAAGCAGGCGCTGCGTACCCTGAAGACCTCCAGCCTCTATCGCGGGCGCAGCGAGAAATGGCGCAGCGAGCTGCCCTGGTACCTGCTGATCGGCCCACAGGGTAGCGGCAAGACCAGCCTGCTGGATTTCTCCGGGCTGGATTTCCCGCTCAACCGCAGCGAACAGCAGCGCCTGACCAAGGATGTCTCCGGCACCCGCTTTGCAGACTGGTACTTCGCCGATCATGCCGTGCTGATCGACACCGCCGGCCGCTATCTGACCCAGCCCGACGCTGCCGTCGACGGCAGCGCCTGGGACACCCTGCTCGGTCTGCTGCGCAGGCGTCGTGCCCGTCCGCTCAACGGCGTGCTGGTCAACCTGCCCGTGGACCAGCTGCAGGGCGGCAGTGAACTGGAGCTGGAGAACCTTGCCCGCCAGACCCGTCAGCGCCTGCACGAGATCCATCAACGTCTGAGCGTGGACGTGCCGGTCTACCTGGTGCTGAGCAAGGCCGATCGGATTCTCGGTTTCGACGAGTTCTTCGAGCAGCTGTCGCGGGAGGAAAGCGACCAGGTGCTCGGCGCGAGTTTCCGCAAGGAACAGAATGGCAGCGACGCGCAGGTAGTGCGCCAGGAGTTCGAGGAACTGCTACGCCGGCTTAACAGCCAGGTGATCCTGCGCATGCATCAGGAGCGCGATACCCAGCGCCGTGGCCGCATCCTCGACTTCCCCCATCAGCTGGGGCAGATCGGCGAGCATCTGAGCCTGTTTATCGAACTGGCCTTCGCCGGCAACCGTTACCAGCGTGCCAGCCAGCTGCGGGGCTTCTACCTGACCAGCGCGCCGCAACTGCGCGAAGGTCTCGACCCGCTCACCGCCGGCATCGGTCGTCAGCTCGGCCTGGCCAGCAGTGCACTGCCAACCTTCCGCAGCGGCCGTGCGCGCTTCATCAATCAGCTGCTCAGCCGGGTGATCTTCCCGGAAGCCGAACTGGCGGGCCTCGACCAACGCGAGGTACGCCGCATCGACTGGGGCCAGCGTGCCCTCTATGCCGGCGCCTTCGGCTGCCTGCTGCTGATCGGCGGCGCCTGGGCGTTGAACTTCTCGGGCAACCATGAGCGCCTGGAACAGCTGCGCGGCATCGCCCAGCAACTCGGCAGCGAGCGCAAGACCATCGACGCGGGAGACGAGGCGCTACGTACGCTCAAGGCTCTGGACGCGAGCTATGCGGCGACCGAGGTGTTCCCGCCGAAAGATGAGGTGTCCTGGCTGCGCCGGGGCGGCCTGTATCAGGGCGAGGCGGTCGACCCTACGCTGCACGAGGCCTACCGCCGCGATCTGGAGAAACTGCTGCTGCCACGTGTCGGCCGGCAGCTGGAAGCGCAGATTCGCGCCAACCTGAACGACCGCGAGCAACTGCTCGGCAGCCTGCGCGCCTATCTCATGCTGAACCTCGCCGAACGCCGTGATGCGGCGTTTCTCAAGGACTGGCTGGCCGCCGACTGGTCGCTGCGCCATCCGGGCAATGCCTTGGCGCAGCAGGGGCTCAACACGCACTTTGCGCGCCTGCTGGAGGAATCCTTCGCGCCGTATCAGCTGAATGAAAAACTGGTGGCCAAGGCCCGCGCCCAGTTGCGCAGCGAATCGCTGGCGGCAGTCATGTACCGCATGCTGCGCGACCAGGCGCGCAACCTTCCCGACTATCGTCTGAACACCCAGCTCGGTCCGCAGGCATCCCTGTTCGTCGGCGGCGACTATGCGATTCCCGGCTTCTATACCCAGCGCGGCTATCACAAGCTGTTCGTCGCTCAGGGCGCCGATCTGGTCAGTGAGATCCTGCGCGACAACTGGGTGCTGGGCGAAGGCGACAGCCTCAGCACCAAGGACCTGGGCCGCCTGCTGGTGGAAATGGAACAGCTTTACTTCCGTGACTACGCCGCGCACTGGAGCGAGGCGATTGCCCAGCTGAACATTCTCCCCGCCGGTGGTGCGGCGCAGGGTGCCGCGCAGCTCGCCGGGCTCACCGCCGCGAACTCGCCGCTGCTGCAGCTGCTGCTGGAAATACGCGAGAACACCCGGTTCGCCGGTCTGGTCGAAGCGACTGCCGGGGCCGGCGAGCTGGCCGAAGCGGCGCAAGGCGCCGGCGGCAAGCTCGGCAAGGCAGCCAAGCTGGCAACCGCCGCCGCCGAGCAAGCCCAGACCGCACTGCTGAAGAACATGCCGGACACCGCGCGCAGAACCCTGGAGCGACGCTTCGCGCCGCTGCACCAGCTGCTCGACGAGAACGGCGCGCCCGGCCCCGAGTTGAGCGCCAGTCTGCAAGCCCTCGACGCCCTGCAGCTGCAGCTCGCTTCCCTGGCCCATGCCAGCGCCCCGGAACAGGCCGCCTTCGAGATGGCCAAGGCACGCATGGGCGGTCAGCGCGACGCCATCAACCAGCTGCGCAACAGCGCTGCACGGCTGCCGCAGCCGCTGGGCAAATGGCTGGGCCTGCTGGCCGAGGACAGCTGGTCGCTGGTACTCAGCGATGCCTACCACTACCTCAACCAGCGCTATCGCAACGAGCTCTATGCCAGCTATCGCGGTGCCCTGCGCGAGCGCTATCCGTTCAGCGCCCATAGCGCCAGCGACGTCGCCCTCGCCGACTTCCGCGAGTTCTTCAAGGCCCAGGGCCAGGCGGACAGCTTCTTCGAGCGCTACCTCAAGCCTTTCGTCAGCGGCAGCGCCGGCCAGTACCAGCTGCGCCGAGTCGATGGCCGCGGCCTGCCGCTGTCCGAGCAGTTCCTTGCACAGATGAGCCGGGCGCAGACCATTCGCCGCAGCTTCTTCGCCGAGAACCCCAACGAGCCGCTGATCCTGTTCAAGCTCGAACCCTATTCGCTGGATTCGAGCCTCGGCCGGGCCGACTTCCGCTTCGGCAACCAGCAGATGGAATATCGCCACGGGCCAATCGTGCAGACCGCGTTCCGCTGGCCGGCCGAAGCCGACGACGGACGCACCAGTCTGGTAGTGGAGGAACTCGGCGGCCGTCGCGTGGGTATCGAGAAGAACACCGGGCCCTGGTCGCTGTTCCGCCTGATCGACCTGATGCAGGTCGACTACCACAGCGGCCGCGACGTGCTGATGCTCAAGGCCGATCTCGGCGGTCTGCGCGCCAACTATCTGCTGCATGCGCAGCGCTCGCCGAATCCGTTCGACCTCGCGCTGCTGCGCGGCTTCAAGCTGCCGGCGACGCTGTGATGAACGCAACGGCGTGCAGCTGGCGCAGCGCGGCGCGCACCGACACCGGCAAGGTGCGGGCGCGCAACGAAGATGCCTTCCTCGACCGGCCGCAGACGGGGCTGTGGGCCGTGGCCGACGGCATGGGCGGACATCAGAACGGCGCGCTGGCCAGTCGCCTGATCGTCGAGCAGCTGGCTGACCTTTCCGCAACGGGCGACCTGCCGGAGCGGGTGCTGGCGCTGCGGCGTTGCCTGCACGAGCTGAATCGCCGGCTCAGCCAGGAACTGACGGTCACCGCTGAACGCCCCGATCCGGTGATCGGCAGCACCGTGGTCGCCCTGCTCGTGGAGGATGACCGCGCGGCATGCATCTGGGCCGGCGACAGCCGCTGCTATCTGTGGCGCAGCGGGCGGCTCTATCAGCTATCGCGGGATCATTCGCTGTTGCAGCAGCTGCTCGACGAGCAACAACTGAGCCCCGAACAAGCAGCCAGGCACCCTGCGGCCCATGCGCTGACCCGCGCCATCGGCGCCAGCGAAGAGCTAGAGCTGGAAATCCTCGAGTTCGCCGTGTTTCCCGGTGACACGCTGCTGCTGTGCAGCGATGGGCTTCATCAAAGCATGTCCGCCGATGCCCTCGGTGCGGCACTCAGCCTGCCATCCACACACCTGGCACTGGAACGCCTGTTCCGCCAGGCATTGAAGGGGCCGGCACGGGACAACATCAGTGCCGTGGTGATCCGCCGATGAACGCACCGCAACTGCAGGCCAGCGACCTCACCTACTTTGCCCTGGCGTCCACCGCAGCCACGCCAGCAGCGGTCGAACCAAAGGCGGTTCCTGGCGAACTGCCGGACGTACTCGGAGGCCGCTACCGGATCGAGCGCCTGCTCGGCGTCGGCGGCATGGGTGCGGTCTATCGCGCCCGCGATCTGCTGCGCGAACAGCTCGGCGATCCGGAGCCCTACGTGGCGCTGAAAACCCTCAGCGAGGATTTCGCCGAATACCCCGACGCCAGCGCCCTGCTCTACAGCGAGTACGCACTGACCACGCGCCTCAGCCATCGGCATGTGGTGCGCCTGTACAACTTCGATATCGACCCGGCGAGCCAGCGCGCCTTCATCACCCTGGAGCTGCTCAAGGGGCCAACCCTCGACCAGCTGCTGTGCGAGCGCCCGCAGGGCATGCCCTGGAGCGAACTGCAGGGCATCGCGTTGCCGCTGCTGGACGCGCTGAGCTATTCCCACAGCCTGGGCGTGCTGCATGGCGACCTGAAGCCGAGCAACGTGATGCTCGCCGATGACGGCCTGCGCCTGTTCGACTATGGGCTCGGACAACCGCTCGAAGGGCTGCTCCCCGGTCTGCCGCGCCTGTGCCGCACGCGCTTCGCCGCCTGGACGCCGCGCTATGCGGCACTCGAGCTGCTCGACGGGGGCGAGCTGACCGCCAGCGCCGACATCTATGCGCTGGCCTGCGTGCTCTACGAACTGGCCAGCGGCAGCCACCCTTATCGCCGGCTCAGCGCTCGCCAAGCCAAGGCGATGGAACTGGACCGCACCCTGCAACGCCCGCCGCAGCTGCCCCCGCATTGCTGGCCGGCGCTGCGTCTGGCGCTGGCATTCGACGAAGCGCAGCGCAGCATCGATGCAGCGGGCCTGCTGCAAGCCTTCAGCCGCCCCGCGCCGAGCCGCCTGCAGCGCTGGTTCGGGCACTCCCATGGATGACATCAGGACAAGGAAAGCCCCATGTTCAACGCGGCTAACGAAACCCACTTCAGCCTGACGCTCGAAGGCGTGGAGCACGATCTGCAGGTCCTCGCCTTCAGTGGTCGGGAAGCCATCAGCCAACCGTATCGCTTCGACCTCGAGCTGGTCAGCGAGCTGCCTGATCTGGATCTGCAGGCGCTGCTGCATAAACCTGCCTTTCTCGCGTTCGACCCCGCCGGCATGGGTATCCACGGCTTGGTCCACCGCATCGCCCAGGGCGAATCGGGCAAGCGCCAGACCCGCTATCGGCTGACGCTCGTACCGCAGCTGGCTTACTTAGCGCACCGCACCAACCAGCGCATCTTCCAGCACCTGACGGTGCCGCAGATCGTTGCCCAAGTACTCGAGGAACACGGTATCCAGGCCGATGCCTACCGCTTCCAGCTCGGCCCGGTGATCTACCCAGAGCGCGAATACTGCGTTCAGTACGACGAAACCGACCTGCACTTCATCCAGCGCCTGTGCGAGGAAGAGGGCATCCATTACCACTTCCAGCACAGCGCGAACGGCCATGTGCTGGTTTTCGGCGATGACCAGACCAGCTTCGCCAGACTCGGCCAGCCGACCGCCTATCTGCAGGACAATGGCATGACCGCCGACGAGCCGGTGATCAAGCGCTTCGCCGTGCGTGTCGCCACACGCACCAGCCGGGTCAGCCGTCGAGACTATGATTTCGAGCAGCCCAGAGTATTGATGGAAGCAGCCTATCGCGGCGAGCAAGCGGTGAACGCCATACCGCAGCCCGATCTCGAGGACTACGACTACCCTGGCCGCTTCACCGAACGCGCCCGCGGCAAGCACCTGTCGCAACGCGCACTGGAGCGCCATCGCCACGACTATCGCCTGGCCGAGGGTGACAGCGACCAGCCGCAGCTGATCAGCGGTCATCTGCTGGAGATGTCCGACCACCCACGCCGGGAATGGAACGACCTCTGGTTGCTTACCGAAGTGCTGCACGAAGGCAAGCAGCCGCAGGTATTGGAGGAGTCAGTCACCAGTCATGTCGATAGCGGTGACAGCTTCGTCCAGGGCTACCGCAACCACTTCAGCGCCACCCCCTGGGACATCCCCTTCCGCCCGCCCCTGAAACATCCGAAACTGAAAGTGCTCGGTAGCCAGACCGCCGTGGTCACCGGACCTGCCGGCGAAGAGATCCATTGCGACGAATACGGACGGGTGAAGGTCCAGTTCCACTGGGACCGCCACGGCCAGGCCGACGACAAGACCAGCTGCTGGTTGCGCGTCTCCTCCAGCTGGGCTGGCGACCGCTATGGCGGTATCGCCATCCCGCGCGTTGGCATGGAAGTATTGGTGACCTTCCTCGAAGGCGATCCCGATCAACCGCTGGTGACCGGCTGCCTGTACCACAAGGAGCATCAGGTCCCCTACGACCTGCCGGCGAACAAGACCCGCACGGTGTTCAAGACCCTGAGCTCGCCGGGTGGTGGCGGCTACAACGAACTGCGCATCGAAGACCGCAAGGGCGCCGAACAGATCTACATCCACGCCCAGCGCGACTGGGACGAGAACATCGAGCACGACCAGAAGATCCGCGTCGGCCACGAACGTCACGACACGGTGGAGGCCAACAGCTACAGCGAATTCCGCGCCGAGGAGCACCTGACCGTGGCCGGCGACCGCAAGGTGGAAGTCAAACCCGACGATCACCTCACCATCGCCCAGACCCAGCACATCAAGCTCGGCACCGCCCAGCTGACCAAGGCCGGCCGCGAGATCCACCTCAAAGCCGGGCAGAAGATGGTCATAGAAGCCGGCATCGAACTGACCCTCAAGGCCGGCGGCAGCTTCATAAAGCTCGACCCGGGCGGCATCACCGTCTCCGGCCCGCTGGCGCGGATTAACGCCGGCGGCGCACCGGGCAAGGGTTCGGGGATCAAGATCAAACCGCCAGTGCTGCCGGGCATGGCGGATAGCGACAAGGCGGGGAGCCTGTTGGAGCAGGCACTGCCGGGCGAGCCGATCAACCCAACCAGCAAACGCAAGCGCTCGCTCAGTTTCTCGGGCTAAGAACAGAGCCGGCTGCGCGGCCGGCTCGAACGCAAGGAAGCATCGAACATGGCCGAACACAAGCCGATCAACTGGGCTTATCCGTTTCCCAGCAAGGACACCAGCAACAATCCGCTGCAGCTGCTTACGCATATGGCCCAGGCCAAGAGCGGCTTCTACCCCACCGGCGACAACGGCTTATGGCATGGCGGCGTGCACTTCGACGAAGGCACGGCTGCTGCATTCGACCAGTCGAACGTGCGCTGTATCGCCGACGGAGAGGTGATTGCCTACCGTATCGATGAACGCTACCCGGTCAGCGAATTCACCGACGACATTCCGCGTGTCAAACGAGCGCCCTATTCCACGGGGTTCGTGCTGGTCAAGCACAGCCTGCGGCCGCCGCCACTGAATAACGCTGACGGCAGCATCGTCGAAGGGCAAACCCCTCCAAGCCTCACTCTCTACAGCCTGTACATGCACCTGCTGGATTGGGCGGGCTACCAGGCTCGAGCGGACCTTCCGCGCCCCGCCTTCTGGGAAACCAAACGCTATACCGTGAATACGCAGCACGATGGCCTGAGCGTTCGCGCAGGCCCGAGCAAGCACACCACCAAGCTGTCGGAGCTGTCCAAGGGTGCCGAGATCACCATTGGCGAAACGGAAGGCGAGTTCAGCAAGCTGGTCAGCCTGATCAGCGGGACGGCACAACCCGCCCTATCAGCCGACGACGAGGGGCAACTGCCCGGCTATGTGTCCACCAGCTTGCTCAAACCGCACAGCGAGCCAGCGGAATACGACAAAGTCGTCGTTCTCGACAGCGGGTTGCCGATCAAGGCGGGTGAACTTATTGGCCATCCCGGTCTGTTCCAGAACCAAGACGGCGCCGCTCAGCACATGGTCCATGTCGAACTGTTCAGTTGCGACGATGTGCCCGCTTTCATCGCGCAGAGCCGCGCCTGGGCCAGCCGCTTGCCGGACGACCAGAAAACCCTGCTCAAGGTCTATAAAGGTGCGAGCAAACTGATTCCGCACCGGGACGATATCAATGCCGAGAACCCGCCCAAATTGGACGACGATGGCACGCAGATCGACGTCGACTTGATCATTCCGCAGTCACTGTTGGATGGGCTCCTCGCTTCGAGAAAGATCCAGGTCAAGGATGGCGCTGACAACGCTGTGCACTGGTGGCGGCTGAACGGCCTGTTCGCCGACGCTAACGGCAACCCCATCGACGGCTGGCTCGCCGAGCAGGAGCTGATCACTACTCGTCACAGCCCGTGGGAGTGGGAGGGCTTTCAATGCATCGAGGAAACCGGAACGCCCGTCGAGAAACTCGCCTATTCCTTTAACGCCAAGGGCCTGCTGAGCGCAGAGGAGCAGCAAAACTACAGTGTCCAGATCAGCAACGCTGACGGCGGCCCTCTCACAACCATTGCTCGGCTGTACGATATCGTCGATGCAAACAAAGACGGCACGCTGACGAGTCGCGAAATCCGAGCAGCGCTGGCCAAGCCCTGGCACGCCCAAGTGCTCGGGCAGCTGATCACCAAGTATGAAAGCGAGTGGTTCTGGAACAAAAGCAAGTGGGACGAGCTTGATCCGTTACTGGCGGAAGAGCCCGGAACGCCAAATCTTGTTTGGGAAGCGGAAAAGCAGCGGATCGAGAAATTGAGCTGGTGGGGTGATCTGGCTGGAAGGCATGGGATTTCGAACGATAGGAAAGCATGGCATCTTCATTCCATTGCCACGGTGGGCCATTTTTTGTATGCGAGCCGATTGATTGATGTCGATCGATTTATCGACGAGTACACTTGCCAGCACGAGCAATTCGCCCCAAATTCGCCAGCTTTTTCTCCCGCCTCAAAAACTAATCTTCGTATAATCGTGGAACTTATTAATAAGTATTACGAAAGAGCCCCCGAGAAATCAAACCTTTTCGAGCTAGCGTATATGTTTGCCACCGCCCGACATGAAGCCTACTACTTCCCTTCAGGAGAGTTCTTTAGCTCTAAACCAGAGGTTGGCAGCATTGCTTATTTTAACAAGTATGATCCGGTGCTCGCTGCAACCCAAGAGCATCGTGATCGCGCGATGAAGAATGGAAATACTCAAGAAGGCGATGGCTATAAATACCGTGGGCGGGGCCTCGTACACCTCACATGGAAAAATAACTACCGCAAGGCCGAAGACCATTTTGATATTCCATTCGTAACCCAGCCCGAGCGAGCAGCCGAGCCTGAACATTCTGTGCCCATTATGATATGGGGTATGAAAGGAGGAATTTTTACTGGTAAAAAGCTAAGTCACTACATTAATCCCAATGGGGTGGATTATTTGGAAGCCAGACGGATAATTAACGGCACCGACCAGCGGCAACGTATCGCCGGCTACGCGCAGAAATTTGAAGCCATCCTCAGAAAAACATCGTCGGCTAAGGAAACCTTCGTTCCATGAGACTCTTACTAGTTTTTGCGATATTCATTGCGGCAGCCCTAGCCACCACCACATATGCAAAGCCATATACAATAGCAGTCAATAGAGCCGACTCTTCAGAGAGTTTTACCGCCGATATCGAAAGCGGCATTTTAATAATTCAGAGAAGGGGAGAGACGATCACGACACTCCCAAATATCGTTGGCCATACAGGACAGATCACCAGGACTCTAACGTCGTTCAACAACGGCCCCGCCCTAAGTTACGAAAACTCTGGATCAAATACATACTTTGAGGTTTTCTATACCCTAACACTTAACAAGGACACCCCTCTTATAGACTGCGCCTATGCTAATATCCGCAACGGGCAGAACGGTGTCTCCGTTCGAAAAGCTGTATGCAATCTAGAAGCCCCCCTATCAAACAATTATCAAGATTTAATTTTTAACTATTCTGACGCCTGGATTGACGCGTCCAACGAGGTATCACTTCAATCTATTATGGACGAGCCATCCAAAGCTGCTTTAGTACCTCTCGGCCCGCTTGGCGAAGTTAATATGTCATTGCGCTACGATTCGATTGAAGACCTAATGTCTGCCAGCCCAAGAACCATAGCGACAAAAGGTGGAAAATTCCATGAAGTGACCGCCGGCAATGCTTATTTAGTATATGACGCCGATGGAATTACACCCTTAGCACTAGATGTAGAAATGGACCCTATCTCACACACATTGAAGCGGCTTACATCCACGGAGCTATCGCGCGCCATTGACGCTGACTAGATCTGACGATCACGGGTGGCGCGATAATTTAGAGATACGCAGCGAAGTGGTTCCAACTAGACGCCTCCAGCAAGCTTCGAAGTGGTTGAAGGCGAGAAGCGTCTTCAGCCTTCTACGAGACCGGTGCCTGCCACCACACCACGTAGTATCGCTCGCGAGGTCGTCAAATCCCGCCGAAACAGCTACGCCGATAACAAGCTGACCACGGCAAACCGGCCGATATTGGCCTGCGCCACCACGGTCTGGGTGACCGCGGCGTAGCTCGAGGGGCTGCGCTGCATCAGTTCGTACAGCTCGCGGGCGAATTCCAGCGCCCATTGCTGTTCGTCGGCATCGGCCTGGCGGGCGAGGAATTCGCGGATTTCGCGCTGGCGCTGGCTCAGTTGTTCGCGCAGGGCGGTGACCTTGTCCAACCCGCTGACCACGCTGTCGAGCAGACGGCGCAGTTCGCGCAAGGAATCCAGCTGCGGCTCGGCGGGCAGGCTGAGCGCCCGCTCCTCCTCGCTTGCCAGGCGCTGGGCGCCCTTGGCGAACAGCTTGCCCTCGCCCTGCACCGCCAGCTGGCCCTTGAGCTGCTGCCAGTCGCTCTCGCGCGCCGAGAACTTCAGCTGGCCGTGCTGATCCAGCTCGGCACGGATGCCGGCATTGCCGAGGGTGGCATTGAAACGACGCAGGATCTGTTCGTCGCTGAGGTTGTCATCCAGCACCACCGCCACCGGCTCGGCCAACTGGCGGCCGCCGCTGAACAGCAGCGTCTCGCGGCCGGACTGGCGGATGGTATCCAGCGAATCCAGCCCCTGCAGGCTGAAGCGGCTGCGCACCGGCTCGTTGAGCCGCAGCTTGAGGTTGGCATCCAGCGTATTGCCCGAGCGTCTGCTGCGCTGTTGCAGCAGCTCGTCAACCTGCTGGAACTGCTCGCGGATCGCGTCCTGGCCTGCAGCCTGACTGGGGGCGCCGAGTTCGCGGCTGAGGCTGAGCTTGAGCTGCGACAGTCGGTTGTGCAGGTCGGCCAGGTAGCTCTCGGCCGTCTGCATCGACGACAGCTGCTGATTTAGCTGCAGGCTGAAGCTGGTGCTCTTGCGCTGGCCGGCTTCGGCGATTGCACTTTCGCTGGCCGCGGCGCGGCGCGACGTCACCGGCGCTTCGGGTACCAGCACCTGACGCCGTTCCTGCGGGCTGGCGGGGGAAACGGCGGGCAGCTGCTTGCCGATCTTCATTCAGGCTTCCTCGCTCAGAGCATCCCGAACAGGGACAGGCCATTGATCTTCAGGTAGGTCTTCTGGGTCGCCTGCAGCGCCAGCTGGTAGTTGTTCAGGTCGATGCTGGCACCGGCGTAGTCGAGCCGGGACAGCTCACCCTCGATCTTCTGGTTGACCAGCGACACGTCCTGATTGCTGCTGGTCAGCAGGGTCAGGGTGTTCTGCCGGCCACCGAGTTCGGTGACGGCGCCGAGCAGTTCGCTGTGGGTCGCGTCGAGGCTGTTCATGCTGGCGGTGATTTGCGCGCCGACCGCCGGGTCGCTGGCATCCAGCGTCGGGTCCTGCAGCTGCTTAACCAACGCGTGCAACTGGTTGAGCATGTCCACGCCAGCGCCGAACACCTGCGCGGCGGTGACGTTCTCCTCGACCAGCACGCCGTTGGCGACCGCGGCCTGGCGGTGCTGGTCGTTGCCGGTGAGGCTGTAGGTCTCGGTGGCGGCGTCGAAGCTGATCGCCGGGCGATCGCTGAGGGTGCCGGAGAACAGGTAGCGGCCTTCCTCGTCGCGCACATTGGCGAAGCTGGCGATGGTGTTCTCCAGGCTCTGCAGTTCGCCGGCGATGGCTGCCAGGTCCTCGCTGGTGTTGCTGCCGTTGGCGGCCCAGAGCATCAGGTCGCGCGCGCTGAGCATGGTGTCGGAGGCGGCCTTGAGGTTGGTTTCCTGCTTGGACAGATTGCCCGAGACGTTGGCGATGTTGGTGCGGTACTGCGCCAGGGTCGCTTCTTCGCGCTCGATGCGCAGCACCCGCACCGCCGAGATCGGGTCGTCGGACGGACGCAGCATGCGCTCGCCGCTGGACATCTGCTGCATCAGCTTGCCGAGTTTGGCCGAGCTGTTGTTCAGCGAGCCGTGCATGGTGGCGGTGATCTGGGCGTTGGAGATGCGCATGGTCTTCTTCTCGTCAGGTGGCTCAGAACATCGCCAGCACGGCGTTGAACAGCTCGTTGGAGGTGCTGATCACCTTCATGTTGGCCTGGTAGGCCTGCTCGTAGGCCATCAGGTTGACCGCTTCCTCGTCGAGGTTGACCGCGCTGACGCTGTCGCGCTGGGCCTGCGCCTGTTCGGCGACGGTAGTGGCCGCGGCGTGATCGGCCTGGTTCTGCCGGCTGGCGCTGGCGATGCGCCCGACCAGTCCGGCATAGGCATCGTTCAGCGGCACCGCATCGCCGCCGACGGTGACGCTGGTCGTCTTGGTGCCAAGCAGTGCCAGCAGCGTCTGGTTGTTGCCGACCTCGCCGGCCACCGAGGACAGCGCCAGCTCCTGCGTCGACAGCGTGCCGACCGCGAGCATGCCGCTGGTGCTCGCCGGGTTGTAGACGAACAGCGGCTGGCCGGGGTTGCCGTTGAGGTCGAAGCCGCCGGCCAGGGTGTCGTTGACCGCCTGCGCCAGCGCGCCGGCCATGGCGTGCAGGTCGTCCTGGGCCGGGCGCAGGGCGCCGTACTCCATGTCGTAGAGCGCGCCGAGCGAACCGCCGAGGCCGTCCTGGATCAGCGGAAAGGAGGTCTTGGCGAAGACCAGCGTCAGTTCCTGCTCGCCGGCGAGGTTTTCGCTGACTTGCAGCTGGCCGGCGGTGTTGCCCGCGACCAGCGGCTGACCGTTGACCAGCGACACGCTGAGGCTGCCGTCGGCGGCTTCCTGCACGCGGATGCCGGCGTACTGGCTGAGGTCCTTGATCAGGTTCTCGCGGTAGTCGCGCAGGGTCGCGGTATCGCGTCCGGAAGATTCCATCTCGAGAATCTGCGCATTGAGCTCGGCGATGTTGCTCGACAGGCCGTTGATCTCGCTGACCATCGCCACGCGCTGGCCTTCGAGGGCGCCGAGCTGCGTGTCGATGTTGGCGTTCAGCCCGTTGAAGCGCTGCGCCAGCTGCTTGGCCTCGCTGAGGATCTGCTGGCGCAGGGCGATCGACTCGGGCGTCGAGCTGGCCTCGCTGAGGGCGGCGTAGAAGTTATCGAGGCCGACGCTGACGCTGGAGCCTTCGCTGTCGAGCAGGCCTTCCAGCGCGGTGAGGTACTGCTGGCTGGTGCCGTAGTAGTTCTTCTCGGTGCTGGCGCGCCACAGCTGCTGGTTCTGGAAGTCGTTGGACAGCCGGCGGATGCTGCTGACCTGCACGCCGCCGCCGATGCTCGAGGCGGTCTGCCCGCCGAGCGAATGCAGCTCCGGCGCCAGGCGGCTAAAGCCGGGGGTGTTGACGTTGGCGATGTTCTGCCCGGTCACGCTGAGGGCGATCTGCGAAGCCCGAACCCCGCTGTAGCCAATCTGGCTGAGAATGCTCACGACACGACTTCCTTCGACTCGATCCGGATCGGTTGGGCGAAGGCGACGGACAGATGCCCGCCGCTTCGCTGCTGGTTATTCAGGGCGACCGGCGCGGCGGCGGAATTAAGCGCCGCGCGCTGCGCCGGCGGCTCGGCCTGGCGCGCGGTCGCCGCCTGCAGGTCCTGAAGGATGTTGCGGGTGTAGTCGCGGGTTTCCGCATAGGGAATCTTCTGCACCCAGCTGGCCGAGTCGATCTCGCCGGCGCGCGGATCGCCATGCTGCTGCAGCCACTCGTCGACCTTGCCCGGGCCGGCGTTGTAGGCCGCCAGCGCCAATGCCTGATGGCCGTCGTAGCGTTCGAGCAGCTTGCTCAGGTAGGCGCTGCCCAACCGCTGGTTATAAGCGGCGTCGCTGGTCAGGCGCGCCTCGCTGTAGGGCAGGCCGAGCTCGGCGGCCATGTCCTGCGCGGTGCCCGGCATCAGCTGCATCAGACCGCGCGCGCCCTTGGGCGAGACGGCGGCGACGTTGCCGCTGGACTCGTGCTTGATCACGCTGGCGACCAGCGCCTGGAAGTTCGCCTTGCCATCGGCCCAGGCGCGGTCGATGGCCTGCGCGCCGCGCTGCCAGGTGCCACGCAGCGCGTGCAGCCCGTTCGTCTGGCCCGCGGAAAGTCCGCCGAGGGCGCTGGCGACCGGCGCCGCCGTGCGGCCCTCGCCGCCGCCGGCGAGCTGCTGCACCAGCATGTCGGCGATGCCGGTCTGGCGCTTGGTCGCCAGGTTCTCGGCGAGCACCTCGTCGTAGAAGTCGCGCATGGTGTCCAGCTCGCGGCTGCGCATCGGGTTGCCGGCGGCCAGCACGTCGCCGGCCTTGCGCATCTGCTTGAGGATCTGCTGCAGGAACATCGCCTCGAACTGTTCGGAGACGACTTCCAGCTGCTGGCGCCGCGCCGCGGCCGGGCCGTCGGCACGCTGGCGCAGGCTGTTGAGGTGTTGCGGAAGGGAAACGATGCTCATGGTTCAGATCACGATCAGTTCGGCGTTCAGTGCGCCGGCGCGTTCCAGCGACTGCAGGATGCTCATCACGTCATCCGGCGTGGCGCCGAGGCTGTTGATGGTGCTGATGATGCTTTCCAGGCTGGCGCCTTCGGGCCACTTGAACATGGCGTTGCGGTCCTGCTCGACGGCGACGTCCGACTGCGGCACCACGGCGGTCTCGCCCTGGGAGAACGGCCCCGGCTGGCTGACCTGCGGACGCTCGCTGATGGTCACCGTCAGTGTGCCGTGGGCCACTGCGGCGGCCTTCACGCGCACGCCCTCGCCGACCACCACGGTGCCGGTGCGGCTGTTGAACACCACCTTCGGCCGCACGCGGCCTTCCTCGACCTCGAGGCGTTCGAGCATGGCCATGAAGCTCATGCGCTGGTTGCTCGACACCGGCGCGCGCAGCGCGACCTTGGTGGCATTCAGCGCGGTGGCCGTGCCCTTGCCGAACAGCGCGTCGACCGCATCGACCACCCGCGTGACGGTCTGGAAGCTCGGCTGGCGGACGTTGAGCATCACCTGCGCGCGCTCGGTGAAATCGGTGGGAATCATCCGTTCCACCGTCGCGCCGTTGGGGATCCGCCCGCTGTTGGAGGTGTTGATCGCCACCTTCGAGCCGCTGGCACCTTCGGCATTCACCCCGCCGACCACCAGCGCGCCCTGCGCCACGGCATAGACCTCGCCGTCGAGGCCCTGCAGCGGCGTCATCAGCAGCTGGCCGCCGCGCAGGCTCTTGGCGTCGCCCAGCGAGGACACGGTGACGTCGATGCTCTGCCCCGGCCCGTAGGACGGCGGCACCATGGCGGTGACGGTCACCGCGGCGACATTCTTCAGCTTCGGGTCGACGTTCGGCGGCAGGTTCACGCCGAACTGCTTGATCATGTTGGCCACCGACTGGCTGGTGAACTTGACCTGATTCTTGTCGCCGGTGCCATCCAGGCCGACCACCAGGCCGTAGCCGATCAACTGGTTGTCGCGGATGCCTTCGATATCCACCAGATCCATCAGCGGCACCGCCTGCGCCGGCAGCTGCCAGCAGAGCCATGCGACGGCGAGAAACAGCTTCACACGCATCGGGAGTCTTTCCACTTAGAGGGGGAACAGCGGGCTGGAGAAGAAGCGCGTCAGCCAGCCGGCCGAGTTGCTGTCGTTGAGCACGCCGCGCCCGGCGTAGGAAATCCGCGCGTTGGCGACGTTCTGCGAAGACACCTGGTTGAAGCGGTTGATGTCGTCCATGCGCACCAGCCCGGTCAGGCGGATATATTCGTCGCCCTGGTTGAGCTTGAGGTTCTTCTCGCCTTTGACCAGCAGGGTGCCGTTGGGCAGCACGCGGTGCACGGTGACGGCGATCGAGCCGCGCAGGGTGTTCTGCTGCGAGCTCTTGGCCGAGCCGTCGAACTCGCGCTCGCCGCTGGCGGAGGTCTCGACGTCCGGGTAGCGCTTGCCGAGCACGGTGGGGATGCCGATGCCGATGCTCGACTCCTTGCCGAAGCTGGTGCCGGCGCTCTTGCTCGACTGCGTCGACTCGTCCAGCACCACGGTGAGGATGTCGCCGACGCGTACCGCGCGCCGGTCGCTGATCAGCGAGCCACCGTAGCCCGAGCGGAACAGCCCGCCGCTGGTGGTCGGCGGCAGGCTGTAGTCCAGCTCCAGCGGCTCGTACTGGCTGGAATCCTCGTCCGGCAGCAACTCGTTGAAGCTGGCGCAGCCGCTGAGCAACAACAGCAGGGCGAGCAGGATCGGCGTACGCATCATCGGGCTCAGACGGTCTGGTTGAGGAACTGCTGCATGCCGGAGGCGGCGTCGAGCACCTTGGCGTTGGCCTCGTAGGCGCGCTGGATGGCGATCATCGCCACCATCGCCTCGACCACCTGCACGTTGGAGCCTTCCAGTACGCCCTGCTTGAGCTGGCCGAGGCCTTCCTCGCCCGGCACGCCTTCGACCGGCTCGCCGCTGGCGACGGTTTCGCGGTAGAGGTTGCCGCCCAGCGCTTCCAGACCGCCCGGGTTGGTGAAGTTGACCAGGGTGATCTGCCCCAGCTCCGACGGCAGGGTGTCGCCCGGCAGCACCGCGGTGACGATGCCGTCGGCGCCGACGCTGAAGCCGGTGCTGCCCTGCGGCACTTCGATCGCCGGGTTCAGCGGCAGGCCCTGGGCGTTGACCATCATGCCCTCGGCGTTGAGCTGGAACTGGCCGTTCTCGGTGTAGAGGATGTCGCCGTTGGGCGCCTCGACCTGGAAGAAGCCGCGGCCGACGATCGCCAGGTCCATCGGCTGGCCGGTGGTCTGGATACTGCCTTCGGTGAACACCTTCTGCGTGCCGGCGACGCGCACGCCGCTGCCCAGCTGGATGCCGGACGGCACGGTGTTGATCTCGTCGGCCTGCGCGCCGGGCTGCTTCTCGATGCTGTAGAACAGGTCCTCGAAGACCGCGCGGTCGCTCTTGAAGCCGTTGGTGTTGACGTTGGCCAGGTTGTTGGCGACGGTCGTCATGGCCATGTCCTGGGCGGCCAGGCCGGTCTTGCTGACCCAAAGGGCGGAATTCATGCGTTATCTCCCGATCAGCTGCCGCGGATCATTCGGTTGCCGGCGTCGGAGAGGTCCTCGGCGGCTTTCATCATCTTCACCTGGGTTTCGAACAGGCGGTTCAGGCTCATGGTCGAGGCCAGCTCGTCGATCGCCGAGACGTTGCTCGCCTCGAGAAAGCCGCTGGCCAGGCGCACGTCAGCGCTGGGCGCGGCGGGCTGGCCGTCGCGGGTCACCAGCAGGCCGGCGGCGTTCTTGGTCAGATCGGCCGGCGGCACGTCGACCAGGCGGATGCGGTCGACCTCGGCCATCACCCAGTCGCCCGGTGCCATGATCGACACGGTGCCGTCGTTGCCGATTTCCAGTCGGTCGTGCTCGGGCAGCACGATCGGCCCGCCCTCGCCGAGCACGGCGCGACCGTTGAGGGTCAGGCGTCCTTCGGCGTCGATCTGCAGGCTGCCCTGGCGCGTGTACGCCTCGCCCTCGCCATCCTGCAGCACGATCAGGCCGCTGCCCTTGACGGCGAAATCCAGCTCGCGGCCGGTGGCCATCAGCGGCCCGGCAGCCAGGCTGACGCCGTTGTTCTCGACCACGGCCATGTGTCGGCTGTCGTAGCCATAGCCTTCGACGGCCACCGCCTGGGCACGCTCCAGATCGGCGCGAAAGCCGGGCGTGTTGACGTTGGCCAGGTTGTTCGAGCGCACCTGCAGCGACAGCATCGTGCGGCTGGCGGCGGTCATCGCGGTGTATCCCAGACGGTCCATCGGTCAGCCTCAGAGTGCGTTGAACAGAACCTGGGTCAGTTCCTTGTTGGTGGAAATGACCTGGGTGTTGGCCTGGTAGTTACGCTGGCCTTCCATCAGGCCCACCAGCTGCTGGGTCAGGTCGACGTTGGAGCTTTCCAGCGCGCCGGAGGCCAGCGTGCCGTACTGGCCGACGCCCGGGGCGCCGAGCATCGCCGCGCCGGAGGCGGCGGTTTCGGTCCAGGCGGTGCCGCTGATGTTCTTCAGCCCCTCGGCGTTGACGAAGCTGGCCAGTACCACCTGGCCCTGCAGCAGGCGCTCGCCGTTGGAGTAGCTGGCGTAGACGCGACCGTCCTTCTCCACCGCCATGCCGGTCTGCTCGCCCGCCGCATAGCCGGTGGCGCGGTTGCTGGTGACGCTGAACTCCGAGCCGTACTGGCTGCTGCCGGTGTAGTCGAGGTCGATCGCCAGCGGGGCGACACCGCCGGTCAGCGCGGCGTTGAGGGTGACCGTGCCGATCGGCGCGGCGAGTACGCCGGCGCTGTCGAAGGCCAGCGGCTGCGCGGCGCCCAGCGAAGCGCCGTCGATGTAGTAGTGGGCATCCCAGTTGTTGTCGGCGGTCTTGACGAAGTACTGGGTCAGGGTGTGTTCCTTGCCCTGCGAGTCGAACAGCTTGGTGGTGTAGGTGGAGTTGTAGCTGTCGGCCACCAGCGGGTCGAAGGCCACCGCCGGCACCTCGCCGTTGGCGTCGAGGTTGGCGACGAAGCTCAGCGCGTCGGTGGCGCGCGCCGGCAGGCCGCCGGAGCGCAGCTGCAGGTCGCTGACGGTCCCGGTCTGCAGGTTGCCGGTGGCGTCCGCCGGATAGCCCTGCAGGCGCTGGCCGAGGCTGTTGGTGATGTAGCTGTCCTTGTCGGTGCCGAAGATGCCGGCGCGGGTGTAGCCGACATCGCCGTTGCTGGCGCGGGTGACGAAGAAGCCGCCGCCGGAGATGGCCAGGTCGAGGGTGCGGTTGGTGGTGGTCAGCGCGCCGCCCTGGCTGATGCTCTGGGTGCTGCCGATCACTTCCACGCCCATCGCCTGGGTTTCGGCGTAGAGGCTGCCGAAGTCGGTGCGCGAGGACTTGAAGCCGACGGTGCCGGAGTTGGCGATGTTGTTGCCGATGGTGTTGAGCTGTTCGTTGACGGCGGACAGGCCGGTCAGGGCGATGTTGAAACTCATGATTGCGCCTCGTCTGTGCTGAAGGGAGGTTCGGGCGGTACGCGGCGCCATCAGGCGCTGGCGGCGCCCTGACCGAACTCGAGAATGTTGTAGAACGGCACCGAACCGACGCCCTGAACCTGCAGCACCGGGCCCTCGGCGCTGACGCGCACGTTGTCGACGCGGCCGGCGACTTCCACCTGCGGGTACTCGCCGTTGTCCGACTCGATCGCCACGCTGTACTGCCCCGCGGGCAGGCCGAGACGCTGCGGATCGATATCGAACGGCACCTGGCCGGGGGAACGGGCGCCGAGTTCGACGGTGGTCTTGACGCCGTTGGAATCGGTCAGCACCAGTGCGGTGCGGGTGGAGGCGTGCTCCAGCTTGAACTCGCCGCTGACCGGCGCGCCATCGAGCTGCAGCGTGTCGACCGCGACGCTGACCTGCTGGCCGACCAGCCCGGAGGCGGTGAGGGTCTGCAGGTTGTCCATCAGCACCAGGTTGTTCTGCGCCAGGCTGGCCATGTTCTCCATGCTCTTGACCTGCGACATGGCCGAGAACTGGTTGAGGAACTCGGTGCTGTCGACCGGCTTGGTCGGGTCCTGATACTTGATCTGCGCGACCATCAGGCTGATGAAGTTGTTCTCCATGGTGGTGGCGTCGCTGACGTTGACGGCGCGCTTGACCTGCTCGATGGAATTGCCGGCCAGGCTGCTGTCCAGCGCGGAGTTGACGCTACTCATCAGACTTCTCCCAGACGCAGCAGGCTCTGCTGCATGCTTTTCACGCGGTTGAGCACCTCGACGCCGGTCTCGAAGCTGCGGGTGGCCGACATCATGTCGGTCATCTCTTCGATCTCGTTGATGTCGGGGTAATAGACGTAGCCTTCGTTGTCGGCCAGCGGATTGCCCGGCTCGTAGCGACGCTTGGGCTCAGCGCCGGAGGTGACCACGTCGAGCACCTGCACGTGGGCGCCACCGAGGCCGACGCCGCGGGTCAGCGAGTCGTTCTCGTACACCGCGGCGAACATCGGCTTGCGCGCCTGGTAGGTATCCGCGGCGCTGCTGGCCGCCGAATCGGTGTTGGCCAGGTTGCTGGCCACGGTGTTCAGCCGCACGGTCTGGGCATTCATCGCCGAACCGGCGATGCGGTAGATGGAATCGAACGACATCAGCGACCCTCGATGGCCTGCTTCAGGCCACGGAATTTCATGGTCAGGAAGGTCAGGCTGGTCTGGAAATCCATGGAGTTGCGCGAGAACTGCGCCTGCTCGACCGACAGCTCGACGGTGTTGCCGTCCTGCGAGGCCTGGGTCGGCACGCGGTACTGCAGACGCGGATCGCTGCCGGCGATACTCAGGCGCGGTGTTTCGCTGTCCTGCAGGCGCTGCATCTCCTGGCGGAAATCGATGTCGCGCGCCTGGAAGCCGGGCGTGTCCTCGTTGGCGAGGTTGGCCGCCAGAATTTCGCTGCGCTGCATGCGCAGCTCGAGGGCGCGTTCGTGGACGCCGGTCACCTCTTCAAACCGTATACTCATTCGCCGATACCCTTGAAGCATGAGTGGGCGGACAACCGTCCGCGCCGCTGGTCGGGCATGGATTGCAGGAATCGTGCCCAGCCTTTAGATGCCTATAAGCCTTTGTTTTATATGACGAATTTAAAAGAAGACGAGCAACGGAACGTCCATATGCTTCCGCATCGGCACGGTGTGCGCGGGTCATGCGGAAAAGTCGTTTCCGCCCTGCTGACGCTCTGCCTGACCGGCACCGCGCTGGCGCAGACCGCCACGACGCGCACGGACGCGCCGCGCCAGATCGAACAGGCGGTCGAAGGCTACCTGCGCGACAACCTCCAGCGCGAAGCCGTCCGGCAGCGCTGGCAGGGCATGCAGGCGCAGGTCGACACCAGCCTGCCGGCAAGCGCCGTACGGCTGCCGGCGTGCAGCCAGCCGTTGCAGGTACGGCCCAGTGGCGAGGCGCCGTCGCCGCTGGAGCGCCAGCGTCTGGAGATCCGCTGCCCGGCCGGCGCCGGCTGGTCGATCGATGTCACCAGCCAGGCCAACGTCTCGCTGCCGGCGGTGCATGCGCTGGGGATCATCGAACGCGGCCAGCTCATTGGTCGCGAAGACCTCAAGCTGCAACGGATCAACATCGGCAAGGCACCGCGCGGCTACTTCAACCGTCTCGACGAGGTTGTCGGCAAGGCAGCCAAGCGGCGCATTCGCGCCGGGCAGACGCTGACGCCGGCGCTGCTCGCCCAGCCGCTGGCGGTCAAGCGCGGCCAGCCGGTGAAGATCGTCGCCAGCCACGACGGCATCGAGGCTTCCACGGCCGGCGAAGCGCTGGGCGACGGTCGCACCGGCGAGGTAATCCGCGTGCGCAACGTGCGCAGCGGCAAGGTGATCGATGCACAGGTACTGGACGAAGGGGTGGTGACCAGCACCTTCTAGATGCTGCTTTATCAGATATACCGCGCATCGCGGCGGGGCCGGGACGGCAGAACATAATCAGCAGGACAGCTGCCAAAAAAATTTGGCGCCAGAATTTAATCCTTCGCTATCGGCTGTCGCCTTGTCCTTTCAGCAGGCAGTCAAGCCAGCTCCTACAGCCCACTTAGCACGAAGGATTCATCATGGCCCTGTCCATCCACACGAACTACTCCTCGCTGGTTACCCAGACCAACCTGACCAAGAGCAACAACGCCCTGGGCACCAACCAGCAGCGCCTGGGCACCGGCCTGCGCATCAACAGCGCCGCCGACGACGCCGCCGGCCTGCAGATCGCCACTCGCCTGAACTCCCAGAGCCGCGGCATGGGCGTCGCCATGCGCAACACCAACGATGCCGTTTCGATGCTGCAGACCGCCGAAGGCGCTTTCAGCGAGATGACCGACATCCTCCAGCGCATGAAGGACCTGTCGACCCAGGCCGCCAACGCCACCAACAGCGGCGCCGACCTGATCGCTTTGCAGGCTGAATACGACGAGCTGGGCAAGGAAGTGGCCAACATCGTCCAGAACACCAAGTTTGCCGGCTCCAACCTCTTCAGTAACGGCACAACTACGGACGGCAGCGCCGGTAAGTTCTCCGCCGCTATGACTTTCCAGATCGGCGCCAGCACTGCCGAGAAGCTCACGCTTGATGTCAGCGGCAAGCTGACTGCGCTGGCCACCGCGCTCGGTAACGCTTCCGACACTTACACCACCCCGGCCACCCCAGGCGTTGAGCTGGCTAGCACGCAGGTGGCCACTACGGCGGTTAACACCAACGCCAGCGCCAACATCACCGTAGTGGAAACCGCTCTGAACGCGGTAGGTGAACTGCGCGCGCTGTTCGGCGCCAACATCAATCGCCTGAACCACACCAACAACAACCTGGCCAACATGAAGGACAACACCGAGATGGCCAAGGGTCGCATCATGGATGCCGACTTCGCCTCGGAAAGCGCCAACATGACCAAGAACAGCATGCTGATGCAGTCCGGCATCTCGATGCTCAAGCAAGCCGGCCAGATGCCCGGCATGGTCATGGGCCTGCTGGGCTAACAGCCTGCGCCGGATCGGTCAGTCCGCTGGCCGATTGCCCGAATCAAACGAAAACGCCCCGAGCTCTCGGGGCGTTTTCGTTTCCGCCGGATGAACAGCTGTCCATCCGACCAATGGTTGATGCCTCACTGCGGCGCGGCCGAACGCCCACGCCATGCACGGGAAGCCAGTAATGGCGAGGCTTCCAGGCCAACCAGCCACTCGCATGCGGGTGCCATTTGGAGGCCAATGATATCACCGTGATATCACTATCCAAAGCAAAATGCCATTGCTTGCGCTTGTGCATTCAAAAAAACGGCGCCAAGATACTGCCGATCTGTTCTCATCAGTATGTTGATCTCAATCACAGCTCGCCGACCAGGCATCATGACTTCATCTCTGACGCATTCGGCCACCGATGCCACTGCCTGTACGCTGCTGAAAACCGGGCGCGACACCTGTACGGCGCGCTTCGACAGTGCGCTGTACCAGCTGGTGCAGCATCATCCTGACCGCGCCGAGAAGATCGACCTGGGCTTCTCCGGCAGCCGCGTGCTGGAACGCCTGCTGCAGACGCCGGGTGAAGTGGTTTCTCGCGAAGAGCTGTTGCGCCATGCCTGGGAGAATCGAGTGGTTGGCCAAGGCAGCCTGAACCAGCAGATCTATACCCTGCGTCAGCTGCTGTTCGATTCGAGCAACCAGATCATTCAGACGCTGCCGCGACGCGGCTATCTGTTCAATCCGCATTTTCTGGCGACCAATCCGGCAACCACGGTCAAACCGGTCGAGGCCGAGCAGTCGCCAGACGCAACCTGCGCGCCGGCACCGGTACCGGTACCAGCGGCCCCGCATCGGCCTCGTTTCGGCTTATCGCCCCTGCTGGCCGGTACTGCGCTGCTGCTGGCGCTCGCGGTCGCCGTCTTGGGTTATCGCTTCCTGCTAACGCCGAAAGGAATGTTCACCCACCGGGTAGGTATCGGCGTCCTGGAGGTTCTGTACATCGACAAGAGCCAGCGCCTGCTGGATGCGCTGGTCATGGAAACGCGCAAAGTGGTGGAAGCGATCGCCGCAATGAACGTCAGGCCCACGCAGCTGATCGTCAACATGTCACCAGGCTTCTATGAAATTCGCTGTGTGCATGCGAACGGCCAGACCAACTGGCTGAAAGTGCACAAAAGCCGACTGAACGAGATTCCCGCGCAACAGCTGCAAGGATGTCTGCAATGAATATGGGTAACAGAGCCGGCGTCATCGGCACACGCCTGCTGCAGGTGATGGTGCCTTCGGCGCTGGCGCTCTGGGCGCTGGTGGCGATGGGCGCTACCAGCAGCCTCGCGCCACGTCTGGAGGGCCGCTACAGCTCGGCCGGCCAGGTGCTGCTGAGCAATGGTGAGGTGGTCAAGGTCACCCAGAGCCTGGTCTTCAATGACGGGCGTTTCTACGCCTTGACCCGCAACGCTCCTGCCGTGGTCGAAGCGTCCGGACGGATCGAAACCGACCTGCTGGGTCAGCCGCGACTGGTGGTCGAGGAAGGGCAGATCAACGGATTCGAAGCGCACAGCCCGCTCGACGACGAACTGGTCTTCAACCTGTTCTACGGCAAGCACAAAGGTGCGCGGATCACCCTCGAGAAGATCGGCGCCTGCCTCTATGGTGTGGAAACCCAGCAGGTCTACTGCGCTGATCACGCCAGCGCCCGGCTCTGAAGCAGCTGCCGGCCATTGCCGGCAGCCGATCACAGCACCTTGTCGGCCGGCTCACTGAAGCGCGCGCCGCTTTCCGAGAAATTCACCCGCCCATAGCTGTCGCCGAACAGTTCCTTGTACAGCGCTTCCGCCGAATCGGTCAGCAGGAGGATTTCCACCCGCCGATTGGCGCCGTTGAGCGGGTCTTGCGGGTGCAATGGCATGACATCGGCCTGGGCGGTCACCTGCAGCACCGCTCGCGCCGGCAAGCCGGACGCCACCAGCGCGTTGCGCGCGCGCAGGGCGCGGTCGCCGGAGAGATTCCAGTTGTCGTAGCCGCTCTGCTGGCGATAGGGCGTGGCGTCGGTATGGCCGCTGATGATCAGCTTGTTCTGCACCTTGGCCAGCACGCCGGCAAGCACATCGAGCAACTTGCGAAAATGCGGATCGAGGATCGCGCTGCCGCGCTGGAACATGAAGCGCTGCTGGTCGTCCTTGATCAGGATGCGCAGCCCCTGCGGCACCACATCGACCTCGATGTTGGCGAGCGCATCGACCTCGCTGGCGACGTTCTTCATCAGCTCGGCGAGCTGCTGCAGTTCGGCGGTGGAACCGTAACGGCGGCTGCCTTCGTCGGCCTGCTGCGGCTTGTCCGCTGGCGCGGGCTCGGCCTGCGGCGCGCGGATCGGCACGCCGTCCAGCTCCAGCGGCGAACGGCTGGTGCCGTCGAAGATGCCGGCGCCGCCGTCGACCAGCGGATTGCTTTCCTGCTCGCCGTAGGCCGGGTTGCTCATCTGCATCTGCGGCTGGATGATCCACAGCACCATGAACAGCGCCATCATCGCCAGGGTGAAGTCGGCGAATGCCACCTTCCAGGCGCCGCCATGCTCGTCGCCGTGGCCCTTCTTGCTGCGGCGCCGGACGATGATCTCGTGCTCTTCGCCGCCCTTGCCCTTGCCTCGGCTCTTCATGCCGCGTCCCTTTCTTCCTCGTACTGGTTGACCCAGACCTCGAGTTGGCGGAAGGCGGGTTTGACGTCCTGCTCGATCAGCTTGCGTCCGGCGTCGACCGCCAGCAGCGTCGGCTTGCCGGCCAGATGCGCCACCAGCGTGGTGCGCACGCACTCAAGCGCGGACAGCTCGGTCTTGACGCGCTGGCCCATGGCGTTGGACAGCGGCTCCATCAGGCAGTAGCAGAAGAAGATGCCGAGGAAGGTGCCGACCAGCGCCGCGGCGACATGCGAGCCGATCTCCGCGACACTGCCGCCGATGCTGCCCATGGTGATGATGATGCCCATGATCGCCGCCAGGATGCCGAAGCCCGGCATCGCCTCGCCGATCTTGAACAGCGAGCGCGACGGCTGCAGCAGCGCGTTCTCCATGGCTTCCAGTTCCTGCTCGAGGAAGCCCTCCAGCTCGTGGGCGCTGATCTTGCCCATGGCCATCAGCCGGAAGTTGTCGGCGATGAAGGCCATCAGGTTCTTCTCCTTGAGGATCAGCGGATAGCGGGCGAACAGGTCGCTCTCTTCCGGTTCCTCGATGTGCGAATCGAGCACCTTGAGGCCGCCGACGTCGACCATTTCCAGCAGCTCGTAGAGCAGCATCAGCAGCTGGCGCTGGAATTCCTCGCCGCGCCGCTCGTAGATGAACACGCCACGCATCTGCGAGAGCATCTCCACCAGCACTTCCTTGGGATTGCCCACCACCAGGCTGCCGATGGCCGCACCGAGGATGATCACCACTTCCGCCGGCTGCCAGAGCACTCGCATGTCGCCGTTAGCCATGGCATAACCGCCCAGCACACAGCCGACGATGATCAACGCACCTATTACTTTCTGCATGACGTCTCTAGTTTCTCTCGGTTAGGAAGCGACAGGCCTTGCCGATCGCCTGCTTGCTCAGCTGACAGACCCTGGCATCGCTGACTTCCAGCACCAGGGCGATTTCCTTCAGGCTCAGCTCATGCTGGTAATAGAGCGTGAGCACCAGGCGCTCGCGCTCGTCCAGCTGGCTCAGCGCCTGTTCCAGCAGCCGTTCCTTCAGCAGACGCTCCTCGAACAGCTCGGCAGCGTCGGGAAAATGCTCGTGACCGCTCTGCAGCAGCGCGTCCAGGCTCTCGATGGCCTCGGACGAGTCGGCCCAGAGGAAGTCCTGGTAGTCCTTGTCCTCAAGGCCGGTGAAGGCCTTGATCTCCTCCTCCGTCGGCGGATGTCCCAACTGGCGCCCCAGCTCGCGGATGGCGTCGCGCACCTTGTGCGCCTGCTGGCGCACCTGACGCGGCCGCCAGTCCTGCCGGCGCAACTCGTCGAGAATCGCCCCGCGAATGCGCAGCGCGGCGAAGCGCCCGAACTGCTCGTCCGGCTCGCCGTAGCGGCGCAGTCCCTCGAGCAGACCCATCATGCCGATCTGCTCCATGTCCTCGCGGTCGAGCACCTGATTGGCCTGCAGCGACAGCTGCCGGACGATGCGCTTGACCAGCGGCAGGTACTGCATCAACCAGCGCTGCTCGGCACCCGGGGCGAACAGCACCGGAGCGCTCGGCGCGACGCTGTAGTGATCGACGGGACAGGTGGCGCTCATGGCGGGGCCTTACTGCACGATCAGCTTGTTGACCAGCACGTGCTTGAACGGCGCCGCGGCGTTCTTGCTGGCGAAATCAGCGAACAGCGCCGTCTCCAGCCGTGCCTGCAGCTCGCCGATCTGCAAGCCGCGCAACTCGGCGAACGGCAGGCCGGAGAGGTAGGCGACCACCGAGTTGCGCACCAGCGGCTCCACCTGGGCGAAGTTGACCGGCTCGTCCTCGCTGGCTTCGGCCTGCAGCGCCAGGTCGAGCACGAAGTAATGCTCGCGTCCTTCGTCGCGCACGCTGACGATCACCTTCGGCACCGGGAAGAACTCGTAGGCCACCGGCTCGGCCGGCTCAGCCACCGACGCCTCGGTCGACGCCAGCGCGCCCGCGGCTGGCTTGAACAGCCAGTAGCTGATGCCCACGCCCGCGGCGAGGGTCAGAACATTCAGCAGCAGCATCAGCAACACCAGACGGGACGTCTTCATAAAGCACTCACAATCGGAAAGTTACGGTTGAGCCGGTCATACGGTGACCAGCACATCGGCGGCCCGCTCACGGCCGCGCGCCTGCGTGGCCGGCTGCTGCGCATTGGCCGCCGGCAGCGGCTGGTCCTCGGCCAGTGGTGCACGCGGCTGGCCGCGGCCCTGCTGGCCCTGACCGTCCGCGCCGACCTGCACGTTGACCTGCACGAAGTTCTGTCCCACCAGCTCCTGACGCAGGCGGTCACTGGTCTGCTGCAGCAAACGGGCGACATCGGCGTGCGCGGCGGTCAGCTGGACATTCAGCCGGCCAGACTCGTGGCTGAGGTGGATCTCCAACGCGCCCAGCTCCGGCGGATCGAGGCGGATGGTCGCGCTCTGGATCTTCTGCTGCAGCTGCAGCTCGACGTTGTCACGCAGCGCCTGCAGCATCTGCTCGCCCCAGCGCGCCTGCGGCGTGTGCAGCTTGAGCAGGCGTTCGCCGCCGAGCTGCGGCGACAGCGCCGGACGCTCACCGGCGACGCCGCTCGACTCGCCGCGTGCGCCGGCATCATCGACGCCGAGCAGCGCATCGACCGGGTCGGCTACCCGTTGCGCCACCTCGGTGCCAGCGTCCGCGAGCGGCGCAGCGGACGTCGCGAGCATCGGCTCGGCGCCCGCGCGCGACGGCGGCAGACGCGTTTCGGCGAGGGTCGGCGCAGCGTCTGCCACGCCCTGCACCAGCGGCGCGGTCGGCGGCAGCGTTACGGTTGATACCGGCAGCGGTTCGGCCGTGCTCAGGGTCGGTGCCGCCGTGGCGACCAAGGCGATGGCAGCGGGCGCCACCGGCGCCGCCGGCTGGCCAGCGTCGCGCGCCTGCACCTGCGTCTGCTGCTGCCCGAGCATGCCCAGCAGCCATTGCTCGGCGGTCAGCTCCGGCGGATTTTCCTCGGCGGCGGAAGCGGCTTCGCGCACGGGCAGCCCTGACGCGGCGTCATCCGTCGGTGCCGCCTGCAGGGCACCGAACGGCAATGCCGGCAGTTCCACCGCTGGCAGCTGCTCGGCATCGGCGGCGCGTGCCATCTGCGCGCCGAAGACCCCGGGCTGTTCGCCAGTTGCCGCGTGGCCATCCAGCACCGGCGCTGCGGCCGCTACCACCATGGCGCCGATTGGCTGCGCGGCACGCGGCGCCGGCTGGCCGGGCGTCTGCGGGGCGGACATCGACTGAATCATCGAGCCTCTCCGGTGTGGAACAGCTCGACGCGCTGATAGGCCGCCAGTCCTTCGGCGTACTCCAGGTGGTTCACCAGCAGCTGGCGCAGGCGTTCGCACTCCTCGGCGCAGGCGACCCGCGCCTGATCGTGCAGCTGCTTGAGCGCTGCGCGGGCGGCGAGGGTGGCCGGGTCAGGCTGCTCGCTCTCGGCCAACGCGCGCAGGCATTGGGCGATGGCAGCGTCCACCGTGGCGATCGCCTGCCAGTCGCCGCGCTGCAGGGCCTGATCCAGCTGCGCGTGCAGCTGCTGCAGGCGCTGGGCATCACTTGCGAGCGGCACTGACGCCCTCCCAGCCTTCGCGCAGGATGCCGAGCAGATTGGTCACTTCATCCAGCCCTTCCAGCGACAGCGTCACGCTGACATCGGAGAGGCGGTAGATGCAGTACTCGTAGAGTCGCGCCAGGCCCTGCACCACCTCGCCGCCGTTCTCTTCGTCGAGCGCGCCGTTGAGGCCGTTGAGGATGTTCATGCATTTTTCCAGCGACGCACCCTTCTGCTGGTAGCGCTTGTGCTCGATGTGGCCGCGGGCGCGGGCCAGCTCGTCGAGCAGTCCGTCCATCAGCACCAGCACCAGCTCGTAGGGGGACGCGGCGGCCGCACGGGCCTCCAGGTCCACCGCGCGGTAGCTGTCGTAACTGTCGTTGGGGAGATAGGTCATCCGAACATTCCTGAGGTCTGCTCCATCGACTGCATGGTCTGCATCATCGTGGTGAACTGCTTGAGGTAGCGGGAGTAGTAGCTGTCGTAGCGCTGCTGCAGCTTGTCGAACTGGTCGTCGATGCGGCGCAGGTTCAGGTCCAGCGTCTCCATGCGGTTCTTCAGCATGCCGTTGGCGCTGCTGGTGAAGCTGGCGACGGTCTTGTCGATGCTGTCGAGCATCTGGTCCTTGCCGGTGAACAGCGCCTCGAAGGCCTCCGGCTTGGCGGCGACGGCAGCCTCGAAGCGGGTGGCGTCGAGGGTCAGCTTGCCGTTGCGGTCGGAACTGATGCCGAAGTCGATCAGGCTGACGCCGCCGAAATCGGTACGCAGCAGGGCGTTCAAGCGACCCTCGATGGAGCGCACACTGGCATCGCCGGCCAGCGGGCCGCGCTCGCTGCTTTCGCTGCCGCTGGCGGTAAGGCCGTCGAGGCTGCTCATCAGGGTGTTGAAGGCGTCGATGAAGCTCTGCGCCTGGGCCTTGGTCGCCGATTTGTCCTGGCCGACGGTCAGGGTCAGCGCGGCATCGCTGGCGTTGTGCACCTTGCTGACGGTGAGGCTGACGCCGTCGATGACGTTGTCGAAGGTATTGCTGGCGCTGGTCAGCTCGATGCCGCCGCTGCCGAAACTGCCACCCATGCGGATGCGCGCATCCTGTGCGGTGGACAGCGTGGTGCTGGTGGCGCCACCGGTCAGCCCGAAGGTGAAGGCGTTGGCCGCGCCGCTCTCTTCACCGGTGAGCACCAGGTTGACCTGGCCGTTGCTGCGCACCAGCGTCGCCTGCACGCCGAGGCCGGCGTCGTTGACGGCCTTGGCCGCCTCGTCGAGCGTCGCGTAGCTGCTCAGGTCGAAGGTCTGTGCATTCAGGGTCAGGGTGCCGCTGAGGCTGCCCTCGGTCAGGCCCTGCACGGCGACCTGCTGCTTGCTGGCCAGCTGCTCGACGTAGAACTGGTAGCTGCCGGGCTGCGCGGTAGTGCCGACGGTGGCCGTGGCGTAGCCGTCCTGACTGTAGGACGCGCTGTTGACCAGCATGCTCGAGGTGCTGCTGTTGAGTTTGGTCAGTGCCGACTTGAACGTGGTCAGCGAGGTGCGCAGCTTGCTCAGCGCGTCACGCTGGGTCTTGTAGTTCGCCTCGTTGCGGTTGAGCCGGTCCAGCGAGGACTGCACCTCGTAGGTGGCCAACTGCGTCGACATCTGCTTTACGTAATCCGAATCCATCGCCATTGCCGATCCCCTTCCCCAAATCTATTGAGCAAATTGAGTGCCAAGTCTCAAAGCATTGATTTACAAAGACTTTCGCTTGGCACATGCAGAAAAAACGCTTCCGCCCGGGCAGTGGATGCGGAAACGGGGAAACGCCGTTTCCGCCCGCATCGACGACGGGACATCTCTTTACAAGGGCGGCGCAGGAAGGGGGTTACTTAAGCGGGCGCGATCACGGCCGCGCCGTGCTGGCGCTGGCGCTGGCGACGTGATGGATTCAGACAGGGCCGGCGGCGCTCAGTACGCCTGAGGGCTGTACAGGTGGGTCGGCTGCTGGCTGGCGAGCAGCTGTTCGAGGATCTCGTGGTGCATCGCCAACAGCTTGCCGTTGCGCTCGTTGAGCTGCTGACATTCGGCCGCCAGCCGGCCGAGCTGCTGCCAGAACTGCTGCAGCACCGCGCGGCGCACCTCGGGGTAGCTTTCCAGCAGGCGCTGCATGCCGGCGCCATCGTCGCTCAGGCGGAAGGCGGCGAGTATCTTGCCGCGGCGCTGGGCACGTCCGCCGAGGTTGTCGACGTGGCGACTGATCTGGCGATTGATCCGCTCGATCTCGACGCTGTCGCGTTCGAGCAGGAAGCTGTAAAGCGCCTGCATCAGGTCGCGCAGGGCGAGGTAGTCACCACAGTCCTGCTGCAGGTCGGCGTCGACGATCTGCAGCAGCCTGTCGCGCTGGCTCACGCATCGTTCCCGCGGTGGTAGGCGAGCATGCTGCTGGCCAGCTCGGCCGGGTCGCTGGACAGCTCACCGCGCTGCAGGGCCTGCTTGAGTGCGGCGACGCGCTCCAGATCGACCTCCGGCATGGCGCGCAGGGCTTCGTGCATCTGCTCCAGCGGCAGGCTCTCGGCCTGGCGGGCCGCAGGCGGTGCGACGGGCGCGGGTGCCGCCTGGCGGGCGGTGGCGGTTTCGCCGGGGACGCTGAGGGCGGGCTTGAAGTGCCGGCTGATTTCCATGATTTCTTTCCAACTCGGTGGTTACAGCCGATCAGGCGACCGCCCTGGCGCAAAACTTAAACGCGATTTTCACACAGTCGCCGCCCGCTCAACCGGTCTGGTTGCGCCACCAGGCCTGCGCCGCCAGTCCGTCCTGGATCTTCTGTTCCTGCTGGGCGAGCTGCTGCTGCCATTGCTGCATCTTGGCGTCGATCACCTGCGCCACCACTTTCTCGCTGCGCATGGCCTGCAACAGCTCGCCCTGGATGCGCGCCAGCGCCTGCTCGGCCACCGCCAGTTCGCGGCGCTGCAGCTCGACCATCTTGTACAGCGTGGCCTTGTAGCGCTGCTGGTTGTCGCGCTGCAGCGGCGTGTTCATCGGCACCGAGAAACCGCACAGGCGGCTCAGCCCGGTGATGTTGTTGCGATAGCGCTGGCAGAGGTTCTGCTGGTACTGCACCTGGCCGAGCATCTGCCGCACGCGGTTGCCGCGCAGGCTGGCCAGGCGCGACAGCGTTTCGATCTGCTGTTTCATCGCGGCTTCCCGATGATGTTCTGCAAGGTGACGATGCTCGGCTCCAGTTCGGCGGCCTCGCCCACCTCCTGGCGCAGGAAGCGTTCGATGGTCGGCGCCAGCTGTACCGCGCGATCGGTCTTGGGGTCCATGCCCGGGGTGTAGCCGCCCAACGGGATCAGTTCGCGGATCTTCTCGAAGGTGCTGTACAGCTCCTTGAGCTGCCGCGCCGCGCCCAGATGCGCCGGCTGGCCGACCTGGCTCATGCAGCGGCTGACCGAGGCGCCGACGTCGATCGCCGGGTAGTGACCGGCCTCGGCCAGGCGGCGCGACAGCACGATGTGGCCGTCGAGAATCGCCCGCGCGCAGTCGACGATCGGGTCCTGCTGGTCGTCGCCCTCGGCGAGCACGGTGTAGATCGCGCTGAGGCTGCCACTGCCATCGGCGCCATTGCCGGCGCTTTCCACCAGTTCCGGCAGCATGCCGAACACCGACGGCGGATAGCCCTTGGTCGCCGGAGGCTCGCCGAGGGCCAGGGCGATCTCGCGCTGGGCCATGGCGTAGCGGGTCAGCGAGTCGACCAGCAGCAGCACGTCATGGCCCTGGTCGCGGAAATAGGCAGCGATGCTGTGGCACAGCTCGGTGGCCTTGAGGCGCATCAGCGGCGATTCGTTGGCCGGCGCCACCACCACCACGGCCTTTTTCAGGCCCTCCTCGCCCAGCGCATGCAGGATGAATTCCTGTACCTCGCGGCCGCGCTCGCCGATCAGGCCGACCACCACCACATCGGCCTTGGTCTGCCGGGTGATCATGCCCAGCAGCACGCTCTTGCCGACGCCGGAACCGGCGAACAGGCCGACGCGCTGGCCCTTGCCGAGGGTCAGCAGGGCGTTGATCGCGCGCACGCCGACGTCCAGCGGCGCCTCCACCGGCCGGCGTTTGAGCGGATTGACCGAGGGCAGCTCGGTCGGCAGCGGATCGCAGCCGCCGAGCTTGCCCAGTTCGTCCAGCGGCTCACCGAGGCCGTTGACCACCCGCCCCAGCCAGGATTCGTCGATGTGCAGCATCGCCTCGTCGGGTGCCGGGAAGACCCGCGAGCCGGCACTCAGGCCCATCGGTTTCTTGAACGGCATCAGGTAGGTGATATCGCGGTTGAAGCCCACCACCTGCGCTTCGAGCATGGCGCCGTCGGCCAGTTCGACATAGCAGCGCTGGCCGGTCATGCGCTGGCAGCCGAGGCTTTCCAGCAGCATGCCGGAGACGCGCACCAGGCGGCCGCTGACCTTGGCCAGCTGCACCTTGTCCAGCGAGCGCAGCGCCTCGTCGAGCCGGAAGCTCTCGCGCAGGGACATCTCAGGCCGAGTCCCGCATGTGTTCGGCGAGGGTGTCCATGCATGAATCCAGGCGCTGCTGGCAGCCGATATCGGCTTCGGCCTGGGCAGTCAGCACGCGGCATTCGCCGAGCGCCAGCTTGTCGTCCGGCACCAGGCGCCAGGCGGCGGCGCGCTCCGGGGCCAGCTCGCGAATGCGCGCGCACTCCTCCGGGTTGAGGTGAATGCGCACGTCGTCCTGGTCGCCGGGCATGGCATTCAGCGCTTCCTCGGCGAGGGTCAGCAACTGCGTGGGGTGCAGGGTCAGCTCGCAGCGGATCACCTGCTTGGCAACCTTTTGCACCAGCTCCAGCAGCTCTTCGCGGCGTGCCTGCTGGTAATCGCGCTGGAAGTGCTCAAACATCTCGATCAACCGGTCCAGCGGCCGCGCAGCAGTCTCGAAGGCCTGGCGCCCCTGCTGACGCCCCTCTTCGCGGCCGATGCTGCGGCCATCCTCGACGCCGCGCTCGAAGCCCTCGCGATGCCCCGCCTCGCGGCCCTGCTCGAGGCCCTCGCGGTAGCCCTTGTCGATGCCTTCCTGAAAACCGTCGGCCACCGCGCGTTGCAGCGCCGCCGGATCGCCGGCCAGACCCTCGGCGAGCTGCGCCGGGGCCTTGACCCGTGGCGGGAACCGGAACGGCCGCCAGCTGCGGCCCGCGCCCTTGACCACCTTGACCGTCATCTCATTCCACCGTCTGTTCGCGGAACAGCTGCACCTGCAGCTCGCCATCGGCGGACATCTCGCGGACCACCGCCATGATGTCCTTGCGCACCTGCTCGACGCGCGACAGCGGCACCGGGCCCTGGCGGCGGTTGATCGATTCCATCTGCTGCGCCTGACGCTTGGGCATCGCGCCCTGAATCGCCCGCACCAGCGCCGGCTCGGCACCCTTCAGCGCGACTACCCATTCTTCCAGCGGAATCACTTCCAGCAGGGTCTGCAGCACGTCCTGGTTCTGTCGCGAGAGGATGAAGAAGTCGTACATCTCATCCTCGATCTTGCCGACCAGCTCCTCGTTGTGCGCGCGCAGCAGCTCGAACATCTGGTCGCGGTTGCCCTTGAAGCGGTTCATGATGTCGGCCGCCTGCTTCACCCCGCGCACCTGCGAGCCCTGAGTGCTGAGCACGCGCAGGCTGCGGTCGATCAGCTGCTCCAGCTCGGCGATCACGTCGCTGTTGACCTCCGAGAGGTTGGCGATGCGGTAGAGCAGCTCGTCCTGGCGCTCGGCCGGCATGCATTCGAGCACCTCGGTGGCCATGCCCGGCGGCAGGAAGGCGAGGAACACCGCCTGCATCTGCGCGTGCTCCTTGGCGATCAGCGCGGCGAATTGCTTGGGATCGAGCCATTCCATCTTGGCCATCTTGGCGCGGATTTCCTCGCCATAGATGGAGTCCAGCAGCGAGCGGGTGATGTCGCCGCCCAGCGCCTTGCCGAGCATGCCGGCCAGGTAGCTGCGCGAGGCGCCCTTGATGCTGCTCTGCTCCTTGTAATCGTCGAAGAAGCGGCTGATCACGTCGGAGACCATCGGCTGCTTGACGTTGGACAGTCGCGCCATCGCCTGGCTGATGCTGATGATCTCCTCGCGCGAGAAGTTGCGCAGGATGCCGGCGGATATCTCGTCACCCATGCTCAGCATGAGGATCGCCGCCTGGTCGAGCGAACTGACCGAACGCAGCTGCAGCGGGCGCGGCTTGATCTCCTTGGCGGACGCGGTGTCCTGATCAGCCGGCTGGGTTGAGGTCTCTTTCATTGCGCCCTATCCAATGCTTGATGACTTCCGAGACGCGCTCGGGATCGTTCTTGGCGAGCATCTGCAAATGCTCGATCTGCAACTCCAGGCCCGAGCCCGGCGCCGGCAGACGGATTTCCGAAAGCGGGTTGAGTTCGCCGAAGATGTGCGGGCCGTCAGTCTGGCGCGGGCTGACCAGCGCCGGCCGCACCTCGCTTTCCAGCGCCGCGGCGACACCGGCCGGGGCCAGCGTGCCTTCCAGCGGCTCCGCCTGCGGCAGCTGCGCACCGTCGCGCTGAGTCAGGTTGCGCACCGCCGGGCGAACCACGATCAGCAACAGCAGCAGGGCGATCAGCCCGGCGACGCCGACCTTGGCCAGCGCATGCACCTGGCTGTTCTCCCACCAGGGCAGCGTTTCGGCAGGATTCTCGACCGCCGCGAAGGGCAGCACGCTGAGGGTCAGCAGGTCGCCACGCGCCTGCTGGAAGCCCACCGCGCTGCGCACCATGGCTTCCAGCTCGGCACGCGCTGCCTCGCTCCAGCCACCTTCCGGCGCGGCGGCGGCATTGAGCACCACCGCCACGCTCTGCTGACGCAGGGCGAAACCGGCGTGCTTCACATGGATCACGCTCTGGTCATAGTCGAGCTGGCGGGTAGATTCCTCGCGCAGCGAGGTGGCGCCCTTGGTCTGCTTGTCCGCCGCTGCGGGCTCCTCGCCTTCTTGCGGCGGGCCGACCGGGCGGTTGCTCAGCGAGCCGGGCACGCCGAGGGCCAGCTGATCCAGCGCGCTCTCGTTGCTCAGCACCTCGCGACGCAGACGCGGCGCATCGCCGAAAGCCTGGAGGGTTTCCTCCTTCTGGCTGAAGTCGATGTCCGCCGCCACGCTGATGCGGTAGTTGCCGCTGCCCAGCACCGGCGCCAGCACCTGCTCGATGTTGGCCACCGCCTGCTGCTGGTAATCCTCCACGGCGCGCCAGTTCTGCGCCGGACCGCCGCCGACGTTGAGCCCGCGCGACAGCAGCGCACCGTACTGGTCGACCACGCCGACATCTTCCGGCTTGAGGTTGGGCACGCTGTTGGCCACCAGATTGACGATGGCAGCGACCTGATCGCTGCTGAGCTTGTAACCGGCATCCAGCTGCAGCATCACCGAGGCCTTGGTCGGCGCCCGCTTGCTGATCACGAAGGAGCTGTTCTCCTCCTGCGCCAGATGCACCCGCGCATGCTGCACGCCCTTGAGTGCCATCACCGTGCGCGCCAGCTCGCCTTCCAGGCTGCGCTTGAGGCGCACGTCCTGGACGAACTGACTGGTGCCCAGCGGCTCTTCCTGATCGAACAGTTCATAGCCGGCCGGTTGGCTGACCTTCACGCCCTTGGCCGAGAGCAGCATGCGCGCCTGCGCCAGCTGGTCCTCGCGCACCAGGATCTGCCCGCTCTGCGGGTGGATGCGGTACTGCAGGGCCTCGGCATCGAGCACCTGCATCACCTCGGCGGCGGGGAACGACTCGCCGGCGCCGTGCAGCGCGCGGAACGAACCGCTGTCGCGCCAGAGGTAGAACACCACCGCCACGGCCAGCGCCGCGGCGACCACCGCCATGCCGGCGAGGGTGATGCGCGGATCGGGTCTCAGCCCGCCGGCGGGCAACTTGCTTTTGATTGTCTGCAGCACGTCTCAGCTCTCTGGGCCGCTTACAGCGGCATCCGCATGACGTCGTCGAACGCCGTGGTCAGTTTGTTGCGCACCTGCAGCAACGCGGAAAACGACACGCTGGCCTTCTGGCTGTCGATCATCGCGCCGACCAGATCGTCACTCTTGCCACTGTCGACCGCCGCCATCGCCGCGCTGGCCTGGTGCTGTTCGGCATCCACCGAACGCAGGGCGGCCTCGAACGAGCCGCCGATGCCAGCGGCCGGCCCGCTCGCCGGGCGGATCGGCTGGCCGTCGGCGGCCTCTGCCAGTTGCTGCATCCGGCCCAGCAGCTGCTGCTGGACCTGCATGATGGAACTCATCGCTGCTCTCCCCGATTGTTCAGAAATTCAGCTCGATGCCCTGCTCGCGCATGGCATTGAGGCGATAGCGCAAGGCGCGCGAAGTCATGCCCAGGCTCGCGGCGGCCTTGGCCTTGTGGCCGTCGAAACGGCGGATGGTGTCGATCACATGCTGGTATTCGGCCCACTTGCCGCTGGCGCGCAGCGCCGCCTTGCCGTTCTCCACCGCCACCGCCAGCGGCTTTTCCAGCCGTGCCTCCAGCGGCGCCGGCGCCGCCAGGCCGAGGTCCTGCGGCTGGATGAACAGGCCGTTGCGCAGCACCAGAGCGCGCTGCACGGTGTTTTCCAGTTCCCGCGCATTGCCCGGCCAGTCGTGCTGCAGCAGCGCGCGGCAGGCGTCCTCGGTGAGCAGGTCGGTGTCGGCGTCCTGCGGCGCGTACTTGCCGATGAAGCGCCGCGCCAGTGGCAACACGTCTTCCTTGCGCTCGCGCAGCGGGCTGATGTGCAGCGGCAGCACGTCGAGACGGAACATGAGGTCGGCGCGGAAGCGGCCCTCGGCGACCTCCTGCTGCAGGTCGCGGTTGGTGGCGGCGATGATGCGCACGTTCAACTCGATCTCGCGGCGCCCGCCCAGACGTTCGACACGCTGTTCCTGCAGCACGCGCAGCAGCTTGGCCTGCAGCCCCAGCGGCAGCTCGCCGATCTCGTCGAGCAGCAGGGTGCCGCCGTTGGCCAGCTCGAACTTGCCCGGCTGGGCGCTCACCGCGCCGGTAAAGGCGCCTTTTTCGTGACCGAAGAGAATGGATTCGAGCATCTGCTCGGGGATCGCCGCGCAGTTCACCGCGACGAACGGCGCCTCGGCGCTGGCGGAGAAGCGATGGATGTAACGCGCCATCAGCTCCTTGCCGGTGCCGGTCTCGCCGGTGATCAGGATCGGCGCGCGGGTCAGCGACACGCGCTGGGCCATCGCCAGCAGGCGGCGGCCGGCCTGCGAGCAGGAGACGAAGCTTTCCTGCGCCGCGTTGGCGTATTCCTGACGGCGCAGCAGTGCGGTCAGCTGGCTGTCGCTGAACGGCGACAGCAGGTAGTCGACGCAGCCGAGCTCCAGCAGCGCGGCGGCCTTTTCCTGATCGGCATACTGCACCACCGGAATCACGCTGATGTGGCGCACCCGCTGCACCAGCGCGTTGACCTGCGCATACAAGGCGTGCGCCGGCAGCCCACCGATGACGATGAAGACCAGTGCGACATCCTTCAGCAGCGCCTGATCGAGGCGTTCGAAGTTCTCCCGCGCGACAACTTCACAACCCTCTTTGCGCAGCCGTTCGCGCAATAAATGGCAACCTGCCTCGGCACTTTTGCCAATCACCACCACATGCTTGCGCGCCGGCAATTCATCGAATAGCTCGTCGCATGAGTAATTCATCGCCTGACTGACACTCTTCAATGTAACCACCTTGCCGCAGAGGGCGCCTGCGCAAATAAGCCGCAGTCACGCCGGATATCTTTTGCAGAAAATTTTTTAAGAAAAGTTTAATCCAACTGAAACTTTCGTCGCCCTGAAAGTCCAACTACCAAATCTCACGGAGACAGGCCAGGACAACTGCGCGCACGCTAACAACCCCTCGCCGCCGCTGACCAATCAGTTGCGCTTAAACCGAATCATTAGTTAACAGCTGAGCTCAAAAAAGCTCATTTGATATCTATTGATTTAACCCAACCTCGCGCCCATGCCTAGATTGGCGGCAGGTTGGCGCCGTGCCCGCTGCTTTCGTGCGCGCGCCGTACTCGACCTCTGCAACAGCCGCCGAGCGATTATGCCGGCCCACTTTTCAGCACCAGGAATACAGTTCACAACATGTCTGGCAATTCCAAAGTCCACCATGGCGTGCCCGCCCAAAGCCTGACCACACTGAAACCGCAGAAGTTGGGACGGCATCACCACAAGATCCCGCAGTACATCAAGGAAACCACCAACAAGAACCCGCGCCTGATTGCCGATTACTTCGTGCGCAACTACCGCATCAGCCTTGAACTGAACAAGATCGAAGTTCAGGAACAGATCGAGCAGGCGCCCGATTGCATGTATCGCTCGGCGATGGGCAAAGTGGGTTTTTCCATTGATCGCGAATTACTCACCGAAGCGCTGGAGTGTTATTACGGCGGCACCATCGTGCCGACGCAGAACACGCCGCCGATCAGCACCTCCGAACAGCGCATGCGCAACCGGCTGGGCATGGACATCGCCGACATCTTTGCCCGCTCGATCCTCTCGGGCGAAACCTTCGGCAAGCTCGACAGCTACCGCAACGACTATGAGGAAACCAGCTGGGAGTACGTCGCCGAATACCGCTACCTGAGCCACATCACCGGCAGCCTGTCGTCGATCTACATCTATCTGGACACCGACCTGGTCGACGAGCTGACCAGCCGCCTGGCCGGTCCGCCTCCGGCGCGCCTGGCCGGCAACCCCATCGATCACATCAAGCACCTGCCGGTGCGGCTGGACTGCGTGGTGGCGGCAGCACAGATGCCGCTGGCGCAGGTCCTCGACCTGCAGCTCAACGACATCCTCATGCTGCGTCCGCTGGATCGCTACGAGGTGCGCATCAACCAGCAGAAGCTCTATCGCGGCACCATTTTCGAAGAGGATGGCGCCCTGTTCCTCACTTCACTTGAAAGCGTGAACCCCCAATGAACGGCCAACTTTCCGACAATGATTTCGAGCAGCTCATCAACGACGGCGACCTCAACCTCGATGCCGTCGTCGAGCCGGTGGTCGAGCCGGCGGCAGCGCTGCCAGCCCCGCGCCAGGACCTGAGCTTCTTCGGCAAGATTCCGGTGAATGTCACCCTCGAGGTCGCCTCGGCGGAGATTTCGCTCAAGGAGCTGATGGAGTGCGACACCAGCAGCGTCATCGTGCTCGACAAGCTGGCCGGCGAACCGCTGGACGTGAAGGTCAACGGCACGCTGTTCGCCAAGGCCGAGGTGGTGGTGATGAACGGCAACTACGGCCTGCGCATCGTCGAGCTGTCCGGCACCAGCCTGGACGCCCTCGCCCGATGAATCCGCGTCGCGGCCTGCTGCTGCTCGGCCTGCTGCTGCTCAGCCTGCTACCGCTGGCCGCGCAGGCCGCCGGTGGCGAGATCACCCTGTTCAACCTGAACGACACCGAGAACGGCCAGGCCTTCTCGGTGAAGCTGCAGATCCTCATCATCATGACGCTGCTCGGCTTCCTGCCGGCGATGCTGATGATGATGACCTGCTTCACCCGCTTCATCATCGTGCTGGCCATCCTGCGCCAGGCCATCGGCCTGCAGCAGAGCCCGCCGAACCAGGTGCTGATCGGCATCGCGCTGATCATCACGCTGCTGGTGATGCGCCCGGTCTGGCAGGAGATTCACAGCCAGGCCTACCAGCCGTTCCAGAACGACGAGATCAGCCTGGAACAGGGCCTCGACGCGGCCAAGGGCAGCCTGTCGCGCTTCATGCTGGCGCAGACCAACCAGAACTCGCTGCAGACCATGGTCGCGCTGGCTGGCGAGGAACTGCCGGAGGACCTCGCCGAGCTGGATTTCTCGCTGCTGCTGCCGGCGTTCGTGCTGAGCGAGCTGAAGACGGCGTTCCAGCTGGGATTCATGATCTTCGTGCCGTTTCTGGTGATCGACCTGGTGGTGGCCAGCGTACTGATGGCGATGGGCATGATGATGCTCTCGCCGATGATGATCTCGCTGCCGTTCAAGTTGATGGTGTTCGTGCTGGTGGATGGTTGGGTGCTGTTGATGGGCACGCTGACCACCAGTGTTCAGCCGTTTTAGGTGATGGCGATGTTGGCTGCCGCCTGGTCCGCGCCCGCTTGCGTAGGGTGGAAAACCGCAAAGCGTTTTCCACCAATGGAGGCGTGCAGGTTTGTGTCCGGCGCGGCGCTTTCCTCGGCGGGGACTTTCTGTTGCGCCTTGCACGGCGCCTCACTTTTCTTTGCACGCGCAAAGAAAAGTAAGCAAAAGAAAACGCGCCCCTTCATTCGGGTCCGGGAGCTTCGCCCCCGGACTTCCCTCCTTCCGCCAGCACTCCGGGGGTCGGCGTACAAGGGCCATCCCTGGCCCTTTACGCCTCTCGCGGCATCCATGCCGCTCGTCCCCCTGCGCGCTGGCTCCACTCGGCCGTCTGCAAGGGGAAGAGTGGTGTCGCCTATTGGGCCGCGCATGGAAAAGCAAAGCGAAGCCAGCAACTGCTCCTTCAGGCAACTCGGACCGGGATCCCCTTCAGGAGGCCGAACGCAGGCGTTGCGCAGGGGGACGCGAGGCATGGACGCCGAGCGAGGAACGAAGGGGCAGGGACGCCCCTTCGTGACGTGCCTCCGGAGCGACGCCGCAGTGAGGGAAGTCTGGTCGCGTAGCGGCCAGACCCGGATGCAGGGGGCGCCTTCTCTTTGGTTACTTTCTCTTGGCGAGACAAGAGAAAGTGACGCGCCGTGCAAGGCGCAACCGGTAGCCCGGGCCGAGGAAAGCGCTGCGCCGTTCTCAGGCATAGGCGCCCAACAAGGTGGAAAACGCTGCGCGGTTTTCCACCCTGCGGCTCTTGGCCAGAAGAACACACAGAAGGCACCTCCCGCCCCAAAGGCCACACCCGCATGCCGACCGCCGCGCCACCCCGGCCCGTACCAAACGCCCACCGCCAAGGTGCCCCAATGCTGACCCCCGACACCGCCGTCAACATCGTCTCCAACGCCATCCACATCATCGTGCTGGTGGTCTGCGTGCTGATCGTGCCGAGCCTGCTCGGCGGCCTGTTGATCAGCATTTTTCAGGCCGCCACGCAGATCAACGAACAGATGCTCAGCTTCCTCCCGCGCCTGCTGATCACGCTCGGCATGCTGGTGTTCGCCGGGCACTGGATCCTGCGCACGCTCTCCGATCTGTTCATCGAGACGTTCCAGCAGGCCGGGCGCCTGGTGGGCTGAGCATGAACCACGACGCGCTGCTGCACGCCGGCCACTACCTGCAAGCGCTGCAGGCCTACTGGTGGCCGTTCTGCCGGATCATGGCGGTGTTCAGCCTGGCCCCGCTGTTCAGCCACAAGGCCATTTCGGTGCGCGTACGCGTGCTGCTGGCGCTGGCGCTGACGCTGGCGCTGAGCGCCGCCTTGCCGGCACCGCCGGTGCTCGATCCGCTGTCGCCGGCCGGCCTGCTCACCGCCCTCGAGCAGGTGGCGATGGGGCTGTTGCTGGGGCTGGCGCTGCTGCTGGTGTTCACCGTGTTCACCCTGATCGGCGACATCGTCTCGACCCAGCTCGGCCTGTCCATGGCACTGCTCAACGACCCCATGAACGGCGTGTCCTCGGCCTCGATCATCTACCAGCTGTACTTCATCATGCTGGCGCTGCTGTTCTTCAGCATCGATGGCCATCTGGTGACGGTGAGCATCCTCTACCAGAGCTTCGTGCACTGGCCGATCGGCAGCGGCATCCATTGGGACGGCCTGCAAACCATCGCCTGGTCGCTGGCCTGGGTGCTCTCGGCGGCGCTGCTGATCGCGCTGCCGATCGTCTTCTGCATGACCCTCGTGCAGTTCTGCTTCGGTCTGCTCAACCGCATCTCGCCGGCGATGAACCTGTTCTCGCTGGGCTTTCCGATGGCGATCCTCGCCGGCCTGACGCTGATCGCGCTGACCCTGCCGAACCTCGCCGAGGCCTACCTGCACCTGACCCGCGACCTGCTGGACAAGCTCGGCGTGCTGCTCGGGAGCGCTGCGCATGTCTGAGCAGAACAGCGCCCAGGACAAGACCGAAGAGGCCTCCGAACAGAAGCTGCGCAAGAGCAAGCGCGACGGCCAGGTCGCGCGCTCCAAGGATGTCGCCACCACCGTGTCGCTGCTGGTCACGCTGCTGGTGCTCAAGCTGAGCATCGGCCTGTTCTTCGACGGCATCCAGCAGAGCTTCAGCTACTCGTTCATCAACTTCGGCCACAGCGAAATCGGCCTCGACGACCTCAAGCTGGTGATGCTGCACAACCTGCTGGTGTTCATCTGGGTGCTGCTGCCGCTGCTGCTGACGCCGCTGCTGGTGATCGTCTTCGCGCTGGTGCCGGGCGGCTGGGTGTTCGCCTCGAAGAACTTCGCGCCCAACTTCGGCAAGCTCAATCCCATCACCGGCCTGGGCCGCATGTTCGGTGCGCAGAACTGGAGCGAGCTGGCCAAGTCGCTGCTGAAGATCGCCACGCTGCTCGGCATCGCCGTCTGGCAGCTGCTGCATGCCGCGCCGCAGTTGATCGCGCTGCAACGCACCGATATCGGCAACGCCATCGGCAGCGCCTTTACCCTGACCTTCGACCTGGCGATCTCGCTGCTACTGGTGTTCGTGCTGTTCTCGCTGATCGACATTCCACTGCAGCGCTTCTTCTTCCTGAAAAAAATGCGCATGACCAAGCAGGAGCGCAAGGAAGAGCACAAGAACCAGGAAGGCCGCCCCGAGGTGAAGGCGCGCATCAAGCAGCTGCAGCGCCAGCTGGCGCAGCGGCAGATCAGCAAGGTGATGAAGACCGCCGACGTGGTGATCGTCAACCCGACGCACTATGCGGTGGCGCTCAAATACGACCCGAAGAAGGCCGAGACGCCGTTCGTCATTGCCCGCGGCGTCGACGAAATGGCGCTGTACATCCGCAAGATGGCGCAGGCCAATCACTGCGAGGTGATCGAGCTGCCGCCGCTGGCGCGGGCGATCTACTTCAGCACGCAGGTCAACCAGCAGATCCCGGCGCCGCTGTATACCGCGGTGGCCCACGTGCTGACCTACATCCTCCAGCTCAAGGCCTGGAAGCAGGGCCGCCGCCAGGCGCGCCCTGAACTCGCCAGGCACATTCCCATTCCCGAAGAACTGTTCAACCGAGCCCGCTCATGAGCCTGATGCAAAAACTCACGCCGACCTTGCGCAGTGGCCGGATCGGCATTCCCGTGCTGATCCTGTCGATCCTGGCGATGATCATCCTGCCGCTGCCGCCGCAGCTGCTGGACATCCTGTTCACCTTCAACATCGCCATGGCGATCCTGGTGCTGCTGGTCAGCGTGTCGTCGAAGAGTCCGCTGGACTTCTCGCTGTTTCCCACGGTGATCCTGGTCACCACGCTGCTGCGCCTGTGCCTGAACGTCGCCTCGACGCGGGTGGTGCTGCTCGAGGGCCACACCGGCACCGGCGCGGCGGGCAAGGTGATCGAGGCCTTCGGCGAGGTGGTGATCGGCGGCAACTTCATCGTCGGCCTGGTGGTGTTCGTGATCCTGATGATCATCAACTTCATCGTCATCACCAAGGGCGGCGAGCGCATCTCGGAAGTGACCGCGCGTTTCACCCTCGACGCCCTGCCGGGCAAGCAGATGGCCATCGACGCCGACCTCAACGCCGGCACCCTGACCCAGGACGAAGCCAAGGCGCGGCGCCAGGAAGTGGCCAAGGAAGCGGACTTCTACGGCGCGATGGACGGCGCCTCGAAGTTCGTCCGTGGCGATGCCATCGCCGGCATCCTGATCCTCTTGATCAACCTGTTCGGCGGCTTCGCCATCGGCGTGTTCGTCTACGCGCTGGATGCCGGCGAAGCCTTCCGCCAGTACGCCCTGCTGACCATCGGTGACGGCCTGGTGGCGCAGATTCCGGCGCTGCTGCTGTCCACCGCGGCGGCGATCATCGTCACCCGCATCAACGAATCCAGCGACATCACCAGCCAGGTGCAGCGCCAGCTGCTGGCCAACCCGGCGACGCTCTACACCGTGGCCGGCATTCTCGCCGTGCTCGGCCTGGTGCCGGGCATGCCGCACCTGGCGTTCCTCGGCTTCGCCGCGCTGGTCGGCTTCATCGGCTGGCGGGTGTCGCTGCAGGCGCCGCCGGCGGCCGGTGCCGATCTCAAGGAGATCCAGGCGCTCGGCCAGGCGATGGACAAGGAGAAGGCGCAGAGCCTGGCCTGGGAAGACATTCCGCTGGTCGAGCGGCTGTCGATTTCGCTAGGCTACAAGCTGGTCGGGCTGGTCAACGAGGCGTCCGGCGCACCGCTGCCGGCGCGGGTGCGCGGCGTGCGGCAGACGCTCTCCGAGCACCTGGGCTTCCTGCTGCCGGAGGTGCAGATCCGCGACAGCCTCAGGCTCAAGGCCTCGCAGTACGACATCTACATCAACGGCGAGAAGATCGACGGCGCCGAGCTGCACGCCGACCGCCTGATGGCGATTCCCTCGCCGGAGCTGTATGGCGAGATCGACGGCATCCTCGGCACCGACCCGGCCTACCGCATGCAGGTGGTGTGGATTCAGCCGAACGACAAGCCGCGCGCGCTCAACCTCGGCTATCAGGTGATCGACTGCGCCAGCGTCATCGCCACCCACCTGAACAAGGTCGTGCGCGAACACCTGCCGGAGCTGTTCAAGCACGACGACGTCGAGCACCTGATGCAGCGCCTGACCCTGCAGGCGCCCAAGCTGGCGGAAAGCCTCAAGGCGGCGCTGAGCTACACCCAGCAGATGCGCGTCTACCGTCAGCTGCTGCAGGAGGAGGTGCCGCTGCGCGACATCGAGACCATCGCCAGCACCCTGCTCGAATGCAGCGAAACCACCAAGGACCCGGTACTGCTGGCCGCCGACGTGCGTTATGCGCTGCGCCGCAGCATCGTCTCGATGATCGCCGGCGACCGTCGCGAGCTGACCGTGTTCGTGCTGGAGAACGCGCTGGAGAACACCCTGCTCAACGCCCTGGCCATCGCCCAGCAGGCCGGCCAGGTCAGCCTGGACAACATCCCAGTGGAACCGAGCCTGCTCAACCAGCTGCAGAACAGCATGCCGGTGGTGAAGGAGAAGCTGCGCAAGGACGGCCATCCGCCGATCCTCACCGTGATGCCGCAGCTGCGCCCGCTACTGGCGCGCTATGCACGGGTGTTCAGCCCGGGGCTGCATGTGCTGTCGCAGAACGAGATTCCCGACCGCGTTGGCGTACAGATTCTCGGCACGCTCGGCTGACCGGCGCGCGCCTCAGCGGCGCTTGGGCAGCAGCTGCGCGACCAGCGCGGTGAAGCCCGGCGCCGGGCGGTCGAGGGCGAAGCCCATCTCGAAGCTGTCGCGCCGCGAATCCTTGCGCGACCACTGGCAGATCACCACCACCGGCACCTCGCGCACGCGCTCGCCTTGCTCCGGCACGTGCAGCAGCATGTCGTAGCAACCGCCGACCGCCAGCGGCTGCCGCGCCACCAGGCGCAGGCCGCCCAGCGACAGGTCGGCGACATAGCCCATCGGCTCACCGTTCAGGCGATTGGTTACCTGGATGCGGCTGATGTGGCGAAAGCTGAGGCGGCTGTGCTGGCGCATGTCCATTGCTCCGGTCGCTGGACGCAGGGCGGCGCGCAGCGCTGCATGCGCAACACGCGGCCGATGTATGACTGCCAACAGGCGACCGCCCGCGGTCGGCGTTTAAGACCCGCCGTCGAAAACCGTGCGCCAGTCGCCGTTTCGCCCGCTAGCGCGCGGCGTCCGGCCCCTGGTCGTGCACCGCCTCCTCGTCGCTGAGCTCCTCGGCCAGCTCCGGCGGCACGTTGTAGGCGCCGCCCGGTACGTCGGCCTCCTCGCCGCCGGCGACTTCACCGTGGGTGATGGTGGTTTCCGGATTCTGCTCGTGGGCGTCGCCGCTCTGATCGATGGACTCGATGCTCTCGCGGCCGCTCTGCTCGGTATTCATGCTGGTGCCTCCGGCTGTCCGCGCGGCGCCGACGGGCTGCCGCTCACCGCTTTAGTGATGACCCGCGTGCGGGAAGTTGCAAGCCGCACAGCCGCCGCTCGGCGGGCGGGCTGAACTAATGGTCGCGGCGGCCGGCCCAAATCTGCATACCACTGCCGCCGAACAAGACCATGCCGATGACTCTGCACCGCCTGCCCGCCGCGCCGCGCGCCGCCGATCCGCGACCACCGCAGGAATCGCGCGAGCTGTATTTCGCCCTGCTCGATGGCGCCAGTCATGAGGACGCCGCGCACTACCTGCAAGACCAGCTGCAACGTGCGGCCGCGCTGCCCTGCGACCTGCCGGACGATCCGGCGGCGCTGGACGCCTGGGTCAGGCAGCGCACCGAAGCCGTCGGGCACCAGTACCAGGCCTACCTGGATCAGCGCCGCGCCGGCGGTGCGCGGCGCTACTTCGCCAGCAAGGCGCATGCGCTGCACTTTCTGCGCGGCGTGGCGCCGACCAAGCTGGTCGACGGTGCCTGGCTCTACGGCTTGCTGCAGCGCTGGGACGATAGCCGCTTCACCGCGCTGATCCAGACCTATCTGGAGGAGCTCGGCGAGGGCCTGCCGGAAAAGAACCATGTGGTGCTCTACCGCAAGCTGCTCGCCAGCCAGGGCTGCGACGACTGGCAGCAGCTCGACGACGAGCACTTCGTCCAGGGCGCCATCCAGCTGGCGCTGGCCGAGCACGCCGAGCGCTTCCTGCCGGAGGTGATCGGCTTCAACCTCGGCTACGAGCAGCTGCCGCTGCACCTGCTGATCACGTCCTATGAACTGACCGAGCTGGGCATCGATCCGTACTACTTCACCCTGCACGTCACCGTCGACAACGCCGACAACGGCCATGCGCACAAGGCGGTGCAGGGTCTGCGCGCCGCCTGGCCGCAGATGGGCGACGGCGCGGCGTTCTACCAGCGTGTGCGCAACGGCTATCGGCTCAACGATCTGGGTGCCAGCACCGTCTCGGTGATCGGCGACTTCGACCTGTCGACGGAGGTGCAGCGCATCTTCGAGAAGAAGGCCGCGGTCGGGCAGTTCGTGCATTCCGACTACTGCCGCTTCGAAGGCCGCACGGTCAATCAGTGGCTGGCCGAGGACGTCGAGCAATTCCTCGCCGTGCTCGAGACTCGCGGCTGGATCAAGCGCGGCCACGACCCGCAGGAAAGCCGCTTCTGGCAGCTCATCGTCGGCGAACAGGCACCGATGTTCGGCGTGTTCAGCGCTTACGAGCAGCAGATGATCCACGACTGGATCGCCGGCGACTGGCAGGCCGATGGCAAGCGCAGCCCGCGCGGCGTGCTGCTCACGAGTCAGGCGCGGTTCAACGCGCGGCGCCCGGCGGCGGATGCGACCGTGCCGCAGGCGACCGCCGGTAATGACTTCGACGCGGAGCTGCAGCTGCTCGAACAGCAGCTCGCCCGCCAGCCGGACCGTGCAGCGCGCATGCGTCTGCTGCTGCCGCTGCTGGCGCCGCAACGCCACCACAGCGCCGTCGGCCTGCTGGCCACGCGGCTGTTCAACGGATTGTTCAACTGAAGGCATCAAGGGACGCATCATGATCATGGAAACCGCGCAGGACCGCGCGTTGCTGCATCTGGGCCAGGCCCTGCGCGAGCGTGGCTATCACTTCATCACGCCCACGCCGCTGACCCATGAACGGGTCAACCAGCGGCCGCAGAATGCACTGGCCGGCGATCTCCCCGGGGTGTTCGGCTGGAGCCGGCCGTTCCAGCACGAGCTGCTGCCGCCGCCGTTGTTCAGCCTGATGGATCAGGCGCAGGTGCTCGAGCCGTGCGGCCCGCGCTGGCGCTCACGGGTAAGGCTGTCGAGCCTCGATGGCCAGCTGTTCGTGCATTCGGCGTATCCCACCGACTCGCCCGACGCGGTGTTCTTCGGCCCGGATACCTACCGCTTCGCCAGCGCCATCCGCTGTCATCTGGACCGTCACACCGGCGAGATCCGCCGCGTCGTGGACATCGGTTGCGGCTCCGGCGCCGGCGCGATACTCACCGCGCTGGCACGGCCGCAGGCCGAGGTGCTGGCGGTGGATATCAACCCGCAGGCGCTGCGCCTGACGCGCATCAACGCGGCGTTGGCCGGCGTCGACAACCTGCGCGCCGAGCACAGCGACCTGCTCGGCGCCGTGGACGGCGAGTTCGATCTGATCCTGGCCAATCCGCCGTATCTGGTCGATGCCGATCAGCGCGCCTACCGCCACGGCGGCGGGCCGTTGGGCGCCGAGCTGTCGCTGGCGATCCTCGATGCGGCGCTTGGCCGGCTGGCGCCGGGCGGCACGCTGCTGCTGTATACCGGCGTGGCGATGCTGGACAACCAGGACCCGTTCCTCGCCGAAGCCTGCCAGCGTCTGGCCCCGACGCCGCTGACCTGGCGCTACCGGGAAATCGACCCGGACGTGTTCGGCGAGGAGCTGCTCGGCGGCGCCTACACCCGCTGCGACCGCATCGCCGCCGTGGTGCTGGAAGTGACGCGGCCGGTGAGCTGACCGTTAGCGTGTGGATAGCGCGTGGAAAACGCTTCGCGGCTTTCCGCCCTACGGCAGCTCCGGCGTAGGGTGGATAACGCCGCAGGCTTATCCACGCGCCAAGTGAGCGCGCAGATCAGACCGGCAACAGCACCAGGATCAGTGACAGGCTGATCAGCGAGCCCAGCGTCGACAGCAGCACCACCCGCGACACCCGCGAGCCTTCGCGGCCATAGAACTCGGCGAGCATGTACGGACCGGTGCCGGTGGGCAGCGCGCTGAGCAGCAGCGCCGAATAGGCCCACAGGGTCGGCAGCGCGAAAACCTGGAACGCCAGATACCAAGTGATCAGCGGCTGCACCAGCAGCTTCAGCCCCACCAGCGGCCACACCCCGCGCACCGGGCCGGCCGGCTGCGGTTGGGCGAGGAACAGCCCCAGCGAGACGAGCGCGCACGGCGCCGCCGCCGCACCCAGCAGCTTGAGCAATGTGGCCAGCGGCACCGGCAGTTGCGCGTCACTGGCCGCCCACAGCGCACCGAGCATGGGCGCGACCACCAGCGGGTTGCGCACCAGCGCCCAGCTCACCTTGCCCAGCGTGCGCAGCACGCCCTGCCCGGCGTGCAGGCCGGTCTCGACACAGGCCAGGGCGATGGCGAACAGCACGCAAACGACGATGATCGAGGCGACCATCGCCGGCTGCAGCGCCTCGTCGCCGAGCACCAGCATGCACAGCGGAATCCCCACATAGCCGGTGTTGGCGTACGACGCGCCCAGCGCATCCAGGCTGGCATCGACCAGCGGCTGCTTCTGCAGCAGGCGGTAGCCGAGGGTGAAAGCGAACACGCCGAGGCAGCCGACGGTGAACGCGGCGATGAAGCCGGGCTGCCAGAGCTGCGTCCAGGTCGAGGTCGCGACCACGCTGAACAGCAGCGCCGGCAGGCCCAGCCAGACGACGAAACGATTGAGTTCGGAGGCCCCGGTCGGCCCCATGCGCCCGCTGCGGCGGCACACAAAGCCGAGCAGGATCAGCGCGAAGACCGGCAGGACGACATTGACGACCGACGACATGACTACTCACAGACAGGGCCGCACGCCACTGGCGCGCGACCGGAACGGCCGGCCACCTTAGCAAAAAAACGCGCCAGCGCCGCACGCCACCGTATGCCGCCGGACACGCGCTCGCGATACGGGCGGGTAGGGTGGATAACGGCGCAGCCTTATCCAACACCCTGGGGCGCCGCGTACGAGTGAGCGGAGTTAGTGCAGCTGCGGCGGCGAATAGCCGTTGGGCTCGGCCCGCGCCGCGGCGAATTCGGCGTCCACCGTGCCGCGCGCCTGTGCGGTGCCGCCGGGAAAGCCGCTGCGGTCGCCGAAGTCCCACTCGGTGAGCGGTAGCCGCTCGGCATCCAGCGCCCGCGCGCAGCCCAGATCGAGCGCGGTGATGCCGGCCACCGCACCGGCAGCGATGGCCGCATTGGCCGGCTCGCGGCCGTGCTCGATGCTCCAGCCGAGGCAGCCGAGGTCCAGCGCATCGCCGCCGATGCGCCCGTAGATCCAGGGCTTGGGGTCGTCCGCCAGCAGGATGCCGACGCCGGTGGCGATCTCACGCAGCCCGCAGGCACGGATCAGCCCGTCACTGCCGGGCATGCCGATGAAGCGCGCGACCTGGCGCGGCGCGACCAGCTGGACGACGCCCAGGCCGATGCTGAACCAGCCCAGCCCGCGCGCCAGCGAGCGAGCCGAAGGGTTGGGCCGGGTAACTTGCCGTGGAATGCTCATGCAGACTCCTCGCTCGATAACGTGGCTCGGCCGATCCCTACCGTAGGGATCGGCGACCGGTTCATGGCTTGAGGACCACCTTGATGCAGCCGTCGTGCTTGTCGCGGAAGGTCTTGTACATCTCGGGGCCCTGCTCGAGGCTGACCGTGTGGGTGATGACGAAGCTCGGATCGATCTGGCCTTCCTGGATGCGCTTGAGCAGGTCGTCGGTCCAGCGGTTGACGTGGGTCTGGCCCATGCGGAAGGTCAGCCCCTTGTTCATCGCCGCGCCGAACGGGATCTTGTCGATCAGCCCGCCGTAGACGCCGGGGATCGAGATAATGCCGGCCGGCCGACAGACGTAGATCATTTCGCGCAACACGTGCGGGCGGTCGGTTTCCAGCATCAGCGCCTGCTTGGCACGGTCGTACATCGAATCCAGCGAGCCGCTGGCATGCGCCTCCATGCCCACCGAGTCGATGCACTTCTCCGGCCCTTTGCCGCGGGTCAGCTCGGCGAGGCGCTCGACCACGCTTTCCTCGTCGAAGTTGATGGTGATCGCCCCGCCGGCACGCGCCATGGACAGCCGCTCGGGCACGTTGTCGATGCACACCACCTGCTCGGCGCCCATCATCACCGCGCTGCGGATGGCGAACTGGCCGACCGGACCGGCGCCCCACACCGCCACCGTGTCGGTCGGCTGGATGTCGCACTGCGCGGCGGCCTGCCAGCCGGTGGGGAAGATGTCGCCGAGAAACAGCACCTGCTCGTCGGTCAGGCCGTTGGGGATCACCACCGGGCCGACATCGGCGTAGGGCACGCGCACATACTCGGCCTGGCCGCCGGCATAGCCGCCAGTGAGATGGGTATAGCCATAGAGCCCGGCGGTGCTATGGCCGAAGACCTTGTCGGCGATGTCCTTGTTGCGATTGGTACGCTCGCAGACCGAAAAATTGCCGCGCCGGCACTGCTCGCATTCGCCGCAGACGATGGTGAAGGGCACCACCACGCGGTCGCCGACCTTGAGCTTCTTGTTCGCCGAGCCGACTTCCATCACCTCGCCCATGAACTCGTGGCCCATGATGTCGCCGTGTTTCATGCCCGGCATGAAGCCGTCATACAGGTGCAGGTCCGAACCGCAGATGGCACAGGAGCTGACCTTGATGATGGCGTCGCGCGGATCTTCGATCGTGGGGTCGGGGAGGTGGTCGTCGCAGCGGATGTCGTGCTTGCCGTGCCAGCGTAGCGCTCTCATGGGCAATCTCCAGATCGGGGGTCGGGGCGCCGCCTCGGTGATCTCCCTGTGCCTCGCTGACTGCGCGGGGTGCTGCCGCTCCTGCCGTGCGACGTGTCGTCTGAGTTTTAGTAAGTCCCGCCGCCGCAGAGTTGCCGCCGGGCCGACGGACTGCATGCGCAGGCCATTACCTCGGCACAGCGGTCACCAGCAACCAGCCACCGAGCGCCAGCAGCAATGCGCCGCACAGACGGTCGAGCGTGCGCACCCGCCGGCGCAGCCAGCCACGCCAGCGCGCGCGGCCGAGCAGGCGCACCAGCGCCAGGTCCCAGCCGAGCACCACCGCCGCCATCCAGGCCATCGCCAGCGCCAGCCCCCAACCGGGCACCGCCGCTTCGCGCAGCACGCCGAACAGGCCGGCATAGAACAGCGGCAGCTTGGGATTCAGGCTGCTGGCCAGCAGGCCTTGGCCGAAGCCGGCCCGCCAGCGTCCACCGGTTTCGCCGGAGCCGTGCGGTAGCTGCAGTTCGCGCCGGGCCAGCAGCGCCTGGCTGCCGAGCCAGCAGAAATAGCCGCCGCCGAGCAACTGCAAGGTGCGCCACAGCCCGCCGTTGGCGCCGGGCAGCGCCGCCAGGGCGAGCAACACCAGCAGCATCGACAGCAGATTCGCCAGGGCGATGCCGGCCGCGCAGCCATCGGCCTGGCGCCGGCCATGCAGCAGCGCCGCACGGATCAGCAGGAAAAAATCCGGCCCCGGGGACAGCAGGGCGGCGAAATGCGTACCGGCAACCAGCAGAAATAACCCGATCATGACCGCCTCCTTCGACAGGGGCGGCCAGACTGCCGCAGCGGCTCGCTACGGTCTTGGAAGAAACTCAGGCCCGCGCGGTAGCGCGGAACTGCCCCGGCGTGACGCCGGTGAAACGGCGGAAGGTGCCGCTGAAGTGCGCCTGATCGTAGAAGCCCAGGCCCAGCGCCAGCTCCGCCAGCGTCTCGCCATCGAGCAGGCGGCGCTTGGCCTCGCGGATGCGCCGCTGCAGCAGCCAGGTGTGCGGCGGCACGCCATAGGCGCGGCGGAAGGCTTCGATCAGATGACGCGGATGGCGCTGCAGCTGCTCGGCCAGCGCCTGCAGGCTGACCGCCTCGCTGTAATGCTGTTCGAGGTAATCGCGCAGGGCGGCGACCGTGCCGCCGTCGCGCCGCGCGGTCTGCATCGGCCGCAGACCGCCGTGACGGGTGAACACCAGCTCCAGCAGCTGCAGCAGGCGGCTCTCCAGGGCCAGCGCGTCGCCGTGCTGAAAATCGCCGGCCAGTTGCGCCAGGCCGGCGGCCACCGCGCCATCGTCGGTCGGGTTGAGCTGGCGAAAGCCACGCGGCAGCCGCTTGCGCCCGAGCAGCGCCGGCAGCCGCGCCTCCTCGATGTAGAGCATGCGGTAGATCAGCCGCGGCGATTCGGCATGGCCGGTGTGCGGCTCCTGCGGATTCATCAGCGACAGCGTGCCGGCCGGCAGCGCGTGGCGCGCGCCGCGACACTGGTAGCCGCCGACACCGTGGAGGATGGCCCCGATGGCGAAGGCATCGTGGCTATGCCGGCCGAACGGCTGGCCGGAGAAGTCGGCATGGAACAGCTCCACGCCAGGCAGCCAGGGCCGTGCCAGCAGGCGGTTGCCGTCAGTCACGCCGCTCGCCGAGCGTGGCGTAGCCATCGCGATAGCTCGGATAGCGCGGCGCCCAGCCCAGCGCGCGGGCACGCGCGTTGCTGCAGCGCTTGCTGCCAGCGCGGCGGGTCATGCTCTGCTCGGCCCAGTGAGTGACGCCGAGACGCGCCCGCAACCAGTCCACCACCTCGTGCAGCGGCGCCGGATCGTCATCGACGCCCAGGTAGCAATCGTCCAGCGGCTCGCCACGCGCGTCGGCCTGTAGCAGGAACGCCAGCAGCGCGGCGGCGTCGTCACGGTGCAGGCGGTTGCTGTACTGCGGCGGATCGCGCTCGACGCGCAGGCCGGCGCGCACCTGATTCTGCATCCACGGCCGCGTCGGATCGTACAGCCCGCCCATGCGCACCACCGTCGCCGGCAGCCCGCAGCCGAGCACCTGACGCTCGGCCTCCAGCATCACCCGGCCGGTGTAGCCGCTGGGTTCGGTGGGCGAGGTCTCGTCGATCCACTCGCCATCGTGCTGGCCGTAGACGCCGGTACTGGAGATGAACAACAGCCGCCGCGGGCGTTGGCCGCGTTGCTCGAGCCAGTCGAGCACGTGTCGCACGCCGTCGACATAGGCCTGGCGATAGCCCGCTTCGTCGTGCTGGCTGGCCGAGGCGGCATAGACGAGATAGTCCAGCTCGCCATTCGGCCAGGTGCGCGGGCATTCCGCGCCGCTCAGGTCACCCTTGACCGGCAGGATCGGCACCGGCAGGCCGGCGGCTTCCCGGCGCATGCCGTACACCCGCCAGCCGTCACGACTCAGCTGCAGCCCCAGGCGGCACCCCACATCGCCACATCCGGCGATCAATACCGAACAACGCTTGCCCATCCTTCATCCTCCGGCAACCCGAGACCGCATCATCTTCCTGTTGCGCAGTGTAGCGCTGCTGGGCTGACTCACGTCGAACGCCATACGCCGCTTGCCGAACGCCGGGCGTTCGCACGCAGTTGGTGAGACCGCTACGCAAAGGCTATGCTTGCCGCCAACTCGATGGAATTTGACTATGACCCTCACCGAACTGCGCTACATCGTCACCCTCGCCCAGGAACAGCACTTCGGCCGTGCCGCCGAGCGTTGCCACGTGAGCCAGCCGACCCTCTCGGTCGGCGTGAAGAAGCTCGAGGACGAGCTCGGCGTGCTGATCTTCGAGCGCACCAAGAGCGCGGTGCGCCTGACGCCGGTCGGCGAAGGCATCGTCACGCAGGCGCAGAAGGTACTGGAACAGGCACAGAGCATCCGCGAGCTGGCGCAGGTGGGCAAGAACCAGCTGGCCGCACCGCTGAAGGTCGGCGCCATCTATACCGTCGGCCCGTACATGTTCCCGCACCTGATCCCGCAGCTACACCGCGTGGCGCCGGACATGCCGCTGTACATCGAGGAAAACTTCACCCACGTCCTGCGCGACAAGCTGCGCACCGGCGAGCTGGACGCGATCATCATCGCGCTGCCGTTCCAGGAAGCCGACGTGCTGACCAAGCCGCTCTACGACGAGCCGTTCTATGTGCTGATGCCGGCCGACCATCCGTGGACGGCCAAGGAAACCATCGACGCCGAGATGCTCAACGACAAGAGCCTGCTGCTGCTCGGTGAGGGTCACTGCTTCCGCGATCAGGTGCTCGAAGCCTGCCCGACGACGCGCAAGGGCGAGGCGCCGAGCCACACCACGGTGGAATCCAGTTCGCTGGAAACCATCCGCCACATGGTCGCTTCGGGTCTGGGCGTGTCGATCCTGCCGCTGTCGGCAGTGGAGAGCCACCATTACGCCCCCGGCGTACTGGAGACCCGCCCGCTGACGCCGCCGGTGCCGTTCCGCACCGTAGCGATCGCCTGGCGCGCCAGCTTCCCGCGGCCCAAGGCGATCGAGATCCTCGCCGACTCGATCCGCCTGTGTTCGGTAGGCAAACCGCCGTCGGCGAAAGCCTGAGGCCATGAGCGAACTGGCGACCATCCCGGTCACCGCGCTCAAGGGCGTCGGCGCGGCGCTGGCCGAGAAGCTCGCCAGGGTCGGCCTGGAAACCCTGCAGGACGTGCTTTTCCACCTGCCGCTGCGCTACCAGGACCGTACCCGCGTGGTGCCCATCGGCGCACTGCGCCCGGGGCAGGACGCGGTGATCGAAGGCGTGGTGTCCGGCGCCGACATCGTCATGGGCCGCCGCCGCAGCCTGCTGGTGCGTCTGCAGGACGGCAGCGGCACCCTGAGCCTGCGCTTCTACCACTTCAGCCAGGCGCAGAAGGAAGCCATGAAGCGCGGCACCCAGCTGCGCTGTTACGGCGAGGCGCGTCCAGGTGCCTCGGGGCTGGAGATCTATCACCCGGAATACCGCGCGCTGACCGGCGAACCGGCACCGGTCGAGCAGACCCTGACGCCGATCTACCCGACCACCGAAGGCCTGACCCAGCAGCGTCTGCGCAACCTCAGCGAGCAGGCGCTGGCGCGGCTTGGCCCGCACAGCCTGCCGGACTGGCTGCCCGCCGAGCTGGCCCGCAACTACCAGCTCGGCGCGCTGGACGCAGCCATCCGCTACCTGCACCGCCCCCCGGCCGATGCCGATCTGGAGGAACTCGCCGAAGGTCGGCACTGGGCGCAGCATCGCCTGGCGTTCGAGGAGCTGCTGACCCACCAGCTGTCGCTGCAGCGCCTGCGCGAGCGGGTGCGCGCGCAGCAGGCGCCGGCGCTGCCGCCGGCGCAGAAGCTGCCGCAGCGCTTTCTCGCCAACCTCGGTTTCGCGCCCACCGGCGCGCAGCAGCGTGTCGGTGCCGAGATCGCCTATGACCTGGCCCAGGACGAGCCCATGCTGCGTCTGGTGCAGGGCGATGTTGGCGCCGGCAAGACGGTGGTCGCCGCCCTCGCCGCGCTGCAGGCGCTGGAAGCCGGCTATCAGGTGGCGCTGATGGCGCCGACGGAGATTCTCGCGGAGCAGCACTTCCTCAACTTCAGCAAGTGGCTCGAACCGCTCGGCATCGAGGTCGCCTGGCTGGCCGGCAAGCTCAAGGGCAAGGCCCGCACCGCCGCGCTGGAGCAGATCGCCGGCGGCTGCCCGATGGTGGTCGGCACTCACGCGCTGTTCCAGGACGAGGTGGTGTTCAAGCGCCTGGCGCTGGTGATCATCGACGAGCAGCACCGCTTCGGCGTGCAGCAACGGCTGGCGCTGCGGCAGAAGGGCATCGACGGCCGGCTTTGCCCGCACCAGTTGATCATGACCGCCACACCGATCCCGCGGACCCTGGCGATGAGCGCCTACGCCGATCTCGACACCTCGATCCTCGACGAACTGCCGCCCGGACGCACGCCGGTGAACACCCTGGTGATCGCCGACAGCCGTCGCCTGGAAGTCATCGAGCGGGTGCGCATCGCCTGCAACGAAGGGCGCCAGGCGTACTGGGTGTGCACGCTGATCGAGGAATCCGAGGAGCTGACCTGTCAGGCCGCGGAAACCACCTACGAGGACCTCTCGGCGGCGCTGGTCGGCCTGCGCGTCGGTCTGATCCACGGGCGCATGAAGCCGGCCGAGAAGGCCGCGGTGATGGACGAGTTCAAGCAGGGGCGCCTGCAGCTGCTGGTCGCCACCACCGTCATCGAAGTCGGCGTCGACGTGCCCAACGCCAGCCTGATGATCATCGAGAACCCCGAGCGCCTGGGCCTGGCGCAGCTGCACCAGCTGCGCGGCCGCGTCGGCCGTGGCAGCGCGGCCAGCCACTGCGTACTGCTCTACCACGCGCCGCTGTCGCAGCTCGGCCGCGAACGGCTGGCGATCATGCGCGAGACCTGCGACGGCTTCATAATCGCCGAGAAGGACCTGGAGCTACGCGGCCCCGGCGAAATGCTCGGCACCCGTCAGACCGGCCTGCTGCAGTTCAAGGTCGCCGACCTGATGCGCGACGCCGACCTGCTGCCGGCGGTGCGCGACGCCGCCCAGGAGCTGCTGGCGCGCTGGCCGCAACATGTCAGCCCGCTGCTGGAGCGCTGGCTGCGTCATGGCCAGGAGTACGGCCAGGTGTGACAACCACTCGTCACCGCAATTTTTCCGCCTGAGGGCTTCGCTATACTCGGGCAGGCCATCATCACGGGTCCGCTCATGAATTCTGCTGTCGATACCGAAAGCTGTTCCGAACTGCCGCTGCTGATCACCAAGCTGCTGAAAGACCTCGGCGTGCGCTACCAGATCCTGCGCGACCACGCCGCCTTGCCGGCTGCACAGCGGGTCCAGGCGGTGCTGCTGGAAGACAGCGTCGGTGCCATGCTGGTGCTGTTTCCCCAGGATCATCTGCTCGATCTGCCGCGGCTGACCGAGCTCACCGGCCGCCAGTTGCTGGCGGTAAAACCGGAACGCCTGGCACGCATGCTCGCCAAGCACGAGCTGAACCGCCTGCCCGGCCTGCCGCCGCTGACCAGTTCGCCCTGCCTGTACGAGCGCTGCCTGCTGCAGCAACCGCGGCTGCTGGTCGAATCGGGCCAGCCAGGACTGCTGGTGGAGCTGGCGGCGGAGGATTTCCAGCGCCTGCTGAACAAGGCCAGTGCCGGCAGCTTCGCCGTGCCGCTGCGTGACATCCGGCCGAACCTCGACCGTCCGCATGACGACCGCGAAGAGATCAGCCAGGCGGTGCAGAGCTTCACCGCGCGGCGCATCCAGAAGCGCCTGGAGGAAACCATCGAGATTCCGCCGCTGCCGCATACCGCGCAGCGCATCATCAAGCTGCGCGTGAGCCCGGAAGCCACCGTCGACGACATCACCGGCGTGGTCGAAACCGACCCGGCACTGGCGGCGCAGGTGATCAGCTGGGCGGCCTCGCCCTACTACGCCGCACCCGGGCGCATCCGCTCGGTGGAAGACGCCATCGTCCGCGTGCTGGGTTTCGATCTGGTGATCAACCTGGCGCTGGGTCTGGCGCTGGGCAAGACCCTCAGCCTGCCCAAGGACCGGCCGCAGGAGGCGACGCCGTACTGGCAGCAGGCGATCTACACCGCCGCGGTGATCGAGGGGCTGGCGCGCGCCATCCCGCGCGAAACGCGCCCGGAGATGGGCCTGAGCTATCTCGCCGGGCTGCTGCACAACTTCGGCTATCTGGTGCTGGCGCATATCTTTCCGCCGCACTTCTCGCTGATCTGCAGGCATCTGGAGGTCAACCCGCACCTGAGCCACAGCCATGTCGAACAGCACCTGCTGGGCATCACCCGCGAGCAGATCGGTGCGTGGCTGATGCGCCTGTGGGGCATGCCGGACGAAGTGGCCAACGCCCTGCGCTTCCAGAACGACCCGGACTACGCCGGCGAGCACGCCGCCTATCCGAACCTCGTCTGTCTGGCCGTGCGCCTGCTGCGCCAGCGCGGCATCGGCGCTGGCGGCCCGCAGGACATCCCGCAGACGCTGCTCGACCGTCTCGGCCTCAGCCGCGACAAGGCCGACGAGGCGGTGACCCGCGTGCTCAATGCCGAAGCCGCGCTGCGCGCGCTGGCCATGCCGTTTCCCCATCAGTGACCGCCATGCGCGGGCGACGCCTCAGCCGCCCGCGCGCAGCCCTACCCGTGCGTCCACCTGCCCTTCGCCGGCGCGCTCCAGGCTGACCTCGCCGACGTTCACCCCCAGCGCCTGCAGCTCGGCCAGCCAGCGCAGCAGCAGGGCGAACGACGCGCCCGGCAGGCTGACCTGCAGGCCGCCGTCGGCGCCGCTGTCGAAGCTCTCGATGCGCAGGTTGCTCTGCTGCGCGCTCTGGGTGACCAGCCCCTGCAACTCCTCCGGCGCCAGCATCACCTGCTCGCCGCCACGACCCATCTGCCGTGCCAGTTCGCTGTTCTGCTGGAGGTAGGCGTACAGCTCGCGCTGCGCCTGGTAATGCTCGCGCGCGGCGGCGGCGTGGCGCTGCGCCGGCAGCCATAGCCAGAGGTAGAACAGCAGGGCGACGAGGAACGCGGCGAGCAGGCCGAGCGCCAGGCGGTCGCGCGGCGGCAGGCGCTGCCAGCGGCGCCACAGCGGTGAATCGGTCAGGCGCACGGCCAGTTGCTGTTTGAAATTCATCGTCAGCCTCCGATCACCACGCGGGCGCTGACGGCATCGCCGTCGCGACTTGCCGAGCCCAGCTGCACGCTCTGGCCCTGCTCGTTCAAGCGCTGGCGCAGCTGTTCCAGCGCGGCGAAATCAGCGGCGCGCACCTCCAGCGCCAGATCGCCGCGCGTCTCGTTGTAGTCCAGCCGCTGCACTGTCACCGGCGCGCCGTCGGCGACGGCCGTGGCGGCATGTTCCAGCAGGCGGGTGAAGCCGGCGCGGGCGCCGCCGGCCTGGGCCAGGTGGTCGTCGAACTGCGCGCGCAGATTGACGATGCGCGTGTCGGCCGGAAACAGCTCGCGGTACAGCGCCAGGCTGGCGTCGGCATGCAGGTCACCCTGACGCTGGAAGTACCAACCCTGCGCCAGGTTGAAGCCCAGCTGCACCAGCAGGATCAGCCCGAGCGTGGCGAACAGCGGTTTCCAGCGCGCCAGCCCGCTGCCGCCGAGATCGATGGCGAACGTGCCCTGCGCCAGATTGACCGCCGCCGCGCGACCGCTGGCGAGCCAGGCATAGGGGTCGTCGAGACGCTGGTAGTCATCCACCCCGGGCGGCGGCGTCTCGCCGTCGCCGTGCGCCTGCCGCGGCGCCGGGCACTGTTCGGCCAGTGCCGGCCACTGCTCGGCAACGAAGGCCAGCCGCGCCTCCAAGCTGCCGCCGAGCAGTCCACGCGCGCCGAGCAGCAGAATCTGGCTGCCCGTACGCGGCAGCAGGTCGGCGTCGACATGCACGGCGACAATCGGCAGCCCCAGCCCGCGCAGCTGTTCGAGCCAGCCCTGCAGCAGGCTGCGGCGGATGGCGATAACGCGATGGCGGCCGTCGTCCAGCACCTCGCCGAGGCTCAGGTGCAGCTCGTCGACATTCTCCGCCAGCAGCTCCTCGGCGGCGTAGGCCAGCGCCTGCTGCAGCCAGCGCGCCTTGCGCGTCGGCAGCGCCACGGCGAAGGCGCTGCAGTGCTCGGCCGGCAGCACCAGCGTCACGGCGCCCTGCGCGGCAGCGGCGCACTGCGCCAGGCTCAGCCAGCGGCCAGCGCCCTCGCGCGGCAGCCAGTAACCAGGCGTCTCCGGCTGCAGGTGCGCGCCACAGTCGGCGGGCAGGAACAGGCAATCCATGATCTAGCGTTCTCCCTTTGCGGATGGTGCGGGCAGACGCGGCGGCTGCCCGAGGTTGCGCGCCAGCACGCGGACCGTGCCGTCCTGCTCGCGCTGCAGCAGGCTGACCAGCGCCAGCCGGCGGTCGCCCAGATGCACTTCGCTGGTGACCTGGAAGTATTGACTGCCGACCGCCAGCGCGGTGCCCTGCAGCGTATTGCCGGCCATGGCCGGCTGCGCGAGGAACGCCGCGGTGTCGCGAAAAGGGCTGGCGCGGCGCACCTCCACCAGCGCTTCGGCGGCGCCGAGGCTGAGGTTGTCGCCCAGGCTGGACAGCACCAGCGCGCTGGCGGTGTTGACGTTCAGCCCGTGATCGGCCGGCAGCGCGGCGACGTAGGGTGCCAGACGCTGGAAATCCTCGTCGCGCATGTCCAGCAGCAGGCGCAGTTCGGAAAGATCGAACAGCCGCCGTCCGGCCGTGCGATACGGCGGCTCGAGCAGCAGGTAGGCGTCGTCCTCGGCGCCCAGCTCGGTGCCCGGCTGCTGGTCGACGTCCAGCCAGTCGACCAGCCGTTCGGCATAGGGCGCAGCGATCTGCAGGCGCAACAGCAGGCGGCGAAACTGCGCCAGCGCGGCGGCGTCGGCCTGACCGTTCTTCACCAGGCTGTTGAGGTTGAAGCGTCCGGCGAGGTCCTCGATGTGCACGCGGATCTCCCCTTCGTCGACGGCGAACGCCGGTCGCGGCAACGCCCAGGCCTCGCCGAGATGATCGACCGGCGCCTGCCCGCCTGCGCGCGCATCGCGCTGCAGGATCGACTGCGCCAGCGCCTCGCCGCCCAGCGCGTAATGCCACGCCTGACGGGCTTGCAGCTGGTTGCTGCTGGCGCGGATCGCCAGTTGCTGGCGCGCCACCATCGCCGCGCTGACCACGGTGACGATCGCCACCACCAGTAGCACGGTGATCAGCGCGACGCCGCGCTGGCGCGTCATTGCGGCTGCTCCCCGTCGTACGGTTCGGGCACGCCCTCGGCGCCCGGCAGCTGCATCTGCGCCTGCTGCGGCGGCCCGTCCGGCAAGCGCAGCAGGCGGCTGATGCGGCCGTAACGCGGGTGTTCGAGGGTCAGCTCGACGGCGATCGGCAGGCGCTGCGCGGCCTCCTCGCCGCCGCCGCGACCGTAGTCGAACGGCGGCCACTCCTCGTGCCAGACGTGGTCCTCGTCGAGGTAGCGCAGCTGCAGCGCGCGCACCGCGTCGAGCGCGACCTGCACACGCGGCTGGCTGTCGACGTCGCGGTCGAGCACCACCCAGTAGGTGCGCTCCAGCCGTTCGCCGACCAGCCGCCAGCGCACCCGCTGCAGGTTGGCGCGGCGCAGGCCGGTGGGGTTGCGCCAGCCGCTACGGGTCAGCTCCAGTATGGGCGCGCCGTCGTCGCCTTCGAGCTGGCCCACCAGCGCGTTGCGCTCGTCGCCGTAGCCGTCGCGCACCGGCCGGTCGATCACCTGCAGCAGGTCGCGCTCGAACAGCCACAGCGCGCGGCTCAGCTCGCGCAGACGCTGTTCCTGCCCGGCGGTCGCCGCGTCACTGCGCAGCACCGCTTCGAGCATGCGGTAGGTGCCCAGGCCAAGCAGGGCGAACAGGGCGATGGCGATTAGCAGTTCGAGCAGGGTGAAGCCGGCCATGCGCCGCGGCAGCTGCGGATTCATTGCGCGAGCCCCGGCTGGCCGTTGCCGGCCTGGCGCACCGCGACGAAGCCGCTGAGGCTGGTCACCGCGCGCTCGGGCAGCGGCCGGTTGCGCGCGCGGCGCTCGTCCAGCGCGACCCAGACGGTGACGCGCAGCAGGCCAGGATCGCTGCTCGCCTCGATCTCGCTGAGGGTCTGCCACCGGCGGCCGGCGAATTCCAGTTCCAGCGTCTCGCGGCCGGGCGCCGGCGTGGTCGGCTGCAGCTGCAGTTCGGTGAGGCGGTTGTCAGCGATCCAGCCGGCCAGGGTCAACTCCTCCAGCCGCCCGGCATTGCTCAGGCTGCGCCCGGCGGCGGTGAGCACCACGGCGGCGACGGTGGCGAAGATCGCCAGCGCCACCAGCACTTCGAGCAGGGTGAAGCCGCGGCCGGCCCTGGCCATCGATGCACTCATCGCCGGTGCTCGAGCAGTTCGGCCTGCGGCAGGCGCAGGCCGTCGCTGGCGATCAGCCAGGTGCTGCCGCCGGCCTTGCGCTCGGACAGGCGCAGGCTGAACGGCGACAGTTCGCCGCTGGAGAGGATCAGCAGTTGCGGTTCCAGCCGCGGGCCGCTGTTGCGCTCGCGGCGGCGCCCGCGGCTGTCGGCGTCGCTCAGCCCGGCGCGGTCGCCCGCCTGCCTGACCGGCGCCACCAGCTCCAGCGGCGTGCCATCCAGGTCCAGCTCCAGGCGCATCCACTCCGGCAGCCGATGCACCTTGCGCCGCTCGACCTCGCGCCAGCGGGCGTCGGCCTCGTCGTAACGCAGCACACGGTAGCCCTCGCGGTTGACCAGCAGGCCGTACTCGCGGCTGTCGAGCACCGCCTCGTCGCTGAGTACGCCGATCAGCGCAGCGATCCGCCGGGCCTCGTCACGCAGCTCGCGCGAGGTGCTCGAACTGCCGGTGGTGAGCACCGCCAGGCTAACCAGAATGCCCAGCAGGACGATCACCACCAGCAGTTCGATGAGGGTGAAGGCGCGGGCGCGCCGGCGCATCGGTCAGAGGTCCCAGTTGCCGATGTCCGCGTTGAGGTCCGAGCCGCCGGGCTTGCCGTCGGCGCCGAAGGAGTACAAGTCGAACTGGCCACGGGTGCCTGGCGACAGGTACTGGTAGTCGTTGCCCCATGGGTCCTTGGGCAGGCGCTTGAGGTAGCCGTCGCGGTTCCAGTTCTTCGGCTGCGGGTTGCCGGTCGGCTTGGTCACCAGCGCCTCCAGCCCCTGCTGGGTGCTCGGATAGGCGAAGTTGTCCAGCTTGTACATGTCCAGCGCGGCGGCGACGGCCTTGATGTCGCCCTTGGCCACGGTGACCTTGGCCTGCTCGGGGCGGCTCATCACCTGCGGCACCACCAGCGCGGCGAGGATGCCGAGGATGACCACCACCACCATGATCTCGATAAGGGTGAAACCGCCCTGGGTGCGGCGCTGCAGTCTTGTTGTCATGGTCGTTAACCCACCAGTTGGTTGAGAGAGAGGATCGGCATCAGGATGGCCAGCACGATGACCAGCACCACCGCCCCCATGAACACCAGCATGAACGGCTCGAACAGGCCGACCAGCAGAGACACCTGGGCGGCGAGGTCGTTCTCTTGGTTGCGCGCGGTGCGCGCCAGCATCTGATCCAGTTCACCGGATTTTTCGCCGCTGGCGATCATGTGCAGCATCATCGGCGGGAATTCGCCGGTGGCCTCCAGCGCACGGGTCAGGCTGCTGCCTTCGCGCACCTTCTGCGCCGCCTCGACCACCCGCTCGCGGATGCGCAGGTTGGCGATCACCGCCGCCGCGATGGACAGCGCCTCCACCAGCGGCACGCCGCTGCGCGTGAGGATCGCCAGGGTCGAGGCGAAGCGCGCGGTGTTGGTCGCCCGACTCAGACGGCCGATCAGCGGCAGGCGCAGGATGAAAGCGTGCCAGCGCAGGCGCAGCGCCGGATCGCGCAGCGCCGCACGCATGGCCAGCACGAACGCGACGATGCCGAGCACGATCAGCCAGCCCCAGTTCTTCACCACGTCGCTGGTGGCGATCAGGCCGCGGGTCAGCGCCGGCAGTTCCTGCCCGGTGTTGACGAATACCTTGACCACGTCCGGCACCACGTAGCCGAGCAGCAGCACGACGATGGCCAGCGAGGCGACCATCAGGATCACCGGATAGAGCAGCGCCAGCTGGATCTTCTGCCGCGACTGCTGACGCTGGTCGGTGTAGTCGGCCAGCTGGTCGAGCACCAGCCCAAGATGGCCGGCGTGCTCCCCGGCCGCCACGGTGGCGCGGTAAAGCTCGGGAAAGGCCGACGGATATTCGCGCAGCGCCGCGGCCAGGCTGTGGCCCTCCATCACCCGCGCGCGCACGGCCAGCAGCATCGACTTGATCTTCGCCGAGGTGGATTGCGCGGCCGCCGCGCGCAGGGCTTCCTCGATGGGCAGCGCAGCCTGCACCAGGGTCGCCAGCTGCCGGGTGACCAGCGCCAGGTCGCGCGCCGACAGCCCGCGGCCGAAGCTGAAGCCGCCGCGACTGACATCCTCCTTGGACTTGGCCTGCTTCACCTCCAGCGGCGCCCACTGCTTGTCGCGCAGCAACTGGCGCGCCTGACGCGGGCTGTCCGCCTCGATCAGGCCCTTCTGCTCGCGGCCGCGCGCATCCAGCGCGAGGTATTCGAAGGCGGCCATCAGCGGTGCTCTCCACGGTGCGCCGGACGGCGCAGGGCATCATTCCTCACGGGTCACCCGCAGCACTTCCTCGATGGTGGTGACGCCCTCGCGCACCTTGCGCAGGCCATCGTCACGGATGCTCGGGCCGAGCAGGCGCGCGTGCTGCAGCATGTCCTGCTCGCTGGCGCGGGTATGCACCATGCTGCGCAACGCGTCGTCGAACAGCACCAGTTCGTAGATGCCGGTGCGGCCGCGATAGCCGATGCCGCGGCATTGCTCGCAGCCTTCGGCGTGATACAGCGTCGGCGCCGCATCCGGCGCCACGCCGAACAGCTCGCATTCGGCGGCATCGGCCACATAGGGGCGCTTGCAGTCATTGCACAGCACCCGCACCAGCCGCTGGGCCAGCACGCCGAGCAGCGAGGAGGAAATCAGGAACGGCTCGACGCCCATGTCCACCAGCCGCGTGACGGCGCCGATGGCACTGTTGGTGTGCAGCGTGGACAGCACCAGGTGGCCGGTGAGCGAGGCCTGCACGGCCATGTCGGCGGTTTCCTGGTCGCGGATCTCGCCGACCATCACCACGTCCGGGTCCTGACGCAGGATAGCGCGCAGGCCGCGGGCGAAGGTCATGTCGACCTTGGTGTTGACCTGGGTCTGGCCGATGCCTTCGAGGTGGTACTCGATGGGGTCTTCGACGGTGAGGATGTTACGGGTGCGGTCGTTGAGGGTCGTCAGCGCGGCATACAGCGTGGTGGTCTTGCCCGAGCCGGTGGGCCCGGTGACCAGAATGATGCCGTGAGGCTTCTTCACCGCCTGCTCCAGCTGGCGGCGGTCCTGCTCGTTCATCCCCAGATGACGCAGGGTCAGACGTCCGGCCTGCTTGTCCAGCAGACGCAGCACCACCCGCTCGCCGTTGGCCGAGGGCAGCGTGGAAACGCGGATGTCCACCTCGCGGCCGCCGACCCGCAGCGAGATACGCCCGTCCTGCGGGATGCGCTTCTCGGCGATGTCCAGCTTGGCCATGACCTTGATCCGCGACACCAGCAGTGCCGCCAGCTCGCGCTTGGGCTGCACCACTTCGCGGAGGATGCCGTCGACGCGGAAGCGGATCACCAGGCGCTTCTCGAAGGTTTCGATATGGATGTCCGAGGCGTTCTCGGCAATCGCCTCGCCGAGAATGGCGTTGATCAGGCGGATGATCGGCGCATCGTCCTCCTGCTCCAGCAGGTCCTCGGTTTCCTGGATCTGGTCGGCCAGGCTGGCCAGATCCAGATCGTTGCCCAGGCCCTCGACCATCAGCATCGTCGCCGAGGAATCGTGCTGGTAGGCCACGCCGAGCGCCTGCTCGAAGGCGTCCTGCGCCAGCCACTGCCACGCCAGGCGCGCACCGACCACCCGCTGCGCTTCCTGCACCGCGGTCAGCGCCGCGCCTTCACGCAGACAAAGGCTGGTCGCGCCGTCGCGTTCGAGCAGGAACACGCCGTGGCGGCGGGCGAAGGCGAACGGCAGGCGGCGCTGCGGCGACGGCTCGAGCAGCTCGGTCAGTTCGTCCACATCGGGTTCGGGCATCGTGCAACTCCAGCAGGGTGCGCAGCGACAGTTTGTCGCTGCGCCGAAACACTCCAGACAACAAAAGCAGCCAGAGCGCTTGGACTACAAGAATCGAACGACATTTCAACCGCTGTATCGCTGCATCAACCCTAGACCACCGACACCAAGGTCGCAGTCAGCCGGCACCGCAGGGGAATACCGTGGCAATGGTGCGTCATTCATGATCCGCACGTTTTTTCCTTGGCGACCGCACTTTTAACCGAAGCGGCCCCCTAAGCTGCGCTGGCTGGCGCGACTCTGTGCGAATCTAGAGTCGGCTTGCGACCGGTGCGTCAGATGCAATCGCCCGATTGAAACAGTTGTTTGATTTTTTCCGTGCTTGCAGAATGCCGCGCCGGACCGGCTGTTTAGCGCAGTCGCCGAGGCCCGCTCCACCGTTTCAAAACCCGACCGCCAGAGTAGTGGCCGGGTGAAAAAAGCTCGCCAGGGCAGCGGTTACCGCGCCCTGGTCAAGATCACGCAGGAGAACAACAACAATGCACATCGGTGTACCCCTCGAAACCCATGTCGGGGAAACGCGCGTCGCCGCGACCCCGGAAACCGTCAAGAAACTGATCGGCCAAGGGCACCGGGTAACGCTGCAAAGCGGCGCCGGGTTGCTTTCCAGCGTGCCGGACAGCGCCTATGAGGCCGCTGGCGCGACCATCGGCGATGCCGCCGCGGCCTTTGCCGCCGAGCTGGTGCTGAAGGTCAATGCGCCGGACGAGGCGGAACTGGCGCAGATGCAGTCCGGCAGCGTGCTGCTGGGCATGCTCAACCCGTTCGACAATGACTGCATCGCGCGCATGGCCGCGCGCGGCATCACCGCCTTCGCGCTGGAAGCCGCGCCGCGCACTTCGCGCGCGCAGAGCCTGGACGTGCTCTCGTCGCAGGCCAACATCGCCGGCTACAAGGCGGTGCTGCTCGGCGCCCATCACTACCCGCGCTTCATGCCGATGCTGATGACCGCTGCCGGTACGGTGAAGGCCGCGCGCGTGCTGATCCTCGGGGCCGGTGTCGCCGGGCTGCAGGCCATCGCCACGGCCAAGCGCCTGGGCGCGGTGGTCGAGGCTTCGGACGTGCGCCCGGCGGTGAAGGAGCAGATCGAATCGCTCGGCGCCAAGTTCGTCGACGTGCCGCTGGAGACCGACGAGGAGCGCGAATGCGCCGAAGGCGTCGGCGGCTATGCGCGGCCGATGCCGGCCTCGTGGATGGCGCGTCAGGCGCAGGCGGTGCACGAGCGTGCGCTGCAGTCGGACATCGTCATCACCACCGCGCTGATCCCGGGCCGCAAGGCGCCGACGCTGCTGCAGGAAGCCACCGTCGAGCAGATGAAGCCCGGCTCGGTGATCGTCGACCTGGCAGCCGGCCACGGCGGTAACTGCCCACTGACCGAGATCGACCAGGTGGTGGTGCGCCACGGCGTGACCATCGTCGGTCACGCCAACCTGGCGACGCTGGTGCCGGCCGACGCCTCGGCGCTGTACGCCCGCAACCTGCTGGATTTTCTCAAGCTGGTCATCGACAAGGACGGCCAGTTCCAGCTCAACCTCGAAGACGACATCGTCGCCGCGTGCCTGATGTGCCGCGACGGCCAAGTCGTGCGGACCAACGGTTAAGGGAGACGCGAACATGGATCTGATTTCGGACGGCATCTACAACCTGATCATCTTCGTGCTGGCGATCTACGTCGGCTACCACGTGGTCTGGAACGTCACCCCGGCCCTGCACACCCCGCTGATGGCGGTCACCAACGCGATCTCGGCAATCGTCATCGTCGGCGCCATGCTGGCCGCCGCGCTCACCGTCACCCCGCTGGGCAAGGCGATGGGCACCCTGGCCGTGGCCCTGGCCGCGGTCAACGTCTTCGGTGGCTTCCTGGTCACCCGACGCATGCTGGAAATGTTCAAGAAGAAGGACCGCAGCGCGGCCAAGGCGGAGGGCAAGTAAGCCATGAGCATGAACCTCATCACCGTTCTCTACCTCATCGCCTCGGTGTGCTTCATCCAGGCGCTGAAAGGCCTCTCCCACCCGACCACCTCACGCCGCGGCAACCTGTTCGGCATGATCGGCATGGGCCTGGCGGTACTGACCACGGTCGGCCTGATCTTCAAGCTCGGCAGCGAGCTGGCCACCGCCGGCATCGGCTACGTGATCGTCGGCCTGCTGATCGGCGGCACCGCCGGATCGATCATGGCCAAGCGCGTCGAGATGACCAAGATGCCCGAGCTGGTCGCCTTCATGCACAGCATGATCGGCCTGGCCGCGGTGTTCATCGCCATTGCCGCGGTGGTCGAGCCGCAGTCGCTGGGCATCGTCGAGCACATGGGCTACGCGATTCCGGCCGGTAACCGCCTGGAGCTGTTCCTCGGCGCGGCCATCGGTGCCATCACCTTCTCCGGTTCGGTGATCGCCTTCGGCAAGCTGTCCGGCAAGTACAAGTTCCGCCTGTTCCAGGGCGCTCCGGTGGTGTTCAAGGGCCAGCACATGGTCAACCTGGCCGTGGGCCTGGCGATCGTCGGTCTGGGTCTGGTCTACACCTTCACCGGCAACCTGACCGCCTTCGCCATCCTGGTGGCGCTGGCCTTCGTCATCGGTGTGCTGATCATCATCCCCATCGGCGGCGCGGACATGCCGGTGGTGGTGTCGATGCTCAACAGCTACTCGGGCTGGGCGGCCGCCGGTATCGGCTTCTCGCTGAACAACTCGATGCTGATCATCGCCGGCTCGCTGGTGGGCTCGAGCGGCGCGATCCTCTCGTACATCATGTGCAAGGCGATGAACCGCTCGTTCTTCAACGTGATCCTCGGCGGCTTTGGCGCCGACGCCGATGCCGGTGGCCCGGCGGGCGCGCAGCAGGAGCGCAACGTGAAGTCCGGTTCGGCCGACGATGCCGCCTTCCTGCTGACCAACGCCGACACCGTGATCATCGTGCCCGGCTACGGCCTGGCGGTGGCCCGCGCGCAGCACGCGCTGATGGAACTGGCCGAGAAGCTGACGCACATGGGCGTGACCGTGAAGTACGCGATTCACCCGGTTGCCGGCCGCATGCCGGGGCACATGAACGTGCTGCTGGCCGAAGCCGAGGTGCCCTACGAGCAGGTCTTCGAGATGGAGGACATCAACTCCGAGTTCGGCCAGGCCGACGTGGTGCTGGTGCTCGGCGCCAACGACGTGGTCAACCCGGCGGCCAAGACCGATCCGAAGTCGCCGATCGCCGGCATGCCGATCCTCGAGGCGTACAAGGCCAAGACGGTCATCGTCAACAAGCGCTCCATGGCCAGCGGCTATGCCGGCCT